>JAFYNH010000040.1 GCA_017549815.1 Selenomonadaceae bacterium
CATGGTAGCCTGTGCGCCCTCGAACAAATCTTTCTTGCCCGCGTCAATTTCGGCATTGAGCAAAGAAATTGTATCGCAGACAAACGGGCGGAGTCTCGCTGCGTAAACTTCATATTCGCGGATAATTTCGTCGGCGTCAAGCGGCGCGTGATTGTAAACCTTTTCCAGAATCAAATTTTTAATCTTGAGCACGTCGCGAACCTTAACGGCAAATTCCTCGCCGTCGATTAAATCACAGATACGAATACCGATTCTGTCCGCCTTATCGATATAACAGGGACCTATGCCGCGTTTGGTCGTGCCGATTTTGTTTTCGCCGCGCAGAGCCTCGCCGAGCTCGTCAATAAGTTTGTGCCAGGGCATGACGACATGAGCGCGATTGGAAAGACGAATCCCCGAAGTATCGACGCCGCGAGCTTTCATGCCGTCAATTTCTTCAAGCAGAGTTTGCGGATCTACGACGACGCCGTTGCCGATAACGCAGAGCGTGCCTTTATATAAAATTCCCGACGGCAGGAGACGAAGTTTATATTCCTCGCCGCCGACTGCGACGGTATGTCCCGCGTTGGAGCCGCCTTGAAATCTTACAACCGTATCAGCCTGTTGCGCCAAGTAGTCGACGATTTTGCCCTTGCCTTCGTCGCCCCATTGAGCACCGCTTATAACAACCGTTGACATTTCGCGCCCTCCTTACTTGTTCTCGTTGACGTAGTGGCGCATGAATTGAATCGTGGCGTCGCTGATAACGTTATCTTTTCTGTCGTAATTGATGATTCGGAAGAGCATACCGACACGCTCGATAATGGGCTTGTTGCGCGTGCGGAAAGTCTCGCCGTTAATGGTGAGGTCGACGCTGTCAATCGAACGCATACGATAAGAAACTCCCAGCAAATCTTTTCCGTCAAGCGATTTGATAATGTACCGATATTCCATATCGCCGACGGCAGTTGTCCAGGTCAATTCGCGATTAAGTGCTTGGTGCGTCAATACGCCGATATACTCGCGAATAATTTCGTGTGTCCTTGTGTTCATGATGAAGCCTCCTTTTTTTAGGAATTAGGAACTAGTTTTTAGGAACTAGCAGGAACTAGTTCCTAGAAACTCGCCCCTAGTTCCTTATCTTTAATTTCAATCTCCGCCGCCATTTGTTCGCGATAGGAGATTAATTTTTTTGCAAGTTCGTCGTCTTGGAGCGCGAGAATTTCTGTAGCGAAGAGAGCCGCATTTTTCGCGCCGTTTACCGCCATAGTCGCAACGGGAATTCCGCCCGGCATTTGTACGGTACTTAAGAGCGAATCCAAACCTTTGAACGGCTCGGAATTAATCGGGACGCCGATAACGGGCTTAGTTGTAAAACTCGCGACGACTCCCGCTAAATGTGCCGCCATACCCGCCGCCGCTATGAAAATCTGAGCGTCGGAATTTTTAACGAAGTCATGAACTTTTTGCGGCGTCCTGTGAGCTGAGGCAACCGTTACTTCAACTTCGACAGAAAATTTTTTCAAAGTCTCGACAGCCGCTTTCATAACGCCCCAATCGCTATCGCTACCCATGATTATTGCAACTTTCATTTATAATTTGCCCTCCATAATCGCTTGCTTTGCCTCAATCAAACTCGGAAAGATAGCCGCGCAGAGATTTTTAATTTCTTCGGTCGGTTTGAATTGGTCGGGAATCATAATCGCAACTCCGCCCGATGCCGCCGCCGCTCTTATCCCGTTAAAACTGTCCTCGAAGATATAGCAATCGCTCGGCTCCAGATTTAATTCCTTAGCCGTCATCAAGAAAATATCGGGCGCGGGCTTGCCATTTGAAACTTTATCGCCGCCGACTAAAACTTTGAAGTAGCCGCGCAGATTCGTCCGCGTCAAATTTTGTTCGATAACTTCGACGGGCGCGGCACTCGCAACCGCCATTGAAATTCCTTCGGCTTGAAAAAACTTCAAAATTTCCTCGACGCCCGCCATTAACTCAATATTTTTCTTTGGCACTTCGCGAGCAAGTTCAAGCACACGAGCGATATATTTTTCCGCGTCAATGTTCGGATAAAATTTTTTAACAACCTTAATCGTCTGTTCGCCCATATTTGTGCCAGCACCTGCAGTAGCGACGGCAGGATTTTTTTCTTCGCCGAATTCTTCCGCCGCCGTGAGCCACGCTTGAAAATAAAATTTCTCCGTGTCGAAAAGAGTACCGTCCATGTCGAAAATCGCGCCGTGTTTCATCGTTAAAACCTCCCACGCGAATAATATCAAATTCGTTTTTACGCTGTCAATCAAGAAAAATTTTTATGCGTTGCCCGCCGTGTGATATTTGCAATTCTGAAAATTTGTGTTATCATTGGCAAGGAAAAATTTTCGGCGCACATTACGCCGGTTAAAGGGTATTTTGGCAGGAGGGGATTCGGTTATGTTAAAAAGTATCGCAGTAATGACCAGCGGCGGCGATAGTCCCGGTATGAACGCGGCAGTTCGTGCGGTAACTCGTACGGCACTTCATCACGGCGTTAGAGTCTGGGGAATTCGCGGCGGCTATCACGGTATGCTTGATGAAGAAATGTTCGAGATGCAATCCAAAGACGTTGCCGACATCATTCAGCGCGGCGGCACATTCTTGGGAACGGCTCGTTGCAGAAGATTCCAGACGCCCGAAGGTCGTATGCTCGGCTATAAAAATTTGGTCGACAGAGGCATTCAAGGCTTGGTCGTAGTCGGCGGCGACGGTTCACTTCGCGGCGCGTCGATTCTCAGTCAGGAAACGGGCATTCCGATTGTCGGACTTCCCGGCACGATTGACAACGACGTTTGGGGCTCTGAATATACAATCGGTTGCGACACGGCGGCGAATACGATTATTGACGCGATTAACAAACTGCGCGACACGGCGTCGGCTCACCGCAGAACGATCGTCCTTGAAGTTATGGGACGTAATAGCGGTTGGCTCGCTATGGTTTCGGGCATTTCGGGCGGCGCGGAATATATTCTCGTTCCTGAAGAAGAATACGACCTCGATGAAATTTGCGACGAAATGAAACAGGCTTACGACGCGGGCAAGCGTTATATCCTCGTCGTCGTGGCTGAGGGCGCGGGCAAAGGTCATGAAATCGGCAAAGTTATCGCTGAAAAGACGGGGCTTGATACTCGCGTTTCCAAACTCGGACATATTCAGCGCGGCGGCTCGCCGACTGTTATCGACCGTGTTAATGCAAGTCGTCTCGGCGAACATGCGGCACTTGCGATTATTTCCGGCTTGAGTGATATTGTTTTCGGTTTCAATCGCGGGCACGTCGTTTCAATTAATCTGCATGACGCCGTTAATAATAAAAAACGTCTCAATCCCGAATTCATGCGTCTTGCTCGTGTTCTTGCGTAAAACTTTTTTGAATCAGATAAAAAAAATCCCTCTCAGTCGTCGGGAGGGAATTTTTTTTGTCACAAAACTTTTTTAAGGGCTTGTCCGGTGTAGGAAATTTCGACGTTGGCGACTTCTTCAGGCGTACCGCTCGCAATGACTTCGCCGCCCTTATCGCCGCCGTCTTGCCCTAAATCGATAATGTAATCAGCGCATTTTATCACGTCCAGATTGTGTTCAATGATAATGACGGTATCGCCGCGATTGACAAGCCGCTGAATCACGTCGATTAATTTTTTAACGTCGTCGAAGTGCAAACCCGTCGTCGGCTCGTCCATAATGTAAATATTTGCCGCCTTGCCAAGAGGTCGCGCCAATTCATACGCTAATTTCACTCTTTGAGCCTCGCCGCCGCTAAAAGTGTTCGCAGATTGTCCTAATTCGATATATCCAAGTCCAACATCGCTTAAAACTTGCAAAATCCTCTTTATCGCCGGAACGTTCTCGAAAAATTCCAAAGCTTCATCAACCGGCATATTCAGCACGTCGGAAATATTTTTGCCCTTATATTTGACTTCCAAAGTCTCCGCGTTAAATCTCGCGCCCTTGCAAACGTCGCAGGTAACATAAACGTCGGGCAGAAAGTTCATGGGAATTTTTAATACGCCGTTACCGCCGCAACTTTCGCAACGCCCGCCTTTAACGTTGAAACTGAATCGTCCCGACTTATAGCCGCGCATTTTGGCACCGTTTGTCTCGGCAAAAAGTTTTCGGATATGGTCGGCAACGCCCGTGTAAGTCGCAATGTTCGAGCGCGGCGTCCTGCCAATCGGATCTTGGTCTATCATCGTGACTTTGTAGTCCATTTCCTGCAGTCGCGGATAAATCACTTCCTCAACAAGCGTCGACTTGCCAGAACCCGAAACGCCCGTTATCAACGTCAATGTATTCAGCGGAAGGCTCACACTCGGCATTTTCAGGTTGTTTATTCGCGGACATTTAAATTCTATATATGTAGAATTTGTGCGACGAGC
>JAFYNH010000041.1 GCA_017549815.1 Selenomonadaceae bacterium
ACGACATTTTACGCATTTGTGGCATGAAGGAAACTCACCGCTATCTCGTCAAAGAAGTCCAGAAGGTCTACAAGTCGCAGGGCGTCGAAATCAACGACAAACATATCGAAGTAATGGTTCGCCAAATGCTCCACAAGGTGAAAATCGAAGATAGCGGCTCGACGGAATTCCTGCCCAGCGAATTTGTCGACATTAACGTTTTCGAGGCGGCGAATACCAAAGCCATTGAGGAAGACAGAGCACCTGCCGTCGCCAAGCCGATTCTGCTCGGCATTACTAAGGCGTCGCTCGCAACGGATTCTTTCCTTAGCGCGGCAAGTTTCCAAGAAACGACTAGAGTTCTTACCGACGCCGCTATCAAGGGCAAAATCGACCCGCTTATCGGACTTAAAGAAAACGTCATCATCGGCAAACTTATTCCCGCAGGTACGGGCATGGCGCGTTATCGTGAACTCGCCGTTGTCGACAATGAGGCTACAAAATAAATTATCAATATAAATGTTTTAACCCCACTCACGATTGAGCGGGGTTTTTCTTATAACCTATAAAAAAATAGAAACCGGCGGTGAGTTAAAACCCGGTCGCACAGGACGTGCGACCGCCGCGACTATTTCGCGTGATGCGAAATACAGCGGACATACGCCCTTTTCTTTGCTACTTTCTTTTGGGCGCGCAAAAGAAAGTTGATTCTAAATATAAAAAATTATTTACGCTTTGAATCGAACGAGGGTTTACCAACAACCCCTAGAAATTTTTCTTTAGATAGTCGGAGATTTTTTCTCCGATTAATTTTTTGCCGCGCAGAGCTGGATGAAGTCCGTCGGGTGTTAAATTTTTGTCGAGATAACCAAATTCGTCAGTCAAATCTTCCGCCACGTCGATAAAATACGGCGTCTGCTTTATCCAAAGATTAACTTGCTCGCGAACTTCGCGCCAATCGCCGTCGGTAATGGGAATGCCGCGTTTAGACATGATTTCGGGATTCATTGAAGTTATCGTGCAGAAAACAGGCGTTATCCCGTTCTTTAAGCACTTATCGCGCAAAGTCTCAAGATTTCTTATAACCTCGTCGGCTTCTTTGCCCCCGCGAACGTCATTGACGCCAGCCATTATGATTAAAATTTGCGGCTCGAATGGCAATACGTCATTTTCAAAGCGATTGATTAACATTTCGGTCGTATCGCCGCTCCGCGCTAAATTTTTTATCGGAACTTCCGAATAGGTCTGCCATTGACAGGAAAGTTGCCCCGCAGGTATGTAGCTTGCGCCGCCATGCGTTATGCTGTCGCCGTAAGCCGCATATTTAACGGGCATTTCAACTTTAAAAAATTTTTTCTCCGACCAATCACTTAAAGGCCTATGATTCTTATCGACAACGCGCACTTGCCAATAAAATTCGCCCGCCTCCGTGAACGGCGTCCAGTCCGTGACGCGATTAAGTGCCTCGACGTTAAAAAGTTCGCGCACAATTACATTCGTCGATACCTTCACAACGCGCACTTCGTAAAATTCGGTATTGGCTAACGGCTCCCAAGAAAACGTCGGATAAAGCGGCGCATATGCCATTTGCTCAAATTCTGCCGTTAATACGAGCGGTTCAAAACGTTTCGCCTCCGCATTACCAAATAAAAACAAACTCAACACCACCATTAAAAATATTTTGTACATGAAATCACCTCTAAAATATTTTAGCACAAAATTTGCCGAGAATAAATTTTAGGCGTATAATTCGATTCAAAGGAGGAATAAAGTTATGGGTTTTTTCGATACACTCAAGGTAATGAAGGACATAGTCAGCGGCGGCATTGCGGCTTATAAGGCGGGCGAAAAATTGGACGAGCTGATAGAAAAGGCGACAGCCGATTATGACGACGTGTTTACTGCAGAGGAAAAATCGCTCCTCAATACTTATAAAAAGTCTAAAAAGGCTTACTCGGACAACTCCGACTCGGATAAAAATAATGAACTGCTTGAGGCAATGGAAGACGCCAGATTAGATTTTCTCGCGGCTCTTACAAGAAATTCAGCAATTCCTAAATCGTTTAAGTACGAAATCGACGACGCTATAAAAGAATTTAAGAAGGCAGATAACCTCGCTTTGAACAGCTTAGGTGACACGCTCGAAAAATATGCCGAAAACGACGATCAACGCGCCGAAATTCGTAAAACTCTCGACGAATCCAAAAGAAAATAATCTTGGCAGTAAAAAATAATCCCTTCTATAAAGTGGAGGGGATTTTTCATTTTCTAATAGTAAAGCTATTCGGTCATAAAATCAATCTACAGGGTTCACCACCATTGATTTTTATCGTGATATAATTTATATGAAAGGAGGAAATTACATGAATACAGATTTTGTTCCTGGTGAATTGCCCGTATATGAGAAATATAATTTTGAAAAGAAACGTACTTGTTTCGGCTTGATGAAAATTGTTAGCTTAATTGTGGGCATCTTCGCTGACAGAGACATACCAGATCATTGGCAGGGCGTTTTTACTGAAATACAAATTCACAGAGACCGTCTCATACTCCGCCAGCATAAAAAATTTTGGATACCGCTTACGCCATGGCTAAAGAAATACGGCAGAAAAACTCACGTCTTGCCGTTTAAAGACGTAAACGCACTTGTCAAAAACGGCGAAAATCTTTTCACGCTAAAATTCGGCGGACAAGAATTTGAATTTTCCACGCAGGACAACTTCAATCCCGAAGGACTTTTGCACAATCTGCGCACCGCCAATCCGCAGATTCGATTCACGGGCATTTAAAGGAGTTGAAAAAATTTGGGTATCGTTAATTTTGTAACGGGACTTATGGACGAAGCAATCGAAACAACTTTTATTGAAAATTTGGATAAGCTGGTGAACAGCGGCGACCCGCAGACTTCTGTTTTTACCAATGTTCGGCGAATTGATGACGTTTTTATTTCAGCATATGCGATAGACGAGGCATTGGCTGATGATTCGCCCGTCTGGCTCCTTTCCGATCAAGGAAAAATTTTCCTCTCTAAAATCGCGGACGAACGCGAAATTATTCCGCCCGTGCCCGGCGATTATATTGCAATTCGCGACTTCAATGCTCGGCGGACGGACGTTGAAACCGAACATTTCAGCTACACCAGAGACCCGAAAACTATTTCCAATGACGTGTTCGCTTATTTTTTCGATGCCGAGAAAAATATATTGGTTTGCAGTGTTAATGCCGACGCGGTTGATACGTTTAAAACAATTTTTAAGGGACGCAAAGAAAAAATTTTGCCCGAATTGGCGCGAACTGCCATTGAAATTTCTCGCGGCAATGTATTTTTCTTAATTAGAGAGTGGAACTTTGATTTCGGAGATTATGGCGTATATATTGACGGCGTAAAAGTCGACAGCATTGGCAACGGAGAATCTAAATTTTTAGCCGTAACGGCAGGGCAACACGAGTTGAAGTTAAAAAATTTTTTCGGGCTTGAAAAAAGCGAACCGCTTACTTTTGAAATCAGCGAGAATCAGCACTTGAAATTTTCTTGCAAATATATTCCAAAAGCATTTATACCTTGTGTTTTCCTTTTTCCGAACATAAAAGCTATTGAATTGACCAAAATGAATTGAGTAACGACCTAAGCAAAAAAATTACCCCGACGGAAAGTTGTCGGGGATTTTTTTATTCCGTAAAGGAATTCTATTCAGCCTTAAAATCGGCGAGTATCTTTGACAGTTCTTGAAGTTCTTCCTTGCTAAGCGTTATTCCCTTGCCCATTTGGTCATGTTCGGGCGACCAAGTGCGCAAATCGTATTTCGGAGCGGCTCCGTTCCAAGAAACTAAATTCAGTTCCTTGCGCCAGCCCTTTTTACTTTCGCTCAATACGCCCAGCGTCTCAACTACCTTGAATTCTAAATCAGCCATAAATATCGCCCTCCTTATCGTAAACTTCGAGACGAGCCTAAACTTTTACCAAATTTTATAATCACCGTCGCATAAAGTCCCGCGCAGACTGCCGCTAAAATATAACTAAGCGTATAACTTAAGCCAAAACCAATCGGCGCGTGCAAAATGTACGTCGAGACCATATACATATAAAAAGTACCGGGCAAAATCGCCATAAGGTAGGGCATGTTATTTTTAATCATGTAAACGGCAATCATCGCGAAGGCAAATACCGCGATAGTTTCGTTCGCCCAAGAGAAATATCTCCACAGCAAAGCAAAGCCGCTCTTATCAATTTTGGCGTAGTAAAGCACGACACCGACAATCGCAAATAACATGAATGCCAACGTAAAGGCATTAATTTTTTTGTGTTGGTCAATGTGGAGCGCGTCGCCGAGCATAAGACGTAACGAACGCAAAGCGGTATCGCCCGACGTTATCGCCAAAACTATAACGCCCAAAATCGCAACCATGCCGCCGATACTACCGAGCATGTCCTTAGCGATAATGCCGACAACAACCGCCGCTGATTTAAAAAGATTTTCTTCGGTTGCAAGCCCGCTATTGACTGCGCCCATAGCCGCGCCCGCCCAACTCATCGCGATAAAACCTTCCGCAATCATCGTATTGTAATAAACAAGGCGACCGTGCTTTTCATTGGTAACGGTACGGGCAATCAACGTTGCCTGCGTCGAGTGAAAGCCCGAAGTTATACCGCAAGCCACCGTTATAAAAAATATCGGGATAAAGTGTTCTCCATAAGGATGAACATTGGCAATTCCAACTTCCCAGACTTCTTTTAAAGGATAGCCGTTGATAAAAAGCCCGAAGAATATTCCGACTGCACTAAGCAAAAGTATCGCGCCGAAAATCGGATAGACGTGCCCGATAATTTTATCAATCGGCAAAAGCGTAGCAATCAGATAGTAAATGAAAATTGCCGCGTAAACCATAACGACCGTAGAGTTGAGCGTTGAAGCGTCACCGCCGATAATCTGCGCGACAAACAAATCGCCGGGCGTGTATATAAAGACCGTACCGACCAAAAGCATTAAAAAGCAGATAAAAATATTGTAAACGGCATAAGTCCCGCCGCCGAGAAATCTTTTGATGAGCGTGGGCATTTGTTCGCCGTTATTGCGCAGGGAAATCATACCGCTCATATAATCATGGAACGCGCCGCCGATAACGCAACCGATTGGAATCGTGATAAAGGCTATCGGACCGAACAAAATACCTTGAATCGGACCGAGTACCGGACCCGTACCGGCGATATTCAAAAGCTCAATCAGACAATTTTTCCATTTGTTCATCGGCACGAAATCTATGCCGTCGCGTTGCTTAATTGCGGGCGTTTGTGCTGAAGAATTCGGCTTCATTACTCTTTCACAAAAAGAGCCGTAAATCGCCGCTCCGACGATTAGAATCACCAAGCCGATTATAAACGTAGCCAAAAGTTTTCACTCCCTTGTTTAGGGACAAGGGACTAGGGACTTGTTTTTTTATAGTCCCTAAATCCTAAAC
>JAFYNH010000042.1 GCA_017549815.1 Selenomonadaceae bacterium
CGATAATCGCGTAGTATATCGACGACTTCGCGCAGAATTTTGGCGTTTAAGTAGAAAAGTTTTTCATTCTGAACCTCGACGAATGCAAATGCGTTGTTAGTATAGAACTTCAGCTTACGGAAATTTTCGCGCAGGTCGCTGATTTGTCTGTCAAAGTTTTCTTCGTCATTAAAGTTGCGAAAAACTTTATCCGGATAATCTTCGGGCAGATAAAAAATATCTTCGCCCATAAATTTTTTCATACCGTCGGCGTAGAGTTTCTGCAAGCGGTCTTGAAAAGTTTCGTGAGTATCGGAGCCTTCTTTGAACTGAAAATCGACTTCATCGCAGTCTGATTTATGGCTTTCGTCGACTAGTTTGGCGATAAACAGAGCGATTAGGCGATTAAAGGCATTTTCCTTATCGGAAACGTTATTATGGCGAAGAACTTCCTCAAATTTATTGACGACGGATTGATTTTCGCTGAAATTTTTCAAATCGCGTTTTCGGAGAGGTTTAACGCCGATTTTATAAGCAACGGTTTCATCATGGAAGATAACATCGCCTGAAAATTTTTTATCGCAACGTTCGCACCAGATTTTAAATTTATCTTTGACGGTTTTAGCATCGCGATAGATAATTTCATTACAGGAAACGCTTTTAGCTGAAAATTTCAATTTACCGTCAAAATCAGAGGCGTAAAGCATAATCCACTTACAACTTTGTTCCTGTTGCCAATAGGAGAATAATTGTCCGCCGTCGGCGAGCATATTTTTAATTTCTTGATTGAATTCAGCTCCGGCAGTCTTACATTCGATAATAAACAGAGTTTTACCGTTTGAAGAGACGCAAATATCAGCGCGACCGCTTTTTTGAGTATGACCGAGTTGCCAATTTTTTTCTAGCCAAATATCATTAGGTTTATAACCTTTATCGAGCAAACGATTAACGCATTCAAAGACGACGAGATTTTCGCGGTGAGAATCGTCGTAAAAATTATTTCGGTCGTGATTTTTAATTTGAGCTGGGTAAAAAAGTTTCTGAGTGGATAAATCGGCTCGCAAGATGATGTTATTAGCGAAAATTTTTTCGTAAGAGTTACCGTGAGCGATGAAATTCATATTTTGGAGAGCGGCGGCGAAATTTTTTTCTGTGAGCAAGATAAAACCTCCTTTCGAGGTGATTTTAGCAGTTTGAGTGTTGATTTGGAAGAGCGAAATACTGATTCTACGTTAGTATAATTTATATGTTGTTGAAATGGCGTAGTGATGCGGATTTTGAGGGGATAAAAAAATACTCCGTGATTTTGTGGTGTAATTTGGAGGCACTAAGTTAAAATTCTACAAGGATATAATTTTCATTTTGGGCAAAAAAAAATCCCTCCGAATTTGGAGGGCGGTAAAAAAATTTAGTTCGGGTCGAAAGTGATAGTTTCAAGGATTTTATCGCGGCGTTCCTTCGACTTGGCAAAATAATCGTAAACAGTTTGCCTGTCGTGATTTTCAATGGCTATTATGACGCCTTCGAGAATATTTTGGAGGTCGCGCAGGTGATTAGCAATGGCGTAGTCGTTAGTCATGCAAATATCAGCCCACATATCGGCATTTGAACTGGCAATGCGAGTTGTATCCTTAAAGCCGCCGCCGACGAGTTTTAAACAAGAATCAAGGTCATCGCCGGCGTGATTAAGCAGAGTAACGAGAGCCGCCGCCGTTAAATGCGGAACGTGGCTGATAATGGAGGCGCAACGGTCATGTTTAGCAATATCAATCTCCAAAAAGTTAGCTTCGGTCAAACGCAGGACGTTCATTAATTTTTCTTTAATTTCAGGCGGTGCGCCGGTATTTTCGGCTATAACGTAAGCCTTGCCCTTGAAAAGGTTTTTATCGGCAACTTCGACGCCCGATTTTTCTTTACCGGTCATTGGGTGCCCTGCGACGTAAAAAATATCTGGTGGAAGGATTTTTTTAAGTTCTTGCCAGATAAATTGCTTAGTAGAGCCGGCGTCGGTGATAATCGCGCCTGATTTGAGGAAGGGCAGGATTTTTTTAACCATAGGAACGATTTGGAGGACGGGCGGGCTTAAAAAGATTATGTCGGCGTCTTCAACGACTTTTTTTATATTGGAAGAGGCAAAATCGACAGCTCCGAGTTCAACAGCGCGTTTCATAGATTTTTCTGAGCGACAAAGCCCTGTTATGAAGATTTTATCGCCGAGCTTATCTTTAAGGCAAAGTCCGAGCGAGCCGCCGATTAATCCGACGCCGATTATTGCGAGTTTCATAAATCAACCTCCTAAAAATTTTGTTCATTATAATTCAAAGCAAGGCTGTTATCAAGAAACCTATTGACAAAGTAGGTTAAAGGATATATCATGCGGCTATTTTAAATTAAGGACTGAAAAAGATGATTTATGCGGACAACGCGGCAACGACAAAGATGAGCCGCTCGGCAATCAATGCAATGTTATCATGTATGGAAAATTTTTGGGGAAATCCTTCGAGTCTCTATGATTTCGGGCAAAAAGCGGCGGAGAATTTGAATCGGGCACGCGAAATCATAGCGAATTGTATAGGCGCGAATTCCTCTGAAATTTATTTTACGTCGGGCGGCAGTGAAGCGGATAATCAAGCCCTTATTTCTGCGGCGGCAATCGGAGAAAAGCACGGTAAGCGGCATATTATTTCGACGGCTTTTGAACACCACGCGATTTTACATACTTTAAAGAAGTTGGAGCGCAAAGGCTTTGAAATTGAACTTTTGGACGTTCACGAGGACGGGATAATTTCTCCGCAACAAGTAGGCGAGGCAATTCGCGAGGACACTTGCCTTGTAACCGTCATGTTTGCGAATAATGAAATCGGAACTGTTCAGCCGATTGAGGAAATCGGGAAAATTTGTCGCGCCAAAAAAGTTTTATTCCATACGGACGCGGTACAAGCGGCGGGACATTTGCCGATAAATGTTCAAACTCAAAATATAGACATGCTGTCAATTTCCGCCCATAAATTTCACGGCGCAAAGGGCACAGGCATTCTTTATGCGCGAAAGGGAATTCCTTTGACGAATTTGATTGAAGGCGGCGCACAGGAAAAGGGCAAACGCGCCGGAACAGAAAATCTTCCCGCTGTTATGGCAATGGCGACTGCTTTAAAGGACGCTTGCGACAATATGACTGATAACAACGCAAAAATTTTGGCTCTGCGCGAGAAATTGATTGACGGTCTCGCCAAAATTCCGCACAGTACTTTAAACGGCGACAGAAATAATCGTTTGCCCGGCAATGTCAGCTTTTGTTTTGAAGGCATTGAGGGCGAAAGTTTATTGCTTTTACTCGACGACAAGGGGATTTGCGCGTCTTCGGGTTCGGCTTGTACTTCCGGCTCGCTCGACCCAAGTCATGTACTTTTGGCTATCGGCAGACCGCATGAAATTGCGCACGGTTCATTGAGATTGACGATTGACGAAAACAACACGGCTGAAGAAATTGACTGCATTATAAAATCCGTCGGGGAAGTTGTGGAATATTTGCGGAGCATTTCGCCGTTGTGGAAGGATAAAATCAGCGGCAAACGCGAATTCATTTTGAGTTAGGAGAGGGAAAAATTTATGGCACTTTACAGCCAAAAAGTTATGGATCATTTTCGCCACCCGCGTAACGTCGGCAGTATCGAGAATGCGGACGGAATAGGCGAAGTCGGCAACGGCAAATGCGGCGATATTATGAGAATGTATTTGAAAATAGACAACGACATAATTTCTGATGTGAAGTTTGAAACGTTCGGTTGCGGCTCGGCGATAGCATCAAGTTCAATGGCAACCGAAATGATTAAAGGCAAACCGCTTGCGGAAGTTATGAAACTTACCAATAAAGCCGTGACGGAGGCATTGGACGGTTTACCGACGCATAAATTGCACTGTTCGGTTTTGGCGGAAGAGGCGATTAGGGCGGCGGTTCAAGACTATTGCAGTAAAAATAATCTTGAATATAACTTTTAGGACGGCAAAAAAATAAAGCTCGCAAGTTTTACCGAGTATCGGTTTGCGAGCTTTTTTATTTTCTTAAATCGAACGTCCCATAACTTTTGCTATGCCGCCCAAATTATCCATGAGTTCTTTGAAGGCTTCGGGTCTCAAGGACTGGTCGCCGTCGGACAGTGCTTTTTCGGGGTGAGGATGAACTTCGATAATCAAGCCGTCTGCGCCCGCCGCGATTGCTGCCCTTGCCATAGGTGCAACCATTTTCCAACGTCCGGTTCCGTGTGACGGGTCGACAACGATTGGCAAGTGCGATAATTCTTTAACAGCCGCGACAGCCGATAAATCAAGCGTATTTCGCGTAAAAGTCTCGTAAGTTCTGATTCCGCGTTCGCAAAAGATAACTTGTTCATTTCCGCCGCTCATTATATATTCCGCCGCATTGAGCCATTCGCTGATTGTCGCCGAGAGTCCGCGCTTTAAAAGTATCGGCTTTGAACATTTGCCGAGAGCCTTCAACATTTGGAAATTTTGCATATTCCGCGCTCCGACCTGTAAGATGTCGGCGTATTTGCAGAAAATATCAATATCGTCCTTGTCAACGATTTCGGTTACGACGCGCAGATCGAATTCGTCGGCGACTTGACGGAGAAGTTTCAAGCCGTCCTCGCCAAGCCCTTGAAAGTCATAGGGCGAAGTTCTCGGCTTATAAGCTCCTCCGCGCAGGAATTTTGCTCCGCAAGCCTTGATTGCTTGAGCCGCCTCGCGAAGTTGCTCCAAACTTTCGACCGCGCAAGGTCCCGCCATAACAACGATTTCTTTGCCGCCGATTTTAACGCCGCCCGCGTCGATAACAGTATCTTCGGGGTGAAAGTCGCGGCTCACCAATTTATACTTTTCGGTTATGCGGACGGTTTTATCGACGCCCGCCAGCATTTGCAATTCGAGATTGGCGATGATTTTCTTATCGCCGATAACGCCTACGATTGTTACTTCCTCGCCTTTGGAAAGGTGTGTTCTCAGCCCCGCCGTTTCGATTTTATTTACGACTGCCGCCAAATCTTCTTGCGTGGAGCCGGGTTTCATTACTACTATCATCAAAAATTCCTCCTTGCGGGCGACAGTTTATCACGGGAAGGAATTTTCAGCAAGCCCCGACGAATTTGGCAGTTGAACCCGTTTTAGTCTTAATAACTTCGAGACGAACGGGCACTTGATTTTTAAGCTCTTCCACGTGCGAAATTATCCCGACTAAACGCTCTCCGCCCTGTAAATCAATCAGCGTTTTCATGGCAAAATCTAAAGTTTCACTGTCGAGCGAGCCAAATCCCTCATCAATAAAAATCGTGTCGAGCTTGCGACCGCCCAAATTATTTCTCACGACTGCCGCCAATCCCAATGCCAATGATAACGACGCCAAGAAACTTTCGCCGCCGCTTAAAGTCGCAATCGGTCGAGCCTCGCCCGCGTATTCGTCCAAAATTTCCATATTTAATCCCGCCGCCGAGTTACTGCGGGCTCCTGCGTCTTTTTGCTTGAGATAATAACGGCGGTCGCTCATTTTTTCCAAGCGATAATTCGCCTCCGTCAAAACTTGCTCAAACATTGCGCGAAGATACCAGCGAACGAAAGAAATTTTCTTGCCACTAATTTTCCCCGACGCAACTTCAGAAAGTTTTCCCCATATGCGGAGATTTTTTTCCGTCGCGGAGATTTTTTTATCGAGTTCATTAATCTGCGCGGAAAGCTTTTGGAATTGCTTTAAGTTATTTTCGAGAGAATTCTCCTCGCGAATAGCCGCCGCGTAATTCTTTTGAGATTCTTCATTGCGGGCTTTAAGGTCGGCGAGTGCGGGCGGGATTTTATCTTTAAGCTTATCGGCAAGTTCTTTTTGAGCGTCCCGCGCAGATTCAAAGGTTGCCGCGCATGAAGATTTTTTGTTTCCGGCGTCGCGATAATTTTTATCGGCAATTTTCCAAGCTGATTCCAATTCGCGCAGAACTTTTTGTTTAGCGGAAAGGTCGTCGTCGAGGATTTGGCGATTATCCCGATAATTTTCTGGGATTTGATTTTCGGTCGCTTGTACTTCGCCGAAACGCTGATTTTTTATGCCGTCCGCCTTTTTTTGCTTATCGCGGGCAAGTTCCAAGTCGGCATTATTTTTCTTAATACAATCGTCGCCCTTTTTAATGCGCCGCTTGCAATCTTCCAATTCATCGCAAGCTTTTTTGGCGTCGTCGAAAAGTTTTTGCGCAACGTCTTTAGCAGGCACGTCGGAATATTTCTTGAGATTATCCTTCTGCGTCAAGATTTGTCCGTCGATTGTTGAGGCGGCTTGGCGAACGTCGTCGAGACTTTTTTTGAGTTTATCGGCTTGAATCTGCGCGGAATCAATTTCGTTATCGGACGGGATAATTTCTTTGCTTATGGCAAGGTCGGGATGAATTTTGGAGCCGCAAACGGGGCAAGGTTCGCCGTCATTAAGATTAGACGCAAGACGCGCCGCACTGCCTTTTATCTGCAATTCGCGCAGACGATTAACTTTAATTTGAGCCTCGTTGAAAGATTTTTCGGCGCGAGCAACTTTTTTATTAAGATTTTCAAGTTCCTTTTCGAGCCGCGAAATTTCTAAGCAAATTTTTTCGCGTTCGCAAGCCTTATCAAAAATAACTTTGGTTTCGGCTGATTTCTTTTCCGCGCCCGTTAAATCATCGCGTTGTTGTTTAAGTTGTTCGAGTCGTGCCCTATATTTTTTATCGTTATCCTCAAAACCTTTAAGCTCATTATTCGCGGCGAGCAAAATTTTTTCTGATTCGGAAAGGAAAGCGCGTTTTGTTTCCAATTCGTCAAGAGCCTTTTTAATTTTGGCGAGCGAATCAATTTCGGATTTCAAATTTTCGCGCTGAATTTGTTCGCCCTCGCGCAGGTCGTATTCGGCTTTGACGGTGGAGAAAGATTTTTCGGCTTGCTCAAGATTATCTTTTGCGGCGGTTAAAGATTTATTTCTGCGTTGAAGTTCGGCGAAGTCTCGCGCCAAAATTTCTCCTGCAGTAAGTTCGCGTTGAGCTTTATCGGCAATTTCTTTAAGTGCGACGGATTTTTCTTTAGCGGCTTGCAAATCTGCGCGGAGTTTTTCAAGAGCGACTTCATCGACGCTTGCGCCTTGAAGTTGCGACTCCAAAGCCTCTTTCTTCGACTGCAACCTTTTAAATTCGTCGTCAACGGCTTTAAATTTTTTTTCAAGCCCCTCGACGATTCGCGTATAAAATTCCGCATTAAAAAGCGCGTCTAAAACAGGTTGGCGTTCGTCGGCTTTAGCGAAAAGAAATCTTTTGAACTCGCCCTGCGGTAACAAGACGACTTGCCGGAATTGTTTCACGTCAAAGCCAAGCAATTCTTTAATTCGTTTCGTGACGGCAGTATTTTTATTCTCAAGCGTTTCTTTTCCGCAAGTCAGCTCGGCACTTTGATAAATTTTATCCGCCCTGCCCGCCAAAGTCCGATAAGCCGTATAAATTTTGTCGCCGAGCGCAAAGGTAAATTCGACTTCGGTTTTAATTTTTTCGTCAATGCCCTTTGAACGCATCATCACGCCGTCGCGGTCGTCGCCCGAAGCCGTTCCGTAAAGTGCAAAGCAAATCGCGTCTAAAATCGTCGTCTTACCTGCGCCCGTTTGCCCATGTATCAGAAAAATTTTCTCCCCGCGCAGATTATTTTCAAAATCCAAAGTTACGGGCTTTATGTAGGAGCCGAACGCTTGCATTTTTAATTTTAGCGGTTTCATTCTCTCGCCTCCCGCTCAATTTCTTTTAAAAATTCTTCAAACGCCGCCTGTTCCTCTGTGCTAAGCGGCTCTTCGGTTATCTCACAGAAAAATTTCGCGAATTGCTCCGAAATCGGGTCGTCCTTGCGAAAAGTGCTAGCCGTCTCCTCGTCGTAACTTTGCATGTGACTTTTGCGTTTGACTTCCAAAAAATTCGGGAAAGCGTCGCGCAGATTTTCCGTGTCGTAAATATAGGCGTCGTCCGTCAAAATTATCTGTGCATAATCTTGAGTCGTCGGGCGATTTAACAGCTCTTTAAATTTCCCTTCGACAATAATTAAATCTCTGCGCGGCGTCAAAGGAATTTTTTCAACTTTAACGTTGCCCGACTCGTCCAAATCGACAAGAGTAACCGATTTTTTATGATTAACTTCGTCGAAGGAATATTTCAATGGCGAACCGCTGTAAAATTTCTGCGAGCGGTGTAAATGCCCCAGCGCGACATAATTATAACCAGAAAAAATTTGCGCGTTGACATTAGCCGCACCGCCGACAAATTTACGTTCGGATTCGGATTCTTCGCCGCCGGTCAAGAAAACATGAGCCAATGCGACGCTCCGTTTATTGGCAGGAATTTTTTTCCGCGCAAGGTCAACGTAAAATTTATTGGCGTCATGATAAGTCAATCGCTCGAAGTCTTCGCCGAAAAATTTGTTGCGAATTTCGCCCGGCTCAAAATAGGGAATCAGACTGAAATAAACTTCGCCGAATTCGTCTTCAAGTACGACTTGCGCGGGTTCGTCGGCAACTTTCGACGCGATAAAAATATTTTGCCGCTCGAAAAGCTTACTGCCGAAATTCAAACGGGTTGCGCTGTCGTGATTGCCCGCGATTATCAACGACGGGAGCTTTTTCTCAACCAATTTATTTAAAATTTCGTCGAAAAGATTGACGGCATCGGCGGGCGGAATTCCCCTGTCGTAAACGTCGCCGGCAATTAAAAGCGCGTCGGGCTTTTCGTCGTCGATAATCTTAAAAATTTCGTCGATGATAAATTTTTGGTCGTCGATAAGTGACGCGCCCTTTAAGGTTTTGCCGAGATGCCAATCAGCCGTGTGAAGAAGTTTCATAAAATTTCCTCCCGTCTGCGAATCGCCTCCGCGTGAGCTTGTAGGCCTTCCGCCTCCGCCAAGCGAATTATATCCGACGCCGCGTCGAGTAAATCTTTCTGCGTATAGGATATTAGGCTCGTGCGTTTCAAGAAGGTTTCGACGTTAAGGACGGAATAAAATTTCGCCGTGCCGCCCGTCGGTAAGACGTGATTCGGACCTGCTAAATAATCGCCGAGCGGTTCGGGCGAATAAGCTCCCAAAAAGATTGCGCCCGCATTTTTAATCTTAGGCAACATTGCGAACGGCTCCTGCGTCAAAAGCTCCAAGTGTTCGGGCGCGGAAAAGTTAGCAAAATATGCCGCCTCGTCCAAATCGCTTGCCACGACGATTAAGCCGTTGCGTTCGATTGACGCCGCCGCAATTTCTCTGCGCGGTAGCTTTTTAAGTTGAATTTCGACCTCCGCGCAGATTTTATCGGCAAGCTCCGCACTCGTAGTTATGACGATACTGCAGGCAAGCGGGTCATGTTCGGCTTGACTAAGCATGTCCGCCG
This sequence comes from Selenomonadaceae bacterium, assembly GCA_017549815.1. Classification (GTDB taxonomy): domain Bacteria; phylum Bacillota; class Negativicutes; order Selenomonadales; family Selenomonadaceae; genus Quinella. Next base: position 9,386 of record JAFYNH010000042.1, read on the forward strand.
CCGCGTAAACGGGATTGGCTTTGTCGTCGGCTATAATTAAAATTTCGCTTGGCCCGGCAAGCATGTCAATATCGCAATGCCCATAGACTTCCTTTTTGGCGAGCGTGACGAAAATATTTCCGGGACCGACGATTTTATTGACGCGGGGAATTTGTTTAGTGCCGAAAGCCATAGCCGCTATCGCCTGCGCCCCGCCGATTTTAAAAATCTTATCAACGCCCGCGAGTTTAGCCGCCGCCAAGACAGTTTTATTCGCGTTAGGCGTACACATAATAATTTCTTTGACGCCCGCAACTTTCGCGGGAATAATATTCATCAAGACGCTGGACGGATAAGCCGCCGTGCCGCCCGGTACATAGACGCCGACGCGCTCCAACGGGATAACGGCTTGACCAAGTAAAGAATTTTCGCCGCGATAAGTTATCCACGACTTAGGAAGTTGCTCCGTATGGAAACGACGAATATTATCGGCGGCAACCTTAAGCGACGCAAAAATTTCAGGCTCAATTTGAATTTCCTCAAGCTCGACGGAAAAATTATCAAGCTCTACGCCGTCAATTTTTTTAGTGTAGTCGATAACTGCCGAGTCGCCGAATTTGCGCACGTCGCCGACGATTTTGCGAACAATTTCAATCGCGCTGAGGTCGGAGCCGAAAATTTTCTTATTAGCCTCGCGAATTTTGAGCGATAATTCAACCTCGTCAAAAGATTTTTTGGTCAAAAGTTTTTCGACAGCCTCGCGACCGATTTGGGAACTGTTTATAATTCTCATGAAATATCCCCTTAAAATTTTTTAATCAATTATATTCGACGCGGCGAAAACTTCAACCAAAATTTGACAGCGGGCGGCGGTTGATATATTCTTCGTGCAAAAGGGGTGTAGAAATTTGATAGCGATAAAAAATTTAGACTTGAAACTTGGCAGACGAGAAATATTTTCGGGATTTAATTTGGAAATCGGGCGCGGAGAAAAAGTCGGAATCATTGGCGGCGAAGGCGTTGGCAAATCGACGTTGCTTGACATTTTAGCGGGAAAAATCGTTCAGACGGCGGGCGAAGTAAAAATTTCGGGCGAAGTGCATTCGGTCGACGGCAGTGTCTACGCGGATTTTTCGGAATTGCGTATGGCGGAAATGTCGGCGATAGAAAAACTCAAGCGGGTATTGAACGAACTAAAGGACGACGAAATAATTTTGTTACTAGACGAGCCGACGAAAAATTTAGAATCGGACGGCGTGGAGTGGCTGATAAATTTCCTGTGCGAGCGCGAGAATTTGACGACGATAATAGTCAGTAGCGACAGATATTTTTTAAAGGAAACGTGCGGGCGAACAATACATTTAGGCGACGAAAAAGTTGAGCCGCTAAAAATAAACTGCGCGGAACTTTTGCCGTTGACACCTTCGGGCGCGGTGCCTGTCGTGCTTGAGGCGAACAGCTTATTAAAAAATCGCGACGGCGAGCCGATTTTTAAAGACGTAGGATTTACGATAAGGCAGGGGCAAAAAGTGGCGTTCGTCGGCAAAAATGAACAGGGCAAATCAAAACTTTTAAAATCATTGGCAATGGCTTATCAGAATAACGACGAAACGGGCGGCTGTCTGCGCGGAAAGATAAAATTTTCGGACGGCGTGAAAGTATTTTCAATGCCGCGAGTATACACGGGGGCGGCGGCAAAAGGCGAATTTGAAAAGTTGGCATTTGGGGCGGCGAACTTTTTATTGCTGGACAACCCGACGGCTTGCTTGGACTTACCGACGATTGAGGCGTTAGAAAAAAGTTTGGTCGAATTTCCCGGCACGATAATTTTTGTCGACGAGGACAGAGAATTCATACGGGCGATAGCGAACCGAATCATGGACATAACGCCGCAAGGCACGGTTGACAGGATTGCGAGCTACGACGACTTTTTAGCGAACGAGACAGTCAAGTTGCAGATAAAGGAAAAATATAAAGTTTAGGGGGGAAATTTAATGTCACTTCGAGGAATACGCGGCGCGGTGACAGTCGACGAAAATTCTAAAGAAAAAATATGGCAGACGGCGCGACAACTCGTTACGGAAATTTTATTAAAGAACGAATTGGCGGCGGAGAATATCGGCGCGATAATTTTTTCAACGACGGAAGATTTGACAGCCGCCTTTCCCAGCTCGGCGATTCGACAACTGCCCGAATTAAGATTAGTGCCACTCTTCGACGCACGCGAACCGGCGATAGAAAATTCTTTGCCGCTTTGCATTCGGGTTTTGATATTGGCGGAGACGGATAAGGAGCAAAATAAAATTCGTCACGTGTACTTAGGCGGCGCGAAAAATTTGCGTCCAGACTTGGAAAGTAATGCGCAATTAGTCCCTTGCTAAGGATTAAGGGAAAAGGTGTCGGGGGTAAAGGGTTTTTCCCTGAACCCTAAATCCTAGTCCCTAGTTCCTAATTCCTAGTTCCTAAAGGAGGTTTTAAAGTGGCTTATCTCGGCGAAGAAATTAAAAAGTTAGGCTTTGGCTTAATGAGACTTCCGAAACTCGACGACGGCACCATTGACCTTGAGCAAGTCAAACAAATGGTCGATTTATTCCTGTCGAAGGGTTTCACGTACTTTGACACGGCTTGGGCGTATCCCGGCAGTGAAGACGCTATTCGGCAAGCGTTGGTTGAACGTTATCCGCGTGAAAAATTTCAGTTGGTTACGAAAAATGCGGCGTGGATTAATTGCAAAACTCGTGAAGACGCAATCGCGCAGTTCGAGACTTCGCTTAAGCGGACGGGCGCGGGCTACTTCGATTTCTATATCTTACACAATCTCGGAGAGGCTCGGACTGAATTCTTTGAACGGTTCAAACTGTGGGATTTCGTTTTTGAAAAGAAACGCGAAGGCTTGATAAAACACGTCGGTTTTTCATTCCATTCGACGCCGCAAGAGCTTGATGAAATTTTGACCAAGCACCCCGAAACAGAATTCGTTCAACTCCAAATTAACTACGCGGACTGGGAAAGTCCGTTAATTCAATCGCGGGCGTGTTACGAAGTTGCTCGCAAGCACGGCAAGCCGATAGTGATAATGGAGCCGATAAAGGGCGGCATGTTGGCTAATCCTCCCGACGAAGTGGCGGCAGTCTTCAAGGCGGCAAATCCCGATGTATCGTTGGCGTCATGGGCGATTCGTTATGCCGCAAGTCTCGACGGAGTTATAACGGTTTTGTCGGGCATGTCGACGCTCGCGCAGATGGAAGACAACGTTGCTTATATGGAAAATTTCAAGCCGCTTTCCGACGCGGAGCGCAAGACTGTCGAAGAGGCTCAAAAACTTTTGGCGGCAATTCCCATAATCCCTTGCACCGCTTGCCTTTACTGTGAACCTCAGTGTCCTGTTGGTGTCGGCATAGCGGGTTCGTTTTCGGCAATGAATATTCTGACGTTGTACCGCGATAAGGCGGCGGCACTGCGCGAGGAACATTGGCGCGTTGCCATGCACAGTAAGCAATCGGCGAGCCATTGTATAAAATGCGGCAAGTGCGAAACCGTCTGTCCTCAGCATATTAAAATCCGTAGCGAATTAGTCAAAGTCGCAAAGGAATTCGGCAGATAAATTATCGCTTTACGAATAAAAAAATATCAGTTCTTAAAAAATCGAAGAACTGATTGCCGACTACGAAAAAATTTCAAGAAAAATTTCTGTGATTGATTATCAAAAAGCGGTTTAGACTTCTGGAGCTTTGCCTTTAAATCTTAGTGCAAACATAGTTATATCGTCGGATTGCTCAGCCTCTCCGACGTGTTTTTTTACGTCGCCGCGAATATTTTTAAGCAACGTTTGTAAATCAGCCGTGCAGTCGGTTGAATTCATAAAGTTAATCAAGCGGTCGGGCAGATATTCTTCCTCTTTAACGTTAAGAGCCTCCGTTACGCCGTCTGTATAAATGAAAATCAAATCGCCGCGCTTGAAGTTTATCTTCTGTTCGATAAAGGGAATTTCGTCCATCGGTCCGAGTACAAAATTTTTCTTAACGTCAAGGAACTCACAATGATTATTTTCGGCGCGGTAAATGACGGGCGGATTATGTCCCGCGTTCACAAAAGTAAATTCGCCGCTTTCCAAGTCAAGCACGCCGATAAATGCCGTAACAAACATCATAGCCTCATTGTTCGCGCAGAGTTTATCGTTGGCGGCGGCGACGACTTTAGCCAAGCCCTCGCTGTTATGTTTTGAGACTGCGAAGTTATTCAGAATCGTCTTGCTGATAACCATAAACAACGCGGCGGGAATCCCTTTGCCCGAAACGTCCGCAACCGTTATCGCCAAATGCGTTTCGTCCAGAAAGTAAAAGTCGTAGAAATCTCCGCCGACCTTCTTAGCGGGCGTCATCGTCGCTAAAACTTCAAAATCTGCGCGGCTAGGAAAATCTTTAGGCAACATGCCGTTTTGAATATCCGTCGCAACGTCAAGCTCGGTGGCAATGCGTTCTCTTTCCGCCGTAACTTTCGTCAAATTCGCCATGTAAGTTTTAAGCTCGCCCGTCATGTCGTTAAAGCAATTCGCAAGGTCTTCAACTTCGTCGCCCGTGTGAATGTCCAATTTTTTATCGAAGTCGCCGCTTGAAATATCCCTTACGCCGTCGCTCAGCTCATGAATCGGCTTGACGAATCGAACAGAAATTTTTTTAATCGCCGTCAAGAAAATTTGAATCAGCCCTACTAATAAAATCGCGCCGATAAAAGTCATGATAAAAAATTTGTCCTGAAACCGCCTGAGGAAAATTTTAATCTGGCTAAGAAAATAATTCTTACTCTCTTCGGCGGCGGCGGTAATGTCCTTGCGCAAAGTCAACGTCCCAAAGCTCCCAGCGATATTCTTCATGGGCGCGAATGCCAAAAAATATTCCTCGCCGTCGACCGTCACAGGTAAAATCCCGCTTTGCCCGTCAACCATTTTTTTTACCGCGTCCGAAAAATTTTTCTCCGAACTATCGCGCAGATCTTTTCCGCCCGAATCTACAACTAATTCGCCGCTCGTTCGCGTGGAGAAAATAACTTCGCCATTGTTGTTCAAAACGAAACTGAAACCATTTTCGCCGACAGCCGTCTCGTTAATCGCGTTATAAATTTCGACGGCGGAAAGTCCAATGCTTACGACGCCCGCCACGCCGTTTTTATCATAGTAAGGCGTGGAGCAACTAATTACTTGATAATTATCGGTAGCGTCGCTGTTCTTAAAAACGTAGAAGTAAACGGCATCTTTATTATTAATTGCGTTTTTGTACCAAGGACGTTCGCGGCAATCATATTTATAAATATCCGCGTCCTCGAAATCCAATGCGCCCTCAACTTCGGGATAAAGCGTGACGCCAATAAAATATCCATTGCGCGAACCGACGTTAAAAGACGACTTATATTTGGCAAAGGATTTGGAGAGGGGCACAAGCACATTAGTGATATTGCTAGCAATGCCAATTTCGTTACGCAGTTCGGGCGAAATATTTTCGGGCGTCATGCCGTTCAAAAAAGTTTCGGGGCTGTAGATTATGTAAGGCTCAAAATTTTTTACTTCATCAAAGCGCGGGTCGCGGAGTTTAATCGGCTTGTAATCGCTAGGGTTAGACGCGATTTTAGTCATAGTGTGCGCCAAAATTTCTACGTCTTTTTGAATAAACTTCATTTCGTTATCGATGAATTCTGCGCGAGCCTTAGCCAATTCGCCGAGCGTCTGTTTAAGCTGATATTCCGTAAGACTTTCTGTGAAATTTGCGCCCGCCTTGCTGACTTCTTCGCCGAGCCTTAGCATTTCGCCGCGCATTATACTTACACCGTAAAAAGAAAGACCGCTCAAAGTCAAGAATGACAATATCCCCGCCGCCAAGACGAGGACGAGCAGTCTTTTTTGTATATCCCATTTCATTGCGACAACCTCAGAAGAATTTTTTCATGCGCAGAATATTTTTCCCGTCCGCATATTCGTAGGAAATTTCGTCGACGTTCTTTTTGACGAGGAAAATCCCAAGCCCGCCGATGTCGCGATCTTCGAGTTCGAGCGTAGTATCGGGGTCGTCCTTTTCGAGCGGATTATAAGGCTTGCCGCCGTCAATGAACGTCATTTTAACGGCGGAAGGATTTTCTTCAAACTCCATGCAAAACGTCGCCGCGCCAATTTCGGGGTGGTAGGCGTAGCTGGCAATGTTCACGAAAATTTCTTCGACGACAAGCTCCAGTTGCATCGAGGTCTTCATAGGGCAATCGCGAGCTTCCAATTTTTCTGTTGCGAAGTCGATAACCGTTTGGAGATTTTCGACGAGCGCATCAACCGTAATTTTTTCCATAAAAATTCTCCGTTAAGCAACCGTCAGCAGATTTGAAAATCCTGTCATGTCCAAAACTTCCATAACTGCTTCGCTGACGTTGATTAATTTCATTGCGCCTTGTTTTTTCATGCGCTTTTGAGCGACGAGCAAAACTCTGAGACCTGCCGACGCGATATATTTCAGCTCCGCGAAGTCGAAAGTCAAATCCGTCACGCCGTCGAGTGCGGTCGTCAATTCCTTAGAGAGTTCGGGCGCGGAACCTGCGTCAAGGCGTCCGACAATCTTAAGTGTTAATGCGTTTCCGTTTTGTTCCTTTTGAATTTCCATTTTACAATCTCCTTTAAAGTTCTTTTCTAGCCGCTATATATTTATTGACGGAGGCGATAAGTTGCACAACGTCAAAGGGCTTGGCAATGTGATAATTCATGCCGCTTTCAATGCTCATGCGTTTATCCTCTTCGCGAGAATTGGCACTAAGCGCGATTATCGGCAAGATTTTAGCGTCGGGGCGGTCGAGCGCACGAATAGCCCGCGTTGCCTCGTAGCCGTTCATGACGGGCATTTGAATATCCATCAAAACTAAGTCGTAATAACCGGGCGGGTGTTTGACGAAAGCCTCAACCGCGTCGCAACCGTCGGCGACCGTCTCGACCGAAAAGCCCGATTCCTCCAAAATAGTTTCGGCGAGCATTCGATTAAGTTCAATATCGTCAACCAAAAGAATTCTGTTGCCGTAATTATCATCGACGGTAATTTTTTCAATCGGCAGTTCGTTATCGGCGTCTTCGCGATAAATTTTGAAAGGCAAGCTGACTTTAAAAGTTGTCCCCATGCCCTTTTTGCTTATCGCCTCGATTGAACCGCCCATTGCGTCCAGAAGTTTTTTAGTTATCGCTAAGCCGAGACCCGCGCCCGTTTGTCCCGTTTTAGTCGAAGTTTCTTCGCGCTCAAAAGTTTCATACATACGCCGCATAAATTCTTCCGTCATACCGACGCCGTCATCAGCAATCGAAAATTCGCAACGGACGTAGCCAGATTCGGAAGTCTTTTTAGCCTTACCCTTAACTTTGACGTGTCCGCCGTCATGCGTGAATTTAATCGCATTATCAATCAGCGCGGAGAAAATTTTTTTAAGGTTCACGTCGTCAGTATAAACTAATTCGCGAGGTAAATCAAACGTGCAATCGAGCGAGATATTTTTTTGCACCGCCTTATCTTTGAAGGCATTAACGACGGCTTGAACTTGTTCTTCCAAGTCGCAAATTTCAGTTCGGAGCTGGGTTTTGCCGTAAGTGATTTTGCTAATGTCAAGTAAGTCATTAACGAGCGTCAACATTTGCCGACCGGATTCGTCGACTTTTTCAAGATAATTTTTTACGAGTTCGGGATTGTCAATGTGTCGACGCGCCAATTCGGTAAAGCCTCTGATTGAATTTAGCGGCGTCAAGATGTCGTGAGAAATGTTGAACAAGAAGGCGGCTTTGATTTCATTTGCTTGATTAGTTTTATTCAATTCCATTTCCATGCGCAATTTTTCATCATGAATTTTCTTGCGCTCGGTTATATCGCTGATAAAGACGTAAAAGGCGTCGCCGTGTTCTGGGAAGGTCGCGAAGTGTCCGTAGTCGTCAATCCAACGAATTTCGCCGTCCTTGCGCGTGATTCGATATTCGACGTGATCCAGATGATCGTTATTTGGGTTGGCAATTTGTTCTTCGATAGAGGCTTGAATAGCGTCGAAGTCGTCGGGATGAACCATGCCGCGAAAAGTGTAACCTGTCAGCTCTCTGAAGTCGTCCAAATCTTCGCAAGCGTAGATGTCAAAGACCGCGCTGTTGGCGTAGAAAAGTTCGTAAGGCACCCGCGCAGAGTAAACAAAAAATCCGCCCGGCACTTGTTCGGCTACCCACTTCAACATTGGCAAAACTTCATACAAATATCTTTTGCCCAAAAAATTATCTTTCCTCATTACTTCCACCCGTGAAACTCAAAAAAATTTTCTATAATTTTATCACAGCTTGTCGACTTTGTACAAAAAATTTTTATATATGCTCTTCCAACTTTAAAATCAAGTCTCTAAATTCGGCGGCTCGTTCAAATTCCAAAGCTCGCGACGCCTCCCGCATTTCTGCCGTTAAACTCTTAACTAAGTTGCGTTTCTGCGCGGGAGTCAATTTTTTTATCAGCTCGCTTGCTGATTGAGGTTTCTTGGCAGATTTTTTCAGCGGCAACTCGATTAACGGAGCTATCGGCTTTTCTATCGTCTTGGGGGTTACGTGAAATTTCGCGTTGTATTCCTCTTGAATTTTTCGCCGCCGCGCAGTTTCATTCATTGCCCGTCGCATTGAGTCTGTTACTCTGTCTGCATATAAAATAACTTTGCCGTGAACGTTTCGCGCCGCCCGCCCGATTGTCTGTATCAGCGAAGTATCAGAACGCAAAAATCCTTCCTTGTCCGCGTCCAAAATTGCTATTAGCGAAACTTCGGGCATATCCAATCCTTCACGCAAAAGATTTATCCCAACGAGTACATCAAACTTGCCTGCGCGGAGGTCGTGAATTATTTCTGCCCGCTCCAATGTCGCAACGTCCGAATGTAAATATTTCACGCGAATTTTTACGCCGCTTAAATAATCCGTCAACTCTTCCGCAAATTTTTTAGTCAGTGTCGTTATTAAAACTCGTTCATTCGCCGCCACGCGCAGATTTATTTCCGAGATTAAATCGTCTATCTGATTTTCTATCGGGCGCACTTCGACAATCGGGTCTAATAATCCTGTTGGACGTATGATTTGCTCAACCGTGTTTTGTGATTCGTTTAGTTCATATTCTGCGGGCGTCGCCGAAACAAATATTATCTGCGAAATTTTTTGATTGAATTCGTCGAAAGTCAACGGGCGATTATCCCTCGCGCTCGGCAATCGGAAGCCGTTTTCTATCAATGAAGTTTTCCGCGAACGGTCGCCCGCATACATTGCCCGAAGTTGCGGCAAAGTTACATGCGATTCGTCTATCACCGTTAAAAATTTTTCGGGGAAATAATCTATCAAAGTAAACGGCGGCTCGCCCTCAGCTCTGCCCGTCAAATGCCGCGAATAGTTTTCTATGCCCGTACAATAGCCCATTTCCGACATCATTTCCAAATCAAAGCGCGTCCGTTGTTCAATCCGTTGCGCCTCAATCAACTTGCCTTGAGCCGTAAAATTTTCAACCTGCGCGGTCATTTCAGCCCGAATTGCTTTTTCTGCCCGTTCCAAATCATCACAATCTGTCACGTAATGGGACGCCGGAAATATAAAAACTTCTTCGCGCTTGCCAATAACTTTGCCCGTCAAAATTTCAAACTCGGTTATCCTGTCAATCTCGTCGCCGAAAAGTTCAATCCGAATCGCCCGCCCATTATAGCCCGCCGGTGTGACTTCAACAACGTCGCCCCGAACTCGGAAGTTGCCGCGCTCAATAATTATGTCATTGCGATTGTAACGAATTTCAATCAGCCGTCGCAAAATTTTATCGCGAGAAATAATTTGCCCGACGCGCAGATGTAACAGCAACTTATAATAACTTTCGGGACTGCCCAAGCCGTAAATACAAGAGACGCTCGCCACAATGATAACGTCGCGCCGCTCAAATAAACTGCACGTCGCCGAATGCCGCATTTGGTCAATTTCGTCGTTAATCGAGGCGTCCTTTTCAATGTAAGTATCCGTCGCCGCAATGTAGGCTTCGGGCTGATAATAATCGTAGTAGCTAACGAAGTAGCCGACGTAATTATCTGGGAAAAAATTTTTGAACTCGGCGGCTAACTGCGCGGCAAGCGTTTTATTATGCGCAATGACAAGCGTCGGCAACTGAATCTTTTCTATCACCTTTGCGACCGTGAAAGTTTTGCCCGTGCCCGTCGCCCCTAAAAGAACTTGCGCCCTTAAGCCGTCGTCAATCCCCGCCGCCAATGATTCTATCGCTTGAGGTTGGTCGCCCGTCGGATTGAAACTCGACACCACTTTAAATTTTTTCTTAAGCAAAATTTTACCCCGCTAAAATAATTTTCGTGCCAAGTTGTTCGGCGGCGGCGGTAAGCGTCTTTGAAATTTTCGCGTCCGTAATAATCCCGTTAATCTTGTCGAGCGTCGCGAAACTATAATTGCCTTCAACGCCAATTTTCCGCGATTCGGCTATGACGTAGGAAGATTTGCTCAGCTCAATCAGGCGCGTTTTGTTAAGACCAGAGGCGGTGTCGTTCGAGCTTAAAGAATTCCTCTTTATGTCAACGCCGCTTGCTCCGATAAACGCTATGTCCGGACGAAACTTCGAGATAAATTCCATGTTCAATACGTCCGAAAAACCGTCGCGACTGTGATTAATCTGCCCTCCCGCGAAAAATAAATTTATCTTCGGATTACGCGCCAACATAACAAGCACGTCAACCATATTCGTCAAAATCTTATAGGGCGTCTCTGTCTTTTCCAAAATCTGCGCAATGGCAATGCTTATCGTCGAGATGTCAAGGAAAGTTAAATCTTGCGGTTGCATGAGCTTGACGGCGGCGGCGGCGATTTTGCGTTTCGCCTCAACGTCCGAAATTCTGCGACGATTCGCCTCTGTCATCTGCAACTTTTCTTCTATCGACACTGCACCGCCGTATGTACGTTTCAATTTCCCGTCCAATTCCAGCGAGCTTAAATCTTTGCGAATGGAGTCTTCCGTTACATCGAAAATTTCTGCCAATTCTTTTACCAAAACTTTTCCGTCGCGTTCCAACATTTCCAAAATCTTTGCCTGTCGCTCTTCCAAAAACATTTTCGGTCACTCCCTTAACGATTTAATTCTACCGCCCTTAATCTACTTTGAGCTACCCACCACCTGTAAAGGCGAGATTTCAGAGGAATTATTACATGTTTGAAAGCAAAATACAAGTTGCTTGGGGCGATTAATCCCATTCTTGCCAGTTTAGTTTGACAACCTGCGCCCTTAATTGCTAAACTGATAGAAATTTGAATGGAGGAAAATATTTTGACGATAGACGAGAAAATTTTTGAAGAACCCGAAGGCGAAGAGTGGGTCGACGACATAATAAGCAAGCAACGCCTTGTAGCATTGGAGAAATTCGCAGAGAAAATCGGCGTCAAATTTTCGCATATAGAAATCCTGCACGTCGCCTTGACGCATAAATCCTACGCTAACGAGTTTGAGCCGCGCATTAAATATAACGAGCGTCTGGAATTTTTAGGCGACGCGGTTTTAGGCTTAGCGACGGCGACTTATCTTTTTAAGCACTTCACGCATTTAAAGGAAGGCGAACTTACTAAAACACGTTCGGGCATTGTTCGCCAATCGACGCTTACCCGCGTTGCCAAAGATATAGGGCTTGAAGATTTGCTGTTGCTCGGACCTACTGAAATAAATTCAAGGCGCGGGCGCGATTCTAATCTTGAGGACGCTTTGGAGGCGGTTATTGGCGCGATTTACCTTGATTGCGGCTGGGCAGTTGCTCGCGATTATGTCTTCCGTCAATTCGGAGCCGAATTCGAGCATGTTAAAATTACGGGCATTCCTAAAGATTATAAAAGTAAGTTGCAGGAGCTTATTCAGCGTCAACCGCCTAAAAAACTTTCTTACGTAGAGCTTAGCGCGGATGGTCCCGATCATAATCGGACGTTCGAGGCGGCGGCGTTAATTGACGGAAAAGTTTTCGGTAAGGGCGTCGGGCGCAGTAAAAAAGCCGCCGAGCAAGAGGCTGCAAGAGCGGCTTTACAAAAAATGGGGCAAATCGTTCAGATGTAATCTTCCCAATCTTCGACGACGTGTTTGCCGATAATCATCTTGATTTTGTCGACGGGAAAAGGAGCCTCTTCCTCGCCGAAGTAGCCGATTTCGACAATCTTAGCCTGCGCGACATCATTATTTTTCCCGACGGGAACATCAACAACGTCGCCGACTGCAAGCGTTTCATCTTCGGTGCGGTAGGTGTAGGATTTGTAACTGCCCTTGAATTGAACTTTGCAGAAAATATATTTGCCCTGCAGATTTTTTTCGTCATCTTTGGACGGGATAAAAATTTCAGCCGTCAAATCCGCAACTAAGTTCTGAATCACGGCAATAAAATCTGCCAAGCCGGGCAAGCAACTTTCGCTGTAAATCGTATCAAAATTTTCAATCGAACCGTCATGACGTGCGAGTTCGATTTTTATTTTCGGCAAGTCCGATTCGTCAAAGGTTTGAACTTCGAGCGCGTCAAAAAAATTCTGCGCGGCGTCCAAAATTTCATCAACATAATCGTCGTTATAAACGTGATGAGAAATTTTCTTATCGAACGTCAAAGTTTTTGTACGACGGTCGAGCGTCAACGTCTCAAAAATTTTTTCGTCGCGGGAGTAATTCATTGTAAGCTTTTCAACCCGCTTGCGATTGACGAATTCCATTTCGGGAAGCAATTTATCGAGCCAGTCCAAAAACCTCTCCCAATTTTCGGGATAAGCGTTGGAGCCGTGCCCTTGATAACTTTTTCTGCCGTGCTTTAAAATCAATTCCCATTGCGTACCGTTAGGAATATCAGCCCAGTAATTTTTTTCCCACGAAAAAATATTCAGCGCGTCGAATTCGTCAATCCACTCGTCGGAGACTTCAACGAAATGCGGCTTTACCTTGCCGACATCAATCAAGCCGTTGCGCAAAATTTTGTAGGAAACATTTTTTGTCCCGATAGAAATCTCAAGCGTCGTGTAACCTTCAAAAAAATTGCCGATTGTGAACTTTATGTACTTTTTCATCATTCAATCTCCCAGATAAATTCTGCCGTGTCACACGCCTTAATTTCTTCGGGCTGAAAATTGAACGAAGTTTTTTCGACAGTCGGGCATTCTTGGCAAAGAATCATCTCGTTGCGAACTTTAGATTCACTCCACGAATAATTTATATCGAGGAGCTTGCCGAGTTTGACTTTCGACGCCGAACAGAGGATTTTAGCCTTGCGGCGGGCGTCCTTAGCGGCGGATCTCAAAAGTTCGTCGTTGAAAGCGTCCATATCCTTTATCGTGAACGCGATTGAAATTTTCGGCTGGGACAGACAAACCGCAATGGTATCGATTGCCTTGTTGAGTTTTTTGTTGTCGAAGTCGAAAGTCAACTTGAGGTCGTGACGGCACTCGAAACCGACAAAGACTTGGCGATTGCGCGTTGCCTTGCCGTCCTTATACTCTTCGTTCTCGTAAAGCGAACGCACCATGAAATTGGTCGTCTTGAGGTCGTCGGCTTTGAAACCCGCATCGACAATCGCCTCGCGGAGCATGTCGATTTGCTGACTGCCGATTTTCATTGCGGCGGAGTATTCCTTATTCTGCGCGGTCAACGTCAGCGACAGGATAACCAAGTCGGGAGCTTGTTCAAAACGCCCCGTGCCTTTAATGCGAATCGTGCCTTTCTCGTTCTTAACAACTTCACCCGTCATGTTTTCTTCCGTAGTAATTTCTTCTGCCATAAAAATTTCCCCCTAAACTTTTTTTCGCATATGAAAATTCAACAAAAAAAAATTCCCCCCTGCTTATTTATGCGAGCGGGAAAAATTTTTTTTTTAGTCAAGCGTCATGGCAACTTCGTCGCAGTTCGCGAATTTTGGGCAGTCAATACACTCTTTCCAAATTTTATGCGGCAATGATTCTTTAGTAGTCGTCTCGAAGCCGAGCGATTTAAAAAATTCGGGGCGATAAGTCAGCGTAAAAAATTTTTTAACTCCGACGGCGCGACCTTCTTCCAAAAGTTTCTTCACGATTGCCGAGCCGATACCCTTCCGCGAAAAATCGGGGTGAACTGCCATTGAACGAACTTCCGCCAATTCATTCCACGTCAAATGCAACGCGCCCACGCCGACAATTTTTCCGTCAAGCTCCGCCACGACAAATTCCCTTAGCGTTTCATAAAGGACGTTATACGGCTTAGGGAGCATGAAACCTTGCGCCGCGTAGCCCGCGATTAAATCGTACATTTCGTCCACGTCCGCGAACGTCGGCTTGCGATAAATAAACATTCACAGCACCTGCAACTTGTCTTTTAAAATTTCGATAGTTTTCTTAACGCCAGAGCGCGTATCATCTTTGGGCGTCCAACCTAAGCCGCGAAGTTTTTCATTGGGCATAATGGCATTAATCGCCTTTGAAAAGCCTTTAGCTTGAGTTTCGCTCGGCAACTCGAAGACAACTTTCTTGCCCGCAAGCCCGCTGATATATTCGGCAATTTCGCGCAGAGAAAGAATTTCGCTCGAATCGGAAACGTTATAAGCCTCGCCGCATTTGCCCTTCAACAGACAGTAAAGAATGCCGCTTACCGTGTCCGTCGCGTAGCAGTAAGAAAATCTCGGCACGCCCTTACTTTTTAAAACAATGTCTTCGCCGCGTACGCCGTTCATAATGAATTCGCTCATGGCTTTGGAGTCGTTAAGACGCATTGTCGCGCCGTAAATCCTGCTCAAGCGCAGAATCACAATATCCATATTATGTTGGCTGATATAAGCTTGGCAAAGAGCCTCGCCCGCCCGCTTGCTTTCGGGATAACCTGCGCGGACGGTGTTGCAGTCAATATAGCCGCAATATTTTTCGTCGAAAAGGTCTTCGTCGCGCAGAGCCTTTCCGTAAATTTCTACGCTCGACAAGAAAACAAAGCGTTCGATATTTTTCCTACGCCCGAACTCCAAAAGATTATACGTGCCCAAAATATTTGCCGTCATAGTTCCTACAGGGTCGGTTGAGTAAAGGAGCGGATGCGTATTACTCGCCGCGTGAATTATAAAATCGACAGGTAAATCAACTTCAATCGGCGCGTTTACGTCGAGCTTGACGAACTCAAAATTTTTATCGCCGAGATAATCCGCGAATCTTTCACTGGCGATTTTTTCATTACGACCCGCCGCGAAGATTTTCACGTTGAGATTGTCGGCGCGATTTTTTTTCATAAGGACATCGACAAGTTCCGTGCCGATAAGTCCGCTTGCGCCCGTGAGGAGCAAATTTTTTCCTGCCAACTTTTCCCACGACAAATTTTCAGCGGCGACAGAATTTATATCGGCGTCGTAAATTTTATGGTTAATGTACATTGTTTCCAATTCCTCATTCCACATTCCAAAAATCATTGCGCATTGCGCATTCCTAATTCCTAATTCATAATTCCTAATTGCCTTATTTAAGCCACGAAGTTTTTTTGGCAGAAATCAACGTCTTGAACATTTCAATATCGTCGACGGTCGTGATTTTGATATTTTTATCGGAGCCGCTTGCGAAGTAAAGCGTTTCGCCCAAATCAACCATCATCGTATTGACGTATGAGGAGCCGTAAATCCCAATTTCTTCCTCGAAAGCTTTTTTATAAGCCCAATAAAGTTTATCGAG
>JAFYNH010000043.1 GCA_017549815.1 Selenomonadaceae bacterium
CAGCGTTCGTCCTGAGCCAGGATCAAACTCTCCAAAAAACTTTTGAGTTCGTCTGACTCGCTATTGTGTTTCCGCACATTTAGCATTTGTATTGTTCAGTTTTCAAGGAGCCCCGTGAATCAAGCTTGCTTAATATACACCCACAAACCCCCTTTGTCAATACCCTCTACAAAAAAATTTTTCAACACAACTTTCCCATGATAACGCCATTCTCTTAACCTTCCCTTAATTTCCCTAAAAAATTTTTCTCCGCGAGGGCAAAAAATTTTAGTGAATGAAGAGAGGTTCGCAGATTTTTTTCGCCGCACGCTCCTTTAACAGATGAAAACCTTTGAACAGAGTTTCCGGCTTAATTTGAGTTATACAGTGCGGAACATTTGCGGCGCAACCATGTGGATGATGAAAATTTAAATTCTTACATTCCGATAAAGCGTGTTCAGGCTGAATAATGACACTCGGAACACCGTATGGATACCAACATTGCGTAACATCGGTTGGAAAAGTCGGCAAGTCAGCAGCAAAACAATTCGGCAATAATACAGGGCAATCAACAGCAGCAGCGACGTGCATTGTACCGGTGTCATTACCTATATGCACTTTGCAAAATTTTAAAACCGCCGCGCTCTGTCTGTAGCTGATTTTATTCGTCAGGTCGATGATTTTTTTGTCATAAATCGCTGGAGCAACATTCTTGATAATCGCCGCTGATTTTAAGTCCGCTTGACCGCCGCCCAAAATTACAAAATTTGCTGTCGGCTCTTCGGTAAGAATCATTTCGAGAAACTTTGCGTATTTTTCGGGAGGATAATGATTTGTTAAAAGATTTCCACCCATATTCAACGAATAAATTATTCCCGAAACTCCGTTTAAGAATGTCTTGGCAATACCGACATCAGCGGGCGTGTACCAAACTTCGAGCTTACGATTCGTAATAGGCAAATGCGTTACATTCTCTATTAAGGAAAAAGAATCGTCCGCAATGTGCCCGCCATAAGTACTGCAGGGAAAAACATGTGTTGCCAATTTCATAACATATGCTATCAGAGTATTATTATTCATTCTTCCCAAGTTTTCGTGATAAACAAGTGTCAAACGAATTTTCGCGCCGCTCATGTACATAAGTAACGGCGTAGTGGGATGAATGGCGAACGCGAAACAAATATCGAAACGTTGACCGAGTAATTTACGACTGGTTTGAATGTTTGACTTGAATATTTCAACAATGTCCAGCGTGGGAAAATCTTGCGGATCAAGAATAACCTCGTCAACGTAAGGACAACATTCCGCGAATTTGAGCGAACGCGGATGAGCACTTAAAGTTATGTAAGCGTCAGGATAGATGCGACGAATTTCGCGAATCGCGCCTGTCATTGCAATGAAATCGCCGGCACCGCTCTCTGTTAAAATTAATATACTGCCCCCCCCCGAATTACCATTAACGTTATACTTAAGTTCTTCTCGATAACCTGCCGCCTCAAATCTCGGCTCCATAAAGTTCACGAATTCTTCAAGGTTGAAACTTTGCGTTTTTATCATGTGCTCGAAAAAACTTTCAAGTCCCTCTGTAACGATTGAAATGTTTTCTTTAGTAGGCTTATTCATGTTATCTCCCCACAAGGTAAATTTTTTTTATTATACAATGCCAAAGGCTTGGCTGTAAATATTTTTGTAAATTAACGGTTCATTGCGCAGGAACTTTTTTCGTTCCCTAGAAAATTTTTAGTAAAGAAATGAGGCGATTTAATTTGAGATTGACACGCAACAAGGCTTTAAAACTTTTTACGGACGGAGATTTATTGGAACTTGGCAAGCAAGCTGACGCAATCCGTAAAAATAAATTCGGCGACAGGACGACCTTCATTATCGACAGAAATATCAACTACACCAATATTTGTAAGAACGAATGCAAATTCTGCGCGTTCTTCCGCCGTAAAAATCAGATAGGTTCATACCTCCTAAGCCAAGAAGAAATTTTAGAAAAGGTTCGCGAAACCTGCGCGGCGGGCGGCACTCAATTAATGATTCAAGGCGGACTTCATCCCGATTTGCCGCTAAGCTATTATGAAGACATGCTCCGCCTTATCAAAAAAAATTTCGACATAACTATCCACTCGTTCACGGCGACGGAAATTCAACATTTCGCAACCTGCGCGGGTCTCTCAATCTTAGAAACTTTAAAGCGTCTTCAAGCTGCAGGACTCGACAGCTTGCCCGGCGGCGGCGCAGAGATTTTAGTCGACGACATCAGAAAAAAAATCAGTCCTAAAAAGATTATGACGGACGATTGGTTAAACGTCATGCGGCTCGCTCACTCAATCGGTATGAAGTCTACCGCCACTATGGTTATCGGCTTCGGCGAAACTTTGGCGCAACGTCTTGAACATATGGAAAAAATCCGCAACCTTCAAGACGAAACGGGCGGTTTCAGAGCCTTTATCACATGGACTTATCAACCCTATAATACACAGCTCGGCGGCGATAAAGTTTCCGCGCAGGACTATATGAAAACGCTCGCACTTACCAGAATTTTTATGGATAATGTCGAACATATTCAAGGCTCGTGGGTAACGCAGGGCGAAAGAATCGGTCAGCTCACTCAAGCTTTCGGCGCAGATGATTTAGGCTCAATTATGCTTGAGGAAAACGTCGTTAGGGCAGCGGGCACTTCCTTTGAAATGTCAACGCGCAAAATGATTAACTTAATCCGCTCGGCAGGAAAAATCCCCGCGCAACGTAATACTAAATACGAAGTCCTGAAAAAATTTTAATCAGAGGCGGTGATTCAATGAACGTTAAAGACTTTGTAAATAATTGGCGCGAAGTCAGCGGCGAACGTGCCAACTATCAAAAGTTTTGGCTGACTCTTATCCGCGACGTGTTCAATATCGATAAGCCCGAAAATTTTATTCAGTTTGAAGTGCCCGTTAAGCTCGCCCATAAATCTTTTATTGACGGCTACTTTCCCGACTCCAAAGTCATTATCGAACAGAAAAATTTCGGCGTCGACCTTGAAAAAGAAATTACCCAGTCCGACGGAACAAAATTAACACCCTACGAACAGGCGCGGCGTTATATCGTCGGCTTGCCGCTCTCTATGCACCCGAAAAAAATTATCACCTGCAACTTTAAAGAGTTTTTGATTTATGACATGGAGACGTTGGAGCCGCCCGTTAAAATTTTGCTCGAAGAATTGCCCGAAAAATTTCACGCGCTCGACTTCCTTATCGATATTAACAGAAATAAAATCCGCATTGAACTTGAACTAAGCTTGAAGGCGGGTGAAATCGTTGCAAAGATTTATGACGCCCTCCTTGCTCAATATATCAATCCGAATTCCGCCGAATCATTGGCAAGCCTTAATAAACTCTGCGTCCGTCTCGTGTTCTGCCTTTATGCGGAGAGTAGCGGTATTTTCGGTAAGCATAAAATTTTCCGTGATTATCTTGAAGGTGCTCGGAATATCCGCCGCGACTTGATTGACTTGTTTGAAGTCCTAAACACGCCGATTGATAAGCGCGACCCTTACTTAGACGACACGCTGAAAAAATTTCCCTATGTCAACGGCGGCTTGTTTGAAGGAGCTATTGAGATTCCGAACTTTACGCCCGAAATTAAGGAATTGCTTTTGGAAGAGGCGTCGAGCGGCTTTAATTGGAGCGGCATTTCCCCGACCATTTTCGGAGCCGTCTTTGAAAGCACCCTTAACCCGGAAACGCGACGTTCGGGCGGTATGCACTACACCAGCCTTGAAAATATTCATAAGGTAATCGACCCGCTGTTTATGGACGACCTTCGCGAAGAATTTAACGCCCTTAAAACCAAGAAACAATTCCACGCCTTCCA
>JAFYNH010000044.1 GCA_017549815.1 Selenomonadaceae bacterium
GGAAGGATTAAGGGATTAGGATTCGGAGGCAAAGGGTTTTACCCTGACATCTTATCCCTTTTCCCTGACCCCTTCATAAAGTTTCATCAGCTCGGCGACAATGGCTGGCTCGTCGTCCAAAATATTTTCAAAGCCATAGGCGGCGGCAACTGCTTTATCGTTTGCTCGGTGAGCCTTACGTAAATCGGCGGGCATTGTCAATTCGTCATATAAATCGGCTAGGGAATTAGGGAACGAGCGAAGTAGTGAAGTAGAATTTTTATTGCTATTTCCCTGTTTCCCTACTTCTCTGCTTCCCTGATACTTAGCCCGAACGTCCAAAATATTCTTCGCGGTCGACTCAATAGCTTTCTTTTGCGCGGGCGTCGGCTCTGCCCAAATAAAATTATTGTAAACCACACTGCCCGAATAACGATAATCGGATTTTAACCGTCCTGCAACCGCTCGCATCCACGCCATATGGATTGAGCTTGTCAATATTCCGAAATGATAAATATTCGCGGCGGGCACAATTAAATTCGCATTACTTGCAATAACTTCGGGCGGCATAAATCCCATTGGAATATAGCGGCGGCGTTCGGAGCTTACACTTGGAATCAAAATATAATCCGTTGTCGGTTGCGAAATGAAAAAGAATAAATGCGGCGTCGCGGCTTTTTCGCGTGTCGGCTTAGCCGTGCTTGCTTCTCGTATTTTCTTAACGCCTTCAAGCCGCCGATAAATTTCTTTATTGCGAAGTTCGTCGGGGGTCGCATTTAAAAGCCATAGACAATAGCGGAGCTTGCCGTTTATAAATTCTTCAGCTCCAACATACTGATAAATAAATTTTTTCAAGCGTGGTTCGCGTTTAAGAATTTCTTTGCATTCGTCAGCGGATAAAATTAGATTACCGCCGTCGCTCGGTTTATTGCCAAGAAAAATACGCGGGACAAAGGGTTGAATATGTTTAGCGCGGCTTTCAATAAAAACAGTCGGGGCGTCGACAAGGTAAGGATTGATATTTGTTGCGACGGTGAAATTTTTGCCGCTGAAAATTTTTTTAGTGACGTTGATTTTCTTATCAGCCAAGCCGACAACGACGCAATGAACCGCCGCCATATCGGGGCTTTCGCTTTTCCACTTAAAAGTTTGGTGCGCGAAGATAATTTGCATACCGTAATCATCAAGGACTTTTTTCCAGAGCGGCGTGACCTGTTCGCCCTGCGTGACGGAGTTGGTTGAGACGAAGGCGGCTTTAATATCGGTGCCCGTCATGAATTGGGCGGCTTTGTGATACCATGCGCCGACGTAATCGATACTGTTCGAGAGTTTAATTTTGCCGAAAATCTTAACGGCGTCGGCTTTTTGCGCGGCAGTCATCATGCTCGCCCCGATAAACGGCGGATTGCCGATGATGTAGTTTAGCAGGGAATTAGAGCAGTAGGGAAATAGCGAAGTAGCTGTTGACCTACTTCCCTCATTCCCTAATTCGCTACTTCCCTCAAAAATCTCTTTCCAGTCGATTCGGAGGGCGTTTGCTTTTACGATATTGGCGTAACTTTTTA
>JAFYNH010000007.1 GCA_017549815.1 Selenomonadaceae bacterium
AGCTGAAGCCGAAAGGTGACAGTGTAGTGGTTGTTTGGCACAGCCTGTGAGAATAAGGGCGCACGCTAGCGAATAAGGACTAGCCTCTACAGAGTTCAAACTTCTCATGAATCCCCTGCCTTTAGGCATGGGGAATGTCAATTTCTGCAAGATTGAGGACGAAAAAAATTTCCCGCATAAACTCAATTTCTATGCCACGTCGCTTGAACGTAAAAATCCCGACGGACAACTTACCGTCAAAAATCGCATTGAGAAAATTTTTAACGGCGTCAAACTCCGCTACCCGCAAATTTTTAATAACGCCGATTCTTTGGAACTCATCCCGCGAAGTTTAGCCCGCATTGTCAGCGAGTTGCAAAAGTACAGCCTCCTTAATACCAACATTGACATTAAGGGCAAGGCTTATGAAGAAATTGTAGGGGCAAATCTGCGCGGCGACAGAGGCGAATTTTTTACGCCCCGCAACGTTATGAAAATGGTTGTCGATATGATTGAGCCTCAAATCGGCGAAAAAATTCTGGACAGTTCTTGCGGCACAGGCGGTTTTCCCGTTATCGCCATGACGCACGTTATCAATCAGCTTGAAAAAATTTTTATCCGAAAGCGGTGAGAATACCACCGCCTCTAAGCGGTAGCGTAGGCGGGGGGATGAGTCGCCGTCACAACTTGTATTTTGCTTGAAATCATGTAATAATTCCTCCGAAGGGAGGTGAGAACATGTATCTGACACAAATAAACATGATTCGCGGGTTGACCAAAGCGGAATACTTTCAACTTCGCGAGCTGTGTTTTTTCAGCAACTGCCTGTATAATTTCGCACTCTATAATGTCCGACAAAAATACTTCGCGGATAAAACTTATTTGAAATTCGAGAGTAACTATCACGCCTGCAAAGACAATGACAACTACAAATTACTGCAGTCGAACATGGCGCAACAGACATTGAGGGCAGTGGATTTTGCCTTTAAGTCGTTCTTCGCGACAGTCGGTAAAGTCAAAGGTGCTCGTCCACCTCATTATCGCAAGAAAGGCGGCTTATTTACTCTGATAATCACCAGCAACTCCATAAGCATTCAAAACGGATATTTGACTATACCGCAAAGCCGAACTTACACGAGTGTTTTGAACAGTCACAGAATCAGAATCAAAGTGCCCGAACGTTTGAACGGTAAGAAAATCCGCGAAGTAAAAATCATTCCGCTGTACAACGGCAGAGCTTTCAAAATCGCGTACTGCTATGAAGTCGAGGCGGAGAATTTGAATTTGAATCGGGAAAACGCATTAGCGATTGACATTGGCTTAGATAATTTGGCGACGTGTGTAACCAATTTTGGGACTTCGTTCATCATGGACGGACGTAAAATTAAACAAATCAATCGGAATTGGAACAAACGCCGCGCCCATCTGCAGTCAATCCTTTGGAAACAAGGTTGCCACTCATCGAAACTGCTTGAGCGAATCACGCTGAAAAGAAATAACCGCGTCAATGACTTCATTAAGAAAACGGCTCGCCATATAATTAACCACTGCATTGCCAATAATATTGGAACGGTTGTAGTCGGTCACAATCCCGATTTCAAGCGCGGAATAAATCTCGGCAAGAAAACAAATCAGCAGTTTACGCAAATCCCTTTCGGGGCGTTAAGACAGCAACTTAAAACTTTGTGCGAACGCTACGGAATGAATTACATTGAACAGGAAGAAAGTTACACGAGCAAGGCGAGCTTTTTGGATTTGGACGAGATACCGACTTACGACGCCGACAATCTGCAAGAATACGCCTTCAGCGGCAAGCGGATTAAACGCGGTTTGTACAAGTCGAAAAATGGCAGGCTGATAAATGCCGACGTGAACGGCGCGGCGAATATTTTGCGCAAAAGTAAGCAGAACCTCAATATTGAGCGACTGTGTGCGGGTCTTTTGGACAGACCTTTGAGAATAAGGGTTGCATAAATCAATCTTCTCAAGAATCCCCCGCTACGCGGTGGGAGGTTCAAAAAATCATTCAGTTATGGCGCGCTCGTCAGGCACATTGAAAAATTTCATATTGAAGAAGTGCCCGTTCCTTTGCTGAAAAATGATTCCGCGCAGATGAAGATAAATTCATTGGCATTGGCGGCGAACGAAAAGCGATTTGAGGCTTACACATTGGAGCAAGAGGCATTGAAACTTTTGGACGCAGAAATTTCAAAATAAATTTTGCCCGCGCAGACTTTTCATGTATAATGGTAAAAATTTTTGGGGAGGTTGATTGTATGTTGAAGAAAACCAAAATCATCTGCACGCAAGGACCCGCTACCGACGCACCAGGCATTATCGAGGCTCTTATCGAAAACGGTATGAACGCCGCCCGCTTTAATTTCTCGCACGGCGACCACGCGGGACATCAGAAACGCATTGACGCCGTTAAAGCCGCCGCTAAAAAGACAGGCAAAATTATTCCACTTATCCTTGACACCAAAGGTCCAGAAATGCGTCTGGGCGAATTCAAAGAAGGCGCAGTTCAGCTTATCGAGGGCGAAAAATTTACTCTTGTCAACGACGAGATTCTGGGCGATAAAAATCAAGCGACCGTCAGCCACAAGGCTCTTTATTCGGAAGTCAACGTTGGCGATAAACTTTTGCTGAACGACGGACTTGTCGAGTTGCAAGTTGATTCTATCGAGGGCGAGAACATTCACACGACGATTTTAAATTCGGGCAAGATGAGCAGTCGTAAACGTGTCGCCGCGCCGGGTGTATCGCTCGGATTGCCTGCGGTCTCGGAGCAGGACGAAAAAGATATTCTCTTCGGCATTCAAAACGATATGGACTTCGTGGCGGCGAGTTTCATTCAACGCGCCAAAGACGTTGAGGAAATTCGCGACTTTATCACCAAACACGGCGGGCACATGGAGATTATTTCCAAGATAGAAAACCTTGAGGGCGTCAAGAACATTGACGAAATAATTGCGGCGAGTGACGGCATTATGGTTGCTCGTGGCGATTTGGGCGTTGAAATTCCCGCGCAGGACGTGCCGATTATCCAGAAAAATATTATTAAGAAGTGCAACGCGGTTGGCAAAGTTGTTATCGTAGCGACGCAAATGTTGGAGAGTATGACGACTAATCCGCGTCCGACCCGCGCAGAAGTTTCAGACGTTGGCAACGCGATTATCGACGGCGCGGACGTTATCATGCTTAGCGGCGAGACTGCCAGCGGCAAATATCCCGTTGAGGCGGCGGCTATGATGAATCAGATTGCGCTCCGCATTGAGGAATCTCTTGAGTATAAAGAAATTTTCCTTATGAAGGGCATGGGCAGAAAATATTCCAACACGGACGCCATTTCTCATGCGACGGTTCAAATTGCCTACGAACTCAATGCGGCGGCGATTATTACTCCCACTCGTTCGGGCTATACAACTCGCGTCGTCTCGAAGTATAAGCCTAAAGCTCCGGTTATCGCTTTCACGCAGACCGACCAAGTAGCGCGTCATTTGAATTTGCGTTGGGGCGTCTTCCCGATTTCGGGCACTCCTTGGCTTGATATTGTTCAGATGATTGACTATTCGGCGACGAGCGCGCTTGAACATGGCTACGTCCAAAAAGGCGACCTTGTTATTTTAACGGCGGGCATGAAGTACGGCGAAGGCGGCACGTCCTCAATCAGATTGCATACGATTTAAAAGCTTTAAGCTGTCAGCTTTCAGAAAAATCCTTAAAGCTTAAAGCTCAAAGCTGAAAGCTAAAATTTTTTCTCCCGTCAATGTCGGCGGGATTTTTTTATGTTATAATCTGCGCGAGTTAGGAGGGAATAAATGAAAACAGTAATAGGAGAGCGATTCAAATCGGTATTCGTGGCGTCGATAGCGTCAATGGTAATTTCATATGTCCTAATGCTGACGGACAACATAGTCGCGGGGCAATTCGTCGGGGAAGAGGCAGTTGCGGCAATGACACTCGTCTCGCCGATGATGATTCTGGTATTTTTCTTAAGCTACATGGTTGCCGACGGACTCGCAATAATGTTTTCCTACGCTAAGGGCAAAAGCGACCAACTTAAAGCGAATCAACTGTTCAGCATGGGCATGATTTGTTCAGTCGTATTGGGCGTAGTCTTAACATTTATTTTGATTGTCTTCCGAACAGAAATTTTATCGCTGTGGAAAATTTCTTCAGAACTTATGAGCTATGCGATTGAATATTATCGCGGGCTGATGTTTATCGCGTTGCCGTGTATCCTCAACATTTATTTTTATACAATTTACGTTGCGGAGGGCGAAGAAAATATCTGCGTCAAGGCGACGGCGGCTATGTTCGTCGTCAATATGATTCTCGATATTGTGTTGGGATATTATATCGGCATAATCGGAATAGGCATTGCAACGACGGTCGGACATTCGGTGAGCTTTTTATATCACGTGCCGTATTTATTTTCCGGAAGATGCCGATTGCGCTTTGCAAAGTATTGGAATTGGAAAGAGTTCGGACAGGGAATTTTTTACAGCTGGTATCATTCAATGGATACCTTATGCCTCACGCTGTTGCCGATAATTTTTTCCGAGTTCGTGATTTACAAATTCGGCGAGCATGAATTAATCGTCGTAACGGTTATCGTAAACATGCTGACACTGTTAATCGCGATATACACGGGCATAGTCGATTGTCTTCAACCAATGGTTTGCCAATATCACGCGGAAAACGCCTTGCACAGCGTGCGGAAGACAATGCATTTGGGGATAACCGCAACAATCGGCGTGACGCTGCTTTTAATCGCGTTCAGTTTCGTATTCTCGGAATTTTTACCAGCAATGTTTGGCGTGAGCCGCGAGGAGCAACTTTACACGGATTGTATATTTGCCGTGCGAATATTTATGCCATTCACGCTGTTTTTGGGCGTAACGCTGATGTTATCCAATTACTACATATACATTGAGCGATTAAATCTCGGCGCGGCGATAAAAGCATTGTTGTTATTAATTCTGCCGAGCGCGGGAATGTTCGCGGGGAATTACGGCTTGCAATTCATGTGGGCGGGCGTCGGAGTGTCGTTTATCGTTGCGCTGATTATAAATTTCCTGTTGACGCGGCGAAATGTCCTTTTAATGGACGCGAAACAATATTTGCGGCAATTTTCGTTCGATACGGAGTCGGAACCAGAAAAATTTATAGGACTTCGGGCGGCAATGGAGAAATATTTGATAAGAAATAACCTGCCGCGAATAATAATGGCGTTGACGGAAGAAATTTTTACGGAATATGCCATGCGCGGAAAAAAATTTCAGATAGAAGTTACGGTAATTCCCGCCGACAGATTGATTTTGATATTTAGGGAAAACGGCGAGCCGCAAGAGCCAATTATCGACAAGATGATAGAAAAAAGCTACATGATAAGCGGCGACGAAAATAAATTCGTAGTAACTTTATAGGGAGTGATAATTTTGGACAGAAAATATTATCTGTTGCGTCCGATACAGCGTTGGCTGATTGACACGCATTTCAACAAGGCAAATTCAACAATGATGAATATCGGCGGGCTGTTCAAGCTTTCGCCTTCAATCGACCTTCAACGCTTGGAAGACGCTTTCAACGAAGTTTTAAATTCGCATGACATTTTCCGTTGCCGATTGGTTTTTCACCCCGAAACAAGCGAATTATGTCAAACTTTCGATAATGACATAATGCCCGTCGTGGTTGAGGAATGGACGGACGAAGAATTTAAAATGATTCAAAAATATTTGTCCGAGCCTTACGATTTGATAGACAAGCCGCTTTATCGGGTTTACATTTTCAAGACGCCGAGCGCGAATTATTTTTATGCCGATTTTTATCATGCGGTAATGGACGGCGTTTCTGCGGCGTATTTATTTTGGCGCGAAGTGGATGGAACGTATCGCGGTCGCTATAAGAAAACTCCGTTAAGCTATGCGGATTATGTGGGAGAAGAAGCGCAGATTCCGCCCGAAGAACTTGCCGAAGGACATAAATATTGGCGCGACATGCTTAAAAATTTTGACGAACAAAAACATTTGCCGCCCGTTGACGTTGAAGGCGTGGCGGCGTGGACTAAAGGAAATTTTAAATACACATTCAAGAATATCTCGGAAGAATTTTTTAAGAGTAAACATATCAACGAACAAATTTACTTTTTGGGCGCGAACATGTTGACATTGGCGAAAATCACTGGCTCTAAAGAATCAATTATGAGCTGGATACACAACGGACGAACAACTATGAGCGAGCGTCGTTTAATGGGCTTAATGTTGGAGCACTATCCCTGCGCGTGGGATTTTCATAAAGATATAAGCGTCGGCGAATTTATGAACAAATTGTACGGGCAACAGCAAGTCGGCATGAAATATCGCAAAAGTTTGGACGTTGTTTATAATGAGGGCTTGGAGGCTAATTGCGTTAGTTTCCTTTTTCAAAAGGGCATATACGGCGATTTAATTTTGGCTGATACGACCGCGCAGACTATTTACTTGCCGCCCAATGAAATTTCCGCTGTCGAAAACGCGCTGGACGTTGAAGTCGAGGAAACCGACAAGGGCTTTTATGATTTATTCCTTGACTACGACGCAAGCCGCTACTCTGAAAAAGCGATGTCAGATTTCGCGCAGACTATGGAGAAAATTTTAATCGAAATGCGCGACTCGGATAAATTAGTCTCCGAATTGATTTAGGATAAATTCGCAGTAACTTTATGAGGAGTGATAATTTTGGACAGAAAATATTATCCGTTACGTCCGATACAGCGTTGGCTAATCGACACGCATTTCAATAAGGCGAACTCTACAATGATGAATATCGGCGGACTGTTCAAGCTTTCGCCTTCAATCGACCTTCAACGCTTGGAAGACGCTTTCAACGAAGTTTTGAATACGCATGACATTTTCCGTTGCCGATTGGTTTTTCACCCCGAAACAAGCGAATTATGTCAAACTTTCGATAATGAAATAATGCCCGTAGTGGTTGAGGAATGGACGGACGAAGAATTCACGATGATTCAAAAATATTTGTCCGAGCCTTACGATTTGATAGACAAGCCGCTGTATCGCGTTTACATTTTCAAGACGCCGAGCGCGAATTATTTTTACGTCGATTTTTATCATGCGGTAATGGACGGCGTGGCGGCGTCGTATTTGTTTTGGCACGAAGTGGATAGAGCGTATCGCGGTCGGAAGAAAAAAGCTCCGCTAAGTTATGCGGCGTTTGTTGAGGAAGAATCGAAAATCCCGCCCGAAACTCTCGCCGAAGGTCACGCTTATTGGCGGAAAATGCTTGCGTCGTTTGATGAACAAAAACATTTGCCGCCCGTTGACGTTAAGGGCGTGGCGGCTTGGACTAAAGGAAATTTCGAGTACACTTTCCGACGTTTCAAGGAAGATTTCTTCATAAACAGCGGCTTGAATGAAAATGGTTTCTTTCTCGGCGCGACAATGTTGACTTTGGCGAAAATCACCGGTTCCCGCGAATCGATAATGACTTGGATACACAACGGACGAACAAATATGCGCGAATATCGAATAATGGGACTTATGTTGGAGGAGTTTCCGTGCGCATTTGATTTTCATGAAGATATTTCGGTCAGAGAATTTCTTGACAAACTTTCGGAGCAAGGTCGATTCGGCATGAAGTATCGCAAGAGCTTAGACATAGTTTATAATGACGGGCTTGAAGATGAATGCGTCAGTTTCATTTTCCAAAAAATGATGCACGAAGATACAACCTTGAACGATACGCGGGTGGAAGTCGTTTACTTGCCGCCAAATGAATTCTCTGCCGCCGAAAACTCACTGGACGTTAATGTCGAAGAAACCGACAAGGGCTTTTACAATTTGCTCCTTTATTACGACGCGAGCCGCTACTCCGAAGAATTGATGGAAAAATTTTCGATTACGCTGGAAGAAACTTTGCTTTTAATGCGCAACATGGATAGAAAGGTTTCAGAAATTTTGGACTAAAAATTTTTAGGCGGTGTTCCTTGATTAAGACGCCGCCTTTTTGTATAATGCGGGAAATTTTTTCATGAAAGGTTGCTGGGAAATGGAAAAGGAATTGATACGTTTGGAAAACGTAGCCAAAGCATTTGGGAATTTGCGCGTTCTCGACGAAGTAGATCTGTCGATATACGAGAGCGAATTTATAACGTTGCTTGGTCCGAGTGGTTGCGGCAAGACGACAATGCTTAGAATAATCGGCGGATTTGAAATGCCGGATATGGGACGGGTAATTTTCGACGGCAAAGACATTACGAACTTACCGCCGAATAAGAGACCGATTAATACGGTTTTCCAAAAGTATTCACTCTTTTCACACATGAACGTTGAAGAAAATATCGCCTTCGGACCGAAAATCGCGGGCAAGTCGGCTGATTATATTCGCGATAAGATAAAGTACGCATTAAAACTTGTAAATCTTGAGGGCTATGAAAAACACGACGTGACGCGGTTAAGTGGCGGTCAGCAACAAAGAATTGCAATCGCCCGCGCAGTCGTCAACGAGCCTAAAGTTTTATTATTGGACGAGCCGTTGAGTGCTTTGGATTTAAAACTTCGTCGGAACATGCGCCGCGAGCTTGTCCGAATTAATAAGGAGACGGGCATAACTTTTATTTTCGTGACGCACGACCAAGAAGAGGCACTGTCAATGAGCGACCGCGTTGTCGTCATGAATCAAGGCTATATTCAGCAAGTCGGCACGCCCGAAAATGTTTACAACGAGCCAGAAAACGCCTTTGTTGCGGACTTTATCGGCGACAGCAACATAATCGACGGCGTCATGGTTCGCGATAAGCTTGTCAGAATTTTTGGCAGAGAATATCCCTGCGTTGACGAGGGCTTTCCCGAAGAATGTCCCGTTGACGTGCAGATTCGCCCCGAAGATATTATACTCGACGCGCCGCAGGAAGGGGCTTTTAACGGCGTTGTTACTCGCGTCGTATTCTGGGGCATGTCCTATGATATAAACGTTGAGGCGGACGGCTTTGAATGGCTGATTCAATCGACGACGCGGCGCACTGTTGGCGAAAAGGTCAGTTTACACGTCGCGCCCGAAAATATCCAAATCATGAGCAAACCTCAATCCGAAGATGAGGAGGTCGCTCAAGATGATTAATATTAACGCGAGAAATATTTTGCTGACGCCCTTTTTAATTTGGGCGGGGCTTTTTATTTTTATCCCGCTGGTGTGTATCGTGTGGTACGGAATAACGGACTATGACGGGAATTTTTCTTTTAAAAATATGGGGCTGATATTCGAGCGTGGATATTTGGACGCCTTGAAACTTTCGATTTGGCTTGCGTTAATCAGCACGGTAATTTGTTTATTAATGGCTTATCCGCTGTGCTTAATCTTGACGGAGCGACAGCGCAACAACTCAACGATAATTTCTTTGCTGTTTATCTTGCCGCTGTGGATGAATTCGCTGTTATCGACAATGGCTTGGCAAACGATTTTGGAGGGCAACGGGATAATCAATCAGCTCATGCGGCTATTGGGGCTGCCGACGTTTCAAATGATAAACACGGAAGGCGCAATCGTCGTGGGCATGGTTTATAATTATTTGCCGTATATGGTCTTGCCGCTGTATATCGCGCTGACGAAAATTGACAGACGAATTTTGGAGGCGGCGCAAGATTTAGGCGCGAGTTCGTGGCAGACGTTCGTAAAAATAATTTTGCCGTTGAGTTTACCGGGCGCAGTCAGCGGAATCACAATGGTATTTATCCCTGCGCTCACGACGTTTGTAATCAGCGCGTTATTAGGCGGCGGCAAACTTTTATTAATCGGCAACATAATCGAACAGGAATTTACGTTTCAATATGATTGGCATGTTGGCTGCGCGTTGTCGGTGATTCTGATGATATTTATAATTTTGAACATGCTTTTGACGACGTATTTTGATAAAGCAGACGCGGAGGAGGATTTTTGATGAATTACATTAAGAAAATTTACCTCGCGATAATTTTTCTTTTCCTCTACGCGCCGATAGGAGTTTTAATCGCGCAGTCGTTTAATGCGAGCCGTTATCGCGGACATTGGACGGGCGTGACGTTGAATTGGTACGAAAAACTTTTTAGCGACAGCCGAATTGCCGACGCGCTTTCAAACACATTATCAATCGGGCTGTTATCGGCGGTTATTGCGACGATTTTAGGCTTGATGACGTGCATGGCGTTGAAGAATTTAACGCGGAAATGGCGGGCGACTTTCATGAGTATAGCGAACGTCCCGATATTGAACGCGGACATAGTGACGGGAATATCTTTAATGCTGTTGTTTATGGGCATGGGCTTAAAGCTTGGCTACGTATCGATTTTGTTAGCGCATATCGTCTTCAACGTGCCGTATGTGATTCTCTGCATAATGCCGCAGTTAATGGCGTTAGATAAAAGTTTTTATGAGGCGGCGTTAGATTTAGGCGCGTCGCCGTTCAAGGCGTTTACGAGCGTCATTTTGCCCGAATTACGACCGAGTATCATCGCGGGCTTTTTATTGGCGTTCACAATGTCGGCGGACGACTTTATAATAACGCACTTCACGAAGGGCGCGGGCGTCGACACCTTAACGACGGCGATTTACGCGCAGTTGAAATTGGGCATTCACCCCGAAATGTACGCGCTTTCGACGTTGGTATTTTTCTTTGTGTTGATATTTGTCTTGCTGTTTGCGATAAACAGACGCAAGCTCAAAAAATATGAGGAAGTCTTTTAAAGGCAATTAGGAATGAGGAATTAGGAATGCGCAATGCGGAATGATTTTGTTTTCTAATTACTCATTACGCATTACTCATTACTCATTGATTTTAAGGGGGTTTTTTAATGAAAAAATTTTTAATGTTGGCGTTGCTTTTGGTGACGATGATATTCGCGGGTTGCGGCGACAAGGATAAGGAAGTCGTTTACGTCTACAGCTGGGGCGATTACATTGACCCTGAAGTCTTGAAGATTTTCGAGAAAGAAACGGGCATTCACGTTATTTGGGACGAATACGACACCAATGAGAGCATGTATCCTCGCGTGGCGGAAGGCGCGGTTCACTACGACATTATCGTACCTTCGGATTATATGATTAACAAAATGATTGACAACGATTTACTTCAGCCGCTCGACTTCACGAAACTTGAGAATGCCAAGAAATATATCGGCGAAGATTTTTTCAAGCAGTCGGAGGCATTTGATCCGGGCAATAAATATTCGGTGCCGTATTGCTGGGGAACGGTCGGCATAATTTACGACAAGACGAAAGTCACGGAGCCTGTTGACAGCTGGACTATTCTTTGGAATGAAAAATACGCGGGACAAATTCTTATGCAAGACTCTGCGCGGGACGCCTTGATGATTCCGTTGAAAATCATGGGCAAAAGCATGAACGAAACCGACAAGGACGTTTTGGCGCAAGCGCAGGAAATGTTGAAGAAACAAAAACCGCTCGTGCAAGCCTATGTTATCGACGAAGTTAAGGAAAAGCTTATCAACTCGGAAGCGGCGTTGGGCGTAGTCTTTTCGGGCGAGGCATTGAACATTTTAAACGCTAATCCGAACATGGCGTTTGCAATTCCTAAGGAAGGCACGAACTTTTGGATTGATGGCTGGGTAATTACTAAGGACTCGCAGAACGTCGACAACGCGCATAAATTTATTGATTTCATGTGCCGTCCCGATATTGCCGTTAAAAATTTTGATTGTCTTGGCTACTCCACGCCGAACATTGCAGTTAGGGACTTAGAGGAAGACGAAGAAGTTAAGAATTCGCCGATCGCCTTCCCGTCGCCCGAAGTTTACAAGGATCAAGAGACGTATAAATATCTTGGCAACCAAATGGACGAATACTATAACAACCTGTGGATGCAAGTTAAGGTTGATTAATAAATTTCGTCGTGTCAAGCAGTAAATTTTTATCTGAACAAAAATAAAATCCCCGACTCCGCGTCGAGGATTTTTTTATTCAAATATTATGTTATCTAATCTTCGCAACGTCAATCCAGCCCGCACTTTTGATATAGCGTTCGAGTTCGTCGAGTTTGAATTGCGCACAACTTTTATCGTTACCAGCGGCGGGATAAACTATATCGAAACGTTTCAACGAAGCGTCAAGATAAATCGGGACGCCCTCATTGACCGCGAAAGGACAAACTCCGCCGACCGCATGACCAATTAAATTTTCAACCTCGTCAACAGGAATCATATGCGGGCGGCAGTTGAATTGCGTCTTAAACTTTTTATTGTCAATCTTCATATCGCCCGACATCAAAATCAACACGGGCTTTTTATCGACAAAAACAGAAATTGTTTTGGCAATGCGCCCGACTTCGCAATTTAGAGCCTCAGCCGCAAGTTCGCTCGTCGCCGTCGATTGCTCAAATTCTATCACTCGTTCGGGCTCGCCGATTTCCGCAAAATATTTCTTAACCCTTTCAATGGACAACTTAATTACCTCCAAAATTAATTCTGTCGAAAATTTCTAACGGGTGGTCGATAATAATTTCTGCGCCGCTCTCGACAAGTTCACTGCGCGGACGAAATCCCCACGTTACTCCGACGGGCAAGAATCCCGCATTAATTGCTGTCTGAATATCAACAGCCGTGTCTCCGAAATATGCCACATCTTCAGGCTCAACGCCGAAACTTTTAGCTCCTGCTAATGCGCGAGTCGGATTTGGTTTGCGAGGCTGACCCGGTTCATCGCCGCTGACATAAAAAAATTTTATCGGCGCAAGAATTTTTTCTGTTATCGCTACCGCCGCAAAGTGTTGCTTATTCGTGCAAATGCCAAGCGGAATTTTTTTTGCCTCCAACGTCGCCAATAAATCCATAATGCCTTCGTAAGGACGGACTTTCTTCAAGCAGTTGCGGGCGTAACAGCCATCATAATATTTTAACGCCTCATCAATAAAACCTTCCTTATCGGCGGGCAAACTCCGAGTTATCAATTTCCTTGCGCCATTTCCGACGAATTGCCGAACTTCATCAAGCGTCCTGCGCGGGAAATCGTAATGCGCCAACATCTCATTAACGCTATCATATAAATCGGCAAGCGTGTTCGTCAACGTGCCGTCCATATCGAAAATCGCCGCTTTGTAAGTCTTCATCTAATCGCCTCCACTTCGTCAAGTCTGCTTAAAAATTTTTTCAGCTTGGAAAGTTCTTCCGAATCTGTCACACGCCGTCCCGAATAATAGAATTCTATCGACGGAAGTTTTTCTGACCGCGCAGATTTTAAATTCGTTCGGCGAATCAATTCGTTAATCGTGCCCGCGTTCCCGTCCAAAATTTTTATATGCGGCGGCAAAATTTTTCTCAATGTGTCCTTGAAATAATTAAAGTGCGTGCAACCCAAGACTAACGACGAAAATTCTTCAAAGTCGTAACTCGCAAGCTCGCCGCGCAGATATTCTTCAACCGCCGCCGATTTAAATTCCTGTCGCTCCGCAAATTCTACCAATCGCGGCAACGCCCGAAGCTCCACCAAATTTTCTGCGCGGAGCTTTTCTATTAGCTTTAAAATTTTTTCGCCCGTGATTGTTATCGCCGTCGCCGTCACCAAAACTTTTCGGTCGGGGAATGAATCCAACGCAACTTTTAACGCTGGCTCCATGCCGATTATCGGTAAAGAATATTTTTCGCGCATTTCTTTTACCGCTACCGAAGTCGCCGTATTGCAAGCTACTACGATTGCGCCGACGCCCTGCTCGATTAAAAACTTAAACGCCGCGTCTACAAAGCGCAAAACTTCTTCGCGAGACTTCGTGCCGTAGGGAACGTTATCTTCGTCCGCATAAAATATAAATTCTTCTTGCGGCAAAATTTTCAGCGCGTCATGCAAAACCGATAAGCCGCCCATGCCCGAATCGAAAAATGCTATCTTCAAAACTCATTCCTCATTCCTAATTGAGTTTTTAGCTTGGAGCTGTTAGCTTTCAGGAAAACCCTAATCCCTAGCTCCTAGTCCCTAGTCCCTAGTCCCTAGTCATACGCTTAACCCCGCCGCTTTTATCAAAATGAAAATCGCAAGCCCAACGACCGAGCCGACGATTGAGCCGTTTAATCTTATCCAGATAAAATCTTGCTCCGCCTTGTCGTAGACCAAATTGTTAAGTTGCTCCTCTGTCAATTTGTCCAGTGCCGACTTCGCGACCGTCCCGACTAGCGGTTGTGCGTGTAATGCCGCCCGCGCCGTCAATTCGTCGATAAATTTTTCAAACGCATTCCGCGACGCCGTGTCCTCTTTGATTAGCTGTAAAAATTTGTCGTATTCTTCATTGAAAATATTCACGAGCAGGACGCCCAAACTTTTGCTTGATAATTTTTTCGACGAACGAACTTTTTCAAGCGTCTCTTCAAAGTCGACCGTCGCAATTTGGCTTTCTATGTGAATCAGCGCGAGTTCAATCGCCTCTTCAAGCGGGAGTTCCGTTGCCGCGTCGATTTGTATCCGCTCAATTAAATCTTTAAATTCGGGCGTGTCGCTTAGCTCCGAAATTTTTAAGCGGCATTCGTTAAGCGTTCGGCGATGAAGTTGCGAATCAGCCGCGAGTTCGTCTAATAATTTCAGCAGTTGCGTTTGCATGATTCGCGCTGCTTCCTCGAAGTTTACTAAGTCCAACATCTGCGCGAGTCCCGCCATTAAAATAGAAAAGCCGCCCATATTTTTAGTTTTCTCGTTGGCGTATTCTTCCAAAATCGCTTGAAGTTTATCGCAAGTTTCAGGCTTAGCCGCCGTCTTACGCATTGCCTTGACTATGTTGATAAAAATTTCTCTGTCCTTATTGTTGCGTTTAAATTGCGCCCCGAAATCATTAATCAAGCCCTGTACAGGAATGTCGCGAATTATTCGGCGGAGTTCGTTAGCTATCGCCTTCGAGCGCAATTCCTTATTCTGCGCGGCGACAAATTTTTTCACGACGTTAAACAGTTCCCCGACAACTAATTTGCGCGTCGAATCCTTTTCAAAAAATTTTACAATGCGTGGCAGGAGTTTGAAGTCGCCCAGCTTCTTGAAGATATTTCGCCGTGAAAAAAATTCCTGCTGAACCATAATAACCGACGCTTTGACGAAATCTTTTCTTCTGCGCGGCAAAATCGCCGTATGGAATGGAAAGCCCAACGGTTTTTTAAAAAGAGCCGTCACCGCGAACCAGTCCGCTATGCCGCCAACCAATGCCGCCTCCGTTACGAATAAAAATCCTTCCGCTAAGACGTTGCCCGGAAATATGACTTTAAGACCGACCGCCATTAAAAAAAACAGCGCGGCACAAAGTAAGGTCGTGTCGGCGTTGTTCCACCTATTCAAAAGTTGTCACCTTCTTTAGCGTATAAAATTTTCTATGACTTGCGAAACGACGTATAAAAACATGCCGACTATCGCGCCGCAAACAGAACCGTTAATCCTTATCATCTGCAAATCGTTCGCGACGTGCCCCTCAACAAAGGTCGTCAATTCGTCGTCGCTGAATTTATTCAAACGCTCGCGAATCATCTGCGGTATTTGCTCGCGATATTCTTCTAACAAATTCTCTACGAAATCTTTTATCAGCGCGTCGAATTTTTTCTGGAATTTCTCATTGCGTTTGAATTCGTCAATCTTCGCGTCGACAAGGAAATCCGCCGCCTCTTTCCAAATGACAGGCTTGCGCTCAACTTCGACAATCCGCTTGACGTTCGGATTAGCCGCTTGCTGTCGCCGCAACTTTTCTAAAACTTTCGGGTCGGTTTCGCCCTTAACATTAACGTCGAGCCACGTCTTGATAAATCCCGCCGAATCAAATTTCTGCAGAAAAAGATTTTTAATATCGTCGAGAAATTTTTTAGTGTTGAGACTGCCCGCCGCATTTTTAACAAAGCCGCCGAACATTTGAATCATTTCTTCAGCCGCCCGCGCAGTTTCAGCGTCGACCATGCCTTTTGTATTGAGAATTTTCTCGGCGTCGCTAATTTTTTTGTCGACGGTTTCATTGAGGATATTCAAAATTTTTTCGTCGGTCAAATCCATTGAGCTAAGCACGAGCGCACGTCCCGCCGAATCGCCTTCGTAAGCCTCGCGTAATTCGGTTATCTTTTTAAGAATTTCCTCCTGCATGTGCTGACTTTGCATAATTTTATGTCCCGTGTCGAGAATCGCGATTAAAATTCGGCGGCTGTGCTTATCATTCGTAACGACTTTAATCACCGCGTCGAAAAATTTCTGCGCGTCAAGATTTTTTATTTCGTTCTCCAGAATCGGCGCGACATCTTGAGAAATAGTTTTCGTATCGAGTCCGCTGAAAAGTTCGGTTAAAATTTCTCGTGTCAAAGCTTTAGTCTTCGCCCGCCCGTTATTCTGTTCAAAGTAGTCAATCAAAAGTTGCGCGGTATTTTCATCGCGAATAGTCTCCATAATGTTTTTCGTGCTCAAAAGGTCGGTGCCGACGAATTCGACAATCGCGTCCATGATTCGAGCGCGATTACGCTTTAAAATTTCCGTATGAAAGCCTATGCCCAGCGGCTTGCGGAAAAGAGCCGTTACGCCGAACCAGTCCGCCATGCCGCCGATTGTCGCCGCTAAAAAGCCGTGATTCAAAAGTCCGAGCGTAAAGTTTCCGACTGCGCCCGTCAAAATAAATCTCAGCGGAGAAATTTCCGGCAAAGTCGAGACTGCAAAAACCGCACTCGCCGCTAAAGTCGCCGTCGCCTTCGTTTTATTGTCAACCAAAAATTTTTCACCTCCGTATTTTAATTTATTTTATCACGAAATTTCCCGCGTGTCTTCAAAAATTTTTCACAAAAAAAGCCCCTGACTAGGGGCTAGGGATTAGGGATAAGGGACTAGGGACTATTTACTACTAGTTCCTGACTCCTCGCTCCTAGTTCCTCTTATTAAAGCGAACCCTCACGGAGTTTTTTATCAATGTAGCGATAGTACTCAAAATTCGTAACGGCAACCTCATCGCGAATAAGCGTAAAGCCCGGTTGAATGTAAGCCTCAAAAAGTTTCAGCTCGTAAACATCGCCGCGCTTTTGAATCGCCGTGTCAATCCCTATGTCAAAAATCGTATCGTCGTAGAAGGATTGATAATAATCGGGGAATCTATCCGCCAAATCAATCAGCTGATTATAAACCTTTTTCCAATCGTCGCCGTATTCCGTCTGGAGGAAATGCTCAAGTTTCATGGTGTAGCCGCCAGCAACAACGTTCGAGATAACTCCGTCGGGATTGCCAATTCGCGGATAAAGAAACGTCTTGAATTTACCTTCGGCACCGCGCCGCGCATGAATTCTTATATCGAACGGGCTACCCATGCGAGTGCGGGAAGTTATGTAGGGTTGCAGGAGATAAGGTCTCTTAGTAAAGTTTTCATTGTAGAAATTCCGCAATTCCCCAGCGTCTTTAATCGTAATCGTTTCGGTCTTTAAGTTTATGACATAATCGCCGTCAACGACTTTTATTCTGACAACGCCACTGCCGCCGACGCCGTTACCGGGTTTCAAAACGACATCGCCGTAATATTTTTTAATCAACGCCAAGAAGTTTTCAAAGCTCTCGACCGTGTGTGTATGAATCAGAAATTCGTTAAAACGCCCGTCCTTAGACAGTTCA
Source organism: Selenomonadaceae bacterium (assembly GCA_017549815.1). Classification (GTDB taxonomy): domain Bacteria; phylum Bacillota; class Negativicutes; order Selenomonadales; family Selenomonadaceae; genus Quinella. The sequence goes on from JAFYNH010000007.1 coordinate 17,560, forward strand.
GTATAAAATTTCTGCTTGCCCATGCCGCCTATCGGACGGATAAAGTAGCAGTAATTTTTCAGCCGTTTCATAATGGCGGCGGTGTCTCCGCGAGAAAGCATAACGTCATTGTCGATAATCTTCGGCAAGGGCGCGACTTTGTGAACAATCGTATTATTTTCAAGCGTAATCGCGTTGACGGTTTCATTATCAAAGTTAATGTCTTCGGGGTTGAAGAAAAGCAATTCGATATTGAAATGCTTAGCCATTAAAAACATCGGGAACCGCGCATTGGACATTTCCCAGAAATGATTTTTGACTTTTTTCATAATGCCAACGCAGAGCGGCGGATTACTTTCAACGACGACTTGCGGCTGTCCGCCTTCAAATTGTATGGCGTCGGCGTCTTCAGTCTCAATCGTCACGCGAACCGAGCCAGCCTTAATAACCGTGCGTTTCGTTTGCTCCGTGCCGACTGTCTCTTTAACTGCTTGCTCTGGTTTATCTTCAACGACGTTTTTAATTTCTTCAATCGGCTCAAAAGGAACACTCGCGCCTTTAGCGCATCTATCGTAGGCAAGCAAGCCCGAAATCGTATGTTGTACGTCGTCAATACGCGAGCGGAAGGCGTCACTACGAACATAAAACGCGCCGAGCATACGTTCAGGATTTTGGAAATACATAGCGACTTCAGGGAAGAAATAACTGTTACGCATTCTCTCTGCGCGACGATCTGCCGCCGAATAAAAATCCTTGTCCTTTACGCGCCTTAAAACCTTTTCCATATCGGGCAAAGACTTCATGCGCCTAATCATACTTTCCGCCGCCATAACCATTTCAAGTTGCGTGGGAGCGTGAGTCACTGAACTATAAATTCTGGGCAGGTAACTTAAAATGTTGTCAAGCCCGAACTTAAAATATTTTTCTTTGGGTTTATAAATCGTCAGCTCGTTCAGCGTGTATTGCATCCAATGATCGTGGTGTTCCGAATAATTTTGGCTGTTAAAGTAAAGAACGGCGCGTTCAACGAAGTCGAGCAATTCCTTATCTTTGGTAATGGCGTAAAGGCGCAACAGCCCGAACAAAGCCTCGCCGTCATAGAAGGTGACGACAAAATCTTTTCGGACGCTGAAATCTTTTATGCTTAAAGCTTGGCTGAAATTTCCTTCGGGCTTTTGCATAGCAAAAATTCCCTGTGCGAGCGACTTCATCAGCGGGATATATTTATCGATGCCGGTTATGGTCGTCCACTTACTGAAAGCCAAAAGTGCTAAGCCGCTTATCCCGCTAGTTGTAACGTTGCCCTCGCTGAAATAAGCCGCACTTCCGCCGCTGGAAAGTTTCCTATAAATCAAAAGATTTTTAATGGCGTATTCAAGCCCGCGTTCGATAGCCGCGCCAATAGCTTGTTTATCTTGTTCGTCCGCGCAGACTTCGTAAGCCTCAGCCATTGAAAACAGCGTGCCAAAGTGTCTATGGGTGTTGTATTTGGGAACAATGGAGTCATCGCAGGGATAAAGCCCGTAGACAAACTCGCCGTCTGGCTTGCATTGGCGCACAAGATAATTGGTGGCGTTCATAGCCATATTGAAGAAAATTTCGCTGTCGTTTTCCGCTAAGTCCCTTATGCCCGAATCGAAACCTTTGCCCATCATCGCCAAGGGCTCGGACATTCCCTCTTGAAGAAAAACACCGTTGGTATCGAAAAGTTCAATCTCGGAGTCGTCGGACATTTTCTGCCAGTCGCAATTAAAACGTTCGCGACAATAAGCGTCCGCCTTGTCGGGCTGGAATTCGCCATTGGTCTTTTCCTTATCCATATTGCAGAAAATCAAATTGGCGTTAAGTTCCTGTTCAGTGAAGGCAAGCTTATAATTTTTGTCGAGCGCGATACCTTGACGGAAACGACCGCGCTTAGTCGCCGTAATTTTTGACAAGCCCTTTGCCCATGTGACTGATTCGCTTGAGATTACCCAATCGGCTCGCAAGATGACAGGCACGACGCCTTTTTTATTTAAAGCTTCTTCGAGTGCAGTCAGAGCCGTCGACCAAGCTATTTCGGGCTTATCGGCGGTTGCGTGGCGAACAGTCGCTTTTTCCTTCAAGCTTGAGGCGGAAAGGAAAAGTCGGCACGGCACGGAAAATTTCTCACCGAATTTTTTTGCGAAAAACGGATAAAGTTTCTCGGATAAATCTTTTAAGGACAACAAATAACCTCTCCTTTAATTTTAAAAAATTTTTAGTGTCAAAATTCTAAAGCCGACGGCGGAACTTGTCAACATGTGTTGATAATTGGTTTGTTCGTGTATAATGCCGCAGGTAAGAATAAAATTTTTGCGGAGGAAATTTTGAGGTCAGAATATAAACAAGAAATGAAGTTGCGGCGGCGGAATATCGCGTTGACTGTCGCTTATGACGGCACGAATTACAATGGTTTTCAATGGCAAAGCCCGCCGCGATTAGCCGTCCAGAATGTTTTAGAGGAGCGGCTTGAAAAAATTTTCGGCGACAAAATTCAAATGGCGGCGGCAGGTCGTACAGACGCAGGAGTTCATGCGTTCGGGCAAGTTGTGAATTTTTTTACTGACGGGCGAATCGACGTTGAAAGAATTCCGCTTGCCGCGAGTTCGGTTTTGCCCGCCGATATTGTCGTTCGCGAGGCGCGGGAAGTCGATAAAAATTTCAGTGCATTGCATAGCGCGAAGAGTAAAATTTATCTTTATCGAATTCTGCGCGGGGCGGCGTCGAATCCTTTTGTCAGCAGATTTGCTTGGCACATTTTTAGAACGCTTGACGTTGAGGCTATGCGCGAGGCTTTAAATTTGCTAATCGGGACGCATGATTATTCGAGTTTCAAGGCGGCGGGTGGTGCTCCGAATATGAATCCCGTCCGAACGATTTATGCGGCGGAAATTTTTAATGAAAATCTTTTCGGCGGCGACGTTTTAACAATAAAAATTCATGCCAGCGGCTTTTTATACCACATGGCGCGAAATATTACGGCGGGAATTGTTGCCGTTGGGAGAAATCGATTAAGCGTTGACGAATTCCAAAAAATTATCGACGCACGCGACAGAAGTCTTTTACCCGCTACGGCTCCCGCGCAGGGCTTATGTCTTCAAGAAGTTTTCTATGAATGACGACTAAACAGCTTAAAAGACTTTTAAACTATTGCAAAATTTTCAATAACCTGCTATCATAACTATTCGTTTAATATGTTTTAGTTCATTTATTCTTTCCTTTAAGGAGGTATTTATTTTGTCTGAAGCAAAGTTGCAGAAAAAACTGACGCCGTTAAATGTTTGGGCGTTAGCTTTAGGCTGCATAATCGGCTGGGGTGCTTTCATCATGCCCGGCGAAATTTTTTTAGTTAAGGCGGGATCTTTGGGCATGGCACTTGCAATGCTCGCCGCGACAATTATCTTAATTATCATTTCAATCAACTATTACTACATGATAAAGAGATACCCCGTTGCGGGCGGCGAATTCATATACGTCAACGCCATGCTCGGAAGGAAGAATGCTTTTATCTGCTCGTGGTTCTTAGCACTTTGCTATCTCTCGATAGTTCCCCTTAATGCGACGGCACTGGCTCTGATTTTCCGAACGGTTTTACATGACGTTCTTGATTTTCAATTCGGTTTCCATTATCAAATCGCAGGTTATGATGTCTACATGGGCGAAGTAATACTAGCGTTGACGGCATTAATCCTTTTCGCGTGGCTTAGCATAAAGGGCGTAAGTCTTACGGGGAAATTCCAAACGCTTTTGGTTATGTTGCTTGTCGGAGGTATTGCCATTGTATCTTGTACGGCGGTTTTAAATTCCCAATTCTCTTGGTCAAATTTCTCACCGGGATTCCCGCCCGACGTAAGCAACCACTTAGTCGCGGTACTTTCCATTTTAGCAATATCACCGTGGGCATTTGTCGGATTTGATACAATTCCGCAGGCGGCTGAAGAATTCAAATTTTCACCCGCAAGAAGTCTTTTTATAATGGTTGTGGCGATAGTTTTTGGAGCCTTCGCTTACGTCGCTTTAAACATGATAACAATCGCGGTTTTGCCACCGGGCTTTGACAACTGGGTTGACTACATAAAAGCCTCGAAAACGGCGCAAGGCTTGATGACGTTGCCAACATTTTATTCAACGTATTTACTTTTGGGCAAGGTCGGCTTGTTTGTCCTTAGTACTTCGGTAATAGCGGCGATACTTTCGGGACTTTTGGGCTTTTACATGGCGACGAGCCGTTTATTATTCGCAATGTCAAGGGATAAAGTTTTGCCTTCGACTTTCAGCGAACTGCATAGCAAATACAAGACGCCGACGAAAGCGATATTATTTATTTTGGCGGTGTCGATAATTGCGCCGTTTATGGGACGAACGGTTTTAGGCTGGATAGTAGACATGGCGTCTTTGGGAGCCGCAGTCGGATATGGTTATACTTCGTTCGTTGCCTATAAATATGCGAAAAAGAACGGCGACATTCTGATTAAAATTACGGGACTTTTGGGCTTTGCCTTCGCGATTCTCTTTGCGATTTTGCTTGTAGTTCCGATTCCTTATCTCAACATTTCGCTGGGGCTGGAGTCTTATATCTTCTTAGCTGTATGGATAATTATAGGGTATATTTTTTATTCTTCGCGAGCAAGAAATTAAAAAAGCCTCCTGAAATTGAGGAAGCTCTTGTTGTACGAAATATTTTATAATGCGGGGTCTTTGACGCCGTTAAGTTCAAAAGCTTTGGCTCTGTCGAGGCAAGTGGCGCATTTCCCGCAAGGTTTATCGCCGCCCTCGTAACAACTCCAAGTTAAATGATACGGAACGCCGAGTTCTAATCCGACCTTAACAACGTCGGATTTTTTTTGACATAAAAAGGGCGCGACCAATTTAATTTTCTCATAAGTGCCGATTCTGATAGCTGCGCTCATCGACGCAATAAAATCTCCGCGACAATCGGCATAAGCACTGCCCGTAGCCGCGTCGTCGCTGTGAACGCCGATATAAAGTTCAACTGGCTCATTTTCATAAATACTGTCCGCAAAACTCGCCGCCATTGAAAGCATAAGTCCATTTCGGAACGGAACATAAGTTGCAATTCGCGGCGAGTGATTTTTTTTAATCTGCGCGGCGTAGGAGCTTTTATCGAGCGACTCGGTTGAGGTGTTAAGCAAAGCAGAATGGGAGTGTTTAAAAATTTCGGCGGCATCGAGTTCGTAACGCGCAACGTTATAAAATTCCGCGACGGCTATTGAACTTTGCAATTCTCGTTCGTGACGTTGCCCGTAAAAAATCGAGAGAGCCGATACATTTTTCGCGCCTAGCTTTTTAACCGCCATAGCCAAACACGTCGTCGAATCTAAACCGCCGCTTGATAATACTAATGCTTTCAAGATAAAGACCCCTTTTTTTCAACTCGCCAAAACTTCCGCGCCATTTTCGGTTATCAAAATAGTTTTTTCCCATTGCGCCGACAAGCTCCCGTCCTTAGTCCGAACCGTCCAATGGTCGCTTTCATCAGTCGTAACGTATTTTTCGCCCGCGTTAATCATCGGCTCGACCGTCAAGACAACGCCGGGCACAAGGAGCATACCAGTTTCCGCCTTGCAATCGTGACTGACAAACGGTTCAAGATGAAATTGCTTGCCGACGCCGTGTCCGCCTAAATCAGTTACGACAGAATAGCCGTTATCATGAGCCATTTTGCCGCAAGCCGCGCCTATATCCCCGACGAAATGCCAAGCTTGAGCCGCCGCAATGCCCGCCTCCATAATTTCGCGTGTCACGTCGATTAACCGCCGCGCTTCGGGAGAAATTTCGCCAACCGTATACATGCGCGAGGCGTCGGCAAAATATCCGTCAAGGTCGGTTGTTATGTCAATGTTAAGAATGTCGCCCGCCTTGAGAATTTCCTTGCGCGACGGAATGCCATGACAGACGACGTTATTAACCGAAATGCAAATGCTCTTCGGATAGCCTTCAAAGCCCAAGCAACTGGGATTCGCGCCGTGACTCGTGATAAATTCATGCGCGGCATTGTTAAGAGTCAAGGTATCAACGCCCTCTTTAACCAGCTCGCTCATCAAGTCAAGTGCGCCCGTGTTGATAACTGCCGCCCGCTTTATTCCTTCAATGTCTGCCGCGTTGTTGATTAATTTTTTCGGCGGACGAACTTGATTCTTTGCTTTAACAAATTTAATTTCGCTAATCCTATCGTCGAAGTCTTCATGACACTTTTTATATTTCTTACCGCTACCGCACCAACACGGGTCGTTTCGTTTCATACGTCGCAACATCTCCTTGAAAAATTTTATCATAAATCTTTATTTCCTCATTGGACAATCAAGCTTATCACAGGCGGCGCAATTCCCTAGTCTCTTTTCCCTAGTCTCTTGCCCCTTTTTTTCCAAGCCGATAATAGCAGTAATAGACTTTCTCGGCTCCAACATCATTGCCGAAGTTAAACTGATTCCGATTTGCTCCGCGCCCGAAATTTTAAAAAGTTTTTCCTGCGCCGTCAAATCCCAATCGCCATAACCGGGACTGAATCGCCAACGCATTTTATAACCTTCCTTAGAAAATTTCGCCGCAAAATTTTTCTCCATTAAATCAGCCGCTTGCTCGACTACCGCAGTTGCCGCCGCGTCCAAAAGTACCGACGCCAAATATTCTCCGCGCTCGAACTTTTTATTAATTTCTTGTTCAATCGCCTCGCCGACCGTCGCCGCCATGCAAATAACTTTTTCGCAACCGATAAGGTGTTTTATAATCGAATTGCCCGCTATTGTAAAGGGCGGCTTGCTCGCGACCGTGCAATTTTTATAATCGTAAAGCTCCCATGCGCCGCGCACTTCCGAAAGTATCAAAGCTTCCGCGCAGGCGTCCAAAATATTTTGTTCGCCGAAGTTTTGAGCTTTTTTTAAGCCTGCGTAACGACGAGTTTCCGCCGCGTCAATTTCTAAAATCTGCGCGTTATATATCGGCAAAATTTTTTCCCTCCAAGCGTTTCAGCCCATGATTTTATTTAGCAAGTCCATGTTCAAACTTTCGCGGACGGTTTTGGCGAGTCGTTCATAATTTTTTTGTTTCTCGGCGCGGACGTTACAAGTTGATTCAAGCGGCGGCAAATTTTTATTTACGCGGACGGCATTCAGAAATTTTCTACGGAAATCGTCATTGTCAAAAATCCCGTGAATGTAAGTCCCGAAAATATTTCCCTGACCACTGACCACTATCCCCTGACCACTTGAAATTCCACTGTGAATTTCGTAGCCGTCAAGATTTTTACTCGTAATTCGACTGCCTAAAAAATTAAAATCGACTTCGGCAAGCGTCACTTGTCGAGTAAATTTTTCGGCGTTGAAAGTCGTTTCAATCGGCAAAAGTTTCAAGCCGTCAAGCTCCGTGTGATTTGATTCTGTCTGGAGCGGGTCGAAAATTTTTTCACCGAGCATTTGAAAGCCGCCACATATACCGACAATCGCCGCGCCGTCCTTAGCACGTTGCAAAATTTTTTCCGCAAAATGATTCCCGCGCAGATTTATCAAATCCTCCGAAGTATTTTTACTGCCGGGCAAAATAATCACGTCAGCCGCGTCGAGTTCATCGGGATTGGTTGCATAAAAAAGATTAACGTCCGCCTCGCCCGCCAAGCTGTCAAAGTCCGTGAAGTTGGAAAGCTTGCCGAGCCGAATCACCGCAATTTTAATAGGGACAAGGGACTGGGGACTAGGGACTAGGGTTTTGTCGTCGAGTGAAACGCTGTCCTCGTCGTCAATGCCGAGCTTTTCTATAAAAGGTACAGTCCCCAGCACGGGCTTTGAAGTTTTCTTCTCCAAAAAATCTACGGCGGGCAAAAGTAAATTCACGTCGCCGCGAAATTTATTTATCACAAGCCCTTTAACCAAATCGCGTTCGTCGTCGTCCAAAAGTTCCAACGTCCCGACTAATGACGCTAAAGCCCCGCCTCTGTCTATGTCGGCTACCAAAATCACGGGCGCATTTAAAAATTTTGCCACGCGCATATTCACAATATCATTAGCCTTTAAATTGACTTCGGCAGGTGAGCCTGCGCCTTCAATTATGATTGTGTCGAATTCGGCAGATAATTTTTTCAGCGCGGCTTTAACGGCGTCGAAGGCTTTAAGCGAATAGCCTTGATGATAAGCCGCCGCACTCATGACGCCGACCGCCCGACCGTTGATTATGACTTGCGAAGTTGCGTTGCCCGTCGGCTTGAGCAATACAGGGTTCATTTCGACTCGCGGAGCTAAATTTGCCGCCTCTGCCTGCGCGACTTGTGCCCGTCCCATTTCCAAGCCGTCCGCTGTCACGAACGAATTCAACGCCATATTCTGCGCTTTGAATGGAGCCACGCGCCGTCCTTCCCGATAAAAAATTCTGCATAAAGCCGTTGTCAATATACTCTTGCCGACGTGCGAGCTTGTCCCTTGAAACATTAAATATTTTGTCATTGCCGCATAACCTTTTCAAACTTAAAGAAATAGTCGCCGCCCGGAAAATCTTCTTCGGGTTGTTTTTCTTCAAAACGCGGGTCTTTATGATGAGGATTATAAAACTCCACCGCATGAAAGCCGCACTTATTGATATAAAAATGAATGTTGCGTTTCTCAAAGTAAGGCGTCACGGTCTCCCAAACTTTTGTCTTAGGATAACGCCGTTCAATAGCCCGCCAAGCCGCCGAGCCTATGCCCTTGCTGTGACTGTCGACGTTGATATAAAAAAGCGTCAGCTCATTGTGATTATTCGGACGAATCACGACAACCGCGCCGCCGACAACTTTGCCATTGTTGACGATATTCAGAGCCTCCGCGCCCTCTTCAGCAAAAGATTTCTCAACGTCTTCACGCGGAATAACTTCCTTGCCGTCGTCGCCGTATTCCTCAACGACAGCCTTTTTAAACGCCGCTTGAATATTTTTAATAAAATTTTCGCGTTCGTAATTGCGCGTCGGAACCAGTTCAATCATAGTTTTTCCTCCAATTTCTTTATGTCAATCGCAATGCCCGCGACCGTTAAGAAAACTTTTTCAGCCTGCGCGGCAATCATCTGATTCGCCAAGCCCGCTAAGTCTCTGAAACGTCGCGCCAATTTATTTTCTGGGACAATCCCGCCGCCGACTTCATTAGTTACAAAAATCGTCGTCGCATCGGAACTTTTAGCCGCGTCAATTAATCTTTGAATCATTCCGCGCAGATTGTCATATAAAAATTTTTCGTCGTCAAGATTCGCCGCGCAGATGAAGTTGCTAACGTAAATCGTCACGCAGTCAAAGATTATCGCGTTAAAATTTTTAGCCGCCTCAAGAATTTTTTCTTCAGCCGCAAACGGAGCCTCAAAAGTCTGCCAGTTATCGCCGCGCCGCGATTGATGAAGTTTGACGCGAAAATTCATTTCGTCATCAAAAATCTGCGCGGTTGCAATATAAGCCGCTCGCCCGTCGCCTATTTTAAGCGCAAGTCGCTCGGCAAATGAACTTTTTCCACTCCGTGCGCCACCCGTCACTAAAATTATTTTCCCCAAAAAGTTTCTCTCCTCTGCTTGCTGTAAAAATTTTTTTATTCTGCTTGACGAGTTAAAATTCCTACTTAACCGCCGAAAAAATTTGACTAAAAACAGGGCGTGAAGTATAATCAGCGCGTAAAAATTGGAGGGCGTGAAATGAAATCGAATGTTGAAAATTCTTTTGAACCCGAAATCGCCGACGAATACGCGAAATATGAGACGCTGACCGACGAAGAACTTATCGTTGAGATAAAGGAGAAAAATAACACCTCCGCGCTTGATTATCTGATTCATCGCTACCGGAGCTTTGTCCGAGCAAAGGCGCGTTCCTATTTTCTAATCGGAGCCGACCGCGAAGACATAATTCAAGAGGGCATGATTGGATTTTATAAGGCGGTGCGCGACTTCAAGAGCGATAAGCTATCAAGTTTCCATGCCTTCGCCGAGCTGTGCGTGACGCGCCAAATCATTACGGCTATAAAAACTGCGACGCGCCAAAAACATATTCCGCTTAATTCCTACGTTTCACTGAACAAGCCGATTTATGACGAAGACTCTGACAGGACTTTATTAGACGTGATTAGCGGCGTGAAAGTTGCCGACCCCGAAGAACTTATTATCAGCCGCGAAGAATTCTTGACCATAGAAAAGAAAATGTCCGAAATTCTTAGCGAGCTTGAGTGGCAAGTTTTAATGGCGTATCTCGATGGCAAATCTTATCAGGAAATCGCGTTGAGCTTGGACAGACACGTTAAATCAATCGACAATGCACTACAGCGCGTTAAACGCAAACTCGAACGTTACGTTGCCAGTCGCGGCGAGACAATAGATATTGGCACTGTATATCGCGGACTTTCGACTCTCGACCGCCATATGAAACCAACTGCAACTTTGAAATCGCACAGTTAGGCGTCCTTTGAGGGCGTCTAATTTTGTTTCGGGCTTATCTCCTTGCCGCCAAAAAGTAAGTGTGATATATTCTGTGCGAGGTGATTAGAAATGAAATTAATCGTGACGGTCGTCGGCAGAGATCGCGTCGGCATTATCGCGAGCGTGACGAAAATTTTAGCCGATAATAACGTCAACATTCTTAGCATCAATCAAAATATTTTGGACGGATTTTTTAATATGATTCTGTTCGCTGAAGCGTCCGAAAGTAAAATTAAACTCGTTGACCTTCAACAGAAACTCCGTGAACAGGGCGAAGCTATCGGCGTCGAAATAAAAACTCAGCACCAAGATATTTTCGACGTAATGCATAAGGTTTAGGGGCTAGGAACTAGGGATTAGGGAAGTAGGGAAATAGATTTGATAACTATTGAAGATATTCTTGAAACGAATCGCATGATAACCGAGAACAAACTTGACGTGCGGACGATAACAATGGGCATTTCGCTAAGGGATTGCGCTCATCCTAATCTGCGCGACTTCTGCCGAAATATTTACGATAAAATCACGCGCTCCGCCGAATTTCTTGTTAAGACGGGCGAGGAAATTGAATATGAATACGGCGTTCCGATTATCAACAAGAGAATTTCAGTTACGCCGATAGCCATTGTCGCCGAGAGTTGCAAGGCTGAAAGTTACGTTCCGATTGCTGAAACTCTCGACCGCGCCGCTAAAGAAGTCGGCGTTAATTTTATCGGCGGTTTCAGTGCGCTTGTTGAAAAAGGTTACACGCCCGGCGACAGAATTTTAATTGAATCGATACCGCAAGCGTTGGCGTCAACCGATTTAGTTTGTTCGTCGATAAATCTTGCGTCGACTAAGGCGGGAATAAATATGGATTGCGTCCGCGAAATGGGCGAAGTCATCAAGCGGACGGCTGAACTTACTCGCGACAAACAGGCTATCGGCTGTGCAAAGTTGGTAATTTTCGCCAACGCGCCCGAAGATAATCCGTTTATGGCGGGCGCATTTCACGGCGTAAGCGAACCCGATAAAGTTATCAATGTCGGAGTAAGTGGACCGGGCGTTGTCAAACACGCATTGGAAGATTTAAAGGGCGCGAATTTTACCGAGATAGCCGAGACGATTAAGAAAACGGCGTTCAAAATAACTCGCGTCGGTCAGCTTGTGGCTCAAGAGGCGTCGCGCAGATTGGGCGTGCCTTTCGGGATAATCGATTTGTCATTGGCTCCGACTCCCGCCGTCGGTGATTCGGTTGCAAGGATTTTGGAGGAAATGGGACTTGAGGCTTGCGGAGCACCCGGTACAACTGCCGCGCTTGCTTTGCTGAATGACGCGGTTAAAAAGGGCGGGCTTATGGCAAGTTCGCACGTCGGCGGATTGAGCGGCGCATTTATTCCCGTCAGCGAAGATGAAGGCATGATTCACGCGGTTAAAACGGGTTCGCTGTCGATTGAAAAGTTGGAGGCTATGACTTGCGTTTGTAGCGTCGGGCTTGACATGATTGCGGTTGCGGGCGACGTGAGCGCGGCGACTTTAAGCGGCATTATCGCGGACGAGGCGGCTATCGGTGTTGTCAACAATAAAACTACCGCTGTTCGATTAATCCCCGTGCCCAATGCTAAGGTCGGCGACGTTGTTGAATACGGCGGCTTATTGGGTTATTGCCCGATTGTTCCCGTAAAGAATCAATGGAGCTCGGAGGCGTTCATTGCTCGCGGCGGCAGAATTCCCGCGCCCGTCAGGAGTTTGACGAATTAACATGGACGAAAAAATTTTACATGAAGAGCTTAGGATTTTGGAAGAAACTTATCGCGGCGCAGTCCCGCAACTGAAATTCGATTCGGTCTTTGAACTTTTAATAGCCGTGATTTTATCCGCTCAGTGCACTGATAAGCGCGTCAATGAAGTCACGCAAATTTTATTTCCGATTGCGAACACGCCCGAAAAAATTTTGCAACTCGGACAATCGCGGCTGGAAGAAATTATCAAACCGTGTGGCTATTTCAGAGCTAAGGCAAAACATATTTTCGAGTCCGCGCAGATTTTGATTGACGATTACGGCGGCGAAGTTCCGAGCGATTTTGACGAGCTGATAAAGTTACCGGGCGTCGGCAGAAAGACAGCTAATGTTGTGACGAGCGTAGCCTTTAAAACGCCCGCGATTGCCGTTGATACTCATGTTTTCCGCTTGGCTAACAGAATGAAACTCGCCGAAGGCAACACGCCTCTTGAAGTCGAATTGGGCTTGCAAAAAATTATTCCTCGTGAAAAATGGTCGGACGCTCATCACTGGCTAATTTGGCATGGGCGTGAAATTTGCAAGGCTCGCAACCCGAAATGCAAAGATTGCCCGCTGTCGCAAGTTTGTCCGTCATCAACAGCATAAAAAAATTATGAAAAATTTGTACTTGTGGATTTTTCTTTTAATAATTAAAATCACCGCCCAACTTAATTGTAGCTGAACGGTGATTTACAATCTGAAATCCTTGACGCGGAGTCGGGGATTTTATTTTTACTTAGATAAAAATTTGCTACCTGCCGCGACGAATCGCCATAAATAATTCGCCGCCTCGCCCGCATAATCAATGTTGATTCTGGGCGTCGTCATAATCTCTGCGCGGAAATCGGTCGTCTCGATAAAAATTTCGTCGCCGCATAAATCTTTTCCATAAAAATCTTTCGTTATGCCGAGAGCTTGCGAGAGTTTGCCCGCGCCCGAACATAAATCGCGCAGATTATTTTTACCGCGCCGACGTTTCATTAACTCAATTCCGTCAACAGGCTCCAACGCCCGAATCAAAACCGCCTCTGGGACATCTTCAACGTTGGCGACAACATTTGTGCAAATGTGCATTCCGTAAATCAGATAGACATAAACAAAGCCGCCTTCGCCGAAAAAAATTTTAGTGCGTTCGGTTTTGCCGCGATAAGAATGCGCCGCCGCGTCAATCGTTCCCATATAAGCTTCGACCTCGACGATAATTCCGCTGGTCAAGCCTTCGGGCAAATTAGTTACAAGTTTCTTGCCGATAAGCTCGCGAGCAACCGTTAAGCCGTCGCGCAGATAAAATTCGCGAGAAAGTTTCATTCTTCGTAGCCTAGTTCCTTTGCTTTATCAAAGTCAGCTTGTGATTTTGCCTCGTCGCCAAGTTCTTTATAGCAAAGTCCACGATAATAGAGAGTCTCGCCTAAATCTATTCCGTTAATGCCAAGTTCAATCGCTTTGTTCAAATCAGCAAAAGCTTGCGTATAATTTTTAAGATAGTAATAGGCTTCTCCACGATCACAATAAGCCTCTGAAAAATTCGGATTAAGCTCGATTGCCTTGTCGTAATCTTGAATGGCTTGCTCGTTTTGCTTTAAAGCATAATAAACGAAGCCGCGCAGATAATAAGCCTCTGCGATATTCGAATTGAGTTGAATTGCCTTGTCATAATCAGCAATAGTCTGCTCGTATTTTTTTAAGCAGTAATAAGCCCAACCGCGCTGGACATAAGCCTTTACGTCGTTCGGATTAAGCTCGATCGCCTTATCATAATCTTGAATAGCCCGCTCGTATTGTCCTAAATGATAATAAGCAATGCCTCGATTATTGTAAGCCCCAGCGTAATTCGGTTTTAATTCAATTACTTTATTAAAATCCAGAATTGCTTGTTCATATTGTCCAAGTTTGACGTAATTGTAGCCGCGATTGAGATAAGCTCCAACATATTTCTTATTAAGTTTGATAAATTTATCATAATCTTTTATTGCTTGTTCGCATTGTCCAAGTTTTGTATAAGCTAAAGCGCGACCGCTGTAAGCCTCTACGTCATTGGGTTTAAGCTCAACAGCTTTATTAAAATCCAAGACGGCTCGTTCATATTGTCCAAGTTCTGTATAAGCTAAAGCGCGACCATTGTAAGCTACAACGTACATAGGATTCAGTTTAATAACTTTATCGAAATCTTGAATCGCCGACTCGTATTGTTTTAATTTATAATAGGCATTACCGCGACAATAGTAAAGGTCGGAGAAATCTGGACTAAGTTCAAGTTCAATAACTTTGTTGAGGTCTTGGATTTCTTTTTCGTATACCGATTTTAAATCATCAAGAAAGATACCCAACGCAATATCAACACTGAAAGCAGATTTAAGGTCTTCAGTTGCCTTCTTGTATTGTTTCAAATTATTGTGAATGCTCCCGCGAATGAGGTAAATGAAATTATTTGTCGGATCCAATTTAATAGCTTCGTTGCAAAGTTTTATCGCGTTCCTGTAATCGCCGTGCTTGTTAAGTTTAATTGCCTCTTCGACTTTCTGTTTTGCGTTGTCCTCATTGCTTAATTCTATTGCTGCGTAAATGGTATTCGTCAGTAACAAAACCCCTGCGCAGAGTATCGCCGCTAAAATTTTTCTCATAAACCTCACTCCCTTAATTTTTTATTATTTTGAATGTACATGAGATACCAGCTGAAAAACTTATAAACTCCTGCTAAAATACTTTATAATTTAAAAGAGTACAAGGAACCATAAGTTACAAAAATTTTAGCATAACGGAGCTGGAAATTCAATATACAAAAGTTCACGATAAACCCAGTTTAAAAGCGGAAAGAATTTCAATCCTATTTTTTTTCATTGATAGCTGATATAATCTGCGCGGAAAGGATGAACGACATGAAACTTAAAAAGTTTTTTGCGGGAATAATATCGGCGACGATAATTTTCTCGACGAGTCCGACTTTCGCGCAGGAATGGGAGGAAGGCGAAGTCGTAACCGAAGTTCCAACAGAAATTTATATGTGGGTGCAGTCGACGCCACGAGCAAATTATTGGTTCAATCATCAAGCAATGGGCTATCGAATCAAGGAAGACGGAACGCTTGATTTAAATACGCTTATGGTGCCAGCGATTTACATTTACGACGACATTCAGATTGAAGACGTGATTCAAAAGCGACGTTGGAAAAGACTTTCGACGCGAGGCTATAATAAATTGGTCGGGCGTTCGGAAATGTTGAAATTCGATTTAAAAAATATGACAGTGCAGATTGTCGAGAAAGCCGATTTGGACGACACGTGGGGCGTACTCGATAAAGATACTTCGGGCGAGCCGCAGGATTTAAAAAATTTTTCTAACAAAGACGTAATGTATAAATTTTATCGGAGAATTTTGGAATGGGCGCGGGAACATAACGAATTGATAATCGGGCGTTCGCGAGGGATTTTAAGCGACGAAGACGGCGACCTTCCGATTAATGAAGTCCCGATTAATAAAATTTTTATCCCGCCCGCCGAATATTGAAAAACTTCTTGACAGTTAATAATTAGAATGGTAAACTTGGCGGCGTTGCGGAGAGTTGTCCGAGCGGCTTAAGGAGCACGACTGGAAATCGTGTGTTGCGTTGATAGCGCACCGAGGGTTCAAATCCCTCACTCTCCGCCAGAAATGCGAACTAAGAAATTTAATATATAGCCTCAGCCGTGAACGCAGAGACTTGGTTTCGCCGAACATAAACTGTACTGACAAGCTCGCCAGGGCATACGCAGCAACGAGCGGTTATTGTAGCGCAGCTTCGGATTGAGATTAAGCCTTTGCGTTGACGGCTGAAAATTTTTTTACGGGAGAAATTCTCATGGTATACGAGGCACTTTATACACGCGGCAGACCAAAAACCTTGTCGCAATTAATCGGGCAGGAGCATATTTCAAACGCCCTGACGCGAGCAATTTCAAGCGGCAGACTTTCACACGCCTATTTACTTGTCGGCACTCGCGGCACTGGTAAAACTTCTACCGCCCGACTCTTGTCCAAAGCCATGAATTGCGACAGAGTTCACGACGCCCAACTTGCAGGTCGTCCGCTTGATAAAAAGGAAATCCCTTGCAATAAATGCGACTCTTGCCGCGCCTTTGATTCGTCGCCCGATAATGTAGAATTTGACGCCGCGTCTAATCGTTCGGTCGAAGATGTCACGCGCCTTTTGTCGACGGCTTACCTTGCACCGCTCCGCGCCCGCATAAAAACTTTCATAATCGACGAAGTTCATATGCTGTCGTTCGAGGCGGTCAACTCAATCTTAAAATTAATCGAAGAGCCGCCGCCGAATGTGGCATTTTTTTTGGCAACGACCGAGTTAAACAAAGTTCCAATGACAATCCGCTCGCGCTGTCAAGTTCTAAACTTCCGACTTATCCCACCAACAGTAATCGCGCCGTATTTGTTGACGTTGGCAAGGCGATTAAGCGTTGGCTTGCAGGAAGAGGCGGCTAAAAAAATCGCACGACTCGCCGAAGGTTCAATGCGCGACGCCTTGACTTATCTTGACCAATGTTACGCGATGGCTGATAAGGAAATTACTCTCGACGACGTAAACGAAACTTTGGGCTTAATATCCGACGAAAACCTTGACGAAATAATTTCCGCCGTCAAAGCTAAGGACAGAACGGCGGTCGGACGCGCTATTACAAATGCTTTTCGGTCGGGCTTATCGGCAAATGTTATCGCCGAGTCATTAATCACGCGGTTAAGAGATATTGAATTTGATATGCTTGACGGCGGCAATAAAAATTTTGTCGAATTGGATAATTTTATCGACGCGCTAAGGAAATCTGCGGTTGAAATGAACGGCTCTGGCATTCCCGACATAATTTTAGAAATGACGCTTATGAAACTTGCCGCGCCCATTCAGAATTTCGTTATGCCCGTCGTGTCCGCGCCGATTTCTTCGCCGAGTGAAAATCTTGACGCAGGGCGAAAAATTTTCTATGATACAGCGGAAAAGTTGATTGGAGAGGTCGCAGACGCAAGATTTATTCGCGACAAGGCGGTCGTCACGGGTTTTATAAACGAAACTTTGACGGTTGCTTTTAAGTCTAAATTTTATGCGGATATGCTTGTTAAAGCTCAGAAAGATTTTGAACAGTTAGCCGCGCAGGTTGCAGGAAAGACGATAAAACTTTCTGTCGTCGTTGATGAGAAATTGCCGCCGCCTGTTCTGAATAATATGACCGAGCCAGCCCGTTCCAATCTTGCAAACTCAATGGAAATTCTTCATGCGGTCGACGCCGTGAAAATTAACAATTAAGGAGAGATTTTGAATGGCACAACAGGGACTTGATTTGAACGCGATATTGCGCCAAGCACAAGCGTTGCAAAAAAGTTTTGAGGAAAACAAGGCGAGAATTAAAAAAGAGACAGCTACGGCTCAAGTCGGCGGCGGCGTAGTTAGCGCGACTGTTGACGGCGAGAAAGTCGTTAAGGAAATTAAAATTTCGCCCGAACTTATTAAGGACGTGGAAGTCAGCGTTATTGAAGATTTGGTCGTCAGCGCGGTCAATGCGGCGAATGCTGAAATGGATAAAAAAATCAACTCGAATATGGCGGCATTTGCGGGCAATGCACTCGGCGGCATGGGCGGCAATCTCGGCAACATGGGAGACCTTATCGGTAAGTTCTTAGGCGGCGGAAAAGTTTAACGGGAAAATTTTATGTCATCAAAAGCAATGGCGGCTTTGGTTGAGTCGCTGACGAAATTGCCGGGCGTCGGTGTCAAAACTGCCGCTCGGCTCGCTTATCATATAGCCGAAATGAAAGCCGACGACGTAGAAAATTTGGCGGCGGCAATTCGCTCCGTCAAGCTTGATACCCACGCTTGCGGAATTTGTTTCAACACAATCGACGCTGAAAAAAATATCTGCGACATTTGCGCCTCCGATAAACGCGACGGGAAAATTATTTGCGTAGTAAAGGACGCGAAGGATTTAGACGCAATCGAGCGCGCAGGTTCTTTCGACGGCAAATATCACGTGACGGGCGGATTAATTTCTCCGCTGGCGGGCGTGTCGCAAAATGATATTCATCTGCGCGAGCTGATAAAACGTGTCGGCGAAGAAAATGTTCAGGAAGTGATAATCGCGTTCGAGCCAACAGTCGAGGGCGATGCGACTTCACTTTTTATATCGCGGCTGTTAAATCCTGCAGGCGTCAAGGTTACGAAACTTGCGCGAGGCTTAGCAGTCGGCGCGGACTTCGCGGGAACCGATTCTTTGACAATCGCCAAAGCTATAGAAAATCGTGTACCAGTTTAGAAATAAAAAAGCGTGAAGAAATTTCTCTCCACGCTAATTTTTTTATTCGCCGAAAATATCTGCGTGTGTACCTGTCGCAGTCGCCAACAAAACCAATTCACCTTCATCTATTCGATAGACTAAAAGCCAATTAGGTTCAATATGACATTCGCGAAGGTCATCAAGGTCGCCTTTGAGTTGATGGTCATGATAGACTTCGGATAAAGGTTCGCCTGTTTTTAGCAAATCCAAAACGTCAAAAAGTTTTGAAAGATTCTTGCCGCGCCTCTTCATTCGTCGAATATCCTTGCGCATTCTCGTTGTGTAATTTACTTGATACATTTTTTAATCGTCCTTCAGCATAGATTCTATTGCCTCTTCAACGGTATCGAAAGGTCCATAAAGATTTTTCTTCATACGAGCATCGCGAATGGCTTCCTCCAAGTCTTCAGGCATCTTGTAGTGTTTGACGGCGAAAGGAATTCCGTTTCTTGCAATGCACGCCTTGAAAAACATACGAACTGCCGTTTCCGTATCGAGACCAAGATCTTCAAACAATTCATCGACATTTTCTTTAAAGCTATCGTCCAAAGTCATTTGAAACGTTGCCATGAGAATTTTCCTCCGTTACTTTTGGCTGACCATTCTGTTTATCGCGCTGAAGAGGGCTTGAATCGACGCCGTGATAATATCGGTGTCCATGCCCGCGCCCCAGTAAATTTTGCCGTCCGCGCCCGTGATTGAGATATAAGCGATAGCCCGCGCAGATTGCCCGATTTCCAAAGCGTGTTCGTTGTAAGTCAGATTGGAATAGTTTATGCCAAGATTTTTCTGCATAGCATTTGAAACCGCGTCGAGGCGACCGTTGCCACGTGCCCTGTAAGTTACTCGCTCGCCGTCGACTTCCAAATCTACACTGCCCGTGCGTGCTCCGCCCGGCTCTTTACGAAGATGAAATTCAAGCAATTTATACGGCTTGTCGACGTTGACATATTGGTCGTGGAAAATCTGATAAATTTCGTCGGGCAAAAGTTCTTTGTGCTTGCGGTCGGAAACACTCTTGACGCAATAGCCGAAGTCCTCGCGCATTTTCTTGGGCATTTCGACTCCGTAACGTTGCTCCATGATAAAGCCAACGCCGCCCTTGCCGCTCTGACTGTTGATTCTGATAACGTCGCTGTCGTAAGTCCTGCCTACGTCGTGCGGGTCGATTGGCAGATAAGGCACAGTCCAACGGTCGGGATTTTTTTCGTCGCGCCAATGCATTCCCTTAGCAATCGCGTCTTGATGACTGCCACTAAACGCCGTAAAGACTAAAGCTCCCGCGTAGGGTTGACGGTCGTGGACGTGCATTCTAGTTACGCGCTCATACATTTCGACGAGTTCGGGCATATTGCTAAAGTCAAGTTCGGGGTCGACGCCCAGCGCGAACATATTCATTGCCAAAGTAACTATGTCGACGTTGCCAGTACGTTCGCCGTTGCCGAAAAGCGTCCCTTCAATTCTGTCTGCGCCCGCCAAAAGTCCGAGTTCGCAATCCGCTACGCCGCAACCTCTGTCGTTATGCGGGTGAAGGCTCAAGACAACTTTATCGCGGAACTTGAGATATTTATTTATGTAGGCAACCTGCGCGGCGTAAACATGCGGCAAGCTCATTTCAACCGTAACGGGAATATTTATAATCGGGCGGCGGTCAATGACAGGCTCCCACACGTCGAGAACGGCGTTGCAAACTTCCAGCGCGTATTCTGGCTCGGTTCCCGTAAAACTTTCGGGCGAATATTCAAAGCGATAATTCGCGCCCGCCTTCTCCGTCAGCTCAAGTAAAAGTTTCGCGCCGTCTGTGGCGATTTTTTTAATTTCGTCCTTTGACATTCTGAAAACTTGTTCGCGTTGCGCAACCGAAACGGAATTGTAGACGTGAACAATCGCATTCTTCGCGCCTTCGAGTGCCTCAAAAGTTTTCTTTATAATATGTTCCCGCGCCTGCGTCAAAACTTGTACAGTTACGTCGTCGGGAATAAGATTATCTTCAATCAGCTTGCGAAGGAGCGCGTATTCGGTCTCGCTGGCGGCGGGGAAACCAACTTCAATTTCTTTAAATCCGATTTTGACGAGCGTCTTATAAAACTCAATTTTCTCGTCGAGGCTCATCGGGATAATCAGCGATTGATTGCCGTCGCGCAGGTCAACACTGCACCACACGGGAGCCTTTTCGGGATATTCCTTCTGCGCCCAATCCAAAATTATTTCGGGCGGCATGTAATAGCCCTTGCTGTACTTTGTATGATTTTTCAAAACTAAATACCTCCAAAAGGCAATGCACAATTCGTAATGCGCAATGCGTAATTAAAATTCATTCTTCAACGTTTCTGCCTTGCGCGGAATTATACCAGATAAAAATCTGCGCGTCGAATAAATTTTTTGACAAGCCCGCGATACTTCAAATATAATTTAGCAGATTAATTCTTTTTAGGAAAGGAGTTTACAGCATGAAGAAAATTATTTTGCCACTCTTGATAATGATTCTTTTTATAGCAGGTTGCAGTAAACTCGAACAGGGAGTAAAAGATATAAGCGGCTTTAAGTATTCGGAAAAAATTATCGTCGGGATTGATGACGAATTCCCGCCTATGGGTTTCCGTGACGAACGCGGCGAACTCGTCGGCTTTGATATTGACCTTGCTAAAGAGACTGCTAAGCGTATGGGCGTCGAATTTGAATTCCGCCCCATTGACTGGAATAATAAACGCGAAGAGCTACTTTCTGGGCATGTAGATATTATCTGGAACGGGCTTGATATAACCGACGAGCGCAAAGAATTTATGATTTTCAGCAAACCCTACATGGACGACCGCCAAATAGTTCTCGCTAAAAAGGACAGCGATTGGGATATTCATTCCGAATACGACCTTGCAGATAAAATCGTCGGGACGCAAGCTGGCTCCACCTCCGATTGTTATCTCAAAAGAAATCTTAAAGACCGTTTGAAAAACCATAGAACTTACAGCAAGTTCAAAGAGGCACTTAACGCCTTAATGAACGACGAGATTGAAGTTATCGTTTGCGACGAATTAATCGCCCGCTACGAGGCAAGAAATAATCCAAATCTTAAAGTAATCGAAGCTAAAATCGGCGTCATCACTGAAACGGGTATCGGCTTTCGCAAGGAAGATACCGAACTCCGCGACCAAGTTCAAAAAGTTTTCGACGGAATGATTAAAGACGGCACCGCTAAAAAAATTTCCGAAAAATGGTTTCAAGCCGACCTTATAAAGGCTCGTAGATAATTTCTTCGTAAAGGACTCCGTATTATGAAAAAAATTTTAACGGCAACATTGCTCCTCACGCTAACAATCTGCGCGGGTTGCGACAATAGTTTTAGCAATGCAAATAAAATTATCGTCGGGCTTGATGATAACTTCCCGCCAATGAGTTTCCGCGACGCCAAAGGAATTATCGGCGGCTTTGACGTTGATCTTGCTAAAGAAACTGCAAAGCGGCTCGGCATGAAAATTGAATTCAAGTCTATCGATTGGAGTTTGAAATTGGACGAACTCAACAGCAAACATATTGATATAATTTGGAGTGGACTGGACATCACGCCCGAACGTCAGGAAGATATTCTTTTCAGTAAGCCCTACATGGATAATCGGCAAATCGTCTTCGTAAGGCGCGACGGCGATTTTAAAATAATTTCCGAAATCGACCTTGCAGGCAAAATCGTCGGGACGCAAGCCGGCTCCACCGTCAGTGATTATCTCGACACCAATGAAAATCTTAAAAATTCCTTCCGCGAATTAAAAACTTATAACACCTATACAAACGCTTGGAATGCCCTAGACTACGGCGAGATTGACGCGCTTATCTGCGATGAAATTTTCGGGCGTTACGCAATGAGCAAGGAACTTGATAAATTTGAGGCTCTCAACGTAATTGTCGGCACCGCCAGTTCGTTTGGAGTCGGTTTCCGTAAAACAGACGTTGAACTCCGCAATAAAGTTCAAAAAGTTTTAAATGAAATGATTAAGGACGGCACCGCTAAAAAGATTTCCGAGCGTTGGTTTCAAGCCGACCTTATTAAGTCTCACAGGTGATAAATTTTTTATTTATGTAAGGAGGTTTAAAGCGGTATGAAGAAAATTTTGTTTTACGCATTACTAATTACGAATTGCGCATTGCTTTTAGCGGGTTGCGGCGGTAATAAAAATTTGCAGGACGACGCTGAAAATGATTTTGAAAAGCTAATTATCGGGCTTGATGACGCCTACCCGCCATTCGGTTTCAGAGATGAGAATAATGAAATTATCGGCTTTGACATTGACCTTGCTAACGAAGTCGCCGACCGCATAGGTGTTGAAATCGAATTCAAAGGCATTGACTGGAATAAAAAATATGAGGAACTTGACGGCGGACTAATCGACGTTATTTGGAGCGGCTTTAACATAACGCCCGAACGCGAGGAGCACGTCATTTTTACAAAGCCCTACATGCTCAATCGGCAAGTTATTTTGGTTGCAAAGGGTAATAAGCCCGGCATTGTAACGGCATCCGACCTTGCGGGCAAAGTCGTCGGTACACAACTTAGCTCGCCCGCCGACGATTTCATTAACAAGGATAAGGAGCTTAAAGATAGTTTCGCCAAGCTTGTAACTTACGATAATTATAAACATGCGTTTGAGGCATTATCGAAAGGCGAAGTCGAGGCTATTGTTTGTGATGAATTAGTTGTTCGCTACGAAATGAGTCGCCACCACGATAAATTTGAGACGGTTGAGGCGACAATCGGCACCGTTACGGAAATAGGCGTTGGCTTTCGCAAAAAAGATACTGCTCTGCGCGACCGCGTCCAAAGTGCTCTCGACGAAATTATAAAGGACGGCACCGCTGAGAAAATTTCGGAGGAATGGTTTCAAGCCGATTTAATCAGGACGCATATAAGGTAATTTGGTTTTTCGGGGAGGTTTTAATCGGCATGAAAAAAATTTTGCTTTACGCATTACTAATTACGAATTGCGCATTGCTTTTCGTGGGTTGCGGCTTCAATTCCAATGAACGCGAGAAATTAATCATAGGTATCGACGACGAATTTGCGCCAATGGGTTTTCGCGACGAAGGCGGAAATATCGTCGGCTTTGACGTTGACTTAGCTAAGGAGGCGGCGGCGCGAATGGACGTTGAATTGGAATTCGTGCCTATTCTCTGGGATAATAAAGAGAAAGAAATAACGTCGGGCAATATCGATATGATTTGGAACGGTTGCGACATTATGGAGGAATATAAAAATTACATGACGTTCAGCGAACCTTATATGGACAATCGGCAAATACTTTTAGTGCGCAAGAGTAATACGCAAGGCATTCATAATTTAAACGACCTTAAAGATAAAGTCGTCGGAACTCAGTCAGGCTCGAACTCGGAAGATTATGTTGAAGAAAATCCCGACCTTAAAAATAGTTTCGACGAATTCAAGACTTATCGCAATATTAAAGAGGGATTCACGGCTCTCAATGATAAAAAGTGCGACGTGCTGATTATCGACGAAATCGCGGCACGTTATGAAATCATAAGAAAGCCCGCCACGTTTGAAATTATTGATTTAACTGTTGGTCCTGTGACAGAATTCGGCATAGGTTTTCGCAAGGACAATGTCGAATTACGCGACCGAATTCAAAAAGTTTTTGATGAGATGATTGAAGACGGTACCGCTAAGAAAATTTCTATGCGCTGGTTTGGAAGTGACCTTGTTAAAGTTCATGATTGACACTCCCCAAAGGGGATTCTTGAGAACATAAATGCTCAAAGGCTGAGCCAAACAGCCCCTACCCTGTTACCAGAAGGCTTCAGGCTACTTTTTACTTTAGTACCGTCATTTCGTAGTATTTGCGAGTTTAATGCCTCCAGCAGCTAACCAACAGGTCAGGTTGAGCAAGGGACGCAACCACCCCAAAACGGTTTCGTTTCAACCGTTGATTCTTCTTACACTATTTTTTTAGAGAGGAAGGCTAACCTCTTGTTCACATTGTAGAGTAAATATTTCTCACAGTCAATTGCGGCTTATATCCCCACGAATAAATTCGGGGGTCTTACGCCGTGAACGATAAATTAAAGTTTTAGGAGGCTTTTATGAGGAAAATTTTAATGGCAATCTGCGCGTTGGTTTTGCTTATGACAGGTTGTTTCGGCATTGAAAATAAGCCGCCAAATTTAGTCGTCGGGCTTGATGAAGAATATGCGCCAATGGGTTTCCGCGACGAACAAGACGAACTTATTGGCTTTGACATTGACCTTGCCAAAGAAACGGCTAAGCGCATGGGCATTGCGATTGAATTCAAGCCGATTATCTGGGACAGCAAAATAGCGGAGCTTAAGTCGGGCAATATCGATATAATTTGGAACGGACTGGATATTACGCCCGAACGAAAGAAAGATATTCTTTACAGCAAGCCTTACCTAGACAATCGCCAAATTCTTCTGATTAAAAAGAACAGTCAGTTGAATTTTCAATCCGAAAGCGACTTGGCGGGCAAAATCGTCGGGACGCAAGCTGGTTCAAACTCTGAAACCTACGTTATCAAGAACGAAAACCTTCAAAACACTTTTAAAGAATTTAGAACTTACGGCACAGTCAAGGCGGCATTTGAGGCTTTGGAGAGCGGCGCGGTGGACGTATTAATTTGCGATGAAATTGCCGCACGCTACGAGATAAGCAAAATCCCGAAAAAGTTTAAGATAATCGACGTGATAATCGGTCCTGTTACCAGAATCGGAATAGGTTTCCGCAAAGATGATGTCGAATTGCGCAACCGCGTTCAGGCGGCATTTGACGAGATTGTTAAAGACGGCACTGCCCAAAAAATTTCGGAGAAATGGTTTGGAGCCAACCTCATTAAGTAAAAATTTTTAAAAGATTTATGGAGTTTGTTTATTATGAAAAAATTTTTTTATTACGCATTAAGCCTTACGCTTTTTGCATTTTTTTTATTCGGTTGCGGGAGCTTGAATAATCAAAAAAAGCTTGTTGTCGGGATTGATGAAGAATATGCGCCAATGGGTTTCCGCAACGAACAGGGCGAACTTGTCGGCTTTGACATTGACCTTGCCAAAGAGACGGCTAAGCGCATGGACGTTGCGATTGAATTCAAGCCGATTAACTGGGACAACAAGATAGTTGAGCTAAAAACCGGCAATATCGACATGATTTGGAACGGACTCGATATTACGCCCGAACGCAAGAAAGATATTCTTTACAGCAAGCCCTACCTAGACAATCAGCAAATTCTTTCAATTAGGGCGGACGGCAATTTAAAAATTAAATCAAGAAAAGACCTCGCGGGTAAAATCGTCGGGACACAAGCCGGCTCGACTTCAGAAACGTACATAATTAGAAATGAGATACTTCAAAACAGTTTTGCGGCTTTTAAAGTTTATGATACATTCAAGACGGCATTTGAGGCTTTGGAGAGCGGCGCGATTGACGTTTTGATTTGCGACGAAATTGTTTTGCGCTACGAGATAAGCAAGAATCCAAATAAATTTAAGATAATCGACATGACGATTGGAGACGCTACCGAATTTGGAATTGGTTTTCGCAAAAATGATATTGCCCTGCGCGACCGCGTTCAGACGGCTTTTGATGAAATTGTCGCCGACGGTACAGCTAGGAAAATTTCGGAGAAATGGTTTGGAGCCAACCTTATCAAGTCGAATAAATGATTTAAATTTTTTATGGGAGTTTTTGCTATGAGAAAATTTTTTAATTACGCCTTGCGCATTATGCTTTGCACATTTCTAATTGTCGGTTGCGGCAGTTCCAATGCTCAAACTAAATTGGTTATCGGCTTTGACGAGGAATTTGCGCCAATGGGTTTTCGTGACGAAGACGGAAAGATTGTCGGCTTTGACGTTGATTTAGCTAAGGAGGCGGCGCGTCGTATGGGCGTCGCGATTGAATTCAAGCCTATTGAGTGGGATAATAAAGAGGAAGAAATAACTTCTGGCAATGTCGATATGATTTGGAACGGGCTGGACATAATGGACGAATACAAAGAATATATGATTTTCACGCGCCCTTACATGAACAATCGGCAAGTTCTTATGGTTAAGGACGGCAACTACCAGATTATTCGCAGTGAATACGACCTCGAAGGCAAAGTCGTTGGGACGCAAGCTGGTTCTAACTCGGAGGATTACATAAACAGAAATAAACGGCTCAAGGACAGCTTAAAAGAGTTCAAGACTTATCGCAATATCAGAGAGGGCTTTGAACTTTTATGCCAAGACGAATACGACGTTATTATTATTGACGAAATTGCGGCGCGTTATGAGATGATGCGGCACCCTGTCACGGTTAATATCATTAATTTAACGATTGGCTCTCCGACGAAATTCGGCGTAGGTTTTAGGAAAGATAACGTCGAACTCCGCGACAAAGTTCAAGAAGTTTTAAAAGAAATGATTAGGGACGGGACGGCGCGAGAAATTTCTCTTAAATGGTTCCAAGCCGATTTGATTAAGCATAACCGTTGAAAATGCGCTTGCAACGAAATAATTGATAAAGTATAATGCAACGCGATTTGTCTAAACTTTTTTATTGGAAAGGATGTATTTTTCGGTATGAAGAAAATTTTTATGGCGGCATTGCTCCTTGTGACTATGGTCTTTACGGGTTGCGGCGGCGACTCTGCCAAAACTGACGGCGGCGACGCGAAGGAAATCAAGAAAATTACAATCGGGCTTGATGACGAATATGCGCCGATGGGTTTCAAGAATGAGCAAAATGAAATCGTCGGTTTCGATGTTGATTTGGCTAAGGAGGCGGCTAAGCGTCTGGGTTGCGAAGTCGAATTCAAGGCTATCGATTGGAACAGCAAAGAGGCGGAGCTTAAGAGCGGACGCATTGACATAATTTGGAACGGACTCGACATTACGCCCGAACGCCAAGAGAACATGCTTTTCAGCGATCCTTATATGGACAATCGCCAAATCGTCTTCGTGAAGGCTGGCAACGATCAAGGTATTAAGGCTGAGGCTGACCTCGCGGGCAAAGGCGTTGGAACTCAAGCTGGCTCGACTGCCGAGACTTACATTGACAGTACCAAAGACCTCAAGGACAGTTTCAGAGAGTTTAAGACTTACGGCGATTATGTTAGTGCGTTCATGGATTTGGAGAACGGTAGAATTGACGCGCTTGTCTGCGACGAGATTGTTGGTCGTTATGCTATGAGCAAGCAAGACGGGAAATTTGAGGCTCTTGACGTTACTGTTGGCCCGGTGAGTGAATTCGGAATTGCTTTCCGCAAGGACGATACTGAGCTTCGCGATAAAGTTCAAGGCGTTTTCGATGAAATGGTTAAGGACGGAGCTGCCGCGAAAATTTCCGAACAATGGTTTAAGGCTGACTTGGTTAAAGGTAAAAAATAATTGATTAGGAACTAGGGGCGAGTTACTAGGAACTAGTTCCTAAATCCTAGTCACTAGTTCCTAGCTCCTAGTCAAACGGTGACCGCCGTTGAAAGACGGGTGTTAGGGAATATCTGTTATGGAAAAATTTTTAGATATGACGCTCCTAATAATGCAGGGGGCGGAAGTCACGTTGGAAATTTTCTTCGTGACTTTAATTTTAAGCTTGCCGATTGGCGCGTTGGCGGCTTTGGGAAGAATATCGAGTTTCGCGCCGATTCGTTACTTAATGGAGTTTTACGTCTGGATAATGCGCGGGACGCCGTTAATGTTGCAACTTTTATTCGTATACTTCGCGTTGCCGATGGTCGGGATAATGTTGCCGGACGTAGCGGCGGCGTTGTTAGCGTTCACGTTGAATTATGCGGCGTATTTTGCAGAAGTTTTCCGCGCAGGCATTCAAGCGATACCACGTGGGCAATACGAGGCGGCAAAGGCATTAGGACTTAAGCATTGGCAGATGATGCGTTATATAATTTTCCCGCAAGTGCTTAGGGTCGTCCTACCGCCGATTTCAAACGAGACGATAAACCTTGTTAAAGACACGTCGCTAATTTATATTTTAGCGATGAACGACTTGTTGAGAGTGGCGCGGACGATTGTACAGCGCGAATTCGACATGACGCCGTTTGTTATCGCGGGCATATTCTATTTAGGCATGACGGCGATATTGACTTGGATATTTAAGAAACTGGAACAGCGTTACGGCTCATATGAAACGTAAGATAGGAACTAGGATTGAGGAACTAGGAACTAATTAATACTAGTTCCTACTAGTTCCTGATTCCTAGTAACCAGTTCCTAATAAAGGAGCGAGGAACTAGGAACTGAAAAAACTAGTTCCTACTAGTTCCTAACAACTAATTCCTAATAACTAGAAAAAAAAGAGGAGGCTTGGGATTGATAAAAAAAATATTGCTTAGTCTCCTCATTTTGATTGCGGCGACTACAGCAGTTGAAGCGGCAGAAGAAGAACAAAAAGCTGAGCCAACCTTTAAAGAACGCTCGGCGAATTTGGCGGAAATAAAGGCGATAAGAGTTGGCTACGGCTCCGGTACAATCAGAATTGTTACCGACATTACAAAGAAGGTCGACTTCACGGAATCTTATGCCGAAAATCCTTCGCGAATCATTGTCGATTTAAAAAATGCTTGGCTTAATCCAAAAGTTCAGCGCGAGTTTGAATTAAAATCATTGGCGGCTAAAAAACTTCGCGTCGCGCAATTCGATTCTACGACAGTCCGAATAGTAATAGAAACAATGGCGGATACTCGACCATTTTTCTTGAGTGGCGGCGCGGCAGGTTATCGCTTTGTTATCGACGTGGGCAACGCCGAGTTCAAAGAAAATCCCGAACTAAATAAGCCCAACACGTCAAATACTGAACCGCCTAAAAATGAGACGCCGCCAACTCCTTCGACGCCTGAACAGCCAAAGCCGACAACTCCGACTCCACCGACGCCGACAGATCCAGCCGTAAAAGAAATTCCAAAAGACATTGAGATAATCGACCCTGAAGACGTTGAACTGGAGAAAAAACGCGCTCAAGAGCTTAAGGAAAAACAGGAGCGCGAGCTTAAGGAAAAACAAGAACGCGAGCTTAAAGAAAAACAGGAGCGCGAGCTTAAAGAAAAACAGGAGCGCGAGCTTAAAGAAAAACAAGAACGCGAACTTAAGGAAAAACAGGAACGCGAGCTTAAAGAAAAACAAGAACGCGAACTTAAGGAAAAACAAGAACGCGAGCTTAAGGAAAAACAAGAACGCGAGCTTAAAGAAAAACGCGAGAAGGAACTCAAGGAAAAACGGGAACGCGAAATTAAAGAACAGCGCGAACGTGAAAAAGAGCTTAAAGAAAAAGAAAAACGCGAGAAAAAGGAACGCGAGAAAAAAGATAAGGACAAAAAGTCCAAAGATAAAGATAAAAATAAAGACGAAGAAAAAACCGTTGACACTCCGTTTAAAGATTTGGAGGACGATTTGAATAAACTCACGAACCTTAAGGGCAAATTAATTGTTATCGACCCCGGACATGGCGGCAACGATGCGGGCGCAATCGGTCCGACGGGCGTAATGGAAAAAAATGTTACGTTGAAAGTTTCGTTGGAGCTTAAGAGATTGCTTGAGGCGGAAGGCGCGGAAGTCGTTATGACACGCGAGACCGACTCGACGGTTTCATCTAAAGGAGCTAAGGCATCGGACATTGAAGAGCTAGGCGCACGTTGCGAAGTCGCTAACAGAATCGGCGCGGAGATTTTCATTTCTATTCACGCGGACAGTTTTACTCGCCCCGAAGCTCGCGGCACGACGGGTTATTATTACAGTAAAAGTACCACCGGCAAGGGTCAAAAGCTTGCGGATTGCATTCGTCGCAATTTAGTTGAGCAACTCGGCACGCCCAGTCGCGGAACTCAGCCCTGTAATTTCTACGTCGTGAAAAATACTGACATGCCCGCCACGCTGATTGAACTTGGCTTTATCTCGAATAAGGAAGAGGAAAAGCTCCTTGACTCTAAGGAAGGCGTCATGAAGGCGGCGCAAGGCATTTTCGACGGCATTGAAGATTATTTTGGCTAATAAAATTTTCCCCGTATTGTCGCGGGGATTTTTTTTTGTTATTATAGCGAAAAATTTTGGAGGTAAATTTTCAATGAAAATAATAGTGACAGGCGGCGCGGGCTTTATCGGCGGCAACTTTGTTTATTACGAGCTTAAGAATCACGCCGAAGATAAAATTATTTGCCTCGACAAGCTGACTTACGCGGGCAATTTGGAAACTTTGGCGGACGCGCAGAGCAATAAAAATTTCAAATTCATTCGCGGCGACATTGCTGACCGTGAGGCGGTTTATAAACTTTTTGAGGACGAAAAACCTGATATTGTCGTAAACTTCGCGGCGGAAAGTCACGTTGACCGCTCGATTGAAGACCCAGAACTTTTCCTGCGCACAAATATTATCGGCACGAGTGTTTTACTCGACGCCTGCAGAAAATACGGCATTAAACGTTTTCATCAAGTTTCGACCGATGAAGTTTATGGAGACTTGCCGCTCGACCGCCCCGATTTATTTTTTACCGAGACGACTAACTTGCATACGTCAAGCCCGTATTCGGCAAGCAAGGCGGCGGCAGATTTACTGGTTCAAGCTTATCAGCGGACATATAAAATCCCAGCGACGATAAGCCGTTGCTCGAATAATTACGGAGCTTATCATTTTCCCGAAAAATTAATTCCGCTCATGATTATCAACGCGCTCCACGATAAGAAATTGCCCGTTTACGGCAAGGGCATTAATGTTCGCGATTGGCTTTATGTTGAGGATCACTGCGCGGCGATTGACTTGATAATTCGCAAGGGCACAGTCGGCGAGGTTTACAATATCGGCGGGCATAACGAGAAAACTAATATCGAAGTCGTCAAGACGATTTTAAAGATACTGGGCAAGAGCGAGGACTTGATTGAATTCGTAACGGACAGGAAAGGGCACGATCAACGTTACGCAATCGACCCGACTAAAATTACTAATGAACTCGGTTGGACGCCTCAGACGAAATTTGACGACGGCATAAAGAAAACTGTCGCATGGTATCTGGAAAATCGCAGTTGGTGGGAAAAAATTATCAGCGGCGAGTATAAAAATTATTATGCCAAAATGTACGACAACCGATAAGGAGGAATTTTTATGCGTTATGTTTATCCCGCAATTTTTTATCGAGCGATTGAAGGCGGCTATTGCATTGAATTTCCTGATGTTGAAGGCGCAATAACGCAAGCTGAAACGCTTTACGAGGCATTGGAAATGGCTGAAGATTCGCTTGCTTGTCACGCTGATTAAAGCCGATACAGACGCTTACAGGAAACTTTATCTTGATAATGAGTAAAAAATTTTTGCGTAGCGGCTATACAACAGGAGCTTGCGCGGCGGCGGGCGTCAAAGCGTCTTTGATTTATATGACGACGGGCGAAGTTGTTAATGACGTTGAGATTATTGCGCTGGACGGGACGCTTTTAAAAATTCCGATTGAAAATGTCGAAAAGATTTCTGATGATAAAATCTGCGCGGAAGTTATAAAATTTTCGGGCGACGACCCCGATATTACTAATGGCGTGTCTGTTTTTACGACGGTGCGCCAAATTTTTAGTGACGAAATTATTTTCCGCGCAGGTTTAGGCGTCGGCAAAATTACAAAGGCGGGAATGCAACTGCCAATCGGTGAACCTGCCATTAATCCCGCACCGCGCAGATTGATTAAAAATGTCGTTGATGAATTCGGAATCGGAGGACTTGAGGTAGAAATTTCGATACCTGCGGGCGTCGAGCTTGCTAAAAAAACTTTGAATCCTATTTTGGGCGTTGAAGGTGGTTTATCGATAATCGGAACTACAGGGGTTTTGCGCCCGATGAGTGAAGAGGCGTTTAAAAATTCTCTTGTCCCTCAAATCGACGTGGCAAAGGCGGCGGGCTTTGACGAATTAATTTTCGTTCCGGGCAAAATCGGCGAAACTATAGCAAAAAAATTGGGATTTGCTGACGGCGCGATAATTCAGACGAGTAACTTTATCGGCTTTATGTTGGAGGCGGCGGCTGAACGTGAAATAAAAAAAATAATCCTCTGCGGACATTTGGGCAAGCTGGTAAAAGTTGCGGCTGGAGTATTTCACACGCATAATCGAGTTGCGGACGGAAGACTTGAGACTTTAGCGGCATATGCGGCGGCTGAAGGACTTCCCACCATCGAAGTTCAAAAAATTTTAAATGCCAATACTACCGAAGACGCCGCGCAGATAATTTCGGCGAATCATTTTGAAAAAGTTTATAAAAAAATTGCGGCGCGGGCAAGTTTACGCGCTGAACGCTACGTTTTCGGCAAGTTGAAAGTTTCTACAATCCTTGTCGACTTCGCGGGAAATATTTTAGGCTCCGACACTGATTCGTAAAAACAAAATCACCCTCCGAATTTGGAAGGTGATTTTAAATATGTCATGCTCGCTGAGGGACTCGAACCCACGGCTTCCTCCATGTGACGGAGATACTCTACCAACTGAGTTAAGCGAGCACAGAACTCGAATCTGTCAACTGCTCCCGAAAGAACTTGCAGTTAGACTTTCGCCCACCGCGTTCGGCTGGTTGACTACAGCCCTGCAAGTATTTCTACTTACAGCATTGAAGTCTTTCGACTAATCGGGTGCCTTTAGCTTAAGCTACAACCGTTTTCCCGCATAAAAAAAATTGGTGGGGCTGACAGAAGTCGAATCTGTGACCTCCTCGATGTCAACGAGGCACTCTAACCATCTGAGCTACAACCCCATGTCTTTAACTTCAAGACAAGCGGTATTATAAATGCTGATTCAAAAACTGTCAAGCAAAATTTTTCGTCGCCCATTTGTCATTGTCTTTTGAAAGTTTTTTTGATATAGTTCAATCGATTTGATAATAACTCTGAAACATATCCGCTCGAAGGGGAAAAATCTATGAACAGTCAGGCATCTCCAAAAAAAATATTCGGCAAAAAAAATTTTCTGGTAATTGCGGCTATCGCCTTGCCGATAATTCTATCCGCTATCTTCGTAGTAATTTATCTCAATCTAGCTGGCGTCTTCCGAGAACCGCCAAAAGTCGAAATACAGCCGCAGAATAATTTCAAAAAAACTCTGCATGTTGTCACCGATAACGACTACGCGCCCTATTCCTACGTCGACGCCAACGGCAATTATCAAGGCTACGATGTCGAAATGATGAACGAAATCGCTAACCGCTTGCAGATGAATCTTGACCTTTCGTTAATGGACTGGAATGCCGCTAATAAAATTTTTCTCGGCGGCGGCGCGGATATTATCATGAATATGGAATCCGATTTGATTATAAACAATTCCAAAATAATTGCCACGCTACCGACAACCGAAAAACAATACGTCGTCTATGGGCGCAAAAATATTACGTCAGTCGCCGAACTTTATGGGCGCAGAGTCGCTTCGCTCCACAGAATGCCCGGACTCGGTCTCGACGACGAAATTTCTTATATCCATTCCTATAAAAGAATGTTCGACGGACTTAAAACTGGCGAATATGAATTTGCCATTTGCCCGATTCAAGTTGGCGGCGGCTTTCTGGAAAAAATGAATATCAATGGCGTTTTCCCAAGTTACGCCGTCCAACACGTTTACGGAACACTTGCACTGCACCCCGAAGATACTATGCTCCGCGTGCGCGTCAATGCCGTCTTGATTCAAATGCAACAGGAAGGTCGCCTCGACGCTTTAACTAAAAAATGGATTGTCAATCGCTATGAAAATATCACGCTCGAAGAAATGGTTACGAGTCGCCCTTGGCTTGTCGCGCTGATTTTCGTCTCGCTTTTCTTCGTGACTTCGCTTATCGGCTACACAATTCAACAAATCCGCTACATGCATTCACAGGAACAATATACGCTCCAACTCCAAGAAAATTTGGATACAATCAAAGTACAGAGCGAACAGCTTAAAAGTCAACAGGCAGAGCTTATCGCGGAAAAGGAACGCGCCGAAGAAGCCAATAAAGCTAAGTCAACGTTCCTGTCGAACATGAGTCACGATATAAGAACGCCTATGAATGCAATCGTCGGCTATCTCGGTATTGCCAGAGATTTGCACAAAACTTGCGAACGTTGTCCGAAATATCGAAATGAACCTTGTCCGAGTGATGTTCCAAATAAAATGTTTGGATTCCTCAATAAAATCGACGCCTCAAGTAAGCATTTGCTTGCGCTGATTAATGACGTTTTGGAGATGAGCCGAATAGAAAGCGGCAAAATGGAGTTGGAACTTTCGCCCGATAATCTTGTTCGGACTATGAATGAAGTTTACGACATGTTCGCGACGCAAATGTCTGGCAAGAAAATTGCTTTTACCGTTGACAGCTCTGGCGTTAAGAATAAATACGCCGTTTTTGATAAAAATCGTTTGAACCGCGTTTTGCTGAATCTTTTAAGCAACGCCTACAAATTCACGCCCGAAGGCGGAGAAATTATAGTGCGCTTGACGCAACTCGGCGATATTCACGACGAATCGGCTGATTATGAATTGCGCGTTAAGGACAGCGGAATTGGCATGACGCCCGAATTTGCCGCGAAAGTTTTTGAGGCATTTGAGCGCGAAAGGACTTCGACCGTCAGCAAAATTCAGGGCACTGGACTTGGCATGGCGATTACTAAAAGTATCGTCGACCTTATGAACGGCACGATTAAAGTTATTACCGCGCCCGGCGAAGGCACCGAATTTGTCGTCAACGTCAACTTCAAACTCGCCGACGAAATTGAAGAGGAAGAAGAGCTGAATAACGTCGCGCAGATGATTGACTTTGAAGGCAAGAAACTTTTGCTGGTCGACGATATTGAAGTCAATCGCGAAATTGCCAAAATGCTCCTTGAGGCGGCGGGCTTTATCGTCGATACTGCGGGCGACGGCTCGGAGGCGGTCGAAAAAGTTTCCAAAGCTAAGCCCGGCGATTATGACGCGGTACTTATGGATGTTCAAATGCCGATTATGGGCGGCTACGAGGCGACAAAAAAAATCCGCGAGCTGGAAAATCCCGAACTCGCGAATATTCCGATTATCGCTATGACTGCCAATGCTTTCAGCGAAGATGTTAAAAATGCGCTTGAGGCTGGCATGAACGCCCATATTGCCAAGCCTGTTGACGTTCCAAAGATGATGGAGACGCTCGCGAAAATTTTGCCCGCTTAAAAATGGCTTATTCGATTTTCAACAATTCAACCTTATAGCCCATGATTTCGCCGACGTCCGTTATTTTGCCGTATATAGTCACACGCTGATTCATATTCAATTGAAAAATTTGTTCCTTCGCCAAATTTGTTTCGGGGAAACATTGAACTTGTAGAAAAGAAAGATCAGAAACGGGACTTTCAACACTTATATAATCGCCGTCCGATTCGATAGTTTGAACTATGCCGCCGACAATCTTGAAATATTTGCCGTTATAATTTTTATTGGCGCGGGCGGCATTATTTTTTGCATCATTTATCAAGGTAGCGATATTAATTTCGGTGTAAGAGTGGGAATTTATTTCGCGGAGTTCCTTATCTGCTTTTTCCCGTTTTTTACGTTCGGCTTCTTCACGTTTTTGACGTTGTTCTTGAGCATATCGTTCGGCGGCTTCTTGTTCTCTGCGAGCTTTTTCAGCCGCCTCTTGCTCGGCGCGTTCGCGTTCTGCTTGTTCGCGTTGAAGTCGTTTTTCTTCTTCCTGCCTTTTTACTTCAGCAGGGTCTTGTTGCGTCGTGGCAACGGTTTGCGGTTTATTATCATTGCTGCTGTTATTATCGCTTATAAGTGCCGCGTAAGCGAAAATTACCGCGCAGAGTCCGATAGCTCCCATTTTGATATTCTTTGAGTAGTAAGGGTTCTTGAAGAATAAAAAAATTCCCACAGGCCAAAAAAAGATTACCAACAGGACTATAATCCACGTTTTTTCATGCCATTTTCTTTCCATAATTTTTCCTCCTTTAATTAGGTACGGCAAAATTTTAGCACAATAAATAACAAAGTAGGTTTACCTCTTAGATTGATTTTCTTACTGAATAGATAAACTTTGCGGAATAAAAAAAATGACTCTGAAAAAAATCAGAGACAGATGATTTTTATCTAAAGTCTGTGCCTCTCAAACTTCGAGAGGCTTTTTTTATTTTGAATTGCCGTCCAACATGCTGAGTAAATATTTTGCGGGAACTCCCGTAATCGGCTTTTGCGGCGCGAACGGGTCAGTTAAGCCCGCCTCCGCCTTTTGAATCGCCTCAATCTGCGCGGACTCGTCACTGCCTTTTTGCAAAATCATTTCGTGTTCAAAAAGTTCTTGTTCCGCCTTAAGCCGCGCCTTTAATCGCTTAAGCCGACGTTCCCAATAAGTTTCTTCTTCCTGCAAATTGTTATGCGAATCATTTTTATGAATTGCCGACATGTGCCCGCGATAGTCTTCCTTAGTCGCGCCGAATTCCATAACGTCATAATGCCCGTAAGTGCCCGGATAGCCGCAAAGATAATCGGGAACGGCAAGTTCTTCGCGGACACTGTTTAAAACCCACGCTTCATAATCCGAATCATTTTGCATAGCTTGATAACCCGTGTCCGAAATTACAATCGTCACTTGGTCGCGGTATCGCGTGAAGTTGCGCGGAATGTTTTGCAACTCGCCTTCGATATAGGCTTTGTATTCATCAAGCGTCATTTCCTGCGGAGAAATTTTCTTAAGCCCTTCGCGTGCCTCTGATAAAATTTCGTCGTAAGTTTTTGTCTTATGAAAGTCTTCGACGCGCCGCTCCAAATCCTCCATTATCGTTACCGCGCCGCCGATATACGAATTGTCCAAGTAAATCTCGTTGCCCGCCATAAAATCCTCCTCCTTGAAAATCTTATCGGCGGGCTGAAATTTTTCTTAAACTTATTTGTTGCCGAAGGAAATATCAGCCTCAAACATTCTGTTCCACGTGAATCTAACTCTGATATTGTCGTTGCCCGTGAAGTTCGGCAAATTTTTCTTAACGAAATCTTCAATCAACATCGCGCAGGTATCTTCGGCGGAATAAAGTTTATCGTTCAAAAGTTCGTAACGACCGTCGCCCGCAATCCAATTCAACTGACTCGCGCCGATAGTTCTAACATTCGCTTGATAAGCCCAGTCGTCAAGGTAGCGGCGCAACAGCAATTCATTAACGAAATTTTCTTTCATGCGCGTTGATAAAATTCCCGCGCTCAATGCAAAGCCCGTTGAATTCGTCGGCGTATTCCAGCCCGAATATGCTTGAATTTTAAAGAGCAAGCCGCGCCGTTTTAGCTGATCCATAAGAGCATTATCCGCGCCGTTCGCAAAAGCAACGTCGGCAACGATAACCTTCTTTTCATTGTCTACATAATCTTCAATCGTGTCGGCAAAAAATCGCGTGCCCTCGCGAATCGAGCCGTCATTAATCTCGGAGTCCGCCTCAAAAGTCTCGCCAGCGGGATTCGTATTCACCGCCAAAATTAAATCTGCGCGGTTTTCGTCTTCTACTAAGGTTGCGCCCGTCGCCTTTATCGCGGAATTAATCGACGTGTCAATCGATTCGTCGGAGTAAGCTGGTATCGTCAACCCGCCGCGTCCCCAATTATATTTGACAAAAATTTTCGGCGAAGTGGCGGCTTTCTTATTAACCGCCCGCGTCAACAGCACAAGCCCGATTTCGTCAATGCCCGCTGTCGTTATGTATTCGTTTTCGCCAAGCCCGCGCCCATATTCAACGAGCTTGCGCCCTTCGTTATGCGTTTGAGAATAAGGCGCGTTATCGTCGCGTCCGAGCAAAAGATAATCAAAAGTTTTATCGCGGGCGTAGTCGATTAATTTTTTATTGGCGTCAAAATTTTTCTCACGACGCCCCATCCAGTCTTCAATCGCCTTTTGCGGAATCAGCCGTTGCAGAAAATTGAACTCCTTAATTTCTCGCGGCGTCAAGCCTTCCAATTCCTGCTTGTCCATTAACTCCGTTAAGCGGAAAATATTCGTGCCATAGTAGCGATAATAATCTGGTTCTTCGTAGCCCGACGCTAAACCCGTTCGCGGCGTGCGCATTACCGAGCCAAAGACATACAGCGGAATTTTTTTATGTTTCTTGCGAAATTCCATGAATAAATCTGCGCGAGCCAAAATTTCATCGGCGTCGTATTCATGCTTGCGCGAGCCGATTAAACTTCCGTAAAGGAGCGCGTCCGAAGAAATGACGGCGGCAGTTATATCTTTCTTTGCGTTCTTATTAAGCCAATCCCAAAGTAAATCGGGGTCGCCCAAATTTTCGCGGTTGCCCAAAAGTTCCAGAGGCGGTGAAACGACTACCCAGCCCGCCTTTTCCAAAATTTCAATCGTCTGCTTGTTGACAATCGGGCGGCTGTCGTGCGGTATGTACAGAACTTTTTCTTGAACTTTTTTCTTTTTAGCCGCGCAGTCGTTTGTTCCCGCGCAGATTAAAATCGTCAATACGAGAAGGCTCGCCGCCACTCTCATTAAAAAATTTCTTTTAATAATATCACTCTCCAACTAGTTGTTAGGAAATAGGAACTGGGAACTAGTTTCTACTAGTCCCTAGTCCCTAAATCCTAGTCCCTCATCTTAAATATTTTTGGCAAAGGGCTTTGAGCTGAGGAGCCGCCGCCTCCGATAAATAATCCGCCTTAAGTCTCCAAGCCCAGTTCGCACCGACTGTACCGGGCGTATTCATGCGATTTCGACTGTCGAGTTTCAAAATATCCTGCATAGGAACAATAGCAAAGCGCGAGTTCGACGCATAGGCAAATTCAATCAGCTTTTTGCAAACGTCGTCGGGACGGCGCACGTCAGCTCCGATAAGCGCGGCAATCGTCGCCTTGCTGTCGTTGTCGACATCTTCCATAAACCAACCGACCGTCGTATTGTTATCATGCGTGCCCGTGTAGGTTATGCTGTTTTCGGGCGGCACAAAGCCAATTCGCCCGTACTCATTAAAATGCAACTCGAAATGCAAAACCTTCATGCCGGGGAAGCCGCAATCTTCGCGGAGATTTTCAACCTCGTCTGTGATAACGCCTAAATCTTCCGCAACAATCTGCGCGTCGCCAATTTCTTTCTTAATCTCGTTAAACAATTTCAAGCCGGGTCCTTTAACCCATTCGCCGTCAACCGCGGTTTTCGCGTCGCCGTCAATCGACCAATAAGCCTCAAAGCCTCTGAAGTGGTCAACCCTAACAATGTCGACGATTTCATAAATCCGCTTAAAGCGAAGTTTCCACCATTTGTAATGCGTCTTAGCCATTTCGTCCCAATCGTATTGCGGATTGCCCCAAAGTTGTCCGGTCGCACTGAAATAATCGGGCGGTACTCCTGCGACTTTTTCGGGATGTCCTTCCTCGTCGAGCTGGAATTCTTGCTGATTAGCCCAAGCGTCCGCGCTGTCCGCCGAAACAAATATCGGCATGTCGCCCATTATCTGTATCCCGCGCTCCAACGCATATTGATGAAGTTTATCCCATTGCTCCGCGAAGATAAATTGTTCAAACTCTGTGAATAAAATTTCGTCGGCGAGTTCTTTTTTAAGTGCCGCCAAAACTTTCTTGTCGCGCTGTTTAATCTTCAAATCCCATTCAATCCAGTATGCGCCGCCGTTCTTTTTCTTAATCGCCGCGAACAATGCGTAATCTTCTAACCAATATTTCTGAGCCGCGCAGAATGCTTTAAAGTTTTTCTCAAGTTCGGCGTCGGTCTTAAGCTTTTCCTTGAAGTTTTCAAAGGCTTTGGCAAGTGCCGCGTCCTTCAACTTCGCAACGCCGTCGAAGTCAACAAGCCTTGACTTGCCGAGCTTAAGAGGAACTTTTACGTCTGATTCTTCAAGGAGTCCTGCCTCAATCAGCTTGTCAATCGAAATTATCATCGGGTTGCCCGCGAATGCCGACGGCGATTGATAAGGCGAATAACCATAACCAACGGGATTGAGCGGCAAAATTTGCCAGATAGATTGTCCCGCCGCCTTGAGGTAGTCGATAAATTCAAAAGCCTCTTTGCCCAAGTCGCCGATACCGTATTTGGACGGCAAGCTTGTCGGGTGAAGGATAATTCCTGCGCGGCGGTCGTAATTCTGTTGTTGCGGGACGTGGTGTAATAAAATTCCTTCGAGTGGCTCAAGTTTAAAGCTAACACGTCCGCGACTCACGGGATATTTTTTCTTTGGATTATCGGGGTCGAAGGCGTCAACGAAAACGCCGTTAGCAAAGTCGCTCACGTCGAAAGAAACTTCCTTGCCGCGAGTCTTCGCCCTATTAAACGCAACCAAGTAAACGTCGTTTTCCGCCTCACGCCCAAAGACATCTTGACCATTGCGAATCACGCGGGCAAAGGCAACAATATCGCCCTTACTCGGCAACGGCAACAACTCGCCCGTCTGCAAAACTAAATTCTCATTGCGAATCGCGATATATTTCTTGTAAGTCGCCAAAAGTTCTTTGTCGCCGCCGTCCCAGTTATACGGTCTGCGATTTGTCGGGTCTTTAAAGCCTTGCATACCGATTTCGTCGCCGTAATAAATACACGGAACGCCGGGATAAGTCATCTGCCAAAGAGCCGCCATTTTTAAACGCGCCTTGCCCAATTTCTCTGCGTCTGCGTCAAGCTTAAAGCCCGATTGCTCATAAGCCGGCATTTGATCATAATAGGGAGCCTCGCCGAAAACCGTCACGGGGCGCATTATGTCATGGCTCGCGATTAAGTTCATCATCGCATAGAAATTTTCTTTAGGATAATTTTCGCGTAAACTCTCCATACGCCGCATACAAAGTTCGCCGTCAATGTCGCCCAAAATAAAATCGAAAATATGCGCACGCAACGGATAATTCATCGCCGAATCCATTTCGTAGCCGCAAAGATATTGACGCTGGACGCCATAAGCAATCTTATTCGAGGCGTCTTCCCATACCTCGCCAATCATAACGGCATCGGGATTAATTTTCTTCAGCTCGGCGAAGAATAAACGACTGAACTCGGCGGGTAATTCGTCGATAACGTCGAGACGCCAGCCGCTGATACCTTCGCGCATCCAATGCTTTAAGACGCTGTTTTTATCGCGGATTATAAAGTCCATATAAGACGGCGTTGTCTCGCGGACATTCGGCAACGTATGGAAATTCCACCAGCTATCATAATCGGTCGGATAATTTTTGAAGTCGTACCAATCATAGTAAGGCGAATTTTTGGACTGGAACGCGCCGACTGAATCATATGTGCCCTTGCGATTGAAATAAATGCTGTTGGAACCCGTGTGGCTAAATACGCCGTCAATGATAATGCGAATGCCCTTTTCCTTCGCCGTGTCGATTAAATGTTTGAAGTCCTCATTGGTACCGAGTATCGGGTCGATTTTGTGATAGTCGCCCGTGTCGTAATGATGATTGCTTTCCGACTCGAAGACGGGATTGAAATAAATCGCGGTAATGCCCAGCTCCTTAAGATAATCCAATTTCTTTTCGACGCCGCGCAGATTCCCGCCGAAAAAGTCATAAGCGACAATTTCTCTGCTGTCCGGGTCTTTAAAGTAAACGGGATCATCTTTCCAGCTCGCGTGATAAACCGCGCCTTCCTTTTCGACAATCTCGTTGCCGTCGCGATAAAATCTGTCTGGGAAAATCTGATACATGACGGCATGTTTAAACCAATCGGGAGTTTTCGCGCCCTTTTGGTAGACGGTGATTTGGAAAGCGGGCGGCACATGATCATAAAGCTCGCCGACGCCGCCCAAAAGTTCGGGATTGTTACCGTAGTAGTAAGTCTTGCCGTTGGAAACGATTATGAAGTAGTACCAGAGCAAGCCGCCTTTATCGGGCATTTTAACGGGAATGGAATAAAATTTTTCGTCGGACTTATCGTCGCGAGTGACGAGGTTCGACCATTTTTCGCCCGCGCCTTCAGTCCACGTATGCAATAGGACTTGTTTGATAACGGCGTTGTCGGTTTTAATGCGAATGCCGAGCCTTACGGTTGAGCCAGCCTCCGCCGCGCCGACTGTCGAGCGGTAATAAATTTTTTGCGAGTTATGAAGGACATCTTTCTTGTCAATCATAAAATCAGCTCCCTTCATCTTTAATTAGAAATTAGGAATGCGCAATGCGGAATGAAGAAAACGTAGCGGGAAGTCGAAACCCGGCGCACATGGACGTGCGCCGCCGGCAATAGAAACATGGATGTTTCTTTGCCGGTCTATACGCCCTTTTCTTTTGCATACTTTTCTTTTGGGCGCAGCAAAAGAAAAGTTGAAACAATCACACAAACATTCCCTCGCCTTGACCACGAACAATGACAATCTCGCCCCTGTCCTCAAGCGTGCGAATGACATTAACAATCTTAGTCTGCGCCTCTTCAACGTCGCGAATCTTAACAGGTCCCATATAAGAAATTTCTTCCTTCAACATATCGGCGGCGCGTTTCGACATGTTCTTATAAATCTTCGCCGTAACGTCTTCATTGGTCGCCTTCATTGCCAGCGCAAGTTCTTTGGTATCAACTTCACGCACAACCAACTGTACAGAACGATCGTCGAGCAAAATAATATCCTCGAAGACGAACATGAGTTGCTTGATTTCTTCG
Organism: Selenomonadaceae bacterium; assembly: GCA_017549815.1. Lineage (GTDB taxonomy): Bacteria > Bacillota > Negativicutes > Selenomonadales > Selenomonadaceae > Quinella. The sequence continues at coordinate 60,607 of JAFYNH010000007.1, forward strand.
GCGAGTTCGGGATTTTCTGCCTCCAACGATTCGATAATTGCGCGTTCCGTCGAACGGTCGACACGGTTCAAAATCTCGACAACCGCCGGTACACCACCAGCAATCGTAAAGTCTTGAGTCGACAAGGACGATAATTTTTTCTCCAAAACTTTTTCTATCTCGCGAATAACGTCAGGCGAAGTCCTGTCCATAAGCGCGATTCTCTTTGCAACGTCGGCTTGCATATCTATCGATAAACCGCTCATGACGATACCCGCTTGGTCGGGCGATAAATACGCCATAACCAACGCGATTGTCTGCGGGTGTTCGTTTTGCAGAAAGTTCAAAAGCTGAGACGGGTCTGTCTTGCGTAAGAACTCAAACGGACGAACTTGCAAGCTCGTAGTCAATTTCTTGAGAATTTCCCCTGCCTTATCCGCGCCTAAAGCTTTTTCCAAAGTATTCTGCGCGAATTCAATACCGCCCGTCGAAATGTAATCGTTCGCCATCATCAGCTGATAAAATTCGCCGATAATCTGATTCTTTTTATCAATGCTAACCTGCTTGTTGTTGGCTATGTCGAGCGTAATTGTTTCAATTTCGTCCTCGTCCATATGCGGGAAAACTTTCGCGGCGCAATCACTGCCTAAAGCAATAAAAAGTATCGCCGCCTTTTCGTGAGCACTCATCTTTTTAGGCTCGGCATACATGTCATATGATAAATCAGGTGCTGCCATAATATCTCCTCCAGTTAAATAAAAAAGTGATTAGTGAAAAGTGATTAGTGATTAGAATTTTTCTTTGCTAACCACTAATCACTAATCGCTAACCACTGAAGATTACTCATCCGAGATAATCCACATTTTGATAAGCCAAGCGACTTCTTCGGGTTTCTCGTTGATAAGTTTCAAGATAGCTTCCTTTTCTTGTTTCAATTTTCTTTCTTCGGGCGTAAGATAATCTTCCTCATCTTCTTCTACGAATTCATTTTCTGACATTCCATCACGAGCTTTCTTTGCGGCGGCTGCAACGGCGTCGGCTTCTGCCTCAGCCTCTTCTTCTGCAAGACGCTTTTCTTCTTCGAGACGACGTTCTTCTTCAGCGCGTTGAGCCTCTTCTTCTGCGAGACGTTTTTCTTCTTCGAGGCGACGTGCCTCTTCCTCTGCGCGACGTGCTTCTTCTTCGGCGCGTCTTTTTTCTTCTTCAAGGCGTTTTTGTTCTTCGCGAGCTTTTCTTTCTGCCGCGAGTTGTGCCTCGATAGCCGCTTGACGCTCTTTGCGTTTCTTCCAGCGATACATGAGGAATCCGCCCAATATTAAGGCTGCAAGTAAAATCATAGCCGCAATCTCCGTGTAAAAAATTCTGTCTTTGCGTAACTGTTCAAGTCGTGCCTCTTCCGCCATACGGTCTTTCAAATCGGTATTAAACGGCATTGGCTCGACCGATATTGTGTCGCCGCGATCTTCGTTAATTCCTGCCGCCGAACTTACCGCTCGAAGGAGTCCTTCTTGTTGCAAGTCGGTTATCTCGTCGCTTACCAAAACGGCAACCGTAAGGCGGCGAATTGAACCGGGCGACGCTATGATTTTTTGATTCTCTTCATTGATTTCATAATTCCTAGTTGATTCTTTACGCTCATATTCGGCGTTGGCGTTTCTATCTTCGGCGACGTAACCGGGAATATTGCTCTGAATACCTGCACCACCGCCGGGCGCAGTCGATTCGCCACTATAACTTTCAGTGATGTCCTGTTGACTGCGGATAATGCCCGATTCGTCAACTACAGGCGTGAAAGTTTGACGGTCGATAGATCTGTCGTCGAAGTCAAGCTCGACGCTGACTCTGACGAAGGCATTGCCGACGCCGAGTGTCTTGTCAAGCATGGTTTGAATATTTTGCTGAATATGGTCGCGAACTTTCTTGGTCATTTCGATTTGATTAAGCGTCCGCAAATTTTTCTGTTGTTCTTTTTCGAGGTCGTCCTCTTCATTTTTATTGAGGATATTTCCTTGCTCGTCAATGATAGTAATATTTTCGGGCGCGAGACCTTGAACGCTATGGCTGACCAAATTCACAATGCCCTTAACTTCTGGCTTAGTCAATTCCGTACCCGGCTTAAGCATAAGGAGGATTGACGCCGTAGCGGGCTTTTCATTCTTTTTATAAAGGCTGTCTTCGGGCAAGACGATATGAACACGAGCCTTTTCGACGGTGCCCAAATGTTCGATTGTGCGTGTAAGTTCGCCCTGCAATGCTTGAAGATAATTTATCTTATTTTGAAACTCGGTGACGCCGAGCTTGCTGTCGTCGAAGAGTTCAAAACCTTTATTGCCGCGTGGCAGTCCTGCCGAAGCCAATTCCAATCGCAAATCGTGAACTTGAGTGGCAGGCACCAAGATCGTTGCGCCCTTTTTATCTTCAACCAAATCATAGGGGATACCGTTTTCCTTGAGGTTATTCACAACGTCGCCGGCATCTTTTGTTTCTAAGTTGGTGTACAAAGGCACATAATCGGGCTTGCTACCGTACCAGAAACTGATTCCGACAAATAAGAGTATAAGTCCGAATAATCCGCCGATAAAAGCGTACTTGTACTTTTTGTCGTATCGATTCCAAAGTTCCCGGAGCCGCTCTCTCCAATTCGCCAATTAACTCAGTCCTTTCTAGGGACTAGGATTCAGGAACTGGGAACTAGTTCCTAATTCCTAACTCCTAACTCTTAGTTCCTAGTTCCTAACCCCTAATCCCTATACTTGCATCCGCATGATTTCCTGATATGCTGCCGTAGCACGGTTTCGCAACTGGAGCGTTAATTGGAGCGCGATTTCCGCTTTTTGAGCCGCAACCACAACTTGTGATACATCTTCTATTCTGCCCGTCGCGAGTGCCGCGTTCATTCTTTCCGATTCGAGTTCAAGCTCGTTTGTTTTTTTAAGAGCGTCGACCATAAATTTTCTGAAACTTTTAACGGGTTCTTTTGGCGGTGTCTCGCCAATGTGGCTGTGCGCACTCATTTTTACGGGTGTCATTTCCAACGGCGTTATTTCCATAACTTCACCTTCCTTTTTTTCTAGTTGCTAGGGTTTAGGAGCTAGGAACTAGTCCCTACTTCCCTATCTCTAATGCTTTTGTAATCATAGCTTTAGCGGCGTTGATAGCCGTAGAATTCGCCTCGTAAGCACGCTGAGCGGTTATCATGTCGACCATTTCAGTAACGATATTGACGTTTGGTTTTTCGACGTAACCTTCAGCATTGGCGTCGGGATGACCCGGATCGTAGACGAGCGGTCCTTGTGTAGTATCTTCTTCAATGGCGACTGCGCGGACGCCTTCGCTAGTTTGGCGACTTATACCGACGGCACGCCTTAAAGTCTTTTCAAAACTTTTTGGCTCACGTTCTCGCGGCTCAAAGACGACGTAGCGACGATGATAAGCTCCGCCTTGTTCGGTTCGGGTTGTATTTGCGTTGGCGATATTATTTGAAATAACGTCCATTCTTAATCGTTCGGCAGTCAAGCCCGACGCCGAAGCGTCAATTCCCAAAAACATTCCCATTCTGGATTCCTCCTTGGTTAGGAACTAGGAGCGAGGAACTAAGAACTAGTAACTAATCCCTAACCCCTACTAGTTCCTAATTCCTAGTCCCTAGTCCCTAATCATTGCCCATTACTGGTGACTGCGGCTTTGAGTCGGCTGACGTGCCCGCCAAATTCCGTAACAAGCGCATTGTAATAAAGCTGATTCTTCGCCAAAGACGCCATTTCAATATCAACATCAACGTTATTATCATCAACGCGCATGACGGTCGAATTATCCATGTTAATCGTAGGCTCGGCTCTAAACTCAAGCGGCACGAAAGGCAAATGTTTATCATGCGTCCTTGCCAATTTCAATTTTCCGTCCGATTCTTCGCCGTAAATTTCTCGCGCCAACAGCTCTTCAAATTCCACATTCGATTTTCTGAAATTCGGCGTATTGACATTTGCCAAGTTGTTGGCGATTACTTCCTGCCGAATATTTGCCGCCGTCATAGCTCGCGGCAAGTAATTAAAATTCGACGAGTTAAATATTTGCTCAAGCACGCCCGATTCACTCACCTTTCTGCGTTTTGCGTTTCACAATAAAATTTCTGAAAAAATTCTCTAGCGATTGTACAACATAAAAACCTTTTCTTCAACCTTACGGCTAAAAATTGCCAATAGCTTTTTCAACGTCATTTATAATTCCCCTGTTTGCTCCCAGAAAAAATTTTTAGCGGAAACGATTGACAAAGCTTTTGCCCTTGACTTATTGTTGATGCGGAATTTTTTTAGGGGAGGTTTCACGATGAGAAAAATTTTGACGATAGACGTTGGCGGTACTTTTATTAAACATGCCGTGATGACTGGAACGCGCTCTTTTAAAATCACCAATCAGAATAAAATTCCCACGCCTAAAGAAAATCACGAGAAATTTTTGAAAACGCTCGCCGATATTTTCAAAGCTAATGACGACGTTGAAGGCATAGGCGTTTCCATGCCCGGACTTATCGATAACAAACGCGGCGTCTGCATTTCAAGCGGTGCTTTAAATTTCAGCAATGGGCATTGTCTCACCGAAGAACTTCAAGACATTTGCGGCGTACCTGTCGCGGTTGAAAACGATGCTAACTGCGCGGCTCTTGCCGAAGTTAAATCGGGCAGTCTCAAGGACGTTAAGGACGCCGTTGTTTTAGTCTTCGGAACGGGAGTTGGCGGCGCACTCATTCACAATAAAAAAATTTATCGTGGAACTCACTTTTGCGCGGGCGAAGTTTCCTTTGTGCTTAAAAATATCAATGGCACTGCCGCCGAAGAAAATTTTTACGCCGACGAATTCAGCGCACTTGCTTTCCAGAAAAGTTGCGCAAAGATTTTGAATATGCCAGAGGAACAAGTTACGGGCGAAATGATTTTCGATTTGATTGAAGAAAACAATGATGATATGCTTGACGCGCTTTATAAATTTGCGCACGGCGTCGCGGCGTTGATTTTAAATCTGCAAGTTATCTTAGACCCTGAACGATTTGCATTGGGCGGCGGCATAAGCGAACGACAAAGCTTTATCGACGCCGTTCATAGTAAAATTGATGAACTCTGCGCGAACGCTCCAGATTTTTTGCCACGTCCCGAAGTCGTCGCCTGTAAGTATCGCAACGACGCAAATTTATTCGGAGCTTTGTATAATTATTTAAAGAAGTAAAGGGGCAAGAGGATTGATAAAACTTTTAGGCATAGAAAAAATTTATAATAGTCCGTCGGGCAAAGTCCACGCGCTGAGAGGCATTGACCTTGAAATTGCTCGCGGCGAAATTTACGGGATAATCGGGCTTAGCGGCGCGGGTAAATCTACACTCGTCCGTTGCATTAACATGCTTGAACGACCGACGGCGGGCAAAGTTATCGTCGACGGGCAAGACATGACAACTTTAACAGAAAGCCAACTGCGCGAGGCACGTAAAAATATCGGAATGATTTTCCAGCATTTTAATCTGCTAAGCTCGGCGACCGTTTATGACAACATTGCCTTTCCGCTGAAATTGTCGGGCATGAATTCAGCCGACATTAAGAAAAAAGTTTCGCCGCTCCTTGAACTCGTCGGGCTTAAAGATAAGGCGCAACAATACCCCTCTCAACTTAGCGGCGGACAAAAACAGCGCGTCGGCATTGCCCGTGCTTTAGCGAGCGACCCTAAAATTTTGCTCTGCGACGAAGCAACTTCCGCCCTCGACCCGCAAACTACTAAATCTATTCTGGAACTTATTAAAGTCATCAATGGAAATCTATCGCTGACCGTCGTCGTCATTACGCACGAAATGCAAGTTATCAAGGAACTTTGCGACAAAGTGGCGGTTATCAGCGACGGCATAATCGCGGAACGCGGCTCAGTGCTTAACGTGTTCACGAATCCACAGCACGAAATCACTAAGGAATTTATCAGCGTGCTTTTATCGAACGAATTACCCGCCGCGTTCAGAGGCAATGAAGTTTCACAGGACAGGACGCCCGGCAGTCTGCTTTTGCTCCGATTAATTTTCTTGGGCGAAAGGGCTGATGATCCCGTCCTTGCTAAAATGATTCGGACTTGCAAGGGCGTCGAATGCACAATGCTTTTCGGCAACCTTGATGAAATTCACGGCGTCCCGTTCGGGCGGTTTATTATCGGCTTAAGCGGCGAAGACGACGCCATTAACAGTGCGCTGAACTTTCTCGGCGGCGAAGATGTTCGGGTGGAGGTGATTGGCTATGTTCGCAGAAATTCTGCCGCTGTTGAGTAAGGCGTTGGGTGAAACGATTTATATGGTCGTGGTATCAATGGCAATCGCGTCAGCAATCGGCGTGCCGCTCGGAGTTTTTCTCCATACGACGGCTAAGGGGCAAATCCTTGAAAATATTTTTATCAATCAAACAATCGGCTCGGTCGTCAACGCGGTGCGTTCAATCCCGTTTATAATTTTAATGGTGGCGATAATCCCGTTCACAAGATTTATAGTCGGCTCGGCAATCGGCACGACGGCGGCAATCGTTCCGCTAGTTATCGCGTCGATACCGTTTATCGGGAGGCAAGTAGAAACTTCGCTAAAAGAAGTCCCTGCAGGTTTAGTCGAGGCGGCATTGGCAATGGGAGCGACGCCCGCGCAGATTATCACGAAAGTTTTATTGCCCGAAGCCATGCCGGGTATAGTTTCGCAGTTGACGACGGTAATAATCGCGTTGGTTGGCGAATCAGCAATGGCGGGAGCAATCGGCGGCGGCGGCTTAGGAGACTTGGCGATTCGTTATGGCTATCAAAGATTCAGACCCGAAGTAATGTTGGCAACGGTCGTTGTGCTGATAGTTTTGGTTCAGTTGGTGCAGTTTATAGGAAATACGCTTGCTAAAAGGTTGGATAAACGTTAGTCAGTAATCTCATAGCTAAAGCTAGGGGCTTGAAAAGCTCTTGCTGACTAGCCTAAGCACTTCGGGTGCTACGTTACTTGCGAATATATAGGTACCGGCGGACGTAAATCCTAATCTGCCGCTTTACGGCTTATGGTTAAACAGTTCTGAGGGGTAAGGACAGTGCTGTAAGCGTCAAACCGCAGGATAACATTGGCGAAGGATTATTACTCCGTGAGGAGGTGCACTTTTTGTTAGTGTACGTTATCAATCAGTATCAACAACCTTTAATGCCGTGCAGTGCAAGAAAAGCGCGACTGCTACTTAAAATCGGTCAAGCAAAAGTTATTCGTCGCGAGCCGTTCACCATTCAACTTTTATTCGGCTCAAGCGGCTACAAACAACCCGTAACTTTAGGCGTCGACGCGGGCGCAAAGCATATCGGCTTATCGGCGTCGACCGTCAAGTGCGAGCTTTATTCGGCGGAAGTCGTTCTCCGTACCGACATCACCAACTTACTTTCTACCCGTCGCGAATTGAGACGTTCAAGACGCAATCGCAAAACCCGCTATCGTCAACCACGTTTCCTTAATCGCGTCAAGGCGAAGAAACAAGGCTGGTTAGCTCCTTCCATTTCCAACAGAATCAATGCGCACTTTAAAGTTGTCGATAACGTCTGGAAGATTCTCCCGATAACCAAAATCGTCGTCGAGACTGCCAGCTTTGATATACAAAAGCTTAAAAATCCCGACATCAGCGGCGTTGAATATCAGCAAGGCGACCAACTCAACTTCTGGAACGTGCGCGAATATGTGCTCTTCCGCGATAATCACACTTGTCAACACTGTCACGGTAAGAGCAAGGATAACATTCTAAACGTTCATCATCTCGAAAGCCGCAAGACTGGAGGAAATTCTCCCGATAACTTAATCACGCTATGCGAAACCTGCCATAAAGCTTACCACGCGGGCAAGATTAAGCTTAAACAAACTCGCGGGCAGTCGTTCAAAGACGAAACTTTTATGGGCGTTGCTCGTTGGTTTATCTTTAACAAGCTCAAAGAAATTTATCCCGTCGAAGTTAGAAATACTTACGGCTACTTGACGAAAAACGCCCGAATCAAAGCTAGCTTGCCGAAGGAGCATTACGTTGACGCCTTTTGTATCGCAGGCAATCTGCAAGCTGAACGTCTTAACTATTATTGGTATCAAAAGCAAGTGCGCAAGCATAATCGACAGATTCACAAGCTCACGATTAACAAGGGCGGTATTCGCAAGAAAAATCAATCGCCGTATAAAGTCTTCGGTTATAGGCTCTTTGACAAGGTTAAATGCAAAGGGGAAGTTGGCTTTATCTTCGGCAGAAGAACAAGTGGTAGTTTCGATATTCGCAAGCTTGACGGTACCAAAATTTCTGCTGGTATCAGCTACAAAAAGTTACTGCTAATTTCTAAACGCAAAACATGTTTAATAGAGAGGAGGGGCGCGGCTTCCTCTACCGCGCAACTTTGATGAACTTGACGGCGGAGAAAATTTCTGTGACACTTGGCGGGAAGAAAATTTTGCAAGACGTGAGCTATAAATTTCAATCGGGCAAGCGGACGGCGATAATCGGACCGAACGGCGCGGGCAAGTCAACTTTGCTTAAAGTTTTATGCTTGCTTAACGAAAAATTTTCGGGAGCCGTAACACTCAACGGAGAAAATCTGCGCGGACTCGGCAGAAAAAATTTATCAAAGGTTATGGCGATACTCCCGCAGGAACGCGACGCGCCACAAGATACAACGGTTCGGCAATTAGTTTCGTTTGGACGTTTTCCGCACAGAAAATTTTTAGGCGGCTCAACGACGGAGGACGACGCGGCGATTAAAAACGCGCTTGAACTCACTAAGCTAACCGACTTTGAAAATCGGCAAGTGGCGAGTTTATCGGGCGGCGAACGTCAACGCGCTTGGCTTGCTATGACGCTGGCGCAACGTCCGAAAATTTTATTACTCGACGAGCCGACGACTTATCTTGACATTGCGCACCAACTCGAAGTTATGGACATTATCGCCGACGTTAATAAAAAATTCGCCACGACGATAATTATGGTGTTGCACGATATAAATCACGCCCGACTTTACAGCGACGACGTTTTGATTATTAAGGACAAGAAAATTTACGCGGCGGGCGAGCCTAAAAAAATTTTGTCCGCGCAGATTTTAAGGGAAGTTTTCAACGTCGAGGCTGATATTTTCACGAACGCGGCGGGCGACCAAATAATTTTCCCGACTAAAAGGAGGACGAGCTTTGAGCATTGGCAGATTTGAATTTACTGATAATGTTATGTACGTTAAGGGCGTCGGACCGAGAAAGGCGGCGTTACTTGAGAAACTAAATATCTTTACGAAGTACGATTTACTGACGCATTACCCGCGAGCCTATGAAAATCACAGTAGCTTGACGAAAATCCGCGACGTATTTGAGGGCGAAACGGTTATCCTTGTCGGGAGAGTTTTTAACGTCGATTCGCACGATGCGCGTAACTTGACGATAATAAATGCGTGGCTCCAAGACGACACGGGGCATATTCGGCTGACGTGGTTTAATCAGAAATATTTGCTGACGAAACTCAAGGACGGCAGGCGGCTTTTAATTATCGGCAAGGCAAAATATGATTCGTGGTCGCGAGGAATCACGGTGAATCCGCAGAGTACGACAATACTTGACGAGGACGAAGAACCCGAATTGGGAATCATGCCGGTTTATCCTTTGACAGCCGCGATAAGTCAAAAAGTTTTACGGACGGCGATAAAAAATCTTTTAAACTCAATGCCGACGCTGACAGAAATTTTGCCGCAAGAAATTTTAAGAGAGCAGCGTTTAATCTCGCTAGATGACGCAATTCGGACGATTCACTTCCCAAAAGATAATTTCGCACTCGATATGGCGCGGCGGCGTTTGGCATTCGACGAATTATTTTTGATTCAATGCGGGCTAATGTTAATCAAGCGACAGACGCAGGACGAACGGCTCGGCATAAGCCATAAGAAAAACGGCGAACTCGTTAAAGCCGCGCTTGCAAAGTTGCCGTTTGAATTGACGGGCGACCAGAAAAAAGTTTTCCGCGCAGTCGCAAAGGATATGGAAAGTAAATTGCCAATGCGCCGCTTAATTCAAGGCGACGTAGGGTCGGGCAAAACGGCTGTAGCAATGTTGGCACTCGTTAAGACGGTGGAAAATGGCTTTCAAGGCGCGTTTATGGCACCGACGGAAATTTTAGCGGTTCAGCACTATGAAAAACTTTCGGCTTTGCTTAGCGATTTGGGAATTCGTGTCGGCTTATTGAGCGCGAAAGTTACACGCACGAAAAGATTACGCGAAGAAATTTATCAAAAAATTTCGGCGCACGAATTGGACATTGTTATTGGGACGCACGCGCTGATTCAAGAGGGCGTAAGATTTGACAAGCTGGGCTTAGTCGTTACAGATGAGCAACATAGATTCGGCGTGGCGCAACGCTCGACGCTTGAAAAAAAATCGGACACTTTGCCCGATATGCTCGTTATGACAGCGACGCCGATTCCGCGCACAATGACTTTGACGGTTTACGGCGACTTAGATGTTTCAGTTATAAAGGAATTGCCGCCCGGTCGCAAGCCGATAAAAACTGTGGCTAGGACTATTCGCAGTCGACAAAAGGTTTATGAATTCGTTCGTTCGGAAATTTTGGCGGGGCGTCAAGCCTACGTCGTTTGCCCGCTGATTGAACGGAGCGAATCGGAGACGCTCGCCGACATTGAACCTGCCGAAGAAATTTTCGACATGCTTAGCAGAGGCATTTTCAGCGATATACCTTGCGCACTTCTTCATGGCAAAATGAGACCGCGTGATAAAGATGAGATTATGGAGAAATTCCGCGACGGTGAAACGAAACTTTTAGTCTCGACGACGGTTATTGAAGTTGGCGTTGACGTGCCCAATGCAAGCGTTATGGTTGTCGAACACGCGGAGAGATTTGGGCTTGCGCAACTTCATCAACTGCGCGGGCGTGTTGGACGCGGCTCGGAGAAATCCTATTGCATTTTAATTTCCGATAAAAAATCTGGCGTTTCTGGAGCGCGTCTTGAGACTATGGAAAATACGAACGACGGCTTTAAGCTTGCCGAAGAGGATTTAAAACTGCGCGGTCCCGGTCAATTTTTCGGAGAGACTCAACACGGCTTGCCCGATTTGAAAATTGCCAACGTCTTTCGCGACTTAGATATTTTAATTCAAGCCCGCGACGCCGCTGAAAAATTTATTACCGACGACGAAAATTTGGAGTACTTCGCGAGCTTGCGACAAAATCTTTCGCTTGCCTATGGTGACAAATTTAGGCAAATCATCGCGTCATAAAAAAATTCCTTGCAACTTCGCAGGGGATAATTTTTTATTGAATCTGTATCACCGTTAAAAAGCAAAAAAAATTAGCCCCGACTTCTCGTCGAGGCTTTTTTGTTAATCTTCAATAACTTTTACACGGATTTTCTTCCAAAGATTAGGTTTATCGCGCAGACGTTTGTATTTTCCGACTTGGTCGTCTCTGAGAGGCGGTATATCGCTGTAATCAATATCTTCGTCGCGAATACTTTCCAATTTTTTCAATCGTTCCTTTTGTTCAGGCGTCATTTCAGGTATTTGTCCCTTAATTAAAATCAAACTGCCCATAATAATCATTCCTTTCTTTTTTATCAGCAAATCGAGCAGAGATTATACGATTTACTTCTCCGCGTTCAGTATAAATTACTGCCAAAACTTTTTTAACCATTCCAACGATTTTTAATCGCTCTTCACCGATACTGTGTTCGTCATCTTCATAATATATAGCATTATTATCAAAAAATACCAATGCTGCATCTTCAAAATAAATTTCGTGCTTTTTAACATTGAGTTTTGCTTTTTCGTCGTCCCACTCAAATTTTATACCACCAACTTCAAATTCTCCCATAAAAAATCACCTCGCAGAGATTATAGCACAAAAAATGCCCCGAATCAACTTCGAGGCTTTTTTTTTACTGAATAGGCGTCGCCGTTAAAAAGTTCAAATTGCCGTCTTCAGCGATTGAAAATTTTACGCCGTCTTTAATCGCCGTGCCCGACGCGCCTTCCGTTGTCAGCTCGTTCATAAGATTTTGAACGTCGACTTCGGGCGAAATACTCTTAACAAACGCCGTAAGGAGCCAAATAGTAAAGATTGATTCGTCATTTCCTTCGGGCGTCGTGTAGTAAAGGCTTAAAGTTTTGAAATTGCCGCCGTTCGCCGCGCAGGTTCCGACAAGTGCAACCCGATAATCGCCAAAAACATTCGCGAAGGTGTCGCCGTCGGGCTTGCTGAAAACTTTGTATTCCTTTATCAAAAACAGATGCGCCATTTCCGAAACGTCATCGGTTCCCATAGTCTCTTTAAGTATTGGCGTAACAATCCCGTTAAATTTTTCCTTTAGCGTCTCAACATTAAGCCCAAATGTCAAGTCGCTTTCGGGCATTTGCTCAACGTCGATAAAAATTTTGTCCATTTGTTCGCGAGTGAACGGAGCCGCCTCAACCTGCGCGGTCAACAGCAAAATTATCGTCAACGCCGTTAAAAATTTTTTCAAATCAACACCTCCCTTATTCGGCGAGTGCGGTCACCGTTAGCAGATTATCCTTCTGAACTAAAGAGAAAATCACGCCGCCCCGCGTCACGCTCGGATTTGCCTTCAGTGCGTTGATGAACTCGACCGAATCGCCTTCGGGAAAGAAAATTTTCGTGAACGCATAAAAAACAAAGTCCAAAGTCCGCGCCTCGCGACTATTATCGGGCACCGTGAAACATAACCGCAAAATTTTAAAGTTCTCGTCGGGTTTCTTAATGCCGAATAAGCCTATCGTGTCGCCGAAAATATTAAAGAAAAATTCCATGTCGTCAGCAGAATAAATTTGGTATTCGTCAATCAAAAGGAGTTGGCGCAGAAGTTGCAAGGTTTCTTCGTCCAATTCGCCCAGTTCAAACGTCTTATCAAGGAGCGGATTAATCTGCGCGTTGAAATTTTCTTGCAAAGTCTCAATGTTAAACGGGAGCGGCGGAGTATTTTCGTCGACAGGGCAATTTTCAAAGTCATTGATGATTTCGTCAATCTGTTCATGCGTAATTTTCATGCTAAAGACCCTTTCGACGCCAAATAATCTTCCAAAATTTGACGCTTAGCGATTTTACCCGTCGAAGTACGCGGAATTTCTTTCAGCTCGTGGAATTCACGTGGAACCTTGTACAGCGCAAGATTTTTCTGCATAAATTTTTTAAGCTCGCGAATATCAACCGTTGCGCCGTCCTGAACTTCATAAAAACACGCTCCGACTTGCCCGCGTAACTTATCATCAACGCCGATAACTGCCGCGTCCTTAATTCCCTTGAATTTATAGACGACCTCCTCGACTTCACGGGGATAAATATTTTCGCCCATGCTGATAATCATTTCCTTAATCCGATTGACGATATAATAATAGCCGTCCGCGTCGACCTTGCCAACGTCGCCCGTATGGAGCCAGCCGTCCGCGTCAAGAGCCTCTTTAGTCGCTTGCGGATTCTTCCAATAACCTAACATAACTTGTCCGCCGCGAACTAAGACTTCACCGACCTCACCTTGAGCAACGTCATTGCCGTTTTCGTCAACAAGCCGAATTTCTTCATCATCAAGCATTTTACCGCAGGAACCTTGTCTTTCTTCGCCGTGAGTGGTTAAGAATACGCATGGAGACGCCTCAGATAAGCCGTAACCTTCCGCAATCGAACGCCCGAATTTCTGTTTGAACTCGTCGACAATCTTATCGGGCAAAGTCGTTCCGCCGCTCATGAAAAATCTGACAGTCTTAAAATCTTCAGGCTTTGCCAACGCCGTTACCAATTTGAAAATCGACGGCACGATAATAATATCTGTAATCTCCTGCTCGCGAACCATATCGACCATTTCTTTAGGCTTGAAAACCCTCATAACGTGCAGTTCCGCGCCGCGATAAAAAGTATTTAAAACTGTGCACGTCCAGCCGAAACAATGATACATTGGCAAAACGCAAATAGATTTACACTCGCGATGACATTTGAAAACCTTACATTGCTTTGTATTGTGGACAAGGTTTTTATGCGAAAGAATTGCGCCCTTCGGGTTGCCAGTCGTGCCCGAAGTGTAAATTATTACGCAAGGATTATTTTCGCTGAAATCTTTGGGCAATTCGGGAGCGTCCGCGCAGATTTTATCGCCAAAAGTTGCAATATCATGTTGCGTAACGTTTATCGGGTCTTCAAACGTCAACGGCTCGTAAGTCAGCAAATGTTCGACGCCTGCATTTTGCAAAATATAAGCGGTTTCGCGTGTGCTAAGCTGAAAATTTATCGGAACGTTGATAGCTCCCAGCGAAGTCGTAGCAAAGTAAGTGTAAATAAATTCCGTGCTATTCCGCGAAAATATTCCGACGCGGTCGCCCTGCCGAATTCCAAGTTCGTAAAGGCGATTGCGATATTTTTTTATGCCCTGCTTGAGTTGCGAATAAGTTATCCGTCGTCCTTCGTCGACGACCGCTATATCTTCTTCGCGCCCGTTATTTAGTATCTCGTGAACTAACAAATTTTTATACTCCTTTCGGTGCAAGTGATTTTCTGTACTTGACGCACTCAAAAAATTTATCCGTGCTTGTGTTGACGACCAATTCTTCTGGGAAATTATTTTCAGCCAAAACTTTCTTTGACAGCTCATGATTGCCAACGTCAAGCTCAATATGCGCGTCGGAACCCATTATAATTTTCGTGCCATATTTTTTGCAAGCCGCCAACATTAATTTTGCATTATCAGCCGAGCCGATTCGATGTCCGTTTGGCAAATAAGAGCTGTTATTTATTTCTAGCAGGACGCGATTATCAGCGGCGGCGCGAGCTACAGCTTCCAAATCGGCGGGGAATTGCGGATTATCAGGGTGCCCCATTATAACGACGTGCGGATTTCTCATTGCGCCGATTATCGCCGCCGTATTTTCCTCAACAGTGCCCGTTTCGATACATTCTCTGTGCAAACTTGCGATTGCGAAGTCGAGACGCTTTAACATTCTTGCTGGGAGGTCGGTACTGCCCGAATAATCGATTATATTCAGCTCCGCGCCCATAGCAATTTTTATTCCGTAAGCGTCGCGGGGTATCACTTTAAAATTTACGAAGTAAAAGGGATGAATTGCGCCGGGAACGCAAGGCGCATGGTCGGCGATACCCACAAGCTCTAAATTTTTTTTCTTAGCGGCGTCAATGACTTCTCGGAAAGTGCTGTAAGCGTGTCCGCTCGCCGTCGTGTGTATGTGAACGTCAAGAATATCTTTCATAATAAATTTCCCGCTCCTTTCGCGCCGATTATAACATAAAACATTGCCCGCGCAAAAATTTTCGTTTAAAATAGGATTAGAATTTTATTAAGACTCACGTTAAGGAAATGCAATGAGGAATGCGCAATTAATCCCTAATCACTAGTCCCTAATTCCTAGTTCCTAGTTCCTACCAAAGGAGACGATTTAAATGAATGCAATGCCGCATATGGAGGAAATTTGTCGTCGAGTGGTGGCGGCTTATCGCAAGGCTTACGGAGACGACATTGAGGCGATTTATCTTTACGGCTCGTATGCACGCGGCGATTATGATGAAGAATCAGATATAGACTTCGCGGCAATAGTCAAAGGCAACCAATTTGACCTTAGAAAAAAACGCGGGCAACTTTTACACGAGGTCGCCGAAATGGATATGGAATATGACGTGTTTACTTCGCCGAAAGTTATTCCTGCTGATTTGTTCAATAAGTATAAAACTGAATCAGGTTACTACAAGAATATTCGGAAGGAAGGTATCCGCCTTGAATGAGTACACGAAATATCGCTTGGAAACCGCCACCGAACGAGTAGGGGTATCTAAACTTATGTTGGACTGTGGACATTTCAAAGATTCGATTAACCGTTCTTATTACGCAATTTTTACTGCGGCGCGGGCTTTGTTGTCGGAGGACGGCGTGGCTTTCAAGAAACATTCGGCAGTTATAAGTTACTTTCGCCGTGAATACATTAAGACAGGTATTTTCGATGTCAAGTACTCGGATTATATCGGCAATGCCTTTGAATTCAGAAACGATTGCGATTATGAGGATTTTGTTTTTGCAACGCGGGAAGAGGCGGAAACTCAATATCAACATGCAGTAGAATTCGTTGAGGCGGTAAAAAATTATTTGGAGATGATATAAATGAATGCAATGCCGCATATGGAGGAAATTTGTCGTCGTGTGGTGGCGGCTTATCGCAAGGCTTACGGAGACGACATTGAGGCGATTTATCTTTACGGCTCGTATGCACGCGGCGATTTCGATGAAGATTCTGATATAGACTTCGCGGCTATCGTCAAAGGCGACTTATCGGACTCGTATAAAAAGCGTGAACAAATATTAAGCTGTACACTCAGAATGGACTTGGAATTTGATGTTATAACTTCACCGATGATCATCAGTTCCGAGATTTTTGAGGAATACAAGAACGAAGTCGGATATTACGGCAATATTTTTAAGGAGGGAATTCGTCTTGCGTGACTTAACGAAATACAGGCTTGAGGCAGCCGCAGAGCGATTGACGGTATCAAAAAATTTGGCAGATGGCGGACACTATAAAATTTCGATTACCAATTCCTATTACGCGATATTTAACGCCGTTCGGGCTTTATTATCAGAGGCGCATCTCGACTTTAAGAAGCATTCGGCAGTTATAAGTTACTTTCGCCGCGAATATATTAAGACGAGTTTATTTGAAGTAAAATTTTCTGATTACATAGGCGATGCTTTTTCGGCAAGACAATACAGCGATTATGCTGATTTTTTCATTGTTTCGCGTGAGCAAGCGGAGACTCAATATCAACATGCGGTCGAATTCGTTGAGGCAGTTAAAAATTATTTGGAGGCGGCAGATGATAACAGCTGAGGTATGCGTGAACGTCACGGCGAACAATATCCAACAAAATTTTACATACCTTGTGCCCGACCGACTGAAATTTTTATCGGCGGGCTGGCGGGTATCGGTTCCGTTCGGAAGATTTAAAAAAATTGTCGGCTTTGTTATGGGCGTCCATGAAGTCGAAGACTCAATGACGTTTGCATTTGAACTTAAGGAAATTTTGGAGGTAGTCGACGAAGAATCATGGTTTACGCCCGAAATGATGAGCGCGGCGCGTTGGATTTCGGAATTTTATTTATGTCCGTTATCGCAGACGATGAGTTTATTCATGCCGGGCAGTAAGGGAAAAAAAATATCTGCGCGGGTGGAAAGAATTTATAAATTAGCGCGAGCGTTTGACGAAAAAAATTTTTCCAGAAAGCCCGTGCAGTTAAAATTGCTTAAGTTATTGGCGGAGCGCGGCGAACTTCGAGCGATTGACATTACGGAGCAAAAAATTTCGTCGGCGATAAAGCCATTGCTTGATTCGGGCTTAATCGAAGTCGAAGAGCGGCGAATACTGCGCGACAGCTATTCCAAAATAAAATCGGTGCCGCGTAATTTTGAATTGACGGCTGAACAAACGTCGGCGATTGAAACGGTAGAAAAATTTTTGACGACGCGGAAATTTCAAGGCTTTTTATTACACGGCGTGACGGGTTCGGGCAAAACGCAAGTTTATATCGAGCTGACGAAGATAACTCGGCGAATGGGGCGGCGCGTGATAATTTTAGTTCCAGAAATTGCATTGACGAGCCAAATTGTTTTAAATTTCAAGGCGTATTTTTCGGACGTGGCAGTTTTACACAGCCGATTAAGTCTTGCTGAAAAAAGCGACGCCTTCCACAGAATCCGCGAAGGAAAAGTTGGAATAGTAATCGGTGCGCGGTCGGCATTGTTTACGCCGATTGATAATGTGGGCTTAATCGTCATGGACGAGGAGCAAGATCATTCTTATAAACAGGACAATGCGCCGCGTTATCATGCCCGCGTTGTAGCTGAACAATTTGCGAAATTCCATGATTCAGCGATAATTTTTGGTTCAGCGACACCGAGTTTGGAAACTTTTTATCGGGCAAAGCGTGGCGAATTGATTTTATTAAAAATGCCGCACAGAGTTTTAAACAATCCGTTGCCTTTAGTTGAATGCGTCGACATGCGCGGCGAGCTTAGGGCTGGCAATAAAACGGTTTTGAGCCGCGATTTGTTGGAGCTGTTAAAGAGAACATTAACGGAAAATAATCAAGCGATAATTCTTTTGAACAGGCGCGGTTGGTCGACGGTGGTAATGTGTCGTTCGTGTGGAGCGGTTATCGGCTGTCCAGATTGCGGCTTGCCGATGACTTATCACGCGGACGGTCGATTACTTTGTCATCATTGCGAAGTTATTGGCGAACCGCCCGATATTTGTCCGAGTTGCGGCAGTCGTCACATAAAATTTTTAGGCACGGGCACGGAGAAATTAGAGCGGGCATTGAAATTTTATTTTCCGAACGCGAAAGTTTTACGTATGGATAAAGATTCGACGCGGGAGAAATTCGGATATAAAAAAATACTTGACGCTTTCGCCAAGCATGAGGCGGATATTTTATTCGGAACGCAAATGGTTGCTAAAGGACACGATATAAGCGGCGTGACGGCGGCCGGGGTTTTGAATGCGGATGCGGCTTTGAACTTTTCAAACTTTCGAGCGGCGGAGCAATGTTTTGAATTGATAACACAGGCGGCGGGGCGAGCGGGACGCGCAGATTTACCGGGAAAAGTGATTGTACAGGCTTATAACGTCAACGCGCCCGCGATTATATTTGGTTGCGCACAGGATTTTGAAAAATTTTGTGCAAGCGAACTTCCTCAGCGTAAAGAGGCATTTTTCCCGCCGTTTTGCAGGTTAGTAAAGCTGATTATCACGAATACTAAGGAGGAAAAGGCTAAAACTTCTGCAAAAGAGATTGTCAAGGCGTTCCGAGCGGAAATTTCTAATAATCCTGCTGAGCGTCAAGAAATTTTCGGACCGATAAAGGCGGCGATTGCTAATCTGCGCGGCGTCTTTAGATTTGCGGTTCTGATTAAGTCGGAGAATTTATTTGTTGTTAGAAATTTCTTGTTGGCTCACGAATTACACAAGCGCAACGACGTTTCGATTGACATAGACCCTTCGACGACCGATTAATTGAACTTCTTATTTGCTTAAAACGATTTTGCCCGCGCTCTTTAGTCTCCATTTATCGCCGTTGAGTTCAAAAATAGCGGCTTTCTCGACTCTAAGGCGCGAATAAGTTCCGCCGTCGAAATTTGATTCAAAGACAATGCCTAAAGCGCGTTCGGCGTGATGATTTTCCGTGTAAGTTTTGAGATTAGGGACGACCGCGAAAAGATTTTCTTCCACTTCGCAAGCCCATAAATCTCCGCCCGCTATACTCGACGCCTCTGTAAATTTTGGCGAAAGTTTCGGACGATTCATGCGTTCTTCGACGTTCGCGCAGATTAAACCGCGTACTTTATAACGACGAATGAATTTTTCGCGACCTTGACGAGCACTAAAGCCGCTTAATTTCTCCAGCACGTTGAAATCAGTTATAAATTTTTCTCCGAATGAACTTTCCATGTTCGGAGATTTTTTTTCAACCTTAACAGCTTTTCCCTTACCAGTTCCTAATTCCCAATTCCTAGTTCCTAAGAAAAGTTTCAATTCGGCTATGAAAATCGGCTCGACCGATAATTTTTTTACGTCACGTCCCTTTTTATCGACAAAAAAATTATTTGCGTCGCGGATAAGCTCTTCCTCGTCAAAATCAACGCCTTCTGCCCAAAGTTTTTGCGCAGAATTGAATCTATCGACAAAAATTTTAAACTCGCGCAGAGAATTAATCGTTATGCCCTCCGAAATATCATGAGCACTGATGAACGCCGCCGCTTGTTGCTCGCCACCTTGATAGAAATCTGCGCCCGCCAATACCGCCGAATAAATAATATCGTCCGCGTCGCCGAACATTTCGCGGTTAATTTTATCTTCGTCGAAAAATTCTTCATCGTTAGCAGGTTTATCAACAATCATGCCCGCCGCGACTTCGATTTTAGGTTGCGGACTCAAATGCAGATAAAATTTCTTATAATTTTGTAGTTTAGCGGCTTGCACGAAGATATTTTCAAGTACATTTAGATAAATATTGCCGTCAAGTTCCGCGCCGCCCGTGAGCCATTTGAAAATCCTAGCTCCATTGCCGCCAACGAATACATGCGGGATTTTTTCTTCGCGATAATGCCCGTAGTCATGCAAAACATTGATTAACTCGCCCAGATAATGAAATAAACCCGCCGTTGCGAACTGCGCGGCTTGTAAAACATTTTTAATCTGCTCTTTACCCGTCTTGAATTTCAAATCGGCAAGATATTTATCGGAGTGTTCGCGCATGTCAGCATCGATAACGGCTTGACGCTTAGTTTCGTCGTTAAGCTTGTCAGAAATTTTTTCGTCGGCAAAAAGTTCATAGTTATCATAAATGGGCTTAAACATTTGCCGCGCCGCGTAGCGAATCGACGTATGATAGACAATTCGGGGCGGTTCGCCGCTTATAACGCTAATATCGGTCGTTCCCGCGCCAATATCTACACAAATTGCTCCTTGCGCAAAATTTCCAGCCTTGCCGTCGAGTTTGTTGAAGTGATAAGCCGCCGCCTTGCTCTCCGAATATAAGGTTTCAGGGGTAAGGGGGCGGGGGTTAGGGATTGACTCGCGACAAATTTCTTGGAACGAAACTTTTTGCGCTTGAGAAAACGCCGTAGGGTAGGAAAAATTCCATTCAATATCGCTCGCGCCTTTTGAAAAGGCTTCTGCCGCCGCCTGCAAACAAATTTGCTTAATATAAGCCGCAGTCTTGCGACGTTGGCGGTCGTCGTCCTGCCATTTTAAATTTGCGTCAATCTGCGCGGAAAATTGCTCGAAAACCCGCGTATTTTCCGAACTCAATAAAAAAACATGCCCGTCTTGCAGTGGACGAATATTTTTCGACTCGCCGACGTTCAATAAGTGAAAAATGCTTAAAAAGGAGCCGTCAGCCCGCGCAGGCATTTGCGACGGGATAAAATGTCGATAAGTTTGAGTTCTCGCGCCGCCGCTTGCCGTAACTTGGAATAAATGCGGGGAAAAATTCAACGGACGCGGCGAATTTTGATTTTCGGCAAAGAAAACCATTGTCGAACTTGTTCCGAAGTCTACGCCGATTTTCCAAGTTAAATTTGTATTGCGCTCAACTTTTTTTGGCTTATTAAGCATGATTGCGCCGATTTCATAAGGTTTTTTGCCCGCATGAGGCGACGGATTATATTTGCAGATTAAAATTTCTGGAAAATCGTCAAGCTTTGCCGTAAAACGATTCGTCAAGAAATTTTCTTGCGTTTTAAGTCCATATGGCTCGACAAAATAAATATCGGCGGCAAGTTCATCGTCGTCGGATTGCGCACGATAATTTTCGTAGTAAAGAAAATAATTTTCCCAATCTGCGCGGCGAAAATCGGGATAAAGTTCAATAACCGGGACTTCTTGGTCAATATAAATCAATTCGCGCTTGGGATAAGCCTTCGTCCAACGGAAATTCTTCCCTTTGCCCTCTACGCCACTAAGCGGAAAATTAAAATGTAGATAAAAATTTTCCTTATCGTCAGAGATTGACAACCGCGCAGAAATATCTTCGGGCGAAAAAATTTCTAGTAATTCGCGCTTAATCGGTAGAATTGGCGTTAAATCTTTCTCTGTAAGTGAATCGGAGCCTTGAATCTTAATTGAATTCGGAAAAGCGTTTGCAGGCTCGGTGACAGCCATTCTTTTATGGAAAAAATCTTCAGGACGGCGAAATTCTGTTCCTTTTAGGACTGTGCGTCCGACTTTTTTACGGTCGGAGAGTTTATCGTCGGTAATTTCATTCGCGCTGATACCTTGCCAAACGACTAGCCGCGCAGGGTCGACGCCTTCAAAACGCGCAAAATCTTTTACAAGCTCTGGAGAGATAAGCAATAGATTTTTCTTGTCATTTATGAGGCGAACAGCAGAATCTTCAAAGCGCGGTTCACGTCCTTTAATCGTATCGTCCAAAATCCGCGCAATTCCTACGTGCAAATTCAAATTCGAGGCGACAAGTTCAAAATTCTCCGTTGCTTGAGTCTGCGCGGCGGCAACATCTCGTTCGTAATCAGCAATACATTTCAAGATTGAGTTAGAAATTTCATTGGCTTTAACTTTGAGGCTTTGAATTTTAGTGTAAAGATTTTCAAGCCAAATTTTCAGCGCGGAAAGTTCAACGGGCGATAAAAATCTTATCGGGTCAGTTAATGTTCTTTGATTCAAGCTCCAAGGGGTAAAAATTTTGCCGGAAAAAGTATTTTCATAATCAGCCGCGCAGGTTACAAGCGTCGTCGGTGAAGTCATAGCTATTGGCAAGCCATTGAAATAAATTATGTAAATGTCGGTGAGCCACGCCGATTTATCGCCCGTTAAAGAGTCGGTCGGCGCAAGGGATTTTAAAATTTCGGCTAGGTCGGAATTATTTTCTAGCAAATTAACTTGTTCTGCGCGTAAATCGAGCTGTTTAAAGTTCTTAAGCGCAAGCATTGCCAATAATGCCCGCCACTCGCCGCGAACTTTTTCATGAAGTCCCGTAACTAATTGCTTTGTCGGTTCAAAATCGAACAACGCCATCTTAAAAAGCAAAGGACGCGCCCAAATATCAGGAATGGAATCGACCGACCCCATATCTTTGATTGATTCGCCGCAATCAAGACTGTTCGCTAAGCCCTGTAAGAAATTTATATCCGTTTCCTTCCAAATGCCCGCTTGGTCTTTTAAAATTTTCGAGACTTCCTCGTTGACCTTCGGGAGCATTGGAAAATATGATTCAGCCATTTAAAAACCCCTTTGCAAAATTATTTCCGACCAGATTATACAAGAAAAATTTTTTATTGAAACCAATACGATTAGTGCTTAATCAGAATGAATCTGCGCGGGCGGCTAATTCTCGAAATGCAAGGTAGTTGATAAGCCGTCCCGACCGCAGATTGCATTTTCAAAAATGGCTGTAGCGTTGGGCAGATATTCTTGCGGATTCATAATCATCTGCGAGAAATGCGCGAGCCAAAGTTTTTTAACGCCCGCTTGCTTAGCGACAGTGGCGGCTTGCGCGAAAGTCATATGCCGTCCATGTTCGATTGCGTGCGGAGCTTGTTCTTGTTCGCCGTATGTAGCCTCGCAAATCAACAAGTCCGCATCTTTCGACGCCGTAATTAAATTATCACAAAATGCCGTGTCGCCCGTGAATACAAATTTTAAACCTCTGCGCGGCTCGCCTAAAACTTGTTCGGGCAGAATAATTTTATCGCCGAGTTGAATACTCTGCCCCTTCTGGAGAATTCCCCATAAATTAACGGGCACGCCCAATTCCGTAGCGGCTTGCGGATTGAATTTCCCAGCGCGTCCGAGTGTAAAACAATAGCCTTGACTTGGTACGCAGTGTTCGGTTTTAAACGCAGTGAGCCTTGCCTCCGACTGCCAACCCCTAATTATCTCAGAAAGTTTCAAGCCGTCCGCAGAAATTTCTATCATTTCTATCGGATAATAAGTCCGTCTTGCCAACTTAAGGACGGACTTTAATTCTTCCTGCAAGCCTTCGGGTCCGGTTATGTATAAAATTTCTGTCCGTTTCATGTTGGACATTGTCTGTAAAAGTCCCGGCAATCCTAAAATATGATCTCCGTGATAATGCGTCAGCGCGATTAAGTCCGCTTTCATAAAGTTGACGCCCGCTTTTCTTGCCGCCGATTGAGTTCCTTCGCCGCAATCGAATAGTATTGAATGCCCGCCGCAAGTTAGAAATGCCGCCGTCAAAGCTCGTGCGGGGGTCGGGAAAAGTGCCGCCGTTCCGATTAATGTAATGTCTATCATTATTGTCACCTCAATTTTTTTGACACTCCCCACGCCTAAAGGCGGAGGATTCTTAAGCAACTAAGCAAGCTTAATTCTTAAAGGACTAGCCAAAAGTCCCCTACTCAGTTCTTCAAAATCGAAGTTCTGGCTACTTTTTCGCAAGATATTTGCCGCGCCATTCAAATCTGCATTCACTTTTCGACCGTCTGAAACTTGATACAATCCGCGTTTTATTCGCTTGCCGCTAAACTCGTATTTCTGCGGATTATCGGCATTGTAGACGGGCAAAAAGTCCAAATCCAAAAAGCTTGCCTTTGATGTGTAGCTTTCTTCCTGTTCTAAGTATTGCATACCGTAACGAATGCAAAGATTTTTGATTTGTTCTCTCAAATTTCCGAAACTAATCTGTGTGAAATTTTGATTCGTTTTCTTGCCAAGATTTATTCCGCGCTCGAAGTCAAGATTGTACCCGCAGACTATCGTTCCGATATTGTGTTCTATGCAATGATTGACGATATATCGCGCCGTTTTCTTAATACAGTCATTCACGCGATTGTTGCGTTTCAACGTCAAGCGGCGAATCAAGTTAGATGTATACTGACCTTGAGGAAGGCGGCTTTGCAATTCGGCGCGGCGTTTATTCCACAGTCGGTTGATTGATTTAATTGCTCGTCCGTTCATGATGAACGAAGTCCCGACTGTTGAGATACACGTTGCCAAATTTTCTAAACCTACATCTATCGCCAACGTTTCTTCTTGATTCATATTCAGCGGTTCCGGCTCAACCTCGTAAACGTATTGAATCTTGAATTTTTTGCCGTTTAATATCGGTATGATTCGGATTTCTTTAATACTTTTCTCTGGGACGTGTTCGGGAATTTTGATTTTTATTTTCTCACGACCGTAAATTGACATGAAAGCATTGCTCATCGGTACAGCCAAAAAGCCTCCTTTAATGCTTATGGCATTGGATTGCAGAATCAAGTTAAACAAGGAGCCTTTGGCGCGATATTTTGGCAGTTTAATATCTTGGAAACGATATTCGCCACGATGCGCCTTTTCTGTCAAAGCAAAAAAAGATTGAAAGGCACGGTCAACCACTTTCATCGTTTGTTGCGAAACACCCGCTTGCAGGAGTTTATAGTTTTCGTTGTCTTTGGTGACGTGATAGTTTGATTCGTATCTTAAGTACTTTTTCTCCGCGAAATAGTATTGGCGGATATTGTAGAGAGTGACATTGTATAGGTTTTTGCTGAAGAAACACATCATGCGGAGCATTAGATATTCACGTTTAGAAAGTCCGCGAATGAGATTAGATTGAGTCAGATACATTGAGTTCACCTCCTTTGCTATAATTAAAGGAACTAGGAGTGAGTTTTTAGGAACTGGTTCCTGATTACTAAATCCTAAAAACTAAAGTCAGTGGTCTTACGGCGCATATGATAATCTTAGCAGAAAAATTTTTCGGTGTAAATGTGAATTTTGCAAAGTCGGGCGAAGTGGTGTATTATCTGCGCGAGGTGATTTTAAATGTGTTTAGCCTTTCCGGCAAAAGTTTTAGAAATCGACGGCGACTTAGCGACAGTTGAGCGTTCGGGCGTCAAACGTTCGGCAAGTTTAATGCTCCTGCCCGAAACTAAGGTTGGCGATTATGTTTTGATTCATGCGGGCTTTGCAATGCAGGTTATTGACGAACGCGAAGTTCAAATCCGCGACGCGCTTGTTGCCGAGATGAACGGAGCACCGCGAACAATTCAATTAGAAATTAGGAATGCGTAATTAGGAATGAATACATTGGTTAAGAAAATTTCGGAGCTTGCGGCGGGAAAAAAGCATTTGCGCTTTATGGAAGTCTGCGGAACTCACACGGTATCGATTTTCCGCTCTGGAATTCGTCAAATTCTGCCCGATAACGTTGAATTGGTCTCCGGACCGGGTTGTCCCGTCTGCGTTACCAACGACGATTATATTGACAAGGCGATTGCTTATTCACAGCAAGAAAACTTTATGATTGCGACGTTCGGGGACATGTTGAAAGTACCGGGTTCGCGTTCGAGTTTGTCGGCGGCTCAATCCGAAGGCGCAGAGATAAAAATTGTCTATTCGCCGCTTGATTGCATAAAACTTGCGCAAGATAATCCTGACAAGAAAATAATTTTTTTAGCGGTAGGATTCGAGACGACGGCTCCGACTGCGGCGGCGACAGTTTTAGCGGCAAAAGCGCAAGGGATAAGAAATTTATTCATGTTATCGGCGCAAAAATTAGTTCCGCCCGCGCTGAAATTTTTATTAAATGATTCGGCGGTAAAAGTTGACGGATTCTTATTGCCGGGGCATGTAGCGGTTATTATCGGAGCGGACGCCTTCAATTTTTTAGCGACAGATTTTAAAATTCCGAGCGCAATCGGCGGATTCGAGGCGGAAGAAATTTTATCTGCGTTGTTAAGTCTCCTTGAGCAAATCGACGGCAACCGCGCAGAAGTTTCAAATAATTATCGGAGCGTCGTCAAGGCGGAGGGCAACGTTGCGGCTAAAAAGATTCTCGCGCAGGTTTATGAAGTTACGGACGCTGAATGGCGCGGCATGGGTAAAATTTCTGCGTCGGGATTGAAAATGCGTGATGAATTTGCGACTTTTGACATTGAACGGGTTGCGCCGATTGATATTGAACATGTTAAGAAAAAAAATGCATGTCGTTGCGGCGAAGTCCTGCGCGGAATTGTTAAACCTATAGATTGTCCGCTTTTCGGCAAGGCGTGTAAACCTTTTCATGCCGTCGGCGCGTGTATGGTATCGGTCGAGGGCGTCTGCGCGGCTTGGTTCAAATATGGAGGAAGTAATTTTAAATGGGAAGAAAAATTTTAATGGCATATGGCGCGGGCGGCAAATTAAGTTCGGAACTTTTGCACGAAATAATTTTGCCCGCCTTTGATAACGAAATTTTAAACGAGTTACACGACGGCGCGAAAATTGGGCGACTAGCTATGACGACTGATAGTTATGTCGTTCGTCCGATATTTTTTCGCGGCGGAGACATTGGCAAGCTGTCAATCTGCGGCACGGTTAATGATCTTGCGGTTACGGGCGCAATTCCGAAATATATTTCCGTCGGCGTGATTCTTGAGGAAGGTTTTGATTTC
Organism: Selenomonadaceae bacterium; assembly: GCA_017549815.1. GTDB lineage: Bacteria > Bacillota > Negativicutes > Selenomonadales > Selenomonadaceae > Quinella. The sequence goes on from JAFYNH010000007.1 coordinate 87,539, forward strand.
GACGACTTGAAAAAAATTGTTAATTCAATGGCGGCGGCGGCTAAAGAAGCGGGCGTTAAAATCGTCACGGGCGATACAAAAATTGTTGGGCGCGGACAAGCGGACGGAATTTTTATTAATACGGCTGGCGTCGGAGAATTAATTGACGGCGTTGACATTTCGGCTAAAAAAATCTGCGCGGGCATGAAAATTTTAATTTCGGGCACTATCGGCGACCATGCAACGACAATTTTATCTGAACGTCACGGCTTGGAACTTCCAGAAAACATTAAATCCGATTGTGCGCCGCTTAATAAAATGATTCGCGAAATACTGACCGTCGAGCCGAAAATTTCCATGCTTAGAGATGCGACTCGTGGCGGCGTGGCGGCTGTTTTAAATGAAATCGCGCAGGCGGCTAACGTCGGCATTCTGATTGACGAAGAAAAAATCCCAGTTCGCGAGGAAGTGCGCGGTGTCTGCGATATTTTGGGCTTTGACGTTTTAGAACTCGCTAACGAAGGAAAAATTATTGCAATCGTGCCCGCCGATTCGAGCGAGAAAATTTTATCCGTCATGAAGAAAAATATTTACGGCGTCGATGCGGCGGAAATCGGCGAAGTCGTCAAGAATTCTGCGGGCAAAGTCGGTTTGAAAACCGCGCTGGGAGCTATTCGGATTGTCGACATGCCCGACGGCGAACTCGTTCCAAGAATTTGTTAAGGGGGCAAGATTAATGGAGCAAAGGACACGCGATATTTTAAAATTGCTCCTCCAAGAAAAAACTTTCATAACAACAGGCGATTTGGCAACAAAATTAGCAGTAAGTTCAAAAACAATATCTCGGCAACTGCCCAAAGTCGAGGAAGTTTTAATCGCAGTCGGCTTGCAACTGGAAAAGAAATCGGGCGCGGGAATTTTAGTGACAGGCAGCGAAGTTAAACGCTATGCACTCGCCAAACAGCTCAAATCAAATGATAAAATGGAATATACACCGAGCGAACGCCGCTCAATCATAATCAGCAAATTATTATCAAGCCGCGAGCCGATAAAATTATTCGTGCTGTCGTCGGCAGTGCACGTGACCGATTCGACGATAAGCAATGACCTTGATAAGTTGGAGTCGTGGTTCAGAGAACAGGGCTTGAAACTTTTACGCAAACCGGGCTTGGGTGTGAGCTTACTCGGCGATGAACGCGATTTAAGACGGGCGATTGTCCGCTACATTTATGAACACGTCGGCGAAGAGAGCTTGCTAAATTTAATGCAAGATAATTTGCCCGAAGATGAGGCGGTCGCGCAGGTCTCGAAGTTTTTATTGGAGTTGATAGACGCGGGCGAGTGGCGACGCTTAGAACAAATGATTCGCGTAACGGAAAACGAGTTAGGCTATAAACTTTCGGACAACGCCTTTATCGGGCTGGCGGTTCATTTATCTTTAGCGGTGCGGCGAATAAAAAATCACGAGGCAATAACTTTCGACGAAGAAAATTGTCCACGTCTGCGCGGGAGTCGAGAATTTGCGGCGGCAGAAAAATTAGCGGAGAAAATTTCGTCAGTCTTTGAAATTGACGTGCCCGAAAGCGAAATTTGTTATATAGCAATGCACATACTCGGCGCGAGGAGCCGTTACAGCTCGGCAAGTCTCGGTACGATTTCAATGATGGATAATTTTCGGATTGTGAAAATGGCGCGAAAGATTATGAAGAACGCCGCCAAAATCACGGGGCGCGACATTGATAAAAATCAAAATTTACTGGCGGGGCTTGTCAATCATCTTGCGCCGTCGATAAGCCGCCTAAAAATGAATATGGACATTCGCAACCCGCTACTTAACGAAATGCAAAAACATTATCCCGAACTTATGAGCTTAACCAGAAAATGCGTCGTGGAAGTCGAAACGGAAATTGGAAAAATTTTGCCAGACGCGGAAATAGCGTATATCGCAATGCATTTAGGCGCGGCGTTATCAGATAGCGAAAAATTTTTACATGCCGTCCATCGCGTGATAGTAGCTTGCCCGACGGGAATGGGAACTTCGCGACTTTTAGCGAGCCGACTCCGCGCAACCTTCCCGACGTTGAAAATCGTAGACGAAATTCCTATTCTGGAAATAAATTCGGAATATGTGGCGTCGAAAGATTTTGAGTTCATAATTTCAACGGTGCCGATAACCCGCGCTGAACGACCGGTTTTAGTTGTAAGTGCGGCGTTGATTGACGACGACATAAAAAAGATTGAGGCGGAACTTTCGCGGCAGAACAGACAATTTTTGGAGAGTGCAGAGGAATTAGAGCCGCGCCCGTCGTTTATGGAGGGCTTGGCGAAAATAAATTGCTACGGACGAGCGATTTTGGAACTCATGACGAATTATTTCTACGTCCGCGAAAAAATTTCCAACATAAATGACGCTTGCGAACTCGCAGGGAAATTGGCAAGCAAAGATATTCAAAGCCGCGCAGAAATTTCAAGGGAATTGCTCCTGCGCGAAGATAAAGGCTCAACTTTAATCATCGGTCGGCACATGATTTTATTACATTGCAAAAGCGCGGCAGTCAAAGCGGCGACTTTTGGGATTTTGCAACTCGGCGCGGGATTTAAATATCCTGAAGGAGGCGAAATCGTCCGAACGGCGATTGTGTTACTCGCGCCGCAAGATTCTGATGAATTCACGCTTGAAACTATCGGGCATATTGCATCGGTATTGCTCGACCGCTGGGGCTTTATCGAAATTCTTCACGAATGCGACGGCAATGAAATTCGGAGCGAAGTACTAAAAATTTTTGAGGACTTTTATAAAGCCAAATTCAAAGAACTGATATAAAAATTTTCCCGATATAACGTCGGGATTTTTTTGTCGTCTATTTGGTAAAAAAATAACGCTACGAGGTAAACACCAAGCCGCAAAATTTCTGATATAATTCGGTCGGAAGGAGGAAATTTTATGCAAGATTACGTTAAAGCTTTTCAAGAAAAAATTGCCGCGATTGACGCCGACGCCCAAAATATAAATATCATCAATGCTGGCGTCATGAATCACGGCAAAAGCTCGCTTTTTAACTCTCTGCTCGATAAAAATGTTTTCCCTGAAGAAGATATTCGCACAACCGTTAAGATTCAAGTTGAGCAATGGCACGATAATATTTATCTGATTGACACGCCCGGTTTAAGCGCGGAAATCGTCGATGACGCCGTTGCTTATGAGGCTTATCGCCGCGCCAATGTGATTATCTTCGTTCACAGGGTCGATACTGGCGAACTTCATAAAAATGGACTGGACGGGCTTAACAAAATTAAATCGCTTTTCCCCGATGAAAATTTTTTCGCCAAACATCTTTGCCTTGTCCTAACTTCAATCGACGAACAAAACGCAAGTAAAAATCTCAACACAATCATAGGCAAAATTCGTGCCGACATACAAAATTATTGCGGACTGAACGGTTTCAAAATTTTTTCCGTCTCAAATCCGCGTTATCGTAAGGGTATGGCTGAAAATAAAACTACGCTGATTGAAAAAAGCGGCATTCCCGAACTGCGCGATTATCTTCATCAAAATCTTCCAAAATGGCTTGCCGAAAATAAAACTATTCGTAAAGCGCGAATCACCCGCGAGAAAGAAGATTTTATCGCCCAACTCAATCGGGAGCGCGGCGAAATTCAATCGCGTATTCAATCCAAAACCGAACAGATTAAACAGCGGCAACAAAATTTTTTGCATAAGCTGGAGGAGGCAGTCAGCCTTTATAATTCGGATAAATCAGAATATGAATATCAAGATTCTGTGCTGGATAATTTAAATAGCGAATTTGTATCGTTAATGGAGCGTTGGAAAAACGAACGTTATTAAGAGAGGTGATTTTTATGGCATTCATAGCGGCGGCAGGCGGTGTGATTGTCTGGCGAGCTACGCACGATAATTATTCGGATTATTCGGATCGTTATAGCGACCATTATAATCATTCCAATCATAGGCAATACGGTGATTCGGCTTTGGTAAATGCGATTGAGAATAAGAAAAATCAAATTGACGCCAAAGAAAATGAGGTTGACAATCTGCGCGAAAAAATGGAAGAAAATTTTCAAGCACGAGTCGAACAGTTAAAGCGAGAAAAAGATTATTCTTCATTTAATTATTCGGACGCGGAAGATATTATTGAAAATGTTAAGGAGGAAATGCGCGAAGAACTTGACGAAGAAATTTCGCAAGATAAGCAGGAACTTGAGGCGATTGATAAAATGATAGCTCGCATAAACGAAATTGAACTTCAAGCCAAACGGGAGTGATTTTATGAGCTATGTAATTCAAACGGTCGACGAATTCTTTTCAAAGCTGGATAAAATGCAGGGAGATCTTGCCAAATTTTCCCAAAACCTCGATAGACGCAGTGAAAAAATCCCGACGCTGTTAAAAAATTTTGAGCAAAATATTTTCGCAACAAGCGACAAAAAATCTTCGGGCGGTAATGCCGTCGAACGCGCCGCCCAAAAATCGCTTGATAATCTCCGCGCAGTCGTAGAAACTTGGAGCGATAAAATCGAGGCGGATAGAAAGGGCAAGCAATTCATTAAGAAAAACGAAAAATATCTAGTCGTGATGATTTTCGGCGCGGTTAAGGCGGGTAAATCTTCGCTCGGAAATTTCTTTGCGGGTAAAAAATTCTTCAACGCGCCCTTTGACAATCACTATAAAAAAATCGCCAAGCCCGTTTTTGAGATTGAAGAGAGCGGACGCGATAAAGGCGATTTTAAAAAGGACGAACGCGGCGACACGTGGTTTCAAGAAGGCGTCATCGATACAACGGGCGCAATTCAATATTTTACGTTGAGCGGACTTCGTTGGATTGATTCGCCGGGCACGGGCGCAGTCGGCAGGGCAGGCGATACTAAAAATATGACTGCGCTCGTCGAAGAATATCTTGCCTATACCGACATGTGTATTTTTCTTATGAACAGCTCCGAACCCGGTCTGCAAGACGATATGCGCTATATGCAAAAACTCAGTCGCGAAGGGCAGGAGGCTTTGATTGTCATAACCAAATCCGATAAGGCGGACGAGGACGAAGACGCCGACGGCAATTTAATCAGCGTACTCGTTCCAAAGCCCGATAAGACGCGCCGCCTTCAAGAGGACGATATTTGCAAGCGCGTTAAAGAAACTTATCCCGAAGTTGACGCGCAGAAATTTAGGGCGATAAGTATTTCGACGGCATTGGCAAATGAGGCGATTGACGCTGAAGACGATAATAAATTCAAGGCGAGCGGACTCGATAAGCTGATGAAAATTTTGGGCGACAAGGTTAGCGATAACGCCATTGCCCGCAAGCAAGAAAATCCGCGCAGATTGCTGAATTCTTTCGTGGACAGCGTCATTTCCGACTTAAAAAATTTTGATGCCGACCTTAACGCGATTTCCGCCGCTGTTAAGAAATATAAAGCCGATATGGAAAAAATGACTGCGCTGATTGTCACGAATGTTAGGCGCGAAGTTCGGAGTGAAGTTTCTGCGCGAGCGAACGAATGGAATAGGCAAGTCAAACGCGGCTCCAAAATCGATAACGATTTAATCAGTGGCGAAGTCACCAAAATTTTGCAGGATAAGCTTAACGAGGAAATTAATTTGCAGATGCGCCGCGTTATTGAGGATTTTCAAAGTTCGGAGATGAAGACGGTTAAGGCGAATATTTCTGCCGCCGCGCTCGAAAAGAAAACCGCGCAGATTTCGCACACCTACACTGAAAGTTATACTGTCAGCCGCCCGCCGCGTGGATTATGGGAGCACGTCAGAAGTTTTTTCGGCAAAGAATATTATCGCACGGAGCATTCGACGCGCACGGAATATCAAACGGTCGATTTGGGCACGAATCTTGATGAATTTTTGGATAGTTTAATGCCGCAAGTCGAAGAATACGCTAAAAATCAGGCGTCTGAAAGTCTTTCCGAACTTAAAGAGAAATATTTTGTCGAACGCGAGAATTTTGCGCGGAATATGCGCGGAGAAATGGAAAAACTGCGCGGTGAACTCCTTGCGCTAAAATTTTAGGTGACAACATGCAAATAATTTTAAAATTGACTACGGCTTGTAATTTGAAATGCGTTTATTGCAGTGAGGGCGACCAATGCGCCGAGCGTTTGCCCGAAGAAATTTTTTACAAGCTGGTTGATGAAATGCCTCCGCTCCTTGAATATATCGGAACTAAGGACGCGGAATTTTTATTTCACGGCGGCGAGCCTATGCTTTACGGTCGAGATAACTTGAAAAATCTAATCGATTACGCAAAAAATAATCTGCGCGGCTACGACGTTCGATTTCTAATGCAGACGAACGGCACTTTGATTGACGACGCTTGGATAGAATTTTTTAAGGCGGAAAAAATCGCTCCGGGTATTTCGCTTGACGGTTACCCAGATATTCACGATAAAAATCGCCGTACCAAAAATAATCAGCCGACTGCCGAAAAAATTTTGCACAATATTAAACTTATGCGCGAAGCGGGATTAAGCGTCGGAACTTTAATGGTTTTTAATTCGCCTGAAGCCGTCGACGCCGATAAACTTTTCGATTTCATTCAAGCACATGAACTTCACCCTAAAATTCATTCGGTCGTTCCTTGCGGTCGCGCCTCTAATCAGAAAAATTCCGTCGATATTTACGGCGAATGGGTTGAGCTTATGAAAAAACTCTTTGAAAAATCGCTTGCCCGTGACGGAGCCGACGTTATTCAGCCGCTTGACGAGATTATCAACGCGATTTTGGGCATTGCTCCCATTTGCGAATGTTCATTTAACGGCAGTTGCGGCAAAAGTTTTATTGCTCTCTATCCGGACGGCGAAATTGGCTTTTGCGGGCGCGATAATCTTTCTCGCAATCTAACTTACGGCAATTTACGCGATAAAACCTTACTTGAACTTTACGAATCCGCTAATGCTAAAAAAATTCGGGCGCGTCAAGATTATTTAGCCAATAACGACTGCAAAAATTGTTCGGAGTGGGAAATTTGTCATGGCGGTTGCGCTTTCGAGGCGGTTAATTTCTTCGGGACGCTTGAGGCTAAATATCCTTACTGCACGGGTCGGAAAAAATTTATCGCGTGGCTTAAAAATGACGGCTTGAAACTCTTAAAAACCGCTCTCGTTCGCGAAAAAAAGAAAATCCGCCAATCGATTAAGATTAAAAAGCAACTGCGCGGCGAAATCGAACAACTCGGAGGCGGCGATGATTGATATTCTATTTTTGAACTTGCACCGCCGATATTTGAACGTTGAACCGATGCACGGCGGCTTTTTGGGGATATATTTATTGGCGGCGTTTGCTCGGCAGGAAGGTTACGAGGCAAAAAGTTTTTCGGGCACGTTGGAGGCAGGACTTCGCCACTTAGAAAGACTCTGCGCGGAGAAAAAAGTTTCTATGGTCGGGCTTTACTGCGATTATGATAACGTCACCGAAAATATTTTTTTGAGCCGACATATTAAGGACAATTACAATTTGCCCGTGATAATTGGAGGTCCTCAAGCGACGGCTCTGGATAAAAATTTCTATATCGAATCAAAATGCGACGCGGTTGTTCGTTATGAGGGCGAATTGACCGTTTTGGAGCTGATGAATCTATATTTGGAAGAAATCGGCGAGCTAAAAAACATTTTTGGGATAAATTACCTGCTAAATAACGATTTAATTAAAAATCCCGAACGTCAGCCGATAAGAAATTTAGACGCCTTACCTTTTATCGATGAAAATTGTTACCTTGAGCCGAAATATTTTTATCGCGGCTTGAATATCATGACGGGGCGCGGTTGTCCGTTTCATTGCGCATTTTGTCACGAAGGAGCACATACGCGGGCAGTCCGTTTCCGTTCTGTGGAAAATGTGCTTGCCGAAGTCGACGCTTTTCTAAGTAATTGGGACGACGACGAACTTTATATAATGTTTACCGACGACACGTTTACTTTAAATAGCGAACGGGTTAAAAACATTTGCGAAGGGCTTGCCGAGCGGCGCAAGAAATATAAATTCAAATTTTTTTGCGAAGGGCATATTCATACGCTTTATAAAAATCCCGAAATGATTAATTACCTTGCGGCGGGCGGCTGTGTAAGAATTCAACTTGGAATTGAGGCGGGAACTGCGCCCGTTTTGAAGGCTTACGGAAAAAATACTACGCCCGAAGAAATTTTTGAGGTCGTAAGGCTTTGTCGTGACGCGGGGATTCAACAGGTTTACGGCAATATAATTTTATGCGGTGCGAATTTTTCTAAAGAAATTTTCGAGGCTGATAAAAAATTCGTCCGCGAGTTGATTGAGGAAAGTCAAGGCGTCGTAGAAATCGGAGTTGTAACTTTTTGGCCGCTTTCCGAAACTAAAATGACTCGTTGCCCAGAAATTTTCGGGATAAGAATTTGCGATAACGAATTTATAACTTCGGTCGGCGATTTTCCGCAAATCGAGACGTTTGAACTTGATAAATTGACTATAAATGAAATGCGCCGCGAATTTACGGAAGAAATTTCCGCGCAGATGATTGATATGCTTGAAAATTGGCGAGTTCCTACTGAAAGAGTTCTTAGCTGGTTCCCGACTTCGCGGCGAACAAAAAGTTACGGCATGTGGTTTAATAAATTGACAACCCACGAAATTTTATTTGCGTATTATGAAATGCTCCATCTCGGCGAAGGATTTCATTCCGCGCAGGTAGAAAATTTATCAGAAGCGCATCCGTTAAGAGTGGCGCAACTTTCAACTCACTTGCGAAGAATAAACCCAACGACGGCGGAAATTTGCGGAGAAATTTTATCCGATTACGAACTGGAAATCCTATTATTGGCGACGGGGAAATTGAGCGTCGAAGAAATTGCCCTGCGCGTCGGTCAAAAAATTTTGGACGTGATAAAAGTTTTAAATCGGCTTGAAAGACGGCATTTAATAGTTTACACTCTGCATTGAGGAGGGAAAAATTTATGAACGAACTCAAAGATTATCAAAGCGTATTGGCTGAAAAGGCGGGGCGCGTCGAAAGTTTTTTCGCTAAATATCCTGATGACTCCGCCGAACTCGGAAAAACTTTTGCCGAAATCTGCGCGACTAAAATCAGCAAGGTCGAGCCTGAAATTATGGTTTACGGCATTTACAACGCGGGCAAATCTAGCATTCTTAACGAACTTATCGGCGAAGATAAAGCCGAAGTCGAAGATAAGCCGACGACCGACGCCGTGACTTACTACGATTGGCAAGGTTATAAAATCGCTGACACGCCCGGCATTTTCGCGCCGATTGAACACGAAGAAGTTACTCAAGAACACCTAAAAAAGGCGGATATTGTCCTTTTCGTCATGAGTACGACTGGTTCTAACGAAAAAGAAGAAAATTATCGCCGCATGAAGGAAATAGCCGACGCAGGCAAGAAAATTATCATCGTTCTCAACGATAAAAATGGCGATTTGGGCAGACGCGACGAAAATATTCAAGAAATTAAGCGCAAAGTCGCCGTTAATATGAAACAAGTCGGCATTGAAGACGTTGACGAAAAATATTGTATCGTGACGGTCAACGCGGCGCGTGCTCATAAAGGTCGCACGGAAAATAAATCGGGACTTGTGGAAAAAAGCGGGCTTGGCGAACTTAAAAACGTTATCCTTAACGAACTCAAGCGCACGACTTCCTTTGAAATTCTGCGCGGCGGAATCAAACAGCTGGAAAATATTTTGGACGAATTCATTGGTAAACTGGAGGCAAAAGAGAATTCCGAGTTGCTCCGCAAGATGAATCAAGTCCTTGAGACTTTTAATAAGCAAAAAATTTCCATGCGGCGCGAAATTAACACTTACATTGACACGAAGGCAGAAATTTTCGGCGAAATGCTCCCGCAAATAATCTGGTCGAATCGCGATAAACAAAATCAGCTTAATGAAATTATGGGCGAGGAAGTCGCGAAACTCAACGCAAAAGTTCAAGCAGAAATTCAACGTCAACTGCAAGAGACGGCGGCGATTTTGGAATTGGAATTGAAATCCTTCGCGGAAATAAAAATTGAGTCGTCGAGCGTGGACGCCGAGAGCTTTAAAAATATTTTGGCGCGGCTTAACGACGTAAATACCCAACAAACTCAAGAATTGGTCGTAAAAAAGGACGACGACGCTAAACTTGACCCTTCAACGATAGGAATTGCGGCTGGACTTTTGACGGAAAGCGGTACGGCAATCGCGGCACAACTCGCCAAAACTGGAATCGGCAAGGCGATAGCGGAAACAGCTGTCGGCAGAGTTTTAGGCTCAGTCGTACCGATTATCGGTCCGATAATTACAATCGCGGGCGTTATCGGCGCACTCGGAAAATTTTTGGGCAATAACAGCGATAAAGAACAGCTTGACGCTAAACTTGCCGCGCAGAATGAGGCGGAGCGGCGTCGTGTCGAAGCCGAAATGCAAGCTCGTCAAGAACTTAATCAAAAATGCCGCTATTTGGCTGATAATCTCGCCGATGAACTCAAAACTGCGGCTGATAACAGCGTCAAAGAAATTTTGGCTAGCTATGAAGAACCGTTTAGAACTGAAATTGAGGTTCGCAAGGCGGAAAGCGCACAAGCCGCCAATGACATTTTGAAACTGCGTGAACTTCATGATGAATACGACTTACTTCGCGTGGAATTGGGCGCGAGATAGGAACTAGGGACTAGGAATTAGGATTTAGGGATAAAAAAAGCGGGCGGCTTATTTCAACCGTCCGTTTAATTTTTTTATGTATTTAAGCTCAATAATTTTCTGCGGTGATTTCAAAAAATGCTTGCGGGTGTAAACATACGGGGCAAAGATCTGGAGCATGCGTACCAACGACAATGTGCCCGCAATTTCTGCACTCCCAAACTTGAACGCCCGCTTTTTTAAACACTTCCTGCATTTCGACGTTCTTCAACAGCTTGCGATAACGTTCCTCGTGATGTTTTTCGATAGCCGCGACGCCTCTGAACTGTTCGGCGAGTTCATGGAAGCCTTCTTCATCAGCCTCGCGAGCCATACGCGCATACATGTCCGTCCATTCATAATTTTCGCCGTCTGCCGCGTGTAAAAGATTTTCTTCAACAGTTCCGAGTTCGCCCAGTGCTTTAAACCAAAGTTTGGCGTGTTCCTTTTCGTTATCGGCTGTTTTGAGGAAAAGCGCGGCAATTTGTTCGTAACCGTTCTTTTTAGCGACGCTTGCAAAGTAAGTGTACATGTTCCGCGCTTTAGATTCGCCCGCGAACGCCTCTTGAAGATTTTTTTCTGTCTTAGTGCCGGCATATTTATTTTTGGGCGCGACAGGAGCGACTTTTTCAAAATCTGTCGCGGGGTGCTTACAAATCGGGCAAATGAAATCAGCAGGTACTTCTTCGCCGACGTATTCATAGCCGCAAACTCTGCAACGCCAAATTGTCTTGCCGTCCGCAGTTTTTCCGACCGGCGCGGGTTTCGGCTTAATGTTCGCTTGATAGAAATTGTAAGTCGCGGAAGGAGTGTTGTTAAATTTCTCCATGTCGACAATATCGGCAATGAAAATCGAATGGGTATCAAGTTCGACCTGCTGAATCACATTTGCGCTGATAAATGAGTTGGTTCCTTCGGTTATGGCAAGTGTACCGTTCGACGTGCGTTGAACTTTGTCGAAGTCGGCGAATTTATTGACGTTTTTGCCGCTTTGGAAGCCGAAACGCTTAAACAAATCGAAAGTCGCCGCCTCGCTGATAATCGACACGGTGAATTTTTTAGTTTTGGCGATGATGTCGTGCGTGAAGTTGGATTTATTCACGGCGATAGAAATTCTGTCCTTGCTGACGGGCGCGGCGGTCACTTGCGTCACGGTGTTGATTATGCAAGCGTTATCCTTGTCGCCGTCTTTCGCGCTGAGGACAAACAGACCATATTGAACATTGAATAAGACTTTGCTGTCCATTAAAGTCACCTCTCCTAAAAATTTCGTTTATAATAACAAAAAAAATCCTCCGCCGCAAGTTATCAGCAGAGGATTATTTTTTTCAGCTTGCAATTTTTTGTTTTTGTCTGCGGAGCCGATCTTGTCTCATTCTGGCAAGTTCTTCTTTCGTCAACGGTGGAATGTCACTGAAATCAATTTCATCATCTGATTTTGGCTTGTTTCTATTGAGTTCAGCTATTTCTTCCTCCGTCAATGGCGGCATTCCCTTATAAATACGGATACTGCCCATAATATTCGTCCTCCTCTTCTTTTGTTGCATATCGAGCTGAAATTATTCTGTACTTTTCGCCACGTTCCGTGTAAATAACTACCAGAACATCTCTTACCTTGCCAACAACTTTCCATCTGTCCTCTTCATCGCTATGCAGTTCATCATAATCTTCAAATTTATTTTCGTCAAGAAAAATTCGCGCTGCTACCCTAAATCTTATTCCGTGCTTTTTCCAATTTAATTCGGCTTTGTTATAGTCCCATTCAACTATCAAATTAACAATTTCAATTTCTCCCATAAAATCATCTCCAAGAAAATTTTGTTCATAATAGCAAAAAAAAATCCTCCGCCGCAAGTTCAAGGCAGAGGATTATTTTTTACCTGCCAAGTTTCTTAAGACAGTCCTTACGATTGTTTTTCGCTTTTGTATGGTTTGGATTAATTTCGAGAGCCTTGTCAAAGGATTTAAGAGCTTTTTCATATTGTTTTAAGCCGTACATATAAACCAGTCCGCGATTGGTGTAAGCGTCGGCATAATTCGGATTCAGCTCGATTGTTTTGTTGAAATCTTGAATGGCTCGCTCGTATTGTCCTTGTATTCCGTAAGCATTGCCGCGATTATAGTATGCATCTGCTAAATTCGGATTTAATTCGATAGCCTTGTTATAATCTTGAATAGCTCGCTCTTTTTGTCCTAATTTAAGATAAGTATTGCCGCGATTGTTGTACGCTAAATCAAAATTCGGATTGAGTTCGATAGCCTTGTTGAAATCTTGAATGGCTCGCTCGTATTGTCCTTGTATTCCGTAAGCATTGCCGCGATTATAGTATGCATCTGCTAAATTCGGATTTAATTCGATAGCCTTGTTATAATCTTGAATGGCTCGCTCGTATTGTCCTTGTATTCCGTAAGCATTGCCGCGATTATAGTATGCATCTGCTAAATTCGGATTTAATTCGATAGCCTTGTTATAATCTTGAATAGCTCGCTCTTTTTGTCCTTGTATTCCGTAAGCATTGCCGCGATTATAGTATGCATCTGCTAAATTCGGATTGAGTTCGATAGCCTTGTTGAAATCTTGAATGGCTCGCTCGTATTGTCCTTGTATTCCATAAGCATTGCCGCGATTGTTGTACGCCAAATCAAAATTCGGATTGAGTTCGATAGCCTTGTCATAATCTTTAATAGCTAATTCGTATTGCTTGAGACCTCGATAAGCAACGCCGCGATTGTTATAAGCCTCAAAATCATCTGAATTAAGCTCAATTGTCTTGTTATAATCTTTAATAGCTAATTCGTATTGTCCTAAATCAAAATAAGCAACGCCGCGATTATAGTAAGCCTTATCAAACTTTGGATTGAGCTTGATTGCATTATTGAAGTCCTGCATAGCTTGTTCATATTTTTTTAAGCCGTCCATATAAGCTGTTCCACGCCTAGAATATGCAAGTTCATTATTGGGATTCAAATCAAGAGCTTCATTACAAAGACTTATTACACCTATAAAATCTTTTTTCTCCCAAAGTTTTGTTGCTTCCTCTACTTTTTGATTCGACAGGAAAATTTTATCTTCATTTTCAAATTTTTTGATGATTTTTTCTCTGTCATATGGATTAAAGGAGAGTTGTCGTTTCAATTCAGTTATTTGGCGTTCTTGTTCTTGATTAGCCTTTCTTAAAGTCTCCATTTGAGAAACCATATCTGATATTTGGTTTGAATCATTGTTAAGCCAGCGCATGATGTCCGAATCGTCTATTTGAGCCTTTACAGTAACACGAATCATAATTCCTTCGAGATTATCGACTTCCTCAAGCATTTTGAAATGCGGTTCCTCAACCAATTTGATGATATTGGCTGTCATAGTCTCGATAACGTCTTCTTCAAGCATTAAATTTTTTGTGCGAGTATAACTTTTGACGTAAACGCCGGCTTGTTCGCAAGCATTGCGCATTGCATCGGCTTTAGCGCGTTCTTTAGCGACTCCGAGATTTTCACCTTCGCTCATGCAGTAAGAACCTTCGCCGATATAGATTTCAGCGTGCGAAACGGCGGCGAAAGTCATAATCGAGATTGCAAAGAGAATTGAAAAGGCTCGTCGAAAGAAATTTCCTCTGTTCATAATGATTCCTCCAAAAATTTTTGAAAAAATTGTATCACAGCGGCTTTGAAAGGAAAATCCTTTTCAAAATAATTTTTGAGCAAAATCGGGCGACAATACCCGATAAACAATTTTTGCTAAGATGCAGTGTTTGGACAAAAAATAATCCCCTGCAAGGTCGCCGGGGATTTTTAGTTCATAAGATTTTCGACAGGAAAGCTTTGGTGCGTTCCTCTTTAGGGTTCTCGAAGACTTCACGCGGGTTGCCGTCCTCAATGATATATCCGCCGTCGACGAATAAAAGCCGCGTCCCGACTTCGCGAGCAAAACCCATTTCATGAGTTACAATAACCATAGTCATTCCGGTTTCGGCGAGGCGTTGCATAACGTCTAAAACTTCGCCAACCATTTCCGGGTCGAGAGCGGAAGTCGGCTCGTCGAACAGCATAACTTTAGGTTGCATAGCTAAGGCGCGGGCGATTGCGACTCGCTGTTGTTGTCCACCGCTAAGTTGATTTGGATAAGCATTTGATTTATCTCCTAAGCCGACCCTGTCCAATAAATCCTGCGCGGTCTGTTCAGCTTTAGAGCGTGAAACTTTACGAACTTTCATAGGCGCAAGGGTGATATTGTCGAGAACAGTCATATGCGGGAAAAGATTAAACCGCTGAAACACCATTCCGACTTCCTCGCGGACTTTGTTGATATTTTCGTCGCTGTTCATCGGAATTCCGTCAACGGTAATTCTGCCGTCCGTCGGTTCCTCCAGATAATTTATGCAACGCAACAAAGTTGACTTACCAGAGCCGCTCGGACCGATTATAACTACGACTTCGCGCTCGTCAATGTGAAGGTCGATACCTTTTAAAACGTGTAAATCGCCAAACGATTTTTTTAAGCCTTTAATTTCAATCATATACTAGGGATTAGGAATTAGGAATTAGGGATTAGACTAAAACCTAAAACCTTGCTCCTGACACCTCCTTAGCCGACCGCTCCGATTTGATTAACCGAAGTGTCAAGCATAGCGTCTTGAGTTTGAACCGCTTTGGCGTTTGTCTCGTAAAGGCGGTGATTGTGAATCAGCTCAACCATCTCGGAAACAACCGCAACATTAGATTTTTCCAGTGAACCTTGAAGAATTTCGCCAGAGGCTGGGCGCGGTTGAAAGTCGGGATTCATTATTCTATCGCGAATATTTTGTTCAACGCCCTGCGCGACAGGCTGATTACCTTCGTTATCGTTGACAAGATAATAAAGATTATCGCCGCGCTTTTGAGTGGCGAGCCTGTGCCCAAACTCGACGAACTGAATCTGCGCGAGGCTTTGAGTATTATCCATATCGCCGACGGCAGTCCAACGATTAGTTTGAACGTCAAGGCGCGTTTCAGTGCCCGGAATTGAAACTGTGCCGTCATTTGTTATTACAATTCGCGAATCTGGGACGTTATCGGGAATGCGAATGGGATTGCCCGCCGTATCAAGCAGATTGTAACCGCGAATATCCTGCAGATAACCTTGACTATTTTTAAAGAACGCGCCGTTGCGAGTGTAGCGGACGCCGTTAGGAGTTTGGACGGCAAAGAATCCGTCGCCGACAATCGCCAAATCAAAGGTGTTGCCCGTTGATTCGATTGCGCCCTGCTGATAGTCAACGGCAATTTCGTCAATATAATCGCCCAAACCGAGTTCACCGATACCGGGACGATAAAACGGATCCGCGCTGAAACCTTTTACCTGAGTAACGTCTTTTTTCGACGTGCCCAGCTCCGCCAATGTGCCGAAAGGTGCGCCGCCTACGCCCAAAATGCCGCCTTCCTCGAAGTCGTTGACGCGCTTAATCAGTATTTTATGGAATTCCTTATGAACAGCCACGTCTTTTTTATGACCGGTCGTCGCGGCGTTGGCGATATTGTTTGCGATAACGTCGGTGCGTTTCATTTCGCTCACCATGCCAGTTGCCGCCGTATAAAGTCCGCGCCACATTTTATTATCACTCTCCAACTGTAATTTATTGTTTCTATTTATTTTGCTTTAATCTGCCTCAACGCCGCCGACCTTAGTATAAATCATACCGTTTTTGCCTCGTGTAGAGGACATGAGCGATACAGATTTGACTTCCATTTCTCCGTTAGGAGGATTTTTCAGCAGTTCTTCCATATTTCTGTTGAATTCTGCACTGCGAACTAAGGTTATATGTGGAGAAAATTTTTTTCTGTCGTATGGGATACCGTTTTCCGCCAAAACTCTCCGCAGTCGTCGAACATAATTTGACATTGCATTGTTTTCTGAAATCCCAGCCCAAAAAATATCTCTGAAAGTTCCGATACCGTCAAGATTTATGGAAAATGGGGCAAAGGAAACAGAATTAATCGCTTCCAAGACGGCATTTGGATTTCCATATTCTCCTATGAACGCCAAAGTCAAGTGAAGATTCTGAACGGGCGTGAAGTTACCGCGCACACCTGAAACTTTCCATTCAGATTGCAATTTCGTCAGAGATTGTAAAATTTCTTCGTCAAATTCTATGGCAATAAACAGCCGCATCATATCATTCCCTTGCAATTTGTTAATGTTAAGTCGTAGATAATTAAAATCACCCTGCGCAGGATTTTAAAGCTTTGCAAAGAATTTTTCAAGGAAATATTTTTGGCGGAGGTGTTGTAAATGGCTGACGAACGATTGATAGTTGCGTTGGACTTCCACACAATGGACGACGTTAAAAAACTCGTTAATGATTTGGGCGACGCGGTGAATTTTTACAAAGTCGGCATGGAACTTTTTTATTCGGTCGGTGCGGGCGTGGTAGAGTGGCTTAAGTCGCAGGACAAGAAAATTTTTCTGGATTTAAAGCTCCACGACATACCGAACACGGTTGCGGGCGGTTTATGTTCGTTAATGAATCTCGGTGCGAACATTTTAAACGTTCATGCGTCGGGCGGCTTTACGATGATGAAGACTGCGGCGGAGGCTCTTCGCAAAGAATCGGAACTGCGCGGCGTCGAACGTCCGAAATTGATAGCCGTAACAATTTTGACGAGCCTAAATCAATCGGAATGGTGCGGCGCATTGAAAATTTCGGAGCAAGTGATTGAATTTGCCAAACTCGCGCAATCGGCTGGACTTGACGGGGTTGTAGCGTCGCCTCAGGAAGCAAAATTGATTCGCGAGGCTTGCGGAGAGAAATTTTTAATCATAACGCCCGGCATAAGACCTGCGGGAGCGGATATTAACGACCAGCAAAGAATTTCGACGCCCAAAGCGGCACTTCAAAACGGCGCGACGCATTTGGTAATCGGAAGACCGATAAGGGCGGCTGAAAATCCACGCGAGGCGGCTTTAAAAATTTTGGAGGATATAAAATCATGACAGAAAAAGAAGTTTACGACTTACTGGTTGAGACGGGCGCAATTATGACCGGTCATTTCAGTCTTACGTCAGGCAATCACTCGGCGCACTATGTTGAGAAATTCAACGTGCTCCAGAACCCAAAAATGACCGAAAAACTTTGTAAGGCAATGGCTGAACATTTCAAAGACGCAAAAATCGAAACGGTTGTCGGTCCGATGACGGGCGGAATCATTTTGGCGCATGAAACCGGCAAAGCTTTGGGCACGCGAGCGATTTTTACGGAGCGCGTCGATGGAAAAATGACTTTTAGGCGCGGCTTTACGTTGCATGAAGGCGAGCGCGTCTTGATTGTCGAGGATATTGTCACGACGGGCGGCTCCGTTCGCGAAGTCATTGACGTTGTAAAGCAATTTGGCGGAATTCCTGTTGCAGTGGCAATGTTGGTAGACAGGTCGGGCGGCAAAGTCAATTTCGGCGACGTTCCGAGTTTTGCGCTGTTGCATATGGACGTTGAAACTTACAAGCCCGAAGATTGTCCGCTGTGCAAAAAAGGCGTTCCGCTGACTAAACGCGGTTCGACGGGCAAAAAATAAATGCTTAAAACTTTAACGGTTGAAAATTTCGCGCTGATAGAGAATGTGACGGTGGAATTCGGAGCGGGATTGAACATATTGACGGGCGAAACGGGCGCGGGCAAATCAATTTTGATTGATGCATTGGGCGCGGCGTTGGGAAATCGTCTTAGTGTGAATAAAATTCGCAAAGGCTTTGAATATCTGCGCGTTGCGGCTGATTTTTCGGTTGAAGGGAAGATTATAACTGTCGAGCGGAAAATTTCTCGCGCCGAAAAGAATTCGATAACTTTGGACGGCAAATTGATAACTCTGGCGGCGTTAAAAAAATTTTGCGCGGCATTTGTAGACGTTCACGGGCAGAATAAGAGTTTGGAGTTGCTTCACGAAGAAAAAATTTATTCGCTTATTGATGACGAAAAGATTTCTGCCGAGCTTAAGAATTTTCAAGGGTTATATCGCGAATTTAATACAAAAGTTCGTTCGTTGTCGAAGAAATTATCTGCGCGGGAAGAAAATCTTCAGCGATTGGATTTTTTAAGTTGGCAGGAGCAAGAAATATCTTCCGCCAATCTTAAAGCCAATGAGGACGAGGAACTCAACGCGGAGATTAAAAAACTTTCACATGCGGAGAAAATAGCCGAACACGTTAATAAATCCGCGCAGATTTTGAACGGCGAGGACTTTGATATATTAACGGCATTGGCGCGGGCGGAAAAGAATTTGGATATTGCGATTCGATACGATGATAAGTTAAATTCGGCGCGGCAACTTTTGGAGGACGCGGAAATTAATCTGCGCGAGGCTTACGAGGAAATTCGGGATTATGGAGAGAGTTTGGACTTTTCGCCCGAACGATTAGACGAACTTCAAGCGCGGTCGGACGTAATTTTTAAGCTCAAGCATAAATACGGCGCGACAGTCAATGATATTTTGCAACGGCTGGAGAAAATTCGCGTCGAGATTGCTGAGGCGGAAAATTTTGATTCGGATGTTGAGGAATTGCAGAAAAATATTTCCGAGATTGAAATTCAAACCAAACTTTGTGCGAAAGAGCTTTTGAAACTTCGTCAAGAGTCGGCAAGAACTTTAAGCGCGGCGATTGAACTTGAAATTCGGCGATTGGGAATGCCGCAAGCGCAATTTGAGATAATCGTTGAGCCTTCGGAAAGATTATCGGCACACGGCGGCGACAAAGCCGATATAAAATTTTCTGCAAACGTCGGCGAGGAAAAATTATCGTTGTCGAAAGTCGTATCGGGCGGCGAATTGTCTCGAATAGCTTTAGCAATAAAAACAATATCGGCAGGACGCGCAGATTCGGCAGAAACAATGGTTTTTGACGAAATAGACGCGGGCTTGGGCGGCGTGACGGCAAAAACTGTAGCAGAATCGGTTGCGAAAATTTCACGCGGTCGGCAAGTCCTCTGCATAACGCATTTACCGCAAATCGCGAGCATGGCGGATATTCATTTGCAGATAAAAAAATCGGAAGTCAATGGGCGAACAATCACGACGGTTAAGCGGCTCAATGATGAAGAGCGCGTTTTGGAAATTTCGCGCATGACTTCGGGCGAAGAATCTCTATCGGCAATAAAAAATGCCCGCGAAATGATTTCGTCGGCAGAAAAATTCAAGGAAAATATTTGAAAAATTTTTCAGTCGTAATTCAGAAACTGATTGCATTTAGGTCGGCTTTGTGGCAAAATGATTTTCGAGGAGGAGATTTTTATGGACGTGATAGCACTTGTAGGACCGAGCGGCACAGGGAAAAGTCATCGGGCGTTGCAAGTAGCCCGCGAACACGCAGCCGACGCGATTATTGACGACGGGATTTTGATTAAGGACGGGCACATAATAGCGGGCGAATCAGCCAAGACCGAGAAAAGTAAAATTATGGCAGTTAGGCGAGCGATTTTTGTTTTACCGGGTCACGCTGAAGAAGTTCGCGAGGCTATTCAGAGAATCCAGCCGCATAGAATTTTAGTTATCGGTACTTCGGAAAATATGGTTCACAAAATCGCCAAAACGCTCCGTCTCCCGTCGATTCAGCTGATTGTGCGCATTGAAGATATTGCGTCACGTTCGGAGATTGAGGCGGCACAATTCCACCGGCTTAAAGAGGGCAAGCACATAATCCCAGTACCGACGATTGAACTAAAGCCGCATTTTTCTGGCTACTTAGTCAATCCGTTGCAATCTTTATTCAAGCAGTCGCAAGTTAAACGTCGCAAGCTCGGCGAAAAATCAATCGTGCGCCCCGTGTTCAGTTATTACGGCAAGTTGATTATCGACGATAAAGTTATCCTGTCGATAGTCGAAAAGATTATTAAGTCGCGGGGTTTCGTCAAGACTTTAAAGAATGTCGCGGTTAAACACCTTTTGCACGGCGAAGAAGAACGCGGCTTAACAATTTCCTGCGAAGTCGTTTTAAGTTACGGGAACCACATACCGACGCTGATTAGGCAGACGCAAGGCTATATTCGCGAGGCGATAGAATTTACGACGGGAATGCTAGTTCAAGCGGTCGATATAAGCGTTAAAGCTCTGTACATTGAAGAGCCGCGCAAAAGATTTTTCTGATAAAAAACAAAGCCCGAAAAAAACTTCGGGCTGATTTTTTTTTAACGACTTAAATTTTATTGGAACCGTGCTCGCCGCGCAGGACGATGTTTGTTGAAACAATCACGGCAGTAAACAGGACGTTCGTTCTTTGGCTCGAACGGAACTTCGGTTTCCTTGCCGCATTCGGCGCAGGTTACTGTGAACATTTGACGGGGTTCGCCGCCGTCGCGAGTGCGTTTACGTTTGTCACGGCAGTCGCGGCAACGGACGGGCTCATTCTCGAAACCCTTTTCGGAATAAAATTCCTGTTCGCCCGCAGTGAAAGTAAATTCTTTTCCGCAGTCCTTGCAAACGAGTGTTTTGTCTTCAAAAGCCATAAAATAAATCTCCTTACAACCTTAAAAATTCTCCTGTACAATTCGGAGCTTGCGCCCGAATCAATACGCGGGAATTATATCATGCTTTACAGAAAAAGCAAGCCGCGTAAAATTTAAAGAGACACGCCATTTAACGTGCCTCTTTGTATTAAGCGGGCAATGGGAATCGAACCCACCTCTAAAGCTTGGGAAGCTCTCATTCTACCGATGAACTATGCCCGCGAAGGTGATGCACTTCAAATTTCAAAGATTTATTTAGAAAACGCGCTGATTGTATCATTACATTTGGCAACCGTCAAGAAAATTTTTTCTGCGGCAGTTTTTGACGTTGCGTGAAAAATCCCTGCGTGTTAAAATCATTTCGTGTAGAAAATTTTTTAAAAAAGGTGGTAGGAGCAATGGTTCACATAGTCGGAGCGGGACCCGGCGATCCCGATTTAATCACAGTCAAAGGGCTGAGACTCCTCAAAGAAGCAGATGTCGTAATCTACGCGGGTTCTCTCGTCAACGAAGACATTTTAAACTTTTGCAGAGCCGACGCAGAAATTTACAATTCCGCGCAGATGATGTTGGAAGAAATTATGCACGTCATAACGCTGGCGGAAAGAGCGGGCAAAACGACCGTCCGACTGCATACGGGCGACCCGTCGATTTACGGCGCGGTTCAGGAACAAATGGACGTAATGACGGAACGCGGCATAGAATTTGACGTAACGCCGGGCGTGAGTTCTTTTTTAGCGGCGGCGGCGTCCCTCAAGCAAGAATACACGATACCGGGCATAACACAGACCGTCATAATCACGCGGCGCGGCGGGCGGACTCCCGTACCCGATACCGAATCACTCAAAAAACTCGCGCAACACCAAACGACGCTTTGTATATTTTTATCGATAAATCTTTTGGACGAGATAAAGCGCGAGCTTATGTCGGCGGGCTTTAAATCTTCGACGCCTGTTGCTGTAGTTTATAAAGCGTCATGGCCGGGCGAGGAAAAAGTTATCAAGGGGCGGCTCGATACAATCGTCAAGCAAGTTCAGGAGGCGAATATCGACCGCACGGCACTAATTATCATCGGGCATTGTTTGAATTCTGAAAATCGCCCGAAGTCCAATCTTTATTCCCCGAAATTCAGTCATATGTTCAGGCAGGCGAAATTTTAAAGTGAGAACAGCAATTATTTCATTAACGGCAAATGGGGCGCGTCTTGCCGAGAAAATTGCGGCGAAAGTCGGCGGTCAGACGTTTGCTAAGGGCAGGAATTTCAATAAGCTTGCCGATTTGGTAGGAGAAATTTTCGGCAAGTTTGACGGACTTATTTTTATCTGCGCGGCGGGAATTGTTGTGCGAATAATTGCGCCGCATATAGTCAGCAAGCTCAGCGACCCTGCGGTTTTGGTTATCGACGAACGCGGGCAAAATGTAATCAGCCTTTTAAGCGGGCACGTCGGGCGGGCGAACGAACTCACGGTTGAAGTTGCAAAGGCGATTGAGGCTAATCCGGTTATCACGACGGCTACAGACGTTGCGGAAAAATTTTCTGTTGACGCGGTATCTTCGCGACTGGGGCTTGTTCCCGAACCCAAAGAGGCGATTAAGGCGATTAACACGGCGATTTTAAAGGGCGAAGACGTTTTTGTAACTGCGGGCGAAGTTCGATTGAATTTAATTCCGCAAAATTTAATAGCGGGCGTAGGTTGTCGGCGAGGAGCGTCTTCGCTGAAAATTTTCGAGGCAATTCAACGGGCTTGCGCAATGATTCACCAGCCGATAGAACGGGTAAAACTTTTGGCGAGTGTCGACGCTAAAAAAGACGAAATCGGGCTTACATCTTTAGCGGAAGTCATGGGACTTGATATAAAATTTTTTCCCGTCTCCGAACTCCAAAAGAAAATCGACGAATTCAAGCTTGAAGAATCAAAATTCGTTACGCGGTCGGTAGGTGTCGGCAATGTCTGCGAAGCGGCGGCTTTATGTTGCGTAGAAAATGCCCGCTTTGCTCTTCCAAAAACCGCTTTTAAGGGCGTGACGGTCGCTTTATTATGGGAAAAATAAATTATAACCTTGTTAAAAAATTTTGGAGGATAATTTAAATGGTTAAAAAAATTTTGATTGGAGTTTTGATTTTAGGTGTTTTAGGCGTAGCGGCTTTTGCTCTCTTGGGTTACGGCACTTATAAAGTCGTTGACGATGCGATTAAAGAACGCGAGCCGCAATTTCGTCAATATTTGCAAATGGATACCGACGCGCAGAATCAATACGTTTTGAATAACATTGAAGAGCTTTTGGCGAAAGCCGACCTTGATAAAGACGGCAAACCCGACGATAAAGAGCAATGGGAGAAATTTAAGCAGTTAAATTCCCAGCCCGAAATCCAAAATGCGCTGATTAATGCCGGTCGCTCCTTCCTCGCAAGCTTAATTATGCTTTCCGAGCCTATAGTCAACGATATGACACCCGAAATTAAAAAACAATACGAAAATGAAGCCGACGAATTTGAAAAGCGTTGCGATATTTATAGCAAACTCCTTAAAGACGCAGGTTTGGACATAAAAGAAAAATAATCTCGCCTAAATCATTAAAAAACCCTTCCGACTTTGTGAAGGGCTTATTTTTTTATTATCGACGGCATTATTATAGCCAACAACACCAAAATTATTCCAAACGACTCGATTATCCCGAATTTTGTCCCGAATATCGCCCAACTTATTATTACTGACGCCGCTGGCTCCGTCGTAACAGTTATCGACGCTTCCTCCGGCGTTAAATTTTTTAAGCCCGCGTTGAAACTCAAAAATGCCCCCACCGTTCCAAAAATTATTATCCAGCTCACATCAAAAAACACTTCCGACTTAAAAAATCCCGTCCAACTACAATTTTCTATCAGCAAAAATGTAAAAATCCCGCCGATAAACATTCCCACACCCGTTAAAAAATACGGGTCTATTTTTTTAGCAAATAAATGTTTCGGATATATCGCGCTGAATGCAAATGCCGCGCCGCTCCCCAAACTCCATAATACGCAAGCCATCGGAACCAATAATTTTGTCGGATTCCCGCCCGTTACCAATAAAAATACTCCGAGCATCGCCAAAATTACCGCCAAAATCTCTCCGACCTTCGGAAGACTTTTATTATAAAAACTTTCCCATATAACCACCATTGCGGGACACGCATAACAAATTACCGTTGCCGCCGCCGCTCCGCCTATTTCTATTCCCTTAAAATATGTAAACTGCATTAAAACCACGCCGATAACGCCGTAAATTATTAAATCAAGCCAGTTTCGCGGGTTTTTATTCATGATTCCCAATGTCAGACGAAATTTTTTCCTCCGAGCCGCTATTATTATCAAAATCGCTCCGGCAATGCACATTCGGATATTTGTAAGCTCCATTGCCGTTTTTTTCGAGTGCAGAAAAAAATCTTGCACTGCGACGCCCGAACTTGCCCAAAATATCCCCGCCATTCCTACCAATATCAGCGATAAACTTCTTCCCAATTAAAAATCCTCCTACTTTATCATTCGCGGCTTTAAAATCAACGTCACAAAATAAATTATCGCCGCAAATACCACTATCGTCGCTCCCGTCGCAGAATTCAGCTCGTATGATAAAAATAATCCGCTTAATCCCGAACTTAACGCGATTATCACGCTCAATATATGATAACTTTTTACCGAGTTGGTTACATTCCGCGCCGCCGCTCCGGGCAAAACTAAAAGCGCATTGATTATCAAAATCCCGACCCATTGTATACTTAATGCTACGATTATCGCCAATAATACCGCAAAAATCGACTCAATCAGCTGTGTTTTTATTCCGCGACTTCGTGCCAACGTCTGATTCACCGAGATTATCAGCAATCGATTAAAAAGTATCGCCCAACTCACCAAAACTATCAAAAATACCACCAAAAGCCCCAATAAATCGCCTTTTGTTATGCTCAACAGGTCTCCGATTAGAAATCGCGAAAATTTGTTGAATTGTCCGCCCGCCGACATTATCATTAAGCCTAAAGCTATCGCCGTTGAGCTGAAAACTCCTATAACCGTATCCGCGCCCGCGTGTGATTTGTTTTTTATGTACGTTATCAGCAACGCAAATCCTATCGAAAAGCCCAGCAAGCCCGCAATTTCCGAGCCGACGCCCAATAATGCCCCGATTGCTATGCCCGTAAACGCTCCGTGCCCTAATGAGTCTGAAAAAAATGCCATTCGATTCGAGACAACCATTGTCGATAACAAGCCGAACAGCGGCGTTACCAATATCACCGCCATTAACGCATTTCTCATAAATTCATACTCAAACAATTTCATCACCGCCGCCGATTATATATTAATCGCTACTTTTTTCAAGACAGCGGATAAAATCGGCTAAAAATTTTTTTCGTGAAGGTATTGACTATTTTTTTTTTTTTTTATAATGGTATGGCGGTTTTGAGTTGAAGTTCATTATATAGCAAATATATTTAGAAGTTTGTATCGAAAAAATCGCTTTGGTAATCCACTTATCAATGGTAACAATCGTCCTTCCACTGGTTGAGTTCTATCGGAGCGGTTTTTTCGTTTTCATTTTGAGGAAGTAAGTATGGGAATAATGGAAAGTATCCTTGATTACAAGTTTTTATTCGATATAGGGATTGAAAACGGCGAATATAAAAGTTTTGAGGACTTAAAAAGCAGAGTTCGGACTGACTACAGGAAATTTGGAATAAATGTTATAAATCATGAAGAAAAAGGCAATGATTACTATAACGGCGTAAAAAAAATCAGTCGTTTCGAGGCAATTACTCTGATAAAGTTTAAAACCTGTTCGATATTGGATATAAAACATTATATGGAGTGAAAAAATATGTCAGGCAACGAAAAAATTGACAGAATCGCGCTGTTAAGGCTGATAAGAAATTATTACGGCTTGGAAAACGGCAAACATATTCGATTGATTGATACGAGCGGCGATTTAATTGATGTCATAAAAAAATTCTGCTCAATGGTCGGAATTGATTACAGAGCGCGTGATGACAGCTTTGACGAGTATAAAATCGACGGCAAATGGCAAAATATCCTTTGGATTAGCAGTAACAAAGCTTATGTCCTTGATTATTTCGACAAAAAGCTTGGCATAAAATAACTTAAAAAGACTACCACGATATTTCCTCTTTTCCTAAAAAAATTCCTTCGTCAAGTGGCGGAGGGATTTTTTTTTTGCTCAAATCCGTTCAACGTGTTAAAATCATTTCAAGGAGGTATTAGCTATGAAATTTTTATTTTTAGCCGCCGTCAGTCTCTTTGTTCTCTTCCAAATAACTTTTCAACCCAAAATTGTCGTCGCTACCGAGAATAAAACCCTTGCAGTCGTCGACGCACAGGAAAATTTGCCGCTCATTATAAATTTTACTCATTCCGTCCAAAAAACGCCCGTCATTGAGGAATTGCAATTCAGAAACGGTGAATTTTTACTTCTGCGAACAAAATATAAATCTCAAGGCGTCGGATTGCCTTTTGACGCCAGCGACGGGAAATTTTATCGCGACGGAGAATGGTTTATCTTCGACGACATGAACAGACACTTTAAAAATTTGGAATTGCGAACGGGCAAAGGTACTCGGCTTAAAATCACTTTGAACGGTCGCGAATACGAGTTGTATAAAATTTTTCCGCTCGGAACTAAAATAGTTGTAAAAATTATCTGAATCGGTTAAAATTCTCCGCAAGGAGGTTTTTTATTATGAATCGACGCGAATTTATCAAAGGAACTCTGGCTATCTCCGCCGCAAGTTTCTTTTCGCCAACTATTTTAATCGACGGAGGTAATCGGGCTATGGCTAAGGAAAATTTAAGCTGGTGGCAGAAAAAATCGGTCTATCAAATCTATCCGAAGAGTTTTCTCGATACTACGGGTTCGGGAACAGGCGATTTGCGCGGCGTCATTAAAAAATTGGACTATATCGCCTCTTTGGGCGTCGGAGCTATATGGTTGACGCCGTTTTTCCCTTCGCCTATGGTCGATAATGGCTACGACATTTCAAATTACACAGATATTGACCCGCGATTCGGTACAATGGCTGATTTTGAAGAATTAGTCGCCCAAGCCGATAAACGCGGCATAAAAATCGTAGTCGATTTGGTTTTTAATCACTCTTCGGATAAAAATCAATGGTTTTTGGAGTCTAAATCGAGTAAAACTAATCCAAAAGCCGATTGGTATATCTGGCGCGACGAAAAAACTAATTGGCGCAGTATATTCGGCGGTAGTGCATGGGAATTTTGCGAGGAACGCGGGCAATATTATCTGCATACGTTTGCGACGGCACAGCCCGATTTGAATTGGGAAAATCCCGAAGTTCGGCAAGCTCTTTATGACGCGGCGAATTTTTGGTTAGATAAGGGCGCGGGCGGCTTTCGGATAGATGCGATAGTTTATATCAAGAAACCGAGCGAATTTAAGGACGGGATTGTTGATTCGGAGGACGGATTAAGTTCGATACATAATATAACGGCGGCTTGCGACGGGATTTTAGATTATCTGCGCGAATTCAAGGAAAAAGTATTCGTCGGACGCGATATTTTCACCGTAGCAGAGGCGAACGGCGTTAAACCCGAAAATTTAAGTGAATGGGTCGGCAAAACGGGCGTTTTTGATATGCTTTTCGAGTTTAGCCACGTGAATATAATGTTTAATCGCGGCGTGGAGATATGGCATAGGGCGCGGCTGTATAAATTGAGCGAATGGAAAAAGGCATTGAGTGAAAGCCAAATTGCGACTGCAAACAGCTGGTATCCGATATATTTTGAGAATCACGATCGCCCGCGCTCAGTAAATACATTTTTTCCGAGCGGTTCGGATAAGAAATTGGCGGCAAAGGCATTGGCGACGATTCTTTTTACTCTGCGCGGAACGCCGTTTATCTATCAAGGCGAAGAACTCGGCTTTGAAAATGCCAAATTCAATTCGATAGACGATTACGACGATATTTCTACACGTGGGAATTACGATTTGGCACGAGCGGACGGCTTAAGCGATAAGCAAGCGATGAAATTTGTACATAGATTCAGTCGTGATAATGCGCGGACGCCTATGCAATGGGATTCGTCGAAAAATGCTGGCTTTACGAGCGGCAAGGCGTGGTTGCCTGTTCATGACGATTTTAAGGCTTGCAACGTGGAAATTCAAGAAAAAAATCCCGATTCCGTGTTAAATTTCTATCGGAAACTCAGCGCGTTGCGGAATTCGAGCGAAGTCTTGATTAGCGGCGAATATGAGGAACTTTATCCCGAAAATGAAGAGCTTTATATCTTTACTCGGACTTTGGGCGACAAAAAGCTTATGACGATTGTAAATTTCACGACGCACGAAGTAAAAATGCCGATTACAGGCGGCAAAAAAATTATTGGTAACTATAGCGACGAGAAAAATTATTTACGCCCAACGGAGGCGATAATATATGAGTTTTAAGGTAGCGGCGAGCGATTTCGACGGGACATTGTTCATAAATCAGCGAGTTTCCGAAGAAAATTTATCGGCGATAAGGAAATGGCGAGCGGCAGGAAATAAATTTGGCATAGTGACGGGTCGAGCTCATGTAATGTTGCCGACGCATTTAGAGGAATTCGGATTGGAAATTGACTTTGCGATTTGCGAAAACGGAGCGATAATCCACGACGGCAACGGAAAAGTTATCTTCGAGACCGAATTACCGAAAAAAATATTGTTAGAGATAATAAAAGAGCCGTTTGTAATGAAAAGTATGCATTTGGCGTTCGAGACGGCAGAAAAAGTTTACTGTGCGAACGTAAAGCAAAATTCGTGGGTACTTCGCGAGAAAGATAAATGGAATTTCCCCGTAGAAATAATCGAACCCGCGCAGATTGAGAAACTTCCGCGAATAAATCAGCTGGCATTGGATTTTAAAAATCCAGACGAGGCATTTTCAGCGGCAGAAATGTTGAATCGAGACTTCGGCGAGCATATTTTTGCACAAAAAAATACTCACAGCGTCGACATAGTGATTGCAGGCATGAATAAGGCGGCGGGCGTCGAAAATTTAATGCGAATATGCGATTGGCGCGGGAAAGTTTATGTAATAGGAGACGAGTCAAACGATTTGCCGATGATAAGAAAATTTGGCGGCTTTACGGTCGCGACGGCTAAAGATTTTGTCAAGCGCGAGGCGACAAAGGTTTTTGATTCAGTCGGTGCAATGCTCAACTACTGCTTTTAAAATTTTCTGCTAAGGTGTAGAATAGGCGCGTTTGAACTTTAAAGCAAAGGAGCAAAAAATTTTATGCCCGTAATGGAATATCTGGAGCGTAACGCCACGCTTTACGGCGATGAAGTTGCGCTGGTTGAATTAAATCCGACGGTAGCAGACGCGAGGCGCATGAGTTGGAAAGAATTCAGTCTGATAGAATCGAATACATTTGCGCCGTATCGTCGTGAAATAACATGGCGAGTTTTCGACGAAAAGGCTAATCGTTGCGCGAATCTTTTGATTGAACGCGGAGTCAGGCGCGGCGATAAAGTTGCAATTCTTATGTATAACTGCCTTGAGTGGCTCCCGATTTATTTTGGAGTATTGAAGGCGGGCGCGATAGCTGTACCGTTTAATTTTCGCTACGACGCGGCGGAAATTTTATACTGCGCGGAGCTTGCGGAAGTCGACGTAATAATTTTCGGCTCGGAATTTATCGGACGCATTGAAACGAACGCGGAACGACTCAGCAAAGGACGCCTTTTAATTTATGTCGGCGACAACTGTCCGAGTTTCGCGGAGAGTTATCACATAATGGTTGACGATTGCTCAAGCCTTAAACCTATGGTCGGCGGGATAACGGAAGACGATTTCGGCGCGATATATTTTTCATCGGGAACGACGGGATTTCCGAAGGCGATACTTCATAAGCATTTAAGCTTGACGCAAGCCGCGCAGATGGAGCAAAAACATCATTTAACGGGGCGCGAAGATAATTTCCTGTGCATACCGCCGCTTTATCATACGGGCGCGAAATTTCATTGGATGGGTTCACTTGTCGCGGGTTCCAAAGCGGTTTTGTTAAAAGGAACAAAGCCCGAAATAATTTTGGACGCGGTATCAAAGGAGCAATGCACAATCGTCTGGTTATTAGTTCCTTGGGCGCAGGATATAGTTGACGCACTGGACAGAGGCGATATAAAGCTTGAGGATTACAAGCTCGACCAATGGCGACTTATGCATATAGGAGCGCAACCTGTGCCGCCGAGTTTGATAAGTCGTTGGAAAAAATATTTCCCGAATCACGACTACGACACGAATTACGGCTTAAGCGAATCGACGGGTCCCGGCTGTGTACATTTAGGTTTGGAAAATATTTCAAAAGTCGGAGCAATCGGCGTGCCCGGTTATCGTTGGGAGTGTAAAATCGTTGACGAGGCTAATGTTGAGGTTATTCGCGGCAATGTCGGCGAATTATGCGTAAAAGGTCCCGGCGTCATGACGTGTTACTACAATAATCCGGAAGCTACGGCGGAAGTTCTCAAGGACGGTTGGCTTTATACGGGCGATATGGCACGGCAAGACGAAGACGGCTTTTATTTTCTGGTTGACAGGAAGAAAGACGTTATAATCAGCGGCGGCGAGAATATTTATCCCGTTCAGATTGAAGATTTCCTGCACAAGTTCAATAAAATTAAAGATGTGGCGGTTATCGGCTTGCCCGACCGTCGACTCGGTGAAATTTCTGCGGCGATTATCGAAATACAGCCGAATATGACCTGCACTGAGGAAGAGATAAATAATTTCTGTCTCGACCTGCCGAGATATAAACGTCCGAAGAAAATTATTTTCGCCGAAGTGCCGCGTAATGCTACGGGCAAGATAGAAAAGCCTGTTCTTCGTAAGCGTTACGGCGCAGATAAATTGGTTGCACTTGAAAATCAAAGCTAAGTAATTAGAAATTAGGAACTAGGAGCTGGGAACTAGTTACTACTAATTCCTAGTTCCTAACAACTAGTCCCTAAAAAAAGCTGCCGCTCAGTGAGTGACAGCTTTTTTCTTTGCAAATTTTTATTTACTCAATCTCAAGGTAAGTTTTTAAGACGAAGCCGACCATGCCGCGATATTCGACTTTGTAAAAAGAATTCGTCTCGACGCCGAGATATTTAACCTTAGTTCCGAGCGGAATTTGAATCAGTTCGCGGGCATAAGTGGTAGGTTCTTCGCGCAGAGTGATAGATTGTCTGCAATTAACGACGGTGGCGTCGCGGAAAGGCGAACTCGGCGCAATATAATAAGAAATAACATAGCCGACAAGTCCGTCATAATTCACTTTAGAAAAATTATCGTCGACGACTTCGATAAAGCCGACAGCCTGCCCCAAAGGAATTGTCGCCAAACGATTTCCCGCATGAGTTGAAGGATAATCCCAAAGCGTTATTGATTCTTGGCAATTCACGACGAAATAAGTAGCCTTGATATTGTTATCTTCAGCAAATGCGGTTGACGCGAACATAAACATTAACATTGCCGCGCAGATTGTTAAAAATTTTTTCATGTCTAATCACCTGTTGAGTTTTTTGTCCTTGTAAATTTTGATGCCCTTAAGCGTTGCCTCAAGCGTAAGTCCTTTGGTCGTCATTTGATAAACCCAGACGCCCGGCGCAACGTATTGCGTGCCCTCGAAAGAGCCGCCGCTTACGCCGTCACTAGCCGACGCCTCTGCACTCGTCCCGAATCTAGTTTTGCCTATGATAAAATTATCCCACGCATCCTTAGTATTGAGCAAGAAAATTAAATTGTACTCCTTCGCGCCGAGTCCCAAGCCTGCCGAAATTTCTTTCATGCGCAGATAAACTTTTTCGCCCGTCTGATTATTAACGGCAATGCCGCGCCCGTGACTTGATCCAAGAAACAGTACCTTGACGCCCGAATTTGACAGCGTTGCATAGGCATAACAACCCTTGATAATGCGTTCGGCATCGGGATATTTTTCGTAAAGTTTTTCAAGCGTTTTGGCTGAAAGTTGGTCGACTTGCCAACGTTGCTCGGAGGCTGAATCTTTTCGTGACGCAAATGCCGTTGTCATCATCAGCATACACAGAAAAACCGTCGCCAATGTTAAAAATCTTTTCATAAAAATCACCTCCGAAAAGCAATGCATAATTCGTAATGCGTAATGCGCAATTAGAAGATGTAATCATTGCGCATTACTAATTCCTAATTCCTAATTTCTCCGTACCTGCCGAGATCAAAGAAATATGTATGCTCGAATTTATCCGCCAGAATCACCGCGCTTTTCGTGGCTCCGCAACGCGCCGCAACTAAGGAATTGCACATTGACACCAAGATTATCTGCGTTAAATAATCTTTGCCCTGTTGATAATGGTCGTTTTCTCTGGAAATGCGACTGTAGGCAACCGATTTGTCTGTCTTTGGATTGTAATCAACATAAACTCTATCAAAAATTATGCACTGGTCGCCGAATCGATTCTTTAATCGCTCAATGATAGATTTATCTTCCGTCGCCAAGAAAAACTTGTTGCAATTCCATTCCTTAATCTTATCGGCAATCGTACTTTCCGCAAGCTCGACGGACGGCGGTATCGGGTGACCTTCAAGTTGCCTTAAAATATAATCCGTCCCGCGCAGAATCACGCCAAGAACTTTATCGTCAGGGGAAAACAATCTTTCTTTTGTCTGCAAAATTTCCTTCATAAGTTCAGGCTTTACCGCGAGCAATCCCTTTTTAATAAGCATATGCCATTTCGTCAAAGCGTTATTCTTGTTAGAAAGAAACTCTACTTTGTGCGTGGGATAAGGCTTTACTTCGTTGCTACTTAAAACGATATTCTCGCCGCTGTAAGCCTCTTTAAGCCCGATTCGCATTGGCTGTTCAAAATAATATTCCCAAGCATTTTCCTTGCCGAGCTTTTCGGGCGGCAGATAAGGATTTGGATAATTTTGCATGTCGACAACTGGAATCCAACCTTTAGACTGAGCATAAATAATTTGCCCAGCAATCAAATTGTATCTGCCGAAAAGTCCTACCGTCGTAGAGCCGCGTCGGCAAATGTAGTAAGTCGGCTTGGACGGGTCGCCCTTTTTAACATAATGTTCGTCCCAATTTTTTCTGTCTATTAAACTTTCAACTGCCAAAAAAATTTTCCTCCTTGAAAAAGCGGCGACGACTCAATAATATGAATCGCCGCCAAAAATTTCAAATGCTTAAATTTATTTCATAGTGACAAGGGATTTGCCCGTCATCTCGGAAGGAATTTCCATGCCCGCCATAGTCAGGAGAGTCGGAGCAACGTCGCAAAGTGCACCGTCTTTGACTTCGGCAACTCTGTCACTGACAACGATAATCGGTACAGGATTCGTCGTGTGAGCCGTGAACGGTTCCTTAAGCTTGTAATCGAACATTTGATCCGCGTTGCCGTGATCCGCGATAATGACGACTTCGCCGCCGACTTTCTTCATGCAAGCGATAAATATTCCGACGCAGGTGTCAACGGTTTCGACAGCTTGAACTGCCGCCTTCATAACGCCCGTATGCCCGACCATATCGCCATTTGCGTAGTTGAGGATAATGAAGTCGTATTTCTCGGAAAGAATAGCCTCAGCAACTTTTAAAGTGACTGTCGGCGCACTCATATCGGGTTTAAGGTCGTAAGTCGCAACTTTCGGGCTGTTGACAAGGATTCTGTCTTCGTATTCGTAAGGCTTTTCGACGCCGCCATTAAAGAAGAAAGTAACGTGAGCATATTTTTCCGTTTCGGCAATACGCAACTGATTCAAGCGCACCTTGCTGATAACTTCGCCCAAGCCGTTTCGAACACTTTCGGGCGGATAAGCAACGTCGACATTCAAGCCTTCCTCGTATTGCGTCATGGTTGCAAAAGGAATGCCAACAATTTCTTCGACACGCGGGAAACCGTCAAAAGCTTTATCCGTGAAGGCATGAGTCAATTCGCGAGCGCGGTCGGGGCGGAAGTTGAAGAAAATAATTCCGTCGTCCTTGCCGATACCGGGATAATCGCCGATAACAACGGGATTGACAAATTCGTCAGTAACTTTGGCGTCGTAGGAAGCTTTAATCGCAACGTCGGAGGAAGGTTGTTTAGGAGCGTCGGCTTTAGCAATGGCGTCATAAGCCTTTTGAACTCTGTCCCAACGTTTATCTCTGTCCATTGCGTAGTAGCGACCGCTGATTGTAGCGATTTGTCCCGCGCCGATTTCTTTAATCTTAGCCTCAAGGTCGGCAAGATATTCTGCGGCAGAACTCGGCGGAACGTCGCGCCCGTCAAGGAAAGCATGGACGTAAACTTTTGCAACGCCCTTTTTCTTGGCGAGTTGAAGTAATCCGTAAAGATGGTCGGTATGGCTATGAACGCCGCCCGGCGAAACCAAACCCATTAAATGGAGTGCGCCGCCGCTTGCCGAAGCTTTATCGATAACGCCGACAAGTGCTTTATTCTCGAAAAAGTCGCCGTCGCGAATTGCTTTGGTTATTTTCGTAAGCGGCTGATAAATAATTCTGCCCGCGCCAATATTCATATGACCGACTTCGGAGTTGCCCATTTGTCCGTCGGGAAGTCCGACATATTCGCCCGAAGCTTGAAGTTTTGCGTGGGGATAATTTTTAATAAGGTCGTCGAGAACGGGCGTATTGCCGACTTGAATCGCGTTGAATTTATCCTTAGCCTCGCCAATTCCCCAGCCGTCCATAATGATTAAACAAATCGGTGCATTTTTAATTTTTGCCATTCCTAGCACTCTCCTTTGAATTGAAGAAAAGCCGCCAACCTAACAACTAGCAACTAGTTACTAGCCACTAAATTGGCGGCTCAACTCATTTATCCGATTGAAACTCTCCCAGCTACTTCAAGAAAACAGCGACGACCATTGCGGCGATACCGATTATGGTGACGATAGACATATTGCGGACATGTTGCCCCATGCTTTCAATCTTTGTATCCATATTGTCCATCTTCGCATAGATATTTTTTTGCATTTCTTTCATGTCTTGGCGCATTTCTCGCATATCGTCATCATGCTTTTTTCGCATTTCTCGCATATCGTCATCTTGTCTTTTGCGTGCCGCCCGACTTTCCTCAATGAACATATCCAGCTTGGTTATTACGTTGCTTACTTGCTGTTCAAGAGACGTAACTCTATTTTCCAGCTTGTCAACTCGCGTTTCAAGGTCAGTCATGATAATCACCGCCTTTCCGTTAGTTTAGAAGGAGTTTCGTTTAGTCAAAACTTAGAAGTTGACAATCGCGCTGAAATCTTGAGATTTGAGTGATGCGCCGCCGACCAATGCGCCGTCAACGTTAGGTTGTTGCATAAGGTCTTTAATCGTGGTGGGTTTGACGGAGCCGCCGTATTGAATGCGAATTGCGTCAGCCGCCTCTTGACCGAATTTCTTCGCAACAGCTTCGCGGATAGCTTTGCAGACTTCCTCAGCCTGTTCAAAGGTCGCAGTTTTGCCGGTGCCAATAGCCCAAATCGGCTCGTAAGCGATAACGAGTTTCTTAACCTCTGCGGGTTTGAATCCGTCAAGGTCTTTGTCAATCTGTCCGACAACGTGCTCGATATATTTGCCGGATTCACGAATCTCAAGGGACTCGCCACAGCAGATTATCGGAGTAATGCCCGCGTTGAAAGCGGCTTTAGCGCGTTTGTTGACGCCTTCATCGGTTTCGCCGAAATAGTCGCGGCGTTCGCTGTGTCCAAGAATGACATAATCAACGCCGATTTCGTTAAGCATACCGGTTGAAATTTCGCCCGTGTACGCGCCTTTAGCTTCCCAGTGAACGTTCTGCGCGGCAACGTGAATGTTGGTAGATTTAACTGCATTGGCAACAGCAGCAAGCGCGGTAGCAGTCGGAGCAACGACAACGCGGCATTCAGCATTTTTGACGAGCGGAATCAATTCTTCAACGAGTTTAACGCCGTCTTTAATGGTGTTGTTCATCTTCCAGTTGCCCGCGATAATCGGGGTGCGTCCTACGCCGTCAATCGCGTCGATACCGGGCAGAACTTTGCCTTCGAGATATTCGAGGGTTGCGCCGCCGCCTGTGGAAATGTGGGAGATTTTCTTATCGAGACCGGTTTTCTTCAAAGCCGCAATGGAGTCGCCGCCGCCGACGATTGAAATTGCGCCTTTTTCGGTAGCCTCAGCAACAGCCGCCGCAACTGCAAGCGTGCCTTTTGCAAAGTTATCAAATTCAAAAACGCCCATAGGTCCATTCCAAATAATCGTCTTTGCGCCTTCGAGAGCTTTAACGTATTCTTTGGAAGTTTCTTCGCCGCTGTCGAGACCCATCCAGTCAGCGGGGCATTGGTCAACAGGAACGGTTTTGAATTCAGCATCAGCCGCGAATTTGTTAGCAACAACGAGGTCGACGGGCAGAACAACTTTAACGCCTTTAGCTTCAGCTTTGGCAAGGAGTTCTTTAGCAAGTTCGATTTTATCAACTTCGAGGAGCGAGGTACCGACTTCGTAGCCTTTAGCCTTGTCGAAGGTGTGAGCCATGCCGCCGCCGATAATGATCGTGTCGACTTTATCAATCATGTTGCTGATAACGCCGATTTTGTCAGAGACTTTCGCGCCGCCGATAATGCCGACAAACGGACGTTGCGGATTCTCAAGGGTTTTGCCGATGTAGTTAATTTCTTTTTCCATGAGGAAACCAGACGCGGTTTCAAGGAAATGGGTAATGCCGACGTTGGAGGCGTGAGCGCGATGAGCCATGCCGAAAGCGTCATTAACAGCAATGTCAGCAAGCGCAGCGAGTTGTTTCGCGAATTTGGGATTGTTTTTCTTTTCTTCCTTGTGATAGCGAAGGTTCTCAAGCAAGAGGATTTCGCCGGGTTGGAGTTCAGCCGCCGCTTTTTCTGCGGGTTCGCCAATGCAATCTTCAACCCATTTAACTTCTCTGCCGAGAATCTCAGCGAGTTTTTTGGCAATGGGTTTGGTGGAGAATTTGGGTTCACGCGCTTCGGTAGGTCTGCCGAGATGGCAACCGATAACGACTGCCGCGCCTTGTTCGAGCAGATAGTTAAGAGTCGGGAGCGTCGCGTCAATGCGTTTGGTGTTGGTGATGTTCTGGTTTTCGTCCATAGGAACGTTGTAATCGACGCGAAGGAATACCTTTTTGCCCTTCAAGTTGATGTCGCGAATGTTTTTCTTATTCATGAAAAAACCTCCCAAAAATTTTTAACCATTAATCGAAAACGACTCGGCTCAACATTGACGAAGAGCCGAGCCGCTGTCCTAACCGTGCCTAATTGCCAAAAAATCTTACTTCAATTCTGCGAAATACTTAATGGTGCGAACCATTTGGCTGGTGTAGCTGTTTTCATTGTCGTACCAGGAAACGACTTGAACGAGGGTGTTACCGTCGCCGATGGGGCTAACCATAGTTTGGGTTGCGTCGAAGAGCGAACCGAATCTCATGCCAATGATGTCGCTGGAAACGATTTCTTCATCGCAATAGCCGAAGGATTCGTTAGCCGCTGCTTTCATAGCGTCATTGATTTGCTCTTTGGTGACTTCGCCTTTAACAACTGCGAAAAGCAGAGTGGTCGAGCCAGTCGGGGTCGGGATACGTTGTGCTGCGCCGATGAGTTTGCCCTTCAATTCGGGGATAACGAGACCGATAGCTTTAGCTGCGCCGGTGCTGTTGGGAACGATATTGCATGCGCCTGCGCGGGAGCGACGGAGGTCACCTTTACGCTGCGGACCGTCGAGAATCATTTGGTCGCCAGTGTAAGCGTGAATGGTAGCCATAATGCCGCTTTGAATCGGGGCGAGTTTGTGAAGAGCTTGAGTCATAGGAGCCAAGCAGTTAGTGGTGCAGGATGCCGCCGAAAGAACTTTTACGTCGGGGGTAAGGGTTTGATGATTGACGTTGTAAACGATTGTCGGGAGGTCATTACCAGCAGGAGCCGAGATAACGACTTTTTTCGCGCCAGCTTCCAAGTGAGCAGAAGCTTTTTCTTTGCTGGTGTAGAAGCCTGTGCATTCGAGGACAACGTCGACTTCGTGTTTGCCCCAGGGGATTTCTTTCGCGTCTTTGATAGCATAGATGATGATCTCTTTGCCGTCGACGACGATAGAGTTTTCTTTAGCCTCGACAGTGTGTTTGCCTTCGCCGATCTTGCCGCAGAAACCGCCTTGCGCGGTGTCATACTTCAGAAGGTGAGCGAGCATTTTCGGGCTGGTGAGGTCGTTGATAGCGACAACTTCGTAGCCCTCAGCGTCAAACATTTGACGGAACGCAAGACGACCAATACGACCGAAACCATTGATAGCAACTTTAACAGCCATTTAAAAATACCTCCCTATACTTTGAAAACTCTTGAAAATTAAGCCTCAAGTTACCCGCTATGTTACACCAATTTTTTTTGAGTGTCAATAAATTTTCGGAACATTTTTATATTTCATATGCGTTTCATTTTAGCGGGCTGGACGATTTTTAATTTGCAAGTTGAAATGCGGTGTGTTATAGTTTTAGGCAAAATTTTTTGATGAGGAATTGATAATGACTAATTTGAAAAATAAAGTTCATAAAAAGCCAACGGCGAAAGCTCCTGCCGCCGCGCCCGTGAACATTCCGCGCTTACCTGCCGTGTCGGTTATCCTGCCAATGTACAATGCGCAACGGTACATAGAAACTTGCGTGCGGAGCGTCTTGAAACAGACGTTCGGCGACTTCGAGTTGATTTGCATTGACGATTGCTCAACCGACGAGACGTTGAAGATTGTCGCGGCATTAGCTCAACAGGACAAGCGCATTAGAATTGTAAGGCTTGCGAAAAATTCTGGCGGGGCGAGCGAGCCGAGAAATATGGGAATAAGATTAAGTCGCGGGAAATATATCGCCTTCCTCGACGCCGACGATATGTATACGCCGACTGCGCTTGCGGAGCTTGTCGTAGCAGCTGAGAATTGGCGAGCCGACGTTGTTCATACCGAGCAAGTTTTATTCCCCGAAAATCAGACAATCGACGTTACGCCCGAAACAAAATTTACGACGTTTAGCAAGGAGAAGGGCGGCTTTTGCAAGGAGGCTTTTCTTGAGACTGATAATCTTGCCGAGCGCGTTCAAATGTTTTACAAGGGGCGATTTTTCGGCTGGGTTCACAACAAACTTTATCGTCGCGATTTTCTTATGGAAAGAAATATTCGTTTCGACAAGCTGTTGACTTCGGAGGACATCATTTTTTATTTTCAAGTTCTTTGTACTGCGCCGCGTATTGTCCGTGTTCCGAATGTCTTTTACATTTACCGCCACAATCCGAACTCGATAACGCGCAAAATGGTTTCGATTGAAGAATCGTTGCATGCGCTGACGCATTTGATGATTGAAGGCTCGAAAATTCTTGATGACTTTATGAACGGCTTTGAATTCTTTGTAAAGAATCCGAACTATCGCCAGTTACCGATTGACTACATAATTCAACAGCATTTGATTTGGACGCAGAGATTTTATGAAAAGTACACGCCCGCGCAGTTAGACGCCGTCGTTCGTAAAGAGCTGAAAAAATATTGCGGGGACTTCACGCCGTTTTTCGCCTATATTTACGGCGCAATTCATAGCTATCGTAAACGTCTTGTTGATTTTGATAAAGAGCTTAAAGAATTGCGGGCTAAGATTCAATAAAATTTTGGAGTGATTGCATTGATTAAAAAAGCAAAAAGATTTCCGCTCGTGTCGGTAATTATTCCAATGTTCAATTCGGCAAAATTTATTCCGCAGACGTTGGAGAGCTTACTTTATCAAACGATGAAAGACTTTGAAGTTATAGTGGTCGACGATTGCTCGACGGACAACAGCGTCGAAGTCGTGGAAAGTTTCTTGGATAAATTCGGCGGACGACTACACATTATCAAGCTAAAAAAAAATACTGGGATGCCCGGTTTGCCTCGCAACGCAGGAATTCGTTTTGCTTGTGGAAAATATATTTTTTTTCTCGATTCAGACGATCTTTATACTAAAACCGCGCTTGAGGAATTATCTGGGCTTGCCGAAGAATATCAAGCTGATGTTGTTCGCACAAATAGTTGGTTTGTTTTGTGGAATGGAAAGAAAAAGTATGAAGATGATCCTTCATTTTACGATATGTCTGAACTATTGAATCCTTCTAATTTTACTACAAGAAATGAGTTGGAACCAAGTTTTTGGAGCGAGCCAAAACTTGAACCCAAAGATACAATAGAGCGAATAAATATTTTCTTGAATTGGGATACTTTATGGACAAGTTGGCTTTCGTTTTGTCGGCGAGATTTTTTAATTAATAACCAAATTTTTTTCCCGAAAATGAGAAAATCAGAGGACGCTCCTTTTGTTCTTTCGTGTAGTCTTTTTGCAGAAAGATATTTGCGTGTACCAAATGCCGTATACATTTCTCGTCCACGCGCAGGCTCAGTTAGTCGCGAAGATGATCGTAATTTTGATATTGAAAAGTACTTTCATGAAAATGTACTTCCTCTTAAACAAGGGTTAAATGAATTAGAAAAAGTAATGAACATGCTTTCTTTCTTTAAAATATATCCAAATTATTATTATGCTGTTTTAGATTTTTTCTGCAAGAAGATGTTTTCATGGCTCATACCTATGCAGTCAATTTATGAGAAAGAACCTACTTTCGAGTTGAACAGATTCGTTCAAAAGGAATTCCATGCTGACGACGCTTTGCTTGCCTCTCATTTATTTGATACTGTGAACCTTCAAATATTGCGAATCAAAGAATTAGAGAATAGGAATAAAACACTCGAAGAGACTGTAAAAAAGCTAAAGAATGAAATCCTTGGTATCCTTGATACAAAATAATTCTCCGATAGACGTTCAATAGAAATTTGGAGTGATTGCATTGATTAAAAAAGCAAAAAGATTTCCACTCGTGTCGGTAATTATTCCGATGTACAACTCGGCAAAATTTATTCCGCAGACGTTGGAAAGCTTGCTTTATCAGACGATGAAAGACTTTGAAGTTGTCATAGTGGACGATTGCTCCACCGATAACAGCGTCGAAGTCGTGGAAAGTTTTATGGAAAAATTCGACGGACGGCTCCACCTTATCAAACTTCCAAGAAATATTAAAAAGCCAGGTTTGGTACGCAATGTCGGTATTAAATCTGCTTGTGGAAAATATATTGCCTTCCTTGATTCTGACGATCTTTTTACTAAGACTGCACTTGAAGAGTTATCGGGACTTGCAGAAGAATATCAAGCGGATGTTGTTAGGCTACAAAAGAACTTTAATTTATGGGAAGGTAAAATGCGCTCTATTGATGATCCCATTATGACAAACTTTGCCGAATTAATAAATCCAAAGAATTTTACTTTGATTCCTAGAATGGATAAACTCGTGGATAAACCAACTTTAGAACCAGAAGATATTACTGAACGTGTGCGCGAATGGTTTAATTCCGAGCCAACAGAATTTTGGGCAACATGCCTTTTATTTTGGCGGCGTAAGTTTCTTGTCGATAATAAGATTTTTTTCTCTGATATTTATACTTGTGAAGATGCACCGTTTACTTTTGAAGGCTTGTGTTTGGCTAATAGAGTTCTCAATGCACCTAATTGCATTTATATTATCAGACCAAGAAAAGATTCGATTTCACGAGATTGGCAAAGCATAACTTTAAAATTTCATATACATAAAAGACTAAGCTCTATGAAAAGAGTATTTGAAGAATTCGATCGCATTATGAAACGTATTCCGTTCTTTGAAGATCATAATGATTATCGTTATTCTATGTTTAATTGGTTTCTTAGTTACAGACTTTCCCTCTTAAAAAACACTTATAAAAGCTATTCTGCATATGAATTAAATGAGCTTGTCAAGTGTGAATTTCATTCTGATGACGCTCTATTTGGGGCTTACTTAATTAGTCAAGCTTGTCTTCAAATGTTAAAAAATGATGAATTGGATAAAAAACTTAAAAGCTTAGATAAGAAAATCCGAGATCTTCTTGAAGATGTATAAAATTCTTTGTAACTGAAAAGTTCTCTGCGGATTTTTTAGATTTTGACAAAGCCCGCGCTGACTTCCAAAAGTTTTATACCGAAGAATTCAAGTACCTTAGCGAAGTCGGCGGCTGTTCCGTCGAAGTCAACATCAAGCTCAAGGCTAGTATTCAGCTTGCGGGCAAAAGCGTCATTCACGCCCGAAATATTCTTAATGCGTTCGCTGACTGCGGTTAATGTGCCGCCCAGTTGCTCGAACGTATTTTTTGTTATCAGCAAAGTCAAATGACGTTCGACCTGCGCTACCGACTTCAAAGCCGCAAATGAAATTTCATTGCCAGCACGCCGCCCCGCCATTTTAAGCGCGTCATTGTCGGTGATAAAAGCTCCGCCGCCCTTCGACGTGCCCGCAAAAATTATCTCGCCCGTGTTCAGCTCAATCAAGCGGCTCGAAACGTCAACTTCCTTGTTCGGCAAAATTTTTACTTCCGCGCAGACAAGGCAGTCCGTATGAAAATCATTAGCCAAAGTTTTACAAAATTCAACGTCGCCTGCCGCCGAATAAATTCTTTGACGAACCGCAAGATTAATCTGCGCAAGGTCAACCGTCCGAGTAAAGCCTTGACGTTTCAGCGCGGAAATAATTTCGTTCTCAATCTCCGTATAACGCCGCCCGCTCGAATCGAAAGCAATAACCGCCACGCGAGGATTATCCGCGTTCATGTCGACTAAGGATTTTTTTTCAAGCTCGGTCATCTGCGCGGAAATTTTTTTATCGTCAAGCTCGGCGTTTATCTCGACAATGAAAATCCCGTTCTCAATGCGGCTCGAAATAATTTTGTAACTTGAAATCAATCCCGAACTGTCGACGGAAATTTTATCGTCAAGGAGCGTGTGATTTTCCGTGCGCGTTTTGGAGTTAATCGCCGCGCCGAATTTCTGTTCAATCGCCGCTCGCATGGCGTTATGAATTGCACTGCGTTCGGTGTTGCCGCGTCCGAAGGCGTGAATATTTTCAGCCGAACACGTTCCAAAGTTTAAAATTGCCAATAAACTCAACGTTGCCCAAAATTTTTTCATAAGCAGACTCCTTTGTAGGGACAAGGGACAAGGGACTAGGGGTTAGGGACTAATTACTACTAGTTCCTAATTCCTAAATCCTAGCCCCTAGTCATGGACTAAATTGAACTTTAACCGTAGTGCCTTTGTCAACAATCTCGCCCGCGCCAATACTCTGACTTACCGCAAAGCCCGACCCAACTGCCTCAAATGAAATGCCTGCATCATTTGCAAGCCGCGCAGATTCACGTATGCTCTTGCCATAAAAATTCGGTACACGAGCCGCTTCAGGCGCAAGTTCTTCATTAGGCGGCGCAGTTTCGGACTCGGTAACTTCTTTTGGAATTTGTTGCTGTGGCAAAGATTGAATCGCGGCGTCGCCTTCACCAATTTCCGCGCTCAAATCATCAGAATCAACTCCGAGTGGC
The DNA here is from genome assembly GCA_017549815.1 of Selenomonadaceae bacterium. Lineage (GTDB taxonomy): Bacteria > Bacillota > Negativicutes > Selenomonadales > Selenomonadaceae > Quinella. Next base: position 131,099 of record JAFYNH010000007.1, read on the forward strand.
GCGTCACTAGGCTCTATCCTTAAATAACGAAATACTTGCGAAAAAATTCTACTCGCAACCGGCGCGGCAATCTGTCCACCGTAAAAAGCTCCGTATGGCTCATCAATCATAACCAGCAACGCAATCTGCGGACTTTCAACCGGCGCAAAGCCACAAAACGAAGCGATATATTTACCTTCAAGATAGCCCCAACCGTCTTCGCTGACTTTCTGCGCGGTACCAGTTTTGCCCGCTATCCTGTAGCCGCGAACAGACGCCTTGCCGCCGCCGCCCGACGAAACAACCTGTTCAAGCAAGCCGACTAATGTTTTATCGCTCGCTGAATCAATCGTCCGCCGAACTTCTTCAACATGAGTTTCAGAATAAGTCGTGCCGTTCGCGTTCTTTATGCTCTTCAAAATGTGCGGCTTGAGTAAAATTCCGTCATTGGCAATCGCGCAAAACGCCGTTATCAGTTGGAGCGGCGTAACCGCGATACTCTGCCCAATAGCCATTGTCGCTATATCAGAATCAACCATTTCATCAGGCGAATATAAAATGCCAATCTCTTCGCCCGGTAATTCAATCCCCGTCGGCTCGCCAAATCCGAAAAGTCGCGCATAACTGATTAGCTTTTCCGCGCCCAAATCTAAGCCCACCATCGCAAAGCCCGTATTCAACGACTGCTTGACGACATCAGCAAAAGTTACCGTACCAAAACTTGAGCCGTTCCAGTTCTGAATTTTTTTGCCCGAAACCATGACATAGCCCGGGTCTACAAAAATTTGACTCGGCGAAACAATTCCTTCCTGCAAAGCCGCGCCCGCTACAACTGCTTTGAACGTCGAACCCGGCTCGTAAATGTAGGAGACTGCGCGATTTTTCCAAACCTCTTGGTCGTAATCCCAAAATCTGTTCGGGTTATACGAAGGACGATTAGCCATTGCCAAAATTTCGCCCGTGCGCGGATCCATTGCAATACAAGTTATCGCAAGCGGACTGTTCTCCGCCATTGCTCTATCCAATTCCTGTTCGACGATAAATTGAATCGCGCTGTCAATCGTCAACTGAATCGTCTTGCAACGGTCGCCTTGATAGCCATGCGGCGCAAAAATTGATTCAAGAATCGGTCGTTCGCGAGTGTCGGCGTAAATAAATGACTCTGTAACTTCGCCCTTGATATATTTGTCCAAAGCTTGCTCTATGCCGTCAAGCCCCTTGTCGTCGGTGCCCACAAAGCCTAAAACGTTCGCCGCAAGTACGTCGTTCGGATAATATCTTTTAGCCTCGTCGCGAAAGCCTAAGCAAACCGCGTAGCCTTTTTCACGAATCAAAGCGCGAATCGCCTCATATTCCGATTGCTCAAGACGACGTTTAACCCACGAAAAGCCGCCGCCAACTGCTATATCCTCTAAAATTTCTTTTTCGGACTTGTCGACAAGCGGAGCTAAATCCCGCGCCAACTGTTCAGCGTTCTCGACGTGATTCGGGTCGACGAATAAAGATTTAGTCATCGTGCTGACGGCAAGCTCGCGCCCGTTTCTATCGACTATCGCGCCACGCGGAGATTGAACCGAATAATCATGCCCGACTTGATAGCGCATACGTTCTGAAAGTTCGCTACCCTGCACGAGTTGCAACCAGCCATAACGGATAACGACAATTCCCATTAACGCCAGCAAAACCATTACAAGTTTGGTAGTTCGCGTTTGAAGAAATGCCCTGTCTTTTTTTTCATTTATCATTTTTAAGCTCGCGTCGCGTTTTTAAGGAGCGCGTCTTTTAATCGCCCTTCAATCGCGACGAGTTCCTTTTCTGCCGCCTGACGTTTTTGACGCCCTTCGCTTTGAATGCGGAGCGTTTCCTCAATCGTCGAGATTAAATCTTCGTTGACCTTCTTAACGGTTTCAATGTCGACAATGCCGCGTTCGTTCGCCTTTGCGGTGTCGATTGAATTTTGCTTAAGCATTTCGGCATTGCGTTTCAAAAGGTCATTAGTGGCATCGGTGACGGCGCGTTGAAGTTCGATAGTTTCCTTTTGATGATGTAAGCCCAGCGCGATAACCATTTGATTTTTCCAAAGCGGGATTGTGTGATAAATCGCCGATTGAACGCGGTCGATTAAAACTCGGTCGTTATTCTGAATTAGACGAATTTGCGGCGCGGTTTGAATCGCTAAAGTTTTGCTAAGTTTGAGGTCGTGGATTTTTTTCTCGAAGCGGTCAACGCTCTGTTCAAAATCGCTGACGACTTGGACAGCCATAGGGTCGCCCGACTCGGACGCTTGAGCGCGAAGTTTCGGCAAGGTAATTGTGCGCATTTCGTCAAGTTTTTCCTCGCCTGCGCGGATATAAAGTTGCAAGTCCTTAAAGTATTCAAGATTTTTTTGATAAAGCGTATCGAACATAACGACATCTTCCATCATCTTGACTTTGGAATTTTCAAGCCCCGATTGAATTTTCTCAACCTGCGTGGAAAGTTTTTCGTAGCCCTGCATAATGTCTTCAGCCTTGTTGACGAGCGAGCCGATAATCGGAAGACTGCTAAGGAAGCCGCCCTTTTTCTTAGTCACGTCGAAGCCTTTGACTTTGCCGACAAGGTCGTTAAGCAATACGCCGACTTCGCCCGAATCTTTACTGCGGACTTTTGCGAGAATGCTGTCGGAGAACTGCGCGATTTCCTTCTGCGCGGGCGCACCGAAACTAAGCGGCATACTCGAATCCATAAAGTTAATTCCGTCCTTAATCGATTGAACTTTAGCGAGTTCGGCGGGTGTGAGCGTCTCGACTTGCTGAGTAACTTTTTCGATTTCTTTAGCGGGTTCGACAGGTGTTATTTCCTGACTTTGCGACGCGCTTGATTTTTTTTGAGCTAACAAGTCATTAAGGTTTATATCTGCCATTTCAATTCCTCCTTAGGAACTAGGAGCGAGTTTTTAAGAACTAGTTCCTACTAGTCCCTAGTTCCTCGTCCCTTGTCCCTATTAATATATTGTTCATAAAAATCTTCGACGGGCATAAACAAATAACGAATGCCTTCAAGGATACTAATCCACATGGGCAAAGTTGTCCACGACAGCAGGAAGTATAAAATGCCTTGAATTGTTCTGCCTTGATAAAATTTGTGCGCTCCGAACGAGCCTAAGAAAATTGCCAACGCCGATTGAATCAATTTAGTTTGGACAATCTGCGGACGATCTTCTTCTGGGAACGGAGCCAAATCGGTTGAGTCATCATAATGCGGACGCTTTCGCTTTTGCATACCTTGCGGGAAAAATTTTCGTTTCGGCTCAAGTTCCATTGGCTGGTCGAGCAAATCAGTATCGATTCGGACGTTGCCATATTCGTCAACCTGTCCAACGTCGATTGTCTTGCGCTTAATGCCTTCCGCGTCAAGCTGTTGCTCCATAACTTTAAGCTCCGCGTCAACCGAAATAATATGGTCGTTAAGCACGTGTTCAAATTGGTCTTGATAAGCGTCATCAAGCGCGGCAAGCGTCTGTTTCATGCGAGCCTTAAGCTCTTCAACGCGCCCCGTCGATAAATGCGTTTCTTCAAGTTCCTGATACTGCTTGACGATTTTAACTGCGCGGTCTTGATAATAATCAATGAACTTGTACGCTAACGCAATTCGTTCGGGATTTTTTTCAAGGTGATTCAAAAGATTTCGCGCCGTCCGTTGCAAACGTTTCAGCTGTGCAGAAAGTTCGCGGTCGTTTAAATTTTCTCGCGCAGTCTCCAAGAAATTATAATCAGTCGTCGCCTTGTCAAAGTTTTCCTGAAGAAATTGCGCCCGTTCCGCCTCCAATTCTTTTAAATCTAGTCGCGGCACTCGATTTTTTTTCCAATCCCAAAATGCTTTGCCGCCGAAGATTACTCCCGTCGTCATTAAAATAACTATCAAATAATTTAGTAATTCATCCAAAGCCCGCACCTCCCGACTGTATAAAAATTTTTTCCGCGCAGATTGTACCATAAATTTTTCAGCCTTGCACTTCCTATTATTAAAATTTGCATAAAAAAAATCCCCGCACTCCGCAGGGAAATTTTTCTATCGTTAAATCGTTTATCAGAATTTATTTTCGCGACCCTCTCTGAGTCTCTTGAGATTTTCTCTGTGACGCCAAATGATAACGACTGCCGCCGCCAATGCGAATGCAAAGTACGGACCGGGCATATCGAAGACTGCCGCGAGTAAAGGTGTAAGAGATGCCGCCACAATCGAGCCGATTGAGACGTAGCGCGTTAATACAACCAGTATAATCCAGATTACGGCGACGATAGCCATAACTTTGGGCATGAGAATCGACAAAACGCCGAGTCCCGTCGCAACGCCTTTGCCGCCTTTGAATCCCGTAAATATGGATATTACGTGACCGACTATCGCGAAGAAACCGCCAATGACCATTGCCTCAGGCGTCCCTATAAAGTGCGAGCCTAACAAGACGCCGACTTGACCTTTTAAAAAGTCTAAGATGAAAACTAATATGCCAGCTTTTTTGCCGAGAACTCGCCAAGCATTGGTCGCGCCGATATTCCGCGAGCCGAATTGCCGTAAATCTTTCTTCCAAATAAGCTTGCCCAAAATTAGTCCGACAGGTATCGAACCGACTAAGTAAGCCGCAAGCACTAGACAAAACAATTCCATAAGAACGCCTCCTAACCCTTAATCACTAACAACTTCTAGTCCCTAGTCCCTAAATCCTAGTCCCTAGTTACTAAATTGGTGCGGATGGAGGGGGTCGAACCCTCACGCCCGAAGGCAACGGATTCTAAGTCCGGCGCGTCTGCCAATTCCGCCACACCCGCCTTTATCGATTAAATCACATTTATTTTTCACTGTCAACTGTCACAAACCCCACGTCTAAAGACGGGGGCTTGCAGTTAGCTTACGCCACCGCGTTCGGCTGTATGACTTCAGCCCCGCGCCGAGAAATGTTCAGCGCGGCATTGATGTCTGCATTCAGCGCGTGCCCACACACTGTACAGACAAAATGCTCTTGGTTTCGCCGACTTTTCTTATCAACGTGTCCGCATTTTGAGCAAGTTCGCGACGTATTGCGCGGGTCGACATAAATAACCTGCACACCTGCCGCTTTTGCTTTGTATTCAATAAATTGGCGCAGTTGATAGAAAGCCCACGAAGATAGAGCTTGTCGCATGGTTTTACAAACCGTTTTCCGCGTACCTTTCTTTGCCCTTTCACGAATTCCTTTGAGGTCTTCAAGGACAATGGCACGGTTGGTGCCTTTTGCGACTTTTACTAATCTCTTCGATATGCAATGGTTGACATCAGTAGCAAATCTTGATTCTTTCCGACGACGTTTTTTCAAAAGACGCTTAGCCGACTTCGTACCTTTAGCTTGAAGTTTCTGCCGCAGTTTAAAATTTCTTCGACGCAAATTCTTGACTTTGGAGCCAGAATAATATTTGCCGTCGGAGGTCGTAGCAATTTTGGCAATGCCCAAGTCAACACCGAGAAAACCCTCACGAGTATTTTCGGGCTTGTCGGGCAATTCGGCAACAAGGAACAGAAAAAATTTGCCGTCGATATAACCCAAGTCAGCTTGCCCGCGAACTCTCAGCGCGTTGTTGATTATGTTTGAATGATATTGGCAAACAGCCATCGGAACGAAAATTCTACCGTCAAGAGTTAGGATTGATAACGTGTCGATAGATTTAACCGTCAAAATTCTGTCGTCATAGACAATCGCGCCATACGGTTTGAAAGTGTGTCGGCAGTCGCGTTTCTTTTTATCGGAATAGGATTCGGCAACCTTGCCGATAGCGCGGACAACCATTTGAGCCGATAATTTGAACTCGTCGCGGATTTGGTAGTAGCACAGACGTTGTAGCTTGACTTTGCCAAAGGTTTTATTTTCAAAGGCAATACGGCTGATGACGTTGCAAGCGGCATTAAAACGTTCCATAGTTTTTAAGAGTTTGGCGGATTGTTCTTCAGACGGATAGAGACGGGTTTTTAAAGTATATAGTAAGATAATCACCTCCTTTCGGAGACGATTATACATGCGTTGAACATTTTAATCAATATGACAAAAATATTTAAGAAAGGAAGTATGCGCCGCCTTCCTCCCCATAGCTAAAACAAGGGGCTTCCAGCGGCGAGGCGAGGTGAAATTTTTTGGGCAGGAATAAAATATCAATCGCCGAATATCATTTCAAAACTTAACTGGAGGGAAAACATTGCAGACTAAAGAAAAAATCGCGATAGCAGTCAAGGCGGCAGTCGAAACGGCAATGAAAGATGGCGCATTAAAATTTTCGGACGCCTTGCCCGAAGTCGCATTGGAAGTTCCGCCCAAAAAAGAATTCGGCGACTTCGCGACTAACTTCGCCATGCAAACCGCTAAAATTTTCAGAACGTCGCCGCGTAAAATCGCCGAAGAAATTAAAGCCAGAATCGACACCGAGCTTTTCGACAAGATTGAAATTGCGGGCGCGGGCTTTATGAATTTTTATTTGCGGAGCGACGTGATTTATCGCGAGCTGAAAAATATTTATGACGCGGGCGAAAATTTTGGCTACTTGCCCAATAAGAACAACGCGACAATTCAAATCGAATACGTCAGCGCAAATCCGACTGGGCTTTTACACGTCGGGCACGGCAGAGGCGCGGCGGCTGGTTCGGCTGTCGTGAATATTCTTCGCGCCGCTGGTTACAACGTCGAGAGCGAATACTACATCAACGACGCGGGCAATCAAATGGACAATCTCACAAAGTCCGTCAATGTCCGTTATCTGCAGTTGCTTGGACAGGAAGTTGAGTTGCCTGAAGATTGTTATCGCGGCGAAGACATTATCGACACGACGCGCAGAATCATTGCTAGCGACGGCGATAAATATTTGAACTTGCCCGAAGACGAACGCTTAAAAATTTTGGGCGAACTTGCTTATCAAGATAAAATGCGCGAGCTTAAAAAGGACTTGAAAAATTTCCGCGTTGACTTCGACGTATGGTTCAGCGAACGGACTTTGCACCCTGATAAAGTTAATGCAGCGATTGAAATTCTCAAGGAAAAGGGCTACATTTACGAAAAGGACGGCGCGTTGTGGCTGGCAAGCACTAAATACGGCGACGATAAAGACCGCGTTGTCATTCGCGAAAATGGCGAGCCGACTTATCTTGCCGCCGACATTGCCTATCATAAAAATAAATTTGACAGGGGCTTTGGCGAGCTGATAAATTTCTGGGGCGCAGATCATCATGGCTACGTTGCGCGTGTCAAAGCGGCTATGAAAATGCTTGGCTATGACGCTGACAAGTTGAAGATTCTTTTCCTGCAAATGGTTTCGCTATTTAGGAGCGGCGAGGCGGTTAAAATGTCGAAACGTGCGGGCACAGCGATTCCTCTGCGCGAGCTTATGGAAGAAGTCGGCACCGACGCGGCGAGATATTTTTTCCTAATGCGTTCGACGGAAAGCCAGCTTGATTTCGATTTAGATTTGGCGAAGTCGCAGAGCGCGGACAATCCCGTTTACTATATTCAATATGCTCATGCGCGAATTTGTTCAATCTTCCGTCAGACAAAGGAGGCGGGTTTGACGATTGACGGCGAGCCGAAATTTTCTTTGATGAATTCGACGGCGGAGATTGACTTGATAAATAAAATTTTCGAGTATCCCGCTGAGATTGAGAAGGCGGCGGCTGAATATGCTCCGCAGAGGATTGCGCGTTATGTTTATGATTTGGCGTCGACGTTCAGCAGTTTTTATCGCGATTGCAGGATTTTGGGCGTTGAAAAAGATTTGGCTGTGGCGCGACTCGCATTATTGAAAATCACTCAACACACGATTAGCCATGCACTGGGATTGCTCGGCGTTTCGTCACCAGAGAGGATGTAGTGTTTATCATACTTTCTTTGCTGCGCCCAAAGAAAGTATGCAAAGAAAGGGCGAGTAACGCCGCTTTTCACATCACGTGAAAAACGCGGCGCGGCGCACGTCCATGTGCGCCGTCTTTTCGCTCAAGTTAGGTTGGAGGAAATTTTATGAGGAAATTTTTCTTAACGTTGGTAGCAGTGATTATGTTCATTTGTCAAACCGCGCAGGCGTCTAATACTTCGCCGCAATGGGTTAAAAATCTTCCCGCCGCGAAGAATTCGGAGCAAATGATTGTTGTTGCAGGTGTTCAAAGCACGACCGCTTGGATTTCCATGCACGAAAAAATTGACGGCGAGTGGATTCAAATCATGACGACACCCGGCTTTATCGGCAAGAACGGACTCGGCAAAGTCAAAGAGGACGACGGGAAAACGCCCGTTGGAACTTTCCACTTCGATTATGCGTTCGGGATTGCGCCCGACCCCGGTTGTGCTATTCCCTATGTTCAAGTCAATGATAATCATTACTGGTCGGGCGACAAGAATTACAAATACAATCAGTTTATCGACGTGCGCGGAACGCCCGCTGGCTTCGACCGCGCTAGCAGTGAGCATTTGATTGACTACGCTCCGAATTACAATTACGTCTTGAGCATTGACTATAACGCGGCGTGCAAGCCCGGTAAAGGTTTCGCAATCTTTATGCAATGTCTGAATTCAGTCAAGCCGTGGACGGGTGGCGGCGTTGCTTTACCCGAAGATAAAATGCTTTTAGTTATGAAAAACGTTCGCCCAGATTGTGTCTGCGTCATTGATTCATTACAAAATCTCGGAGGCAAATTTTAATGCGAAAAATTTTCTTAACGGTGGTGGCGGTGATTATTATGCTTTGTCAAACCGCGCAGGCGTCTAATACTTCGCCGCAATGGGTTAAAAATCTTCTTGTCGCGCAGAACGTAGAACAAATGGTAGTTGTCGCGGGGATTCAAGGAACAACGGCTTGGATTTCTATGCACGAAAAAATTGACGGCGAGTGGATTCAAATCATGACGACGCCCGGATTTATCGGCAAAAACGGACTGGGCAAAGTCAAGGAGGGCGATAACAAAACTCCTGTCGGCACTTTCTATTTTGATTTTGCATTTGGGATTGAACCCGACCCGGGCTGTGCTATTCCTTATGTTCAAGTCAACGAGTATCATTATTGGTCGGGCGATTGGAATTACAAATACAATCAATTCGTGGACGTTCGCGAGGCTCCCGCCAATTTCGAGACACGATACAGCGAGCATTTGATTGATTACAATCCGCATTATCTTTACGGCTTGAATATGGGTTATAATGCAGAGTGTACGCCCGGCAAAGGTTCAGCGTTATTCATGCATTGTTTCGGATCGAATAAGCCGTGGACGGGCGGTTGTGTCGCGTTGCCCAATGATAAAATGCTTTTCGTCATGCAGAATATCAGACCGGGTTGCGCTTGCGTCATTGATTCTTTAGAAAATTTAGGAGGAGAATTTTAATGGACGAAAATATTTCTGAGGTTGACCTTGCCTATCAAATTTTGAGCGAATCCGGCAAAGAAAATCCGCTTTACTTTAAGAAATGGATTCGCGAAATTATAGACAGAAAAAATATGACGGTTCAGAACGAAGCGGCGGCAATTTCCGAAATCTACACGATGATTAACATGGACAGCCGCTTTCAGCATATTGGCGACGGAGTTTGGGGCTTAACTGACTGGTATCCGCCCGAAACTAAACGCACGCGCACGGCAACTAAAACCGCTAAGGCTACCTGATACTTTGAAAAATTTTTTATGAAATATCAACAAAAAATCCCGCCAAGTTTTTCGACGGGATTAATTTTTTTGTCCGCGCAGATTTTTTAGAAAGTGTAAGTCTTGCCGTTGATATTAAAGTTGGTCGAAGTGTTGACGCCGCTAAAGATAACTTTGCCGCCACCTTTGATTGAAAGCGTCAACTTACTGCCGTTAAATTTCGCCTTACTGAAAGTTGATTCCTTGCCTTTTTTATCAAGGATTTGGAGCATGTCGCCTTCCGCGAAATTGTAATTTTGAATGGTGTCATTACCGTCGCCCGCGTAAAAGATAAAGTTATCAGCTCCTTCGCCGCCATTGAGGAAATCGTTACCTTTACCGCCCCAAAGACTGTCGACACCTGCGCCGCCGTCGAGAGTATCATTGCCTTTGCCGCCGATTAGGAAATCATCGCCTTCATTGCCGTAGAGTTTATCTTTGCTGTTGCCGCCAACGATTGAATCAGCCGAATTCGTGCCGTTGATTGTGAGTTTCTTCTTAGCAAGTGAGGCGTCCGCCGTCGTGACTTCGTAATTTGCAAGGTCGATAGTATCTTTAAAAGAGCCAAGAACTCTAACAGAATCGTCGTCAATGAAAACGCCGTTGTTAAAATGCGTCGTTTTGCCGTCGGCAGTAAGAGTAATGTCGGTTGTACCGTTGACAGTGATTGAACCGCCTTTGACTTTGAAAACCGCGTTGCCTTTTTTAATCTTAGCGTCCTTAATTGTCGCGCCCTTGCCGAGACTTATCACATCGCCCGCGCTGTAGCCGTCAATAACGTCTTTGCCTTTTTCGTAAATGAAAATATCCGCGCCGTCGCCGCCTGTTAAGGTGTCGTTGCCTCTGCCGCCATTGAGCGTTGCGCCGCCTGTGCCCGCAATGATTTTATTCTTTTTATTGTTGCCAACGATATTGACTGAATCAGTTGCCGCGCCGTCTATTGTCATAAGCTTTGAATCGGCAGTAAATTTTTTGGTTGCGGAGTTTAGGACGATAGATTTTTTCTTCTTGTCAATGACGCCGTCAGCCGTGTAGTAATTGACACCCGAATTCATATTAACAGCTTTGCCCGCGCCACCGCTTATCTTCAGAGAATTTTTACCGCTAAAGTTAAAAATAACATCGTCGCCGTCAACCGTGAAATCCTTATAATCGGAGCCAACACTGATTTTGTCCTGCTTGTCGTAGTCGGTGATAATACCTTTGCCGCCGCTGTATATGAAAATGTCTTTACCCTTGCCGCCCGTGAGCGTGTTATTGCCACCTGCGCCGTCGAGAATGTCATTGCCAAAACCGCCGATAATTTTATTGGAGTGTGCATTACCTATGATTTTAATTGGTCTTCTATGCTTTGAAGCGTCGGCAATTTTTTTATGCTCGTCGAGAATTACGGACGGGCTTGTCTTTTTGTCGATTGTGAAAATCTCATCTTTGTCAAAAGCGTCATCTTCGGTATCGTCCGCAGTATCGTCAATGGCGTCATCTGCGGTATCATCAACAGCGTCATCTGCGGTATCATCAATGGCGTCATCTGCGGTATCATCAACAGCGTCATCTGCGGTATCATCAATGGCGTCATCTTCGGTATCATCAATGGCGTCATCTGCAGTATCGTCAACAGCGTCGTCCGCAGTATCGTCAATGGCGTCATCTGCGGTATCGTCAACAGCGGCGTCATCTGCAACATCATTAGCAGTGTCATTTTCATCAATATTAATTTTAGAGAGGTTCGCTGCGTCTTTGAGTGTGACGGAGCCGTCGCCGACTGTGACGATAATATCGTTGCCGCTTTTGGTCGTAGAATACGAGCCACCCGAAATTGAAAGCGTCGAATTCTCTTTAAAACCGTAGATTACATCGTTGCCACCGCCCAAAGCGTACTTAAATAATACATTTGAACCATAATTATTAGCACTGGGAGCGTTGTTGTTAAAGTGCCAGTTGTTATAAATCGAATCATTACCAGCCCCACCGTCGACTGTCACACTGTCGCCGTAGTTGTGAATGGTATCGTTGCCGTCGCCGCCGTCGATTGTCGCACTGTCGCCGCTGTTGTAGATAGAATCGTCACCCACGCCCGCATTAATTGAGACGTTGTTGCCATTACTATAGATTGAATCGTTGCCTGTTCCGCCGTCGATTGTGACGTTATTGCCGCCGTCGTAGTAACTGCTGCTCCGAATATAATCGTTGCCTGTTCCGCCGTCGATTTTTACGCTAGAGCCGTAGTTTCTGATTGAATCGTTGCCTGTTCCGCCGTCGATTGTCGCACTGTCGCCGTAGTTGTAAATGTAATCGTTACCAGAGCCGCCGTCGATTGTTACACTGTCGCCGTAGTTTTCAATGTAATCGTCGCTGTAGTTGTAAATGTAATTGTCGCTGTTGCCGCCCGTGATTGTTACGCTGTCGCCTTCGTTTTTAATGTAATCTTTGCCTGCGCCGCCGTCTATCGTTACGTTTGAGGCTTTGTTTTTAATGGTATCGTTGCCTTTGCCGCCGTTTATTGTAAACGAATTTATGAGATTTTCAATGGAGTCATCGCCGTCAGTCAGAGTCAAAACTTTATCAAGAGAAATTACCTTATTATTAATGTTTAGCTTATCGGTAGTTTTTAATAAATCTTTAAGAGTAAGAGTTCCTTCGCCAACCTTAACGAGAACATCGGTACCGCTGGATTGCGCGGAATATTCGCCGCCCGTAATTTTGAGCGTAGAATTTTCATTAAAGCCCGTGATTGTGTCGTTGCCATCCCCCAAAGCGTATTCGTAGAGGAAATTCTCCGCCTCATTGAAGATACGATCATCGCCCTCGCCGCCGTTTATCGTCGAATTGGTGTTATCGGTTTGTATCGTGACGGGAACTTCTTTAGTGCTCGTAACAATTGAATCAACCATCTTTGTTCCGACTTGTACCTGTTTTGTGACCGTTCTGTAAGAAGGCGTGTCCGAGAAACCGCTATGTACAGTCTCATAGGTGTAGTAATCTACAACCGTACGTGTTCGCCAATCGCCGGGTCTGACCTCGTACCGTTCAATTTTCTCATGGGGTATCGCAATAACTTCGTATTCGTCCTCGTAATATTCTTCTTGAAAGGTTTGCATTTCGTAAACAGGCTCTTCAACCTGCACGGTCTCGGTTACGGTTTCTGTTTTGCTACTCAAATAGCTTGTTTTGTTATAAATGTTATCGTTACCAGCACCACCGCTTATCGAGACATTGGGGCGGTATGAATAAATGTAATCGTAGTCGTCGCCGCCGTCGATTGTTACGCTTGCGCCGCTGTTGCTTATGGTATCCGCAAGCGACGTGCCGACTATCGAGACATTGTTTTCTGCATTGTCTATTTTTTTACCAAACATATAAGCATAAATGTGCTCAAGACCTCCGGCACCTTCGAGCGTAATATTTCCGTCTCCAATGCCCAAGATAACATCATTGTCGACGGTTATACTCGTGTAAGGACTACTGCCATGTATATAAATCACGTAATTTGAAGCCCAATTCTGAATGTAGTCGTTGCCGTCGCCCTCATTGTAATAGAAATGAGCCAATCTTCCACCACCGTTGCCACTTGTGAGAGCAATGGTATCATCGCCTGTTCCGCCATCGATACCAATAAAAGAATCCTCATCTATTTTTGGTATAGCACAGATTGAATCATTACCTGCTTCACCTTTGATTGAGACGTAGTCGTCATGGGAAAAAATTGTGTCGTTACCTGCGCCTCCTTCGATCGTTACGTAGCCATAGGAACCTTTAATAGTATATTCCTTATATGTGCTGCTAACGATAAAGTCGCTGAAGTCACTACCGAGAATCGTTGTACCGCCTGCATAATTTGTGATACTGCCATCGCCCCACCCGGTGCCGACGACTACCTCATTCGGCGTTTTATTCACGATGGCCCAAAACCGCTGGAGGTCAAAAACAAACTTCGCCGCCATAAAAATTTCTCCTTTCCTTAAACCGAAAACTTTTAAATGTCATCATGTGCTTATTATACAGTTGGTTTTTTTTTTTGTCAATTCGGCTACGGAAATTTTTTTCTGTGATTGACGGCAAGATTTTTTGGCAGGAAAAAGTTTTCGTTGGCAGAATCAATCTTAAAAAAATAAGGGGGGTTATCGAAAGACAAATGGCTAAATATATATTTGTAACAGGCGGAGTAGTTTCGTCGCTCGGCAAAGGAATTACTGCGGCATCTCTCGGCAGATTATTAAAAAGTCGCGGACTAAAAGTTACTATTCAGAAATTCGACCCTTATATCAACATTGATCCCGGCACAATGAGTCCTTACCAACACGGCGAAGTTTTCGTAACCGACGACGGCGCGGAAACCGACCTTGATTTGGGGCATTACGAACGGTTCATTGACATCAATCTAAGCAAGCACTCGAACACCACGACGGGCAAAGTTTATTGGTCTGTTTTGTCTAAGGAGCGCAGGGGCGATTATCTCGGCTCGACGGTGCAAGTTATCCCGCACGTCACCAACGAGATTAAGGCTCGCGTCTATGCTGTGGCGGAAAAGGATAAAGCGGACGTTGTGATAACCGAAGTCGGCGGCACTGTCGGCGATATTGAGAGTTTGCCGTTTATCGAGGCGATTCGACAAGTCAAAAAGGAAGTCGGCAGGAATGACTCGCTTTATATTCACGTAACGTTATTGCCGTATATCGGGGCGGCGGGCGAATTAAAAACCAAACCGACTCAACACAGCGTCAAGGAACTCCGCGCCATAGGAATTCAGCCCGATATTTTGGTTTGCAGAACGGATTATCCGATAACTCGCGAACTTAAAAAGAAAATCGCGCTGTTCTGCGACGTGGACGAAAACGCAGTTATAGAAAATCGAACGGCGTCGACGATTTATGAAGTGCCGCTGATTATGGAGAGCGAAGGGCTTGATAAAATCGTCCTTAACAAGTTGAATTTGCCGCAAGCCCCGCCTAAGCTCGACGAGTGGCGGCGTATGGTTCACAAAATAAAAAATCCCGAACGCACGATTAAAATTGCGCTGGTCGGAAAGTATGTCGAATTGCCCGACGCTTATATTTCGGTCGTTGAGGCACTTCATCACGCGGGCATTGAACATTCGACTAAGGTCAAGATTAATTTTGTGAACGCAGAAAAGATTGAGGCTCCCGATACTGATTTGGAAGAAATTTTCAACGGTTGTAGAGGAATTTTGGTACCGGGCGGCTTTGGCGACAGAGGAATTGAGGGCAAGATTAAGGCGATAAATTTTGCTCGCGTGAATAAGATTCCGTTCTTCGGCTTGTGCTTAGGTATGCAATGCGCGGCGATTGAATTTGCTCGAAACGTCTGCGGTTATGCCGACGCCAATTCAACCGAGTTCAATCCCGAAACAGAGCACCCAGTTATTGCGCTTATGGATTCTCAAGTTGCGGTGACGGAAAAGGGCGGTACTATGCGGCTCGGAGCTTATCCTTGTAAAGTTTTGCCCGAAACTCACACATTGGCGGCTTATGGCGAAGAAAATATCAGCGAGCGTCATCGTCATCGTTTCGAGTTCAACAACAAGTTCCGCGAAATTTTCAAGTCGCACGGCATGATTATTGCGGGAGTTTTGCCCGACGACAGCCTTGTTGAGATTATCGAGCTGAATAAAGAACTTCACCCTTGGTTTGTGGGTTGCCAATTCCACCCAGAATTAAAATCGCGTCCGAATCACCCGCACCCGCTGTTCAAAGATTTTGTCGGGGCGGCTTTAAAACTTAAGTATCAGTAAAAATTTTGGCGAGAGATTTTCAAAAGTCTCCCGCCATTTTTTATTGCTCTGGAAAATTTTCGTTCAAAAGTTCTTCCAATCGCCGAGTAGCGTCTTCCTTTAAATCTGCCTCGTCTGCTTCGCCGAACATTCCTATCAAGAAAAATATCGCGGTTGAAATTATCATTACTCCCAACGAGATTACCAATTTTGTTTTGTATCCTGCCGTTTCGCCGCCGAAAATCGCTCTTATCACCAATCTGATTAAAAAATATATACTCCAAACCAACGAAACTAAAAATATTACGCCCAAAATTTCTTCCATAACTTTTCCTCCAAATTTTTATGCCACCAATTTTAAATTCTCAAGCGTTGCGGTGATTGCACGGGCGATTTTTTTGTTAGGAATGTTCGTTTCCAAGATAAAATTTTCGTCCGTCAAGCCGAGTGCCGCCGATAAGATTTCCCTTGCGTCCGCGCCATACGCCAAGATTTCCGCCGTATAACTTTCTATCTCGTGCACTTTGATAAAAAACATGTCAAATTCTTGCGTCGCGAAAAATTTTTGCATGAAGTCATCAAGGCGAACTTTTAAGTTATCGCGCTCCGCCAGATTCAACGTCGCAACGGTTGACCAGCCGCAACGTCGCCCGCCCGCGCAGAACTCCTTAAAGTCCGTGAAAATTATTTCGCGCTCGCTCATGCCGTCATATGAAGTAAAATCGCGCTCCATTTCCACGAAAAATTTATTCCTGTCGGCTATCGCGGCGATTTTTTGAAGATTTTCAGCCGCCTCTTTATCCAAATTCGTAGTATTTGCCGAACGTAAGTTATCAGTGTCGGAAAGTATCGCGCCGAACATTATTCCCGCCATTTTCTTATCAATCGCAACGTTGTTTTGTCGATAACACAGCCAAATTATCGTCGAAGTGCTCCCGACGGGCATTGTCAGATAAAATATGGGCGTCTTAGATTTTATGTCGCCGAACAGGTTATGATGATCGATAATCTCGACGACGCAAGCCGCCTCAATGCCTGATACCGCCTGCGCGGAAACATTGTGGTCGACGAGGATTATATTTTGCCCCGAAATGTTATCTATCAAGGGCGGCGCGTCTACGTCAAAATATTTCAAGATAAAGTCGGTTTCTTTATTAATTTTGCCCGAAATACGCGGCTCGCACTTGACATTGAGCTTTTGCTTTAGATTAGCGTAGGCAATCGCCGAACAAACAGTATCGCTGTCGGGGCAAGTGTGACCGATAACGTAAGTCGTCTTGTCAATTTCTTCGACTTCCTCGATAAACGCCGACCGAATATCATCGACATCAAATTTGCACTCGCCGACTGGTAATGCCGCGAAAGTCAATACCATTCCGACGATAAATCCCCACATTCGCAGGAAAAACTTTAATGCCTTCAAGATTTTTCGCCTCCCGAATCATTTTTTAGCCGATTTTCCAATGCCTCAATCGCCTGCACATGCGCTTTATATTTTTTTGCATCTGCGGCGTATTCTCTCTTTAAATCGTAAATATTTTTCCCGATAATGCCCTCAATCTCCTTAAAAGTCGTGAAAATCGTCAAGCCCTTCATTTCTTCGCCGCCAGTAATCGTGCCGTCGCCTTTGCAAGCAATAATTACAATATTTCCGCCCGCAATTCTATTTCGCTTGGCTCCAACGCCCACATTGCCGAGCTTATGCAGTTTGCTGACACTTTTCCTGTATTGCTTAACTTGTAAATGCGTCCCGATAACCTGAATAACCATTAATACTAATAAAATTCCAAGAAAATCACTAATCAACATTTATATCACTCCGAAAAATTTTCCATATGATAGCAAAAAAAAATCCCCTGCGCCATTGCAAGGGTAAAAATTTATGAGATTAATTTTCTGCGAGTTGCAGAATTTTTTCCTCACTCAGCCCGCTAATCTCGACGATAGTTTTAATCGGTATATTTGAAGACAACATTTTTCTGACGAGTTCCGATTCTTTTTTTTCTACGCCTTTGCCGAATCCATTGTTGTAGCCGTTGTCGAATCCGTATTTGTATTCCGCCTCTTTGTCCCATTGCTCGTTATATTCCGTGATTATCATGTTAATCGGCTCCAAATTATTTTTCTGCGAGTTTCAAAATTTTTTCCTCGTTCCAGCCTGTTGCCGCGACGATATATTCAATCGGTGTTTTTACTTTCAATAAATTTTTAACTATTTCCAACTGTTTCTTTTCTGCGCCGTTGTCGAATCCTTCATCAAATCCGTATTTGTATTCCGCCTCTTTGTCCCATTGCTCGTTGTACTCCGTGATTATCATGTCAATCAGCTCCGAATTATTTTCCTGCGAGTTGCAAGATTTTTTCCTCACTCAACCCGCTAATCTCGACGATAGTTTTAATCGGTATATTTGAAGACAACATTTTTCTGACGAGTTCCGATTCTTTTTTTTCTGCGCCGTTGTCGAATCCTTCATCGAATCCGTATTTGTATTCCGCCTCTTTGTCCCATTGCTCGTTGTATTCCGTAATTATCATGTCAATCAGCTCCCATTCGTGTTCCTCCAAAAATTTCCTCATGTTTGCCCGCGTCTCCATACAATATCTGTATGCCTCAAAGAATGCCTCATCATCGCTCATGCCGATTTGCTTATTATGCTTTACTCGCTCGACGAATATGCAATAATCTTCCAACGGCAATGATTTCTCAACAAGTTTTCTGTTATACGGGTGATTGATGTTGTAAAATTTAACTTTCAGCTCCAAACTGTCAGTGAATTCCTTGAAAGAGTCGCTTAAACGCATTTCTCGATATTCTTCCGCCGCTCTGAGTCCATTATACAGCACGTAAAATTCAGGGCGCAATAATTTTATCGCTTTTCGTTCGTAAAGTTGCCTTGAAAACTCTTTTTCGTAAATTTTATCCATTAGCCTTGAATAATAGAGCAGGAAACGTAACGGCATATTTTCATTGAGCGTTGTTTGATGTTCAATCAGAATTAATTGCCGCCCGCGATATTCGCAAGATATATCATTCTTTCTCTTGCTAAAAAAAGTTCCTTCGAGCGTGTTTATTTTCACTTCGTCGGGATTATCAGATTCTTCACCAGTTAAAGCATTGCATAAGCTCAAAAGGCGAGTTTTATCGAGGAAATAAAGCCTGAAAACACTGTCACGATATTTTTTTGTCATTCTGTATCCCCCTTGAAAAAATTTTTATCATTATAGCAAAAAAAAATCCCCTGCGCCATTGCAAGGGATAAAAAATTTTACGAGCTAAATTTTATTTGTAGGTGAATTCGCCGAGCTGCCAAACTTTGCCAGAAATCCTCTGGATAGGTTTATCAGCCTTGAATTCGAGCACGGGCGCAACGTCTTCTTCGGGATAAATAAGGAGACTGCAAGCTTCTTCGCCGTCTTGGAGGAAGAGTTCAATAACGGACTCATCAACAAAGAGACGGAAGTTAAGTTCGAGGTTGGTAAAGAGCTTGAATTTGCGAGTGCCGATATTAACGTCAGTATTCTTGCCGTCACTAAACGGACGAATGCCTTTGCCGCCGAGATTCATGCCATTGCGGTCGAGAGTGATAATTTGGTTATTGCGGTCGTACTGCATGACGAATTTTTCTTTGCCCCAATTAACAGAGATTTCGACCTGACGAGCTTCGCCGAAAGTAAGGTTGATAATGGACTCGGAGCCTCTGGGCAGTTGAACAGGGGTGCCTTGCGTATTGGAAACGTCAATGTCGGTACGTTCGCCGCGCAGAGCTTCCATTTCTTTGACGGGCTGACTGCGGACTTTGCCTTGATGAATCGTGAGTTCACGCGGCATAGTCAAGGAGTAGAGCCAACCGTCTTTTGCGGATTCAACCGTGTCGGTGAGATCGGGCATACCAATCCAGCCAATCATTATGTGGCGAGCTTCGTTAGCAATGACTTGCGGGGAATAGAAATCAAAGCCCTTGTCGAGTTCGTGGAATTTACCGTGAATCATATCGAGACTGTCAACGGAGAAATGACCGATAAAGTAGCCAGCGAGGCAGTGATTTTGATATTTCAATTCTTCATGATGAACGCCTTGCGGGCAGACGATAAGAACGTCCATATCCTCAAATTGGAGGAGGTTCGGGCATTCCCACATGTAACCGAAATCATAATAATCGGTCTTGACTTCGCCGAGAAGTTCCCAGCCGCCTTCGGGTTTTTCCTTGTAGATAAGGACTGCGCCATTGGTCGGACGCGAACTCTTTGCAGGATAATCGCTCATGCGCTGTGCCGCCATTGCAAAATAACGGACGCCGTTGCGATAGAAGAAATTAGGATCTCTGAAGTGCGCGGTGTAACCTTCGGGGTTGCCGTAAACTTGAATTTCATCCAATGTGATAGAGCCGTCTTCCTGCATAGTGCCGAAACGTTGCGCAACTGTACGGCGATAATCTTCGTCGCGGGAATTAGCAGTGTAGAAAACGCGAACTTTGCCGTCTTCGACGAAACCGCAACCGCTGTGGCAACCGTCTTTATCGTGAATGTCTCTCGGCCAGAGGGAAAGTTCGGGCATGGTGTAGTTGATGAAATCCTTCGTCGCGGTGTGCATCCAAGATTTATTCTTGTGCCAGTTCTGATTTATCGGAGTTGGATTCCACTGACAGAAAATGTGATACGTGCCGTTGCAGTTGCAAAGCCCGTTCGGGTCGCTTATCAAGGAATACGGAGCGTCGATGTGAAACTTGTTATGCCAACGTTTTTTTGCCGCCATTTCCTCACGAACACGAGCGTCAACAGCCTGCTTGTTGAATCGAACCTTGATTTCTTCCAAGTTCTCGCCGGATTTTTTCGCCATAAAAATTCCTCCTTAACTTTTAAAAATAGAATAAACAACGGTTACAATCATTGCGCCGACGGCAATAACCATACCGCCGATAGCCGCCATTGAAGTTATCGCCAAGTTGCGAACGTGTTTGCCCATGCTATCAAGGCTACTGCGAATTTCGCGAATGTCTTCCGCACGTTGATTATCGCGGTCGCGCATTTCCTGCATGAACATGTTAAACTTCGCGTCTTGTAAAGCTAACTTTGTTTGAACTTCTGCGTTGATTTTTTCCTGCTCAGTCATGATGAACACCCCCAAACGATTTATTTAAAAAGAGCCGCGCCCGCATGAAAATTTTTTAACAAACGGAGCGCGGCAACTTTCTTTTAATCAGAGGCGCATGAGATATATTTTATTCGTCGTGCTTATAAAGCATGTAAGTCAAGCCGAAGCCGCCAGCGAAGGCGATTAAGTTGACGATGATATATTGCAGAATTTGACCGTTCATGTAGAGGAGCATACCGGGAAGAACCGTAATACCCATACCAGTACCAGCGAGACCCAAGAAACTGGAAAGCGCACCGCCGATAGCACCGCCGCAGCAACCGAAGATAAACGGTTTCATAAGGCGGAGGTTGATACCGAAGATAGCCGGTTCGGTAATTCCCAAGAACGCGGGAACAGTCGAGGAAATGTAGAGAGCGCGTTTACGCGGATCTTGAGTTTTAAGAGAAACTGCCAATGCCGCACCACCTTGAGCGATAGTCGCGCAAGTGATAATCGCGTTGAAGGGGTCGGAGCCTTGAGTCGAGAGGAGATAAATTTCCAACGCGCTGAAGACGTGGTGGACACCGAAGATAACGATAACCTGTTGCAGACCGCCGATAATCAAGCCGCCGACAATCGGAATCGTCAAGAAGTTTTGAACCGCACCGAAGACGATAGATTCCAAACCGTGCATGATAGGACCAACTACCAAGAAACCAAGAGCCATCGAAATGGTCAAGGTAAGGAACGGAGTAACGATCAAGTCAATCATGTCGGGAATAAAAGTTTTCAACCATTGTTGGAGCTTAGCCGCGAAAATACCAAGAACGAGTGCAGGGAGAACCGAACCTTGATAGCCGACGAGCGGGATAGTTACAAAGCCCAAATCGAGTGGAATAGGAGTTTTGCCTGCATATTCGGGCAGAGCCGACGCTTGAATCCAGTCGAGACCTTTTTCAGCGATTTCACCTGCCGCGCCACCGACGACATAAGCATTCGGCAGACCGGGGAAGACGAGCATTAAACCTAAAACGATACCAATAACAGCTGTGCCGCCGAATTTATTCATCGTCGACCAGCAAACCAACGCGGGCAAGAAAGCAAACGCCGTATCAGTCAAAACCTGAGTCATCAATAAGAAGTTGGGATCCCACTCACTGCCAAGAGAAAGGAGCGCACCGCGAGCACCCATGAAAAGACCTGTTGCAACCAAGACGGGGATAATCGGAACGAAAACGTCGCCCAATGTACGCGAAATTTTCTGCATTAAACTCATCTCGGCATAAGCAGCCTCTTTACCGCCGCCGCCCGCCAGTGACGGTTTAAGTTTGATAAATTCTTCCGTAACCTTGTCGACAAAACCAGTACCGCAGATAATCTGATACTGTTGAGCCGCGAAGAATTGTCCTTTGACGCCGTCGATATTCTCAATCTTTTTCTCTTGAATCTTCGACTTGTCATTGACGATTAAGCGAAGGCGCGTCGCGCAGTGCTCAGCCGTGCGAACGTTATCCGGGCCGCCGACGTAGTGCATAATCGACTTCGCAACACGTTCTGCATCGGGCAAGCTCGCAAACTGTTTAATGACATCGTCATCTTCAACGGGCCCGGCAGAGGCTGCTTCTTCGGCGGGAGCCTTCGCTGTGATTGACTGCCCGTCGAGTTCGACCGTGATGTCGCCGAAATCTGCATGATTCGTAACGACAACCGGCGTCGTGGTTTCATAGCCCGCTTTTTTGATAGCTTCGGGGCTAAATTCGAGCAAGAGCTGACCGCGTTTAATTTTGTCGCCAGCCTCTGCCTTCGGCGTGAAACCTTCGCCGTTCATCTTGACTGTGTCCATGCCGACGTGAATCAAAAGTTCGATACCGTCGTTGGACTTCAATCCGATTGCGTGACCCGTCGGGAAGAAAACAGTTATCTCGCCGTCAAACGGAGAGAAAACTTGCCCCTTCGGGTTCTGAACCGCGATACCGCGACCCATCGCGCCGCTCGCAAAAACGGGGTCGTTGATTGAATTCAACGGAACCAGTTTACCGTTCAGCGGGCTGCTAATTCGGATGTTCTTCGCCATAAAAACCACACCCTTCTGTTTTTTTAAAACCCACTTCAATTTTTTTGGTTAAAAACCGCTTAGATTATACTTTCAGATACTTTCAACGTCAATGTAAAAAAAAACTTTTCTTTTGGGGGGCGGAAGAGCTTTAAGCTTTGAGCTTTAAGCTTTGAGCTTTAAGCTTTAAGGAAAACCCCTTGTCCCTAATCCCTACTAATTCCTAGTTCCTAGCTCCTATCAACTACTTTAGTCATATCGCTTAGAATGTCGTTGAGCGAATCATCGTTTTCAGGAGCCGCCTTTAAATCGTCGGGCAGATTGACAACCGTATCATCGCGGACGGCAATTCTCGTAACGTAAGAGCGCAACTCACTGTAATAGCCGATAGCGTCAAGTAGGTCGCGTTCTTCGTCAGTTAAAACAATCCGTCCTGCCGCCGACTCGTCAAGAATCTTAATCGCATAGGCTCGCATAATTGGCGTAAGGTCGAAAATAGCGGTGGCGGTCGTCCAGCTCGGCTTGTTGACCGTCCAAGTAAAAGTTATATCGGTCTTTCTGAATACTGAGAGCCAACGATAAAAATTTTTTTTCTGCGCGTCGAGTGCGTCGCCCGAAAGTTTCGCGAACGTCTTAGCAGAATTTTCATTTAAGATATTGGCGATTTTGGTACCGTCCAATGTCACGTTCATAGTTATCAAGTCGGGCGTGTTGTTAATAATTTCTACAGATTTAGCGGCGTCCGTCACTCCGTTTAAAATTTTTGGGTCGGTCGCCTTCCAGAGAATCGCAAGTCCCGTTGGAAAGCCCGGCAAAGAAATCTTACTCCATTTGCTGTTGCGCTTAACGTAAAGCGTCATTTCGTTCCCGACTTGCTCGACGTAAAAGGGAATATTGCTGTTGGTCGTGAAATCGTTTTTAAGATTCGTTGAATTCCAATTAAGTTGCCCGCCGACTTTCAAGGAGCCGTCTTTAAGGACTTGCGCCCGCGAATCAATATCGAGATGAAAATTTGTCGAGATAAGCGTTATATCCTGTTCAAAAACGCGAGTATCGGGAACTGGCGTGACGTAGGCTCTGCGAAAAGCTTGCATGGCACCGCTGGTTATATCTGCGGCGTCAGCGACGGAATTGCCGCCGAAAAAAATCGTGAACCCGACAGCCGCGATTGCCGCCAAGCGTCGTAAATTAAATTTCATTGTCCTTTCCTCCAAAAATTTTTTTTCATAATATGCTTGACGATTTTTATTGTCAAGGCAGGAAATGAATAAAGCTCGTTGAAATAGAACTGAAAATTTTATATCGAAAGGAATTTATTTACCGAATGCAAATCGTCATAATGAAGTTGCCGTACATTGATTCGAGTTTTTGCGTAAAGCTTAGCGAAGTTGCCGAACGGCTCGGATACGATATTGCGGGGATTGTCTCTTTAGATCTAGAAGAGAAACTGACTTCGATTAAAAATTATCATGTCTATCCGCTTAACGAAATTTTGAATTTGAAATGGGACGTGGCAGTTTTTGCCTGTGATGACGGAATTTTTGATGACATTGTTCCGCGCATGGTTGAATTGGGAATCGGTAAGCGCGAGCAATTACAAAAAAGTTTTTGGCTCTTGCAACAGCTTATGATTAAAAAGTATGAGGACTTCGACGACCCAGCAATTCAAGAGACGCTTGAATATTGGAAGACGCACGAACTTTCCGTATTTAATCAGCACGTCCAAATGGGTACTGGCGATAGAGTTTTTTTTGACAGTGAATGTGATTTACCCTATGTTTATTTTAAGACTGTCGACGGCGATTATCGCAAAATGTATTATCCGCGCAACTATCAATTTTCTTTACGCAACGGAGAAAAATTTGTACGAAACCTCATGACGGAGCAACTGCCGACTTCGCCGCATCTTTATATTAAGGATGACCATAAAATCTGCGCGGGCGACATTGTAATCGACGCGGGCGTTTGTGAAGGAAATTTTGCCCTAAGATATATTGACCTTTGCTCCAAAATGTATTTGTTCGAGGCGGACAGCAAATGGATTGAGCCACTAAATCAAACGTTCAAAGACTATCGCGATAAAGTAGAAATTATTCCGCGTTTTGTTTCAAACGTTACGGGCGGCGAAAATATTACAATCGATGACGCCTTGCCAAATCTGCGCGGTGAAAAAATTTTTATCAAAATGGATATTGAAGGAGCCGAACCGCTTGCCCTGCGCGGCGCGAAAAGAATCCTTACAAATAATTTCGTCAAGGCGTCGATTTGCAGTTATCATAAAGAGTACGATTTAATTAAAATAAAATCTATCATGCAGAGTTACGGTTACAAGACTTCGACTAGCAACGGCTGGATGGTTTTCATTTGGGATCCGCATATTTGGGACACTGCGGATTTCAGAAAAGGTATCGTCTACGCTAAAAATTATTAATGATAAAGATAAAACTTGCGAAAGAACGGGCTAACTGTTATCATATAAAAAATCGAGGAGTTTGCTAACGGTATCTAAAAACGTTGACATTCATAGACAAAAGGCATAAAACAGCTTGAGGAAATACAAAAGCGAGAGAATGAGGAAATATGTTAAAAGGCTATAAGACAGAAATCTTACCGACAAAGCAACAAGCCTTAAAGATACGCCAAACGATTGGGACGTGCCGTTACTTGTATAATCTGTACCTCGCAAGCAATTTTGAAGTTTATGAGACTTTGGGAAGCGGATTTTTTGTGACGGCGTTCACCTTCGATAAATACGTCAATCACGTCGTGAAAAAAGAATTTCCGTGGATAGACGACTGCGGAGCAAAGGCAAGAAAACAAGCCTTGTGCAACGCCGAGAAAGCCTTTAAAAACTATATGCAGGGCAAAACGAATCGTCCGAGATTTAAGAAAAAACGTCAACAAAAAGTTAAGGCGTACTTTCCTAAAAATGCCAAAGGCGACTGGACGATTTGGCGGCACAAGTTACAGGTTCCGACAATCGGAATAGTCAAGCTGAAAGAGAAAGGCTATTTGCCAACGAAAGCGAAAGTCAGAAGCGGCACAATTTCTTACAAAGCAGGTCGTTATTATGTGTCCGTACTCGTTGAAGTTTCAGATAATAAATTTGAGCAACCGCACGGCGAAGGAATCGGCATAGATTTGGGCGTCAAAGAATTGGCGGTAATGTCGGACGGTACTATCAAGCCGAATATCAACAAGACGTCGCGAGTAAAACAGTTAAATAAGAAGCTTAGACGCGAGCAGAGGCGTTTGAGTCGAAAATACGAAATGAAAAAGAAAAGGGGTGAAAAAACTGCTACTTATTCTGCAAACATAGAAAAGCAAGTAGTCAAGATACAGCGGCTTTATCAAACTCTGACGAACATTCGCGTCGATTACGAGAACAAGATCATCGCGGCAATTATGAAGCGAAAACCAAGTTACATAGTGCTGGAGGATTTAAACGTTCGGGGCATGATGAAGAATAGGCATTTATCAAGGGCGATAGCGGCGCAGAGATTGTTTTACTTCAGAACCAAACTGACAACCAAAGCAAAACAGCGCGGAATAGAAGTTAGAATTGTAGACAGATTTTATCCGAGTTCAAAGAAATGTTCGAGTTGTGAGCGAATCAAGTCGGATTTGAAACTTAAGGACAGGATTTATAGGTGTGAATGCGGTTTGGAACTGGACAGAGATTTGAACGCGGCAATCAACTTGAGAAATGCGACGAAATATGAAATAGCATAGCTACTGGTGGCTAGCCAGAAAGTTACGACTGTGGAGTGTTATACAAACGTTAGTAGGTAAGCCGAAAACGGACACGGCGAAGCAGTAAGACAGAACCGCGAGGTCTGTCCGAATCATCTTGACATGGACATTTTTCTATGTTTTAAGTAGCAGGCAACGTGATGACCCGAAGAAAAAGTTTCAACTGGTTTGCGTTGGTGATGTTCGTGATGATCGCTTACTTCTCAACGGTTTTAATTTCTCAGCAAGTTCATTTGTCGCACGTGAGCGAAAGTCAGCGCATAGCCGATAAGCGGTTGGCAAAGGCTAAGGAAACAAATGAGAAGTTGCGAAAGGAACTCGCCGAACTGCAGGACATCAATAATATTGAGAAATTGGCGCGTGAAGATTTAGGGCTTGCCAAAGAAGGCGAAATGCCCTATCAAGCGCGGCAATAAAAAAATTTTTTTAGGAGGACAGGATTTTGGCAATGGAAGCAGGCAGCATTGTGGAAGGCAAGGTTACGCGAATCACGAACTTTGGTGCCTTCGTGGAACTGGAAGAGGGAAAAGTCGGACTGATTCACATTTCGGAGGTCGCCGATGTTTACGTCAATGACGTGCACGATTTTTTGAACGAAGGCGACACAGTTCAAGTAAAAGTCGTAAGCGTCGAGGGCAATGGCAAAATCGCATTGTCGCTTAAGCAGGCAAAAGCTAAGCCGCCAGAAAATGACGCTCAATCTTTCAAGCAAAATCGACGCGGGGACTTTCGCAAACCGCCAAGACAGCTGTCAGCCTCATTTGAAGATAAGCTGTCTAAATTCCTCAAGGATAGCGACGAACGCTTGACGGATTTAAAGAGAAAGACGGACTCCAAACGCGGCGGTCGCGGTTCGAGGCGGTCGGACTAAACTGCCCCTTGCACTCGGTAGGGGGGCTTTTTAAGTGCAATTAGGAATGCGAAATGAGGAATTAGGAATTGTCTTTGCTGAAAGATTTTATCGGCATCTGCGCGGCTGAAAAAATTTTCGACGGCGTTCATAAAGTCTTAATCGCGGTATCGGGCGGTGCAGATTCTCTGGCATTGGCGGAGCTGTTAATAAATTCGCGACGACGATTCGATTTGGAACTTTGCATTGCGCACTTTGAACACGGACTGCGCGGACAAGATTCAATCGACGACGCGGACTTTGTTAAAGATTTCGCCGACAAGCACGATATAAAATTTATCGGCGGGAGCGGCGACGTTGCAACTTTCGCGGCAGAGAATAAAATTTCCGTCGAGACGGCGGCTAGAATTCTCCGTTATGAATTTTTAAGCAAAGCCAAAGATAATTCAAATCTTGACGCGATAGCCTTAGCACACCACGCCGACGATCAAGCCGAAACAATTCTTATGCGACTTTTACGCGGCGCGACTTCCGACGGCTTAGCGGCGATGAAATTCAGAACTTTTTCCGAATACGGCTTGTTGATTCGCCCCCTATTGAGATTTAAAAAGGTCGAGCTTGAAAATTTCTGCCGCGAAAAAAATTTATCTCCGCGCCTTGACGCAACGAACTTTGAGACTGACGCCACGCGCAATAAAATTCGGCTGGAGCTTATCCCGACGTTGGAGAAATTTAATCCCGCACTCGTCGAAACCCTCTGCCGATTGAGCGAAGTTACGGCGGAAGAATCAGATTTTATTTCCGCGCAGGCTGATAAAATTTTTCCCGTCGTCGTCAAAGATAACTGTATTTTCCGCGCAGAATTTTTGAAACTCCACCCCGCACTTCAACGAGTCGTCATAAAAAAATTTCTCGCGCAAGTCATAGGATCGATAAAAGATTTCGGCTTTGTGCACTTTGAAGGCGTCCGAAAAGTTTTGACAAATAATTTATCGGGCGTCGAATTACCCAAAAATCTGCGGGCAAATTTAAGACAAGGAAAACTCCACATAAACAAAAATTTTTATTGAAAGGGTTGATTGCTTTGAAAAGTAAAGAAGATTACATTGAGCGCGTGCTGTACACTGAGGAGGAAATCGCCGCAAGAACCAAAGAGATCAGCGCGCAAATCAGCGAGGATTACAAGGACATAGCCAAACCTCTTTTGACGGTCGGCATACTCAACGGCGCAGTCATGTTTTATACCGACGTTGTGCGCCGCCTGACTATCCCCGTCCAATTCGATTTCCTTATCGCCTCAAGCTACGACGCCAATTCGCACACCAGCGGCAAAGTCAATATCCTCAAAAACCTCGACAACGACCCGAAGGGCAGAGACATTTTGCTCATTGAAGATATTATCGACTCCGGCACGACGATGAATTTCTTAATCAATTACTTCATGGACAAGAAGGCGAACAGCGTCAAAGTTTGCACGCTCCTTGACAAGCCGAGCCGCCGCAAGATTGACGTTAAAATTGATTATTGCGGCTTTGAAGTTCCCGATGATTTCATTGTCGGCTACGGGCTTGACTTCGCGCAACATTATCGCAATCTGCCTTATTTGGGCATTTTGAAACGCAGTGTTTACGGAGGTAAGTAAGGAGGATTTTCCTTGCTGAAGAAAATTTTTTTAATCCTTTGCACGACGATTGGGATTTTGTTCATTGCGAATTCGCAAGCTTGCGCGGCTGAAGTCGTTATCGTCCTCGACGCGCCTATAGGTACTTTTTCAGAACCAGAAAGAGTTTATCAAATGGTTGAAGAATCGCTTAAAGAAATATTAGGCGAATATCGGAGCTATGAAATCGTGCCGCCGAATGAAACAGAAAATTACGTTCGACTTTATCGCGAAGAGCATGATTTGATATTCAGCACTGGCGCGGAAGAAGGCAAAGAGACGGAGCATTATCTTAAGAAAGCGGACTTCGACAATATCTGTAAACACTTCAAGGGCAAGCATTTGATTTACATTCGATTTACTAGCACCGTGCCACGTTACGTCATCGGTTATAATTTGTTGTACACGAGCCAAAAAACTAACGTCGTGATGGACTTTCGCATTTGGTCAAATCGCAAGAAAGATTTTACATACATGAAACGACTGACGGCAAAAGGTTCTTCGACGACGGTTTTAGATTTTTTCCCAAGTACGTCGCGTTCACTGAAAAAGGGTTTAAAGAAAGTTCTTCGGGATATAGAAAACGACGAGGCTGAAATAAGAATTGCATTGACTAAATAATTTCAAGACAAAGGAGCGTTTTGATTGAACAGTTTTTTGCGCAACGTCGGGTTTTATTTACTGGTGATTTTTATCGCGATAACTGCCTATGATTATTTTTCGATTAAGCCTCAGCCCATTGAAGAGACCAGCTACTCGCAGTTCTTGGAGATGGTTGAAAACGGCGAAGTCACGAAAGTTATCTTGGTACGGAATTCGATAAAAGTTACGAAAAAGGACGGCGGCGAGTTCACGACGACGGCACCCGACGAGCCGATTGGCGACGATAACCTTGTCGAAAAACTCGAAGCCAAAGGAGTAGAAATAACTGCGCAGAATCCGAAAGATCCGCCGTGGTGGATGACGCTCCTTTCGTCCTTATTGCCGATAGCGATTTTGGTCGGCGCGTGGTACTTCATAATCACTCAAACGCAAGGCGGCGGCTCAAAAGTTATGTCGTTCGGCAAAAGTCGCGCAAAACTCATGGGCGGCGATAAAGTCAAAGTCACTTTTAACGACGTAGCGGGCGCGGACGAGGCTAAAGAAGAACTTGCCGAAGTCGTGGAATTCCTCAAGCACCCGAAGAAATTTAACGATTTGGGCGCGAGAATTCCAAAGGGCGTTTTACTTTTCGGACCTCCCGGCACTGGCAAAACTTTATTGGCTAAAGCGGTCGCGGGCGAGGCGGGCGTTGCGTTTTTCTCGATAAGCGGCTCGGACTTTGTAGAAATGTTCGTAGGCGTCGGCGCGTCGCGAGTCAGAGATTTATTCGCGCAGGCTAAGAAAAATTCACCGTGCATAATTTTTATCGACGAAATAGACGCGGTCGGTCGTCAACGCGGAGCAAATGTCGGCGGCGGGCACGACGAACGCGAACAGACTTTGAATCAGTTGCTTGTCGAAATGGACGGATTCGCGCCGAACGAAGGAATTATCATAATTGCGGCGACTAACCGCCCCGATATTCTCGATCAAGCGTTATTGAGACCGGGACGCTTTGACAGACAAATTGTTGTTGACAAACCCGACGTTACGGGACGCATTGCGATTTTGAAAGTTCATACTAAGGGCAAGCCGATTGCTAAGGACGCCGACTTGGATATTTTGGCGCGACGGACTCCGGGATTTACGGGCGCAGATTTGGCTAATCTTGTTAATGAAGCGGCACTTTTGGCGGCGCGTCGGAATAAGCACGAAATTAACATGACGGAGCTTGAAGAATCAATCGAACGTGTCATGGCAGGTCCCGAAAGAAAATCTAAAGTCATGAGCGACGACGAGAAAAAATTGACGGCTTATCACGAGGGCGGGCACGCATTAGTTGGCATGATGTTAAAACACGCCGACCCTGTTCATAAGGTTACGATAATTCCTCGCGGCAGGGCGGGCGGTTATACGCTGATGTTGCCCAAAGAGGATAGGAATTACGCCACACGTTCCGAATTGCTCGACAGATTGAAAGTTGCTATGGGCGGGCGCGTCGCTGAAGAAATTGTTCTTAACGAAATTTCGACGGGCGCATCACAAGATATTCAGCAAGCCAGCCGAATCGTCCGCGCAATGGTTATGCAATACGGCATGAGTAACAAGCTCGGTCCTGTGGCTTACGGCGATTCTTCGCAACAATATTATTTCGGACAGCCGCAGAAAAATTATTCGGAGGAAGTTGCGGGCGAAATCGATAAAGAAGTTCATAAATATATGGAAGAGGCTTATGAGGCTTGCCGCACGATTATAAATGAAAACCGCGACAAGCTTGAGAAAATCGCGCAGGCTCTGATTGATAAGGAGACGTTGACGGCACAGGAGCTTAAGGATATAGTTTTCGACGACAAAAAGGTTGATTTGGAAAAGCCTCCTGTCGAAGATGAGCCACCGCCTCCGCCGCCCGAATTTGTGACTGTTGAGCTTGTTAAGCCCGAAGAAGAAGTTGAGCAACCTAAAATTCCCGACAGCTCGACGCCCGACCCTGTTTAAAAATTTGAACGATAAACTTTAAGGAGGCTGAAGAATTTTTAGCCCCCTATTTTTTTGCAAGGAGGAAATTTTTTTGCGCCACGAATATTTAAAGCTCGTTCCAGAAAATATAACTGTCACGTTTACGGATATTCATTTTTCAAAGCGAATGGGTGAGAGTATCACGGTACACTTGGAACGTCCCAATGAAAATGGCTTTGATATTGCTGAATATGTTTTGCCCGTGTGCTACTGCAAAAAATGCATGGGCTTTACGGAAGACGAAGAATATAAACTGCGGCAATTCGTTGCAAGACACAGCTCGCTGATTTGGGAAATTGCTCGTGAGGACGGTGAAATAATTGCCGATATTATATGAGCTTTACGGTTACAAAATTTTTTTCTGGTCGAATGAAAATAACGAACCTGTTCATGTTCATATTGCAAAGGGAAAACAATCGGAAAATGCGACAAAAATTTGGCTCCCAGCGGAAAGCAATCCTGTTGTTGCCCATAACAAAAGTCGAATTCCGCAAAAAGATTTGAAACGACTTTTAAAAACAATCGCGCTCGAAAGAAACAATATCATTGCTCGTTGGTATGATTATTTTGGTAAATAATTTTGGAGGAAATTTTATGAGTGAAATTTTATTGCACTATACCCGCGCAGGGCACGTAGAAAATATTCATCGCGGCGACGTGGCGGCGGTAAACTGCAAAGGCGAAGTCGTTGCGTCAGTCGGCAATGCGCATTTGCCTATGTTTTGGCGTTCGGCGGCGAAACCTTTTCAAGCTCTTGCGTTCGTTAAAAATGGCGGGCTTGAAAAATACGGCATAACCGAAGAAGAACTCGCGCTTTTGGTATCAAGTCACAGCGGCGAAGAAAATCACGTTGCCCTTGTCAGAGGAATTCTTTCTAAGCTCGGACTTGATGAAAGCGTTTTGGATTGCGGCGTTGTTCGTCCTATGAGCGGCAAGGCGTTTAAAAAACTCGTCGCGGCAGGCGAAAAAGTTTTGCCCGTTCACAACGCTTGCTCTGGTAAACATTCGCAGATAATCGCGCTGGCTATGATGCTCGGCATTCCCTACGAAGGCTACACTAAGCCCGAACATGAGGCGCAGAAAATTATTTTTAAGCATGTGGCAATGGCGTCTAAAATGCCCGAAGATAAATTGGAAATCGGGATTGACGGTTGCGGCGTGCCCGTGTTTTATCTGCCGATTTATAACATGTCGCTTGCCTACGCCCGACTTTCTACGCCGAGTAATGGCGATTGGGGCAACTACAAAGACGCGGCAACTAAAATTCGCGACGCAATGAGTAAATATCCGCAAGTAGTTTCTGGGACGGGCAGAATCGATTTGGCGGTTTCAGAAGTCACGGGCGGCAGAATCATTGCGAAAATCGGCGCGGACGCGGTTTATTGCTTGGCAATCAAGGACGGCGACTTAGGAATAACTTTCAAGATTGAGGACGGCGATTATGCGGCAGTTACTCCAATGACAATCGCGGTGTTGAAGAAATTGGACTTGCTGACTAAAGACGAAGCGGCGGAGCTTGATAAAAAATTCCCGCCCGTGTTGAAGAATCATCGCGGCGAAATTATTGGTACGATTGAATCCGTTTTCTAATTGAAAAGTCAAACTAACTATGCTAAAATTTTTTGCGAGGTGAATGAATATGCGAAAGACGATTGTAGAAATGTTAAAGAATGCGGGCGAGAATTTTGTTTCGGGCGAAACCATCGCTGGCGAGCTTGGAATCTCCCGCACGGCTGTCTGGAAACATATTCAAAAGCTTCGCGAATACGGCTACGAAATTATCAGCAGTGCACGATGCGGCTATAAGCTCAAGGACGCGCCCGACCTCCTTTTGCCCAGCGAAATTCAAATCGGGCTTGAAACAAAAATTATCGGCAAAGAAATGGTTTATCATCCTTCCGTTGACTCGACAAACAGAATTGCTAAGGCTCTGGCTTATCACGGCGCGGCGGAAGGTACAATCGTCGTTGCAGAGGAACAGGAAAACGGCAAGGGACGGCTCGACAGAAATTTTTATTCGCCGCGTGGAAAAGGCATTTGGTTTTCGCTTGTTCTGCGTCCGAAATTTTTACCGCACGAGGCTCCGCAATGTACTTTAATGGCGGCGGTCGTAGTTGCTGAGGCAATGGCGCGTTTCAATCTCAAGCCCGAAATTAAATGGCCAAATGATATTTTGTTCGACGGGCGCAAATTAGTTGGTATCTTGACCGAAATGACTTGCGAAATCGGCAAGATTAATTACGTCGTTATCGGCGTCGGCATTAATGTCAACATAACCCGCGACGAATTCCCCGAAGAACTTCGCGACCGCGCTACTTCCCTATCGGAAATGAATGGCGAAAAAATTTCTCGTGTTGAATTTTTCCGCGCAGTGCTTGAAGAATTTGATAAAATTTATGGTGATGTTACTGAGTCGGGATTTGGCGAAGTCTTTAAGCTGTGGAGAAAATACAGCGTCACGCTCGGCAAGGATATTAAAGTTGTGTCGGCGGACGGCGGCGAAACTTTTACAGGCAAGGCACTTGATTTAAACTCTGAAGGCGCACTTGTCGTTGAGACTGCGGACGGCTTACGAACGGTTTACGCGGGCGACGTTTCTATCAGATAAAAAATTTTTTCCATAAAAAATCCCTTCCAACTCGGAGGGGAAAATTTTTTTGCGTCCCCTGCGCGGAAACGAAATATGAATATTGACTGGAAATAATGTTGACTGCGGTTTATAACTTTGCTACAATCAACGAAAGAATTTCACTCGGCAGGCTTAATGAAGAGGTGAGGATTTTGGCGAGAATATTTCAAGCGACGCATGTCGGCAAAGTTCGACATAACAACGAAGATTCGCTGATAGTGATAGAGCCCGAAACATTCGTAGTAGCGGACGGCATGGGCGGAGCATCAGCGGGCGAAGTCGCAAGTCAAATGCTGGTCGAGACGGTTAAAGAATTTTTATCGGAGACGCCGCCGCCTTATAATGAAAAAATTTTAATGCAGGCGATTGCTATTGCGAATAACAAAATTTTAGAACTGGCTCGGCAAAATGTAGAATATCACGGCATGGGCACGACCGCGACGATTTTATATCTTAACGGCAAGCAAGCTTATTTCGCGCACGTCGGCGACAGCAGGATTTATCGGCTCAGAGGCGATTCCCTAGAGCAGATAACCGAAGATCATTCCTACGTTGAAACTTTGGTTAGGCGCGGCGAACTTACGCACGAAGCGGCTCGCGTCCACCCGATGAAAAATGTTTTGACGCAAGCAGTCGGCGCAATGGACGAACTTTATATCGACGCGGCGAATTTCCCCGTCGAGACAAGCGACACTTTTCTACTTTGCACAGACGGTTTGACTAATATGGTTGATGATGAAAATATTAAGAAAATTCTTCAGACCGCCCCTAATCCCGCCGACGCGCTGATTGATGCCGCACTTTCAGCCGGTGGCAGAGATAATGTTTCTGTTATAGTTGTCGGAGTTGATTAGCTATGTTCCGCGAAATTTTGAATTGCGTCTTTGGTTTATATTCGGCAATGAGCACGGCTTTTCATTGCGCAATGCGAATAGCTCACGACGCCTTAATCTAAAGGAGGGACGAGGATAAATGATTCAAAAAGTCTTGGGCGGGCGTTACGAGTTGGAAGAAAAAATCGGCAGCGGCGGCATGGCTGAAGTTTACAAAGCTCACGACAGACTTCTTGCTCGTCCCGTAGCTATAAAAATTCTTCATGCGGAATATCGCTCGGACATTGAATTTATAGAACGTTTCCACCGCGAGGCTAAATCTGCGGCGCGACTTTCTCACCCGAACATTGTCAGCATTTACGACGTTGGAGTTGCGGGCAATGACCATTATATCGTTATGGAATACGTTCAAGGCAACACGCTCAAGGGGAAAATTTTGGAAGAGGGCGCACTTGACCTTTTAACGGCGACTTCGATAGCCAAAGACATTGCGAGCGGGTTGACTCACGCGCACGCCAATAACATTGTTCACTGCGACATTAAACCACATAATATTTTGATGACGGAAGACGGGCACGCGAAGATTACCGACTTTGGGATTGCCCGTGCAGTTACCGAATCGACGTTGACTTATGGCGGGAGCGTTATAGGTTCGGTGCATTATTTTTCGCCCGAACAAGCTCGTGGCGGTTCGATAACTCCTAAGTCCGACGTTTATTCGCTGGGCATTGTGCTTTACGAAATGTTGACAAATCGTTTACCTTTCACGGGCGAAAATCCTGTTGCGATAGCGATGAAACACATTGAAGAAGAGCCGATTTCTCCGAGTCGTTATCGTCCGCAAATTCCGCCAATGCTTGAAGCGATAGTTTGCCGCGCAATGAGCAAAAGTCCCGAAATACGTCCGTCGAGTTTTGAATTAGTGCAAGAACTTTCAAACGTCGAGTCGGCATTAAGCGTAAATCAACGGAGCGACCCCGACGCCACAAGAGTTTTGCCGAGAACAGATATACCTTCACGCCGCGCAGTCCGACAAGGGCTTGGAACGCAATCGGTTACGCAACCGCAGGAGGAAACGCCCGAAGAACCAGCGGTTGAATCGAAACCTTTTTATAAGTCGAAAATTTTTATGGTAATGATGTTAGGCGTCTTGCTTATGGGCTTTGGCGTAGGAATATTCGCGGCGTTCGGAAAAGTTTTGAATACAGAGACCGTCGTCACAGTTCCCGACGTTAAGGGAAAACAGCTCGCGCTTGCCCGACAAATTTTAGAGGACGGACATCTTCGGGTTAATGTTGCCGAGACTTACGACGCCAATGTTCCTGCGGGGCAAGTTGTTTCGCAAGACCCAGATTTTGGCAAGACGGTTAAGAGCGACAGACTGGTTACGATTTACGTTAGCAAGGGCGGCGAATCAATGGACATGCCTGACTTAGCGGGCTTAGCGAAGTCTGCGGCGATTGAGCGACTTCAAAAGCTCGGCTTGAATTTGGGCACGGTTTACGAAAAAGATTCGTCAAGCGACCCGGGTATAGTTTTATCGCACGACCCGACAACGGGCACAAAAATTACTCGCGGGCAGACGATTGACTTGATAGTTTCGCGTGGCGGCGGCGAACCTGATAATAAAGAACCTGACAAGCCCGATAAAAAATCTGAGGAAACTAAAGATAAGCCGAAACTTACGCACGTTCCCAACGTTGAAAGCATTGGCATTGGTGCCGCCGAAAACGATATAGAGGGGCGCGGGCTTTACGTCGGCTCGGTGACTTATCAAGAAAGTTCGCAGTCGGAAGGCACGGTTATTTCTCAATATCCCTCGCCCGACGCTGAAGTCGAAGTTGGCTCGACGGTTGATTTAGTAATTGCCACTCGTCCTGCGCCAGAGCCTGTTCGTGAGCCGGAGCCTGTTCACGAGCCAGAACCTGTTCATGAGTCGGAACCTGTTCACGAGTCGGAGCCTGAAACGCAAAGACAATCTAGCGAATTTCCCGATATTCCAATTCAAAATGACGTACCAAGTCGCGAAGACGATCAATCAAAGGGGCGATAAACAATTAAAGAAATCGGACGTGTGATAAAATTTTACAACAGTTTTTTCTTTGTAAAGGTCGGCGAGGAGCTTATTCCCTGCAAACTGCGCGGGCTCCTCAAGCGCGATAAAAAAGTTGGCAGTGCGGTATTCGTTGGCGACTTCGTAGAAATTTCGCGATTGAAAGATAAAAGCGGCGTGATTGAGAGTATTCAGTCGCGCCGCAATGTTTTAATTCGCCCGTCCGTAGCAAACGTTGACAGGGTGATTTTAACGTTCGCAGTGGACGCGCCGAAACTTCATCCGCTTTTGCTGAACAGATTCTTAGTTTTGGCGGAAAAATCTTTGATTGACGATATAATAATTTGCGTGAACAAAATCGATTTAACAACTGAGAAAAATTTTTTGGCGGAGTATGAATCACTTTATAAAGTCCTGCGCGTTTCGACGATAACGGGCGAAGGGCTTGACGAGCTTAAGGAAATTTTATCGTCGGGCGTGAGTGTCTTCGCAGGAGCGAGCGGCGTCGGGAAGTCGTCATTACTCAATGCGCTTGACAAAAATTTAAAGTTAAAGGTTGGCAAAGTTAGCGAAAAAATTCTGCGCGGCAAGCATACAACGCGAGTTGCCGAGCTGATAAAATTTGGTGACGGCTTTTTAGTCGATACACCCGGATTCAGCGCGGTTGACTTGACGGAGGCGAGCATTGATAAAAAAAATTTGTGGCATTGTTTTAAGGAGTTTGCACAGTTCGCGGGCGAGTGTAAATTTCTTAACGTGTGTAGTCACAGCCACGAGCCGAATTGCGGCGTTAAAGCGGCGGTCGAACGCGGAGATATTTTGCGCGAGCGTTACGAGGCTTATCTGACTTTATTGGAGGAAATTACATGCGGAAAATAATTTTAATGGCGGTTGTTGCGCTGATTTTAAGTGTTCAGAATTTATGCGGCGCGGTAACGATTGAAGAATTTAAGTCGCCACTTTACGAAAAGATTCTTTATCCTATGGTGCGCATGGAGGACAAGTCGATTGAGCAAAAAATTAACCTTGCGATTCTTGCGGAGATTGATAACTTTGTCGCAGACGTCAATCGCAGTATACAAGAGTATAACGCAGAGCTACTAAACGCTTATGTAAATTACGAAATCGCTTGCAACGAGGCGGGCAATAGCAAAATTTTGAGCGTCGTTTTTACCGAGAGCAAATATTTTGCAAGAGCTAATCGCCCGCAAGCCTGCAAGCACGCGCTGAACTTTAACTTAAAGACAGGCGAACTTATCGGCATAAATTATTTGACGGACAGCGACGCGGGAATAATCGACAAGCTTTCGCAAAAGCTCCGTGAAAAATCTGAACGCGAAAATATATCTCTTAATCATGACGCGCTTCCTTTGAAAAAATTGCCAGAGAATTTTTATTGGGACGCAAATCTTCACGTGCATTTTATCTTCCAATATTACGAAGTCGCGGCAGGTTCGGCGGGTATTATCGATGTTGACATGGAGTGAAATTTTTATGCGGAAAATAATTTTAATGGCGGTTGTCGCGCTGATTTTAAGTGTTCAGAATTTATGCGGCGCGGCGGAGATTTACGATGCGCATTTCAACGACAACGAGAATTTGATTTATCCCGTTATAAGGACGGGCGACGCGCAGATTGAGCAAAAAATTAACGTTGCGATAATCGCGGAGATTGACCGCTTTGTCACGGGCGTTTATCGCAACGCGCAAGTAAACGATTATGAAGTTGCCGACCTTCGCACGAATTACGAAATTGCTTGCAACGAGGCGGGCAATACCGTAATTTTGAGTGTCCTCATAACCGAGAGCAATTACTACAATGGCGGCGCACACCCAGCGACTTATAAACACGCGCTGAATTTCAATTTGGCGACGGGCGAGCTTATGGGCAAAAATTATTTAATGGACGTTGGTGCGGGCATTCCCGAAAGTTATTTTATCGACAAGCTCACGCAAAAGCTCCTTGAAAAGTCTGAATGCGAGAAAATTCCTTTGTTTGATGAGGCTTTGCCCTTAAAGGAGTTGCCAGAGAATTTTTATTGGGACGCAAATCTTCATGTGCATTTTATCTTCCAGCATTACGAGGTTGCGCCGTATGCGTGGGGAATTATCGACGTTGATATTGACAGGTAATAGGTAACAGGTAACAGGTGATAGGTGATAGCAAAATCCTAAACCCTAGTCCCTAGTCCCTATAACCTAACTTAGAATATGAGTTCGATTAAGCCAAAAGTAGCCGCGCCGATTACCGCTGTTATCGGGATTGTTATTCCCCAAGCCTTGACCATTTGTTGAGCCACGCCCCAACGTACCGCATTCACGCGCTTTGCTGTGCCGACGCCCATTATCGAGCCGGATACAACATGCGTCGTCGAGACGGGCAAATTTAACAGCGTCGCGCCAAAAACTACACACGAAGAATTTAAATCTGCCGCAAAGCCGCTCGGAGGCTCCAACTTGAAAATTTTGCCGCCGACGGTTTTTATTATTCGCCAACCACCCGTCGCCGTCCCGATTGCCATTGCCGTTGCGCATAAAACTTTTACATAAGTCGGGACTTCAAACTCCGCGATAAAGCCGCCGCTGAACAGTGCAAGCGTGATTATACCCATTGATTTTTGCGCGTCGTTCGAGCCGTTTGAAAAGGCTATTGCCGCCGCCGAGAGGATTTGCATTCGGCGGAATTTATCGTTGATAAAGTGCGGAGAAAATCTGTCAAAGAGCCGGAAAATTATATTCATGATGATAATTCCCGTGATAAACGCGATTGCCGGCGACGCTATCAGCCCAAGAAAAATTTTTCCTATGCCAAGCCAATTCAAGCCGCTCATGCCCGCCGAAATTAAAACCGCGCCGATTAAGCCGCCAATAAGCGCATGTGATGAACTCGACGGCAAACCGATTCGCCACGTGAACAAATTCCAAGTAATCGCTCCGACTAAAGCCGCGATAATTGTTTTTTCGTCAATGATACTCGCCGAGCTGACTATACCGCCGCCGATTGTCTTTGCGACGCCCGTAGAAACCATTGCGCCCACGAAATTTAAAGTCGCCGCCAGCATTATCGCATGATTCGGATAAAGGGCGCGGGTGCTCACGGAAGTTGCAATGGCGTTCGCCGTGTCATGAAAACCGTTTATAAAATCAAAAATCAACGCCAGAATTATCACAATGAAAATCAAATATTGAAGTTCGGGCATTCTTTTCAGCTCCCTAACATTTTTCAAGCCGAAAAGTCTTTGCGACCCTTCGGCTTTTCTATTGCTAAAAATTTTTAAAAGTAATATCTCAACCTCATTTTAAATTCCGAGCAACGCATCGATTTTGCGCTTGTCGAAACCCAAAACATAATTCACGCCGTCGACTGTCGTAACGGGAACCGTTAAATCGCCCGAAATGCGCAAGCACTCTTTAGCGTCGTCTTCGTTAAGCTCAATATCGTGAACTTCATATTCTACGCCGCGAGCCTTGAGATAATTTTTAACTTTTGTACACCAAGGGCACGACTCAAACGAATAAACTTTTACCATTAAAATTCCTCCTTACAAACAAAGCAACTCGTCAAGAGCTTTTTTATCGAAGTCCATAACAAAATTTTCGTTGTCAATCGTCGTGACGGGCACGGCATAATCCATTCCCGTTAATCGCTTAGCCTCTGCGCGGGCGGCGTCATTTTGCTCAATGTCATACGCCACAAATTCAACGTCTTTGGACGCCAAGTAACGCTTGACTTTCTCACAATTCGGACAGCCCGTCACCGTGTAAACTTTAACCATATTATCACCCTTTAAGCTTGGCTAAATATTTTTCCGCAAGCAGAGCCGCAGTTGTTCCGTCGCTTGCCGCCGTTGTGAGTTGGCGGATTTCTTTTTCGCGAACATCACCAGCCGCAAAGACGCCTTCAATTTCTGTTCGACAATCTTCGCCCGCGATTATCCTGCCGCTCGCGCTTAATGTCAATTCGTCCTTGAAAAGTTGCGTGTTCGGCTCGACGCCTATATTAACAAAAATTCCGTCAATGGCAAGCGTTTTTGTCTCGCCCGTCTTTTTATCGAAAATTTCGACGCCTTCAAGTCGTTTGTCGCCGCGCAGAGCTTTTATTTCGGTCTGCAACATGACGGTTA
The DNA here is from genome assembly GCA_017549815.1 of Selenomonadaceae bacterium. Lineage (GTDB taxonomy): Bacteria > Bacillota > Negativicutes > Selenomonadales > Selenomonadaceae > Quinella. The sequence goes on from JAFYNH010000007.1 coordinate 172,095, forward strand.
CTTTGTCATTGCTCAATAATTTTTTACGCGAAACTTCATCTGCGCGGAACTCGGAACGATGAATCAGATAAATTTTTTCGGCGTATTTAGTTAAAAAGTTCGCCGCGTCGACAGCCGCATTGCCGCCGCCCATGACTGCGATAATTTTCCCGTTATAAGCGTGCCCGTCGCAAAGCTCGCAGTAGTGGACGCCGCGCCCCGCAAATTTTTTCTCTTCGGGCAAAGGCAACTTGCGCCTGTTCATGCCCGACGCGATTATCACAACGTCCGCCTCATAAATCTTTTCAATCGTCTCAATAATTTTCGGCGAAGTTTTCAACGTAACTTTTTCTATCTCGTCGAATTCGTCAATAACCGCACCGAAATTTTCAGCCTGCGTTTGAAGCGTCCCGATTAAATCACTGCCCTTGACGCTGATAAAGCCGGGATAATTTTCAATGTCGGTTGCATTGGCGATTTGCCCGCCGATTATCCCGTTCTCCAAAACCAACGTGTCAAGATTCATGCGCCCGCAGTACAGAGCAGCCGTTAAGCCCGCCATGCCCGCGCCGATTATCACTACGTCTTTATGAATTCGTTCTTTCATTATCATTCCCCATTCCTAAATATTAATTGCATCGGGAATTTTGCCGAGAAAATAATCCTCCAGTAAATCCCAAATTTGCGCGTTATCGAAGTCATTTTCGTAAATGTAAGTCAGCATCTCAACCGAAATACTATGACGCTCGGCGACTGATTCGAGAATTTTATTTCGATACCGATTGCTGTCGTCGATTATGTTTTTCAAGTTGCGAATCTGATTAATGTGAATATAGAGTTGACTGTTCGCGCCGCCAGTCATCTTGAAATTCAAAACGCCCAACGTCTCTAAAATTCCCAGCACCGTATTAATTTCCTTAGCTCGTGTCGTTGTCGCGTCGGCTATATAGAGTTTGCCGTCCTTAGTCTCGTCGAAAATCTTGTTAAAAATTTTTTCGACCCATGTAAAATAAAATTTCATTGCCTCATTGAAACGATAAGTGACACTGCCATTGGAAAAAGTATTTTGCGCGAAAATAGAATGTCCACTGTGATTAAAATTTTTCCTGTAAGAATCCATTGACGCGATTAAAACTTCGCAAATATTACGCGCCTTGAATTCGGAAATTTTCATCGCACTAACCAGATTGTCGACGGAAGTATATTTCATTTCGTCGATTGATTTATTTATCGCCGCCTTGAACTTTCCAAACAAATTTTTAAAAATTGCGCGGAAGTCTTCTTCAAAAATTATCTCGACACAAAGCGCGGGTTGAAGAGGATATTTTTTATTGAAAGGCAAATCGTCGTTCTTGGAGTAAAGCAGGTACTTGAATTGCGGAAAAGATTTATCGCGAAACTTTTTCTCCCAAATCATTTGGAGATTTACGCGGCAAATGTGCAGTTGCGGCTCAATTTCCTTGAAACAACTTCCATAATCGTCCGAAAGATTTTTTTGCACGAAAGGATTTATCTTAAAAAATCCGTTCGCAAAAAGCGGTATCGGTCTCACGGTCAGCGGCGAAAACCCAAATCGCGCCTCGAAATCTTTTTGGATAATCAAGAGTGCAGTCTTAACTTTATTGATGTTCGTCGATTCATCAGAATAACGGTCGAAAATATAACTGAAATTCTCCGCGTCAAGCAACAGATTATTTTTGCGCTTGAAACTCCACAGCTCGTAAATTTTTTTGACGACGGTAACCAGCTGATATTTTTTTATCGCAGAAAGTCCGTGAAGACGCTTAATGTATTTAAAATCCCTTTTGTCGTAATGATAAAGAGCTTCGCCGCGCAGATCTTTTCGCCTAGCCGCCCGCCCGATTTCTTGAACATAATCGCAAACGTTGCCGGTCGGCGCAAAGTGCATAACAATTTCTATATCGTTAATGTCAATACCCATACCGAATGCTTTAGTTGCCAGCATAACCGGCTTATCGCCTCTGAAAAATTTCTCGTAATTCTCGCGCTTGTCGTCCCTGTTAAGCTTACCATGATAAATCGCGACGGCGTCAAAATTATTTCGATTCTGCAAGATAATCTTTGCCGTCTCGATAAGTTGCACTTCTGGAAAATAAATCAGCGTCTTCTTACCAAAAATTTTTGCCCGCTTGACAGCATTTTCAATGTCAGTGAACTTCGGTAAATCAAATTCGGCGCGTTCGCCCGGCACAACTTTTTTGTCGATAACAATATCAATGTCGCCGCGCTTGACGTAGCCCAGATAAGTTATCGGTTCGCGCATATGAAGAGCAGTTATCGTCTCGTTGTACATGTCCTCGACGCCGCGATAAATGGCTGTGGCGGTGAACGTCGCGATTATAAAAGAATGTCCCTTGCGGTTACTCTGAATCTTGCGCAATTTCCTTATATGGTCGCCAAGATACCAATAGTCGGGACGAAATTGTTTGCCCCACGTCGTGACTATATGCGCCTCGTCGATGACAACCAAACCGATTGTCCTGTCACCGATAAGTTGTTCAACGTCACTGCGACTCAAGAGAGTTTCGGGCGAAAGATAAAGAATATCGCACTCGCCCGCCGCAATTTTTTCGACAATTTGATCCTTGAGAATCGGCGAAATATCGGAGTTAATCGTCTCGGCTTGTCGGTAATTTTTCAGCGTAAGATTTTTAACTTGATCGTTCATAAGCCCGATAAGCGGCGAAATTACAATCGTCAGCAGTTTATATTTTTCGGCAAGATAAATCGCGGGGATTTGGAATATGACGGATTTGCCCGCGCCAGTCGGAGCCGTTACGAAAATATCTTGAACATTTTCGCCATCTATACAATTTTCCGCTTGCTGAACAATGTCGGAGATAATTTGTTCCTGCGAAACGTCGAGAGTAATTTTTTCGCCAGCGTCGAGTTTCTTCAAGTCATAAACTTTGAAATTTCTAAAAGTATCGTAGCCCCAATAACGTTTCAGAATTTCGGTAAACTCGTTTCTGTGTTCAAAGCCGCGTTTAAATTCTTCGGGACGCACGATAAAAATTTCAATCTGCGCGGCAAGAATTTTCAATCGAGAATGAAGCTTTTCTTTATCTCCGACGTAGTTTTGAGTTCGCACAAAAATTCTTTCGGGAGAAGTGAAAATAATTTCTCTCAAAAATTCGACAAAGTCCGTTTCCTCTTGCAAGTCAAAAAAATTTGGCGCGTCGCCGAAGTCAATTTCGTTAAACATTTCGTCGTTGGGAGCAAACAAATTCAAAGTCGTAACTTTCGGCTCGCTTAAAATTTGCTCGTCATTGTAAACGCCGAATAAAAATTTCCCATTATCTTTAAGCCCGATAAAAAGTTCAAAGAGTTTTGCAACATTGCCCGGATTTTTTTCGTCGGGTTCTTCAGCAATGTTTTCGGGCTCGGTGAAATGTTCCAATAAAATTTTTTTCGTCTCGTCGTCGAGTTCAGCCGTAACAGGATATTGCTCAATAAAAAGATTATTATTAAAAACATAAACGGCATTATACTGCGCAGAAATGAAGGCGTTCAACAACAAAAATTCTTCATACGTAAAAAATTTTCGTCCGCTTGTCGTCAGTTCAAAAAAATATTTCAGCGGGTCTTTAATCGCCTGTTCGAGGTCTTCGGGAAAATTTTCGTCGTCGACAAAATTTAGCGGCACGCCTTTTAATACAAAAATATTTTTACCTTGCGGAAGATTTTCAAGTTGTCCGCGCAGATGATTTAAAATTATTTCCTTCAAAAAATCTCTCCTTAATCCAGAAAATCTCTAAGTTTCTTCGAACGGGCGGGATGACGAAGTTTCCGCAACGCTTTAGCCTCAATCTGACGAATGCGCTCACGTGTGACGTTAAAAATCTTTCCGACTTCTTCGAGCGTTCGTTCGCGTTCGTCGTCCAGTCCAAATCGCAAAATCAAAACCTCTCGTTCGCGTTGCGACAATGCATACAAAACATTTTCTATTTGTTCTCGCAACAGCACGAGCGAAACTTCATCTTCAATCATTGTGCTTTCGTCGGGGATAAATTCTGCAAGCGGTGTATCCATATCTTCGCCGACGGGCATATCCAACGAAATCAACCGAAAATATACGTCGCGTAACTTAAAAAGCTCACGAACTTCTTCGGAGGATGTTCCAATTTCATCAGCGATCAATTCGAGGCGTTTCCGAACTTCAAAACCGCGCAGTTGAAAATCTTTGTCGAGTTTTGACGCCTTAAGAATTTTTTCAAACAAATGAACGGGCAATCTAACTGCAAGTCCCGTATTGGCAACAGCACGCATAATTTTTTGTTCAATCCAAAATGTTGCGTAGGTACTGAACTCCGTTTCCTTATCGAAATTGAATCGTTCGGCGGCGGTTATCAACCCGATATTGCCCTCTTGACGCAAATCATCAAGGTCTAACTTATCTGGAAACTTTTTCCAATATTTCAACGCAAATTTTTCAATCAGCCCGCTGTTTTTGACGCAAATATCTTGCCGTGCCTGTTCGTCGCCGTCCTGAATTAATCGTATCAACAACTTATTCGGCATTTTTATTTCAGCGGCACGCCTGACGATCAACGGCGCATTTTCTGTAGGAATTTCCTCCGCGACAGGTAAACTTGCTATTTCGTCAACGAGTTCAATTTTCAAATCGTCTTGAATAGTATAGGCGATTGGATATTGTTCTTTGAGAGGAAGGAAGCCAAAAATTTTCTCGAAATCGTCATAGGTGAGCTGATTATCCTTGACGAACGGACGAATCGTTTTAAGCAGGTATTCCGTATTCATAAGCGGACTTTTTCTAATAAAGCCTTGCAACCGCGCAGAATGTCATCGTAAGTTTTCGCGAAGCCTTTTTTATCCCAAGGAATATCGGTGTCGAGGAGCATGGAAATTTTTCCGTCGGAGTCGCCGCCGACAATTCCTTTAACCTGCTCAACGTTGCCCGCGTCCATGCAGACGATTAAATCATTCGCGGCGTAGTCTTCGGGCGTAATTGTTCGCGCTATATGCACCGCGAAAGGAATTTTTTCTATGCCGAGCTTGGCGGCAATGCCTTGATGAAGTGTTTTGCCGTTAGTCGGTTTGCTCGCCGCTGACGAGATAGAAATTTTTTCGCTCAAGCCCGCATCTTTAACCAATTTTTTCATGACGAATTCCGCCATCGGTGAACGCCCCGTATTTCCCGCACATACAAATAAAATTTTCAATCTGCTCAATCCTTTCCGTTAAATGTAAGAGCCGACGATATAGCCGCCGTCTACAAAGAAATTTTGCCCCGTAATCCAAGCGGCACGTTCGCTAAGTAAAAATAAAATCATGCCCGCAACGTCCCGCGCCGTGCCCGCTCCTAAAAGTTGGCTCGGAATGATTTTTTCGCCGACAGTTTCAGCGTATAATTCATTCTGCGTCATTTCGGTTTTGACCAGCGACGGCGATACCGAATTTATTCTGTGCTTGTTGCGAATAATTTCTTTGGCGAAGGATTTAACCGCCGTTTGAACTGCCGCCTTTGCCGCCGAATACGCGAATAAACTTTTGCCCGCGAATTCGCCCGCGACCGAACTCATAAGCACAAACGAGCCGCCGCCGTCCGAAAATTTTTTGCGCGTCGCCGATTGCAAAAAGTTGACTGCGCCCCAAAAGCTTGTATCGAAAATCTTATGGGCAAAAGCTTCGTCGAAAGAATTCAGCGGCGTCAAGCCCCATATGCCCGCCGTGTAAACTCCGCCGTTGATTCTGCCGACCGCGCCCGTGAAATTTTCCAAAACCTCCGACCAATCATCAGCCCTTGCCGTCAGAACGTCGAGTTGTTCGGTAAAAATTCTCGGCGGGTGTTTAACCAATTTTATCGGAGAATTTTTTTTCAGCTCGGAAAGCCGCTCCAAATTCCGCCCGATTGCTAAAACATTCGCGCCACTCTGTGCAAGTTCAATCGCCGTCTGCTTGCCTATGCCCGACGACGCGCCCACTACTACAAAATTTTTCCCCGTAAAATCGAAAGTTACACTCAAAATTTTTCTCCTCCGTTCGCGAGCTTGAATAAATCTTCAACGGTCTGCGCGGCTTTAATTTCTTCAGGCAAAACTTTGCGATTTGAATTCGCGTTGCAGAACGAAAAGAATGATACCATGCTCAACGAATCCCAATCTTCCAAGTCGGCGAGTTTCGTCGATAAATTTATTCGCGCCTCCGTGTCCATTAGTTCAACCAATTTTCCAATAAATTCTTCTGCCGTCATAAAAATTTCCTCCTAAATTTCGATTGCCGGATTGCCGAAAACTTTTGCGCCTGCGCGGACTTTTTTAAGGACGACCGAACCCGCTCCGACAGTTGCGCCGTCGCCGACTTTGGCTTTGGGCAAGATAATTGCGCCGCTCCCGATAAAAACTTCCGCGCCAATTTTGCATTTGCCTGCAACGTTCGCATGAGGCATAACGCAACTGAATTTATCAATCTGCGCGTCGTGCCCGATTATCACCAAGTCATTGACTGCAACAAAGTCATCAAGCTCCGCTCTGTCGCCAATGCTGACGTGCGGACAAATTATCACGCCGCGTCCGAGCTTAACCGTCGGCATAATGTAGGCAAGCGAACTGATTAAATTTATAAATTCGCCGCCGCGAGCTAAAATTTTTTCGACAAGAACTTTCCGAGCATAAGGCGTTCCGACCGCGCAAGTAAAAACGTCGTCCGCGCAGATTTCATAATTATCAACGTCACCCAAAACTTTATCGGGCAAAAGTTCATATTCCGCCGCCGCAAGTTTAATGTCGCCGTCAAGAAAACCTTTTATCCGCCACTCTACGCCAAAGCCTAAAGATTTTTGCGCGTGCCAATAAATTTCGCGGGCAAAGCCTCCGACGCCGATTATTATTAAATTCTTCATCAAGTCGCCCCCTTTCAAGCGAATTCTATCACAAAAATTTTTCACGCCGCAATAAGACGCGCCATTTTTTTTTATGCAAATGTTTGTTATAATCAGCGCGTGATTAAAAGCAAAGAGGCTTACTAACAGCTAAAGGAAAGTTCTATCAAAGGTGAACAAAATGCTTAAGTCGTTTAAGGTAATGCTGGTACCGAACAAAAACCAACGAACGCGATTATTTCAATTTGCGGGGACAGCTCGCTTTGCTTATAATTGGGCATTGCGAAAGGAAATTGACGCTTACGAGGCGAACGAAGAATTTATAAGCAACAACGATTTGCGAAAAGAATTTACCGTACTTAGGAACTCTGCTGAATATACGTGGCTCAAGACAATTTCAAATAACGTGCCCAAGCAAGCGATAAAAGATTGCGTGGACGCCTACATGAGGTTTTTCAAAGGATTGACGGAACGACCGCGATTCAAGAGTAAAAGGCGCGGCGACTTCAGTTTTTATCAAGACACAGACAAAATCCGAATCACGGCGACACACGTCAAACTTGAGGCAATAGCGAAGAGTAAACGCCGAAACAAGCAAGGGTTGAACTGGTTTAGGCTTGCCGAAGTTGGGAGAATTCCCGTTGGAGTGAAATACAAAGAGCCGCGAATTACTTTTGACGGTTTGAATTGGTAGTTAAGTGTTGTCGTTGAATTCGAGCCTGAAAAGTCGGAACTTAGCGACGAAGTCATTGGCATTGACTTAGGCATAAAAAGTTTGGCGGTATGTTCAGACGGCACGATTTATCCGAACATTAACAAGACGAAGACAGTTAGAAAATTAGAAAAGAAACAGCGTCGGTTGCAACGCTCAATCTCGCGTAAATACGAGATGAATAACAAGAAAGGAGAACGTTACGAGAAAACACGCAACATTATAAAGAGTGAACGAAAACTTTTAAAGATTCATCACCGATTAGCGAACATACGACAAAATTATCGTCATCAAATCACGAGCGGATTGATTAAGCGAGAACCAAGCGTAATTGTGCTGGAGGATTTAAACATTCGTGGAATGATGAAGAATCGGCACTTGTCAAAAGCAGTGCAGGAACAAGGATTTTATGAATTTCGGCGGCAGATAGAATATAAGGCGGCGTGGGCAGGATTGCGCGTAGTGATAGCCGACAGATATTATCCGAGTTCCAAGAAATGCATAGCTTGCGGACACGTGAAGAAAAATTTGCGTTTATCGGAGCGAATTTATCACTGTGAGAATTGTGACAACAAGATAGACCGCGACTTACAAGCGGCGATAAATTTGAAACGATACGCAAGCTGATAGGTTGAAAAAATCTACCCGTTCGTTAGCGGGGAATTTAAGCCTGTGGAGCGTCATAACAAACGTTAGTAGCTACGGCAAACGCGGACGCGGCGAAGCAGGAATGAAACATAAAGGTTTTTATAACTTTTTATAAGTTTTCAGTAACGGAAGTGTTAATTGTGATAAAGTTATTCGTGACCGATATTGACGGGACGCTTTTATCGCCGGGCAAAAAAGTTTCTGCGAAAAATATTGAAGCGGTTCACAAAATGATTGAGGCGGGCGTCAAAGTCGTTATCGCTACAGGCAGAATGTATCCTGCCGCCTTGCCGATAGCCGCTCAACTCGGCGTGCCCGTCCCGATTATCGCCTACAACGGAGCCTTGATAAAATCTTCGGCGGGCGAAGTTCTTCATACTCAATACATGGACGCGGAAAAAGTTCTTACGTTGATAAATTTCTTTGAGGAACGCGGCTGGCATTTGCAAAGTTACAGCGACGATATTTTATACGTGCCGAAAAAAAATGATCTCGTTAAGCTTTATTCGGAGATGCAGAAAGTTGAGGCGGTCGAAGTCGGCTGGGACGGCTTGCGCGAACGGGCAAAGAATGTTCCAAAGCTTTTGAGTATTTCTCTTAACCCCGACGAGATAGTCGAAAGAATGACCGAAACCAAAAAAATTTTCGGCGGGCAAGTTGAAATTACTCGTTCGGCTCCGTATTTTGTAGAATTTATGTCATTAGGCGTCACGAAGGCGAGCGCGATTAAAATTCTCGCTGAAAAATTTGACATTGCCAACGAAGAAATTTTGGCTATCGGCGATTCGGATAACGATTTGCAGATGATAATGTCGGTGGGTTGCGGCGTCGCTATGGGTAATGCGGTTGACACTGTTAAAGAGGCTTGCCCGCGCATAACCGACACTTGCGATAATGACGGCTTTGCCAAAGCAGTTTACGATTATGTTTTGTAAGGAAGATTTTTTATGGAAGAAACTAAAGAATTTGCCGACAAGAATAGGATAATTATCGTGACGGGCATGAGCGGTAGCGGCAAAACTCAGGCTTGTCGATACCTTGAAGATTTGGGATATTTTTGCGTAGACAACTTGCCGCCCGTCTTTATCCCAAAATTTGTCGAGCTGTGTACGCATTCAAACAGCCACTTTAATAAAATGGTTTTCGTCGTCGATACGCGCAGCAGAGAATTTTTTGATGATTTGGTTCACGTCCTCGACGATATGGATAAAGATAATCAAGATTATGAAATGCTTTTTATGGACGCTAGCGACGACGTGATTATTCGCCGCTACAAGGAGACGCGCCGCCGCCACCCTATGGCTCCTTCAACCAGAATTTCCGACGGCGTATTTAAAGAAAGAAAACGTCTTGAGAGCGTCCGCGCTAAGGCAACTTATGTTATCGACACGTCGAATTTATCTAAGGTCGAACTGCGCGAAAAAATTCATGTGTTGTTCGGCGAGTCCGACGGCGAAATCATGACTATTGCGGTTTTATCGTTCGGCTTTAAATTCGGCATGCCGCTTGATGCCGATATGGTTTTAGACGTGCGCTTTTTGCCGAATCCGTTTTATGTTCAAGAGCTTAGGCATAAAAGCGGGAGCGTCCCCGAAGTCGCCGCCTACATTGAGGAGAAAAGCATTACGCAGGAATATCTTAAACGGCTTGATTCGTTTATTGATTTTCTTGTCCCGCAGTATGTCCGCGAAGGCAAAAGTCAGCTGGTTATTGCGGTAGGTTGTACGGGCGGAATGCACAGGAGCGTTTTTGTTGCCAAGCATATTTATGAACTGCTTGCGAAGAAAGGTTACGCTGTCAATTTGGAGCATCGCGACCTTATGAAGAACGACGTTTGGGAGGTTTAAGGTAATTAGGAATGTGAAATTAGGAATGTGGAATTTTTTTCATTCCTAATTCCTAATTCCTAATTCCTCATTGAAAAAAGGCGGCTTAACTTATCGTCAGTTATTCAGGCAAAAAATTTTCGTTTAGAAATTGACGATCGCG
>JAFYNH010000045.1 GCA_017549815.1 Selenomonadaceae bacterium
GGCGCAGGTAACGATAACATTACTAACTACTACGGTTCAACAAACGTTTCCATAAACGGCGGATCTGGCGATGATTATATTGACAACTGGAGCGGCGGCGACAGCGTAACAATCGACGGCGGCGCGGGCGATGACTATATTAAAAACAGCGGTGACAGCATTTCAATCGACGGAGGCGACGGTGACGATGACATTTACAACATGGGCGACAACGTAACGATAAGCGGCGGAATTGGCAACGATTTGATCAGCTTATACAGTGACAGTTATTCAGACGACTACTATAACAACGTGATTGTCTACAACAACGGCGACGGCAATGACACAATCGAAGGCTTTGACGCGAACGACACGTTGCAAATTTCGGGTAGCTATTCAACAGCCAAGAGCGGCTCAAATGTAATTGTCACGGTCGGCAAAGGCAAGATAACATTGGTCGACGCGGGGGATTTGTCAACTGTCAATATCACAGGTGCAAAGGCTCCCGCTCCTGCTCCTGTTACTACGAATTCTTGGACAATCAGCGGCACAACGGCTAAATATGGCACTTCGAGTAAAACTTTGGTGACAGTCACGGGCGTTAAATCGCTTGACGGCATTTCTTTAAGCGGCAAAAAAATTACGGTGTCGAAAGCGGCACTTGGCACGAGTAAAGTTACTGTCAGCGACGGTTATACGCTCGCACTCGCCAAAGACGTTGCAAAGCCCAAATCAACGGCGGCGGCTTGGTCTTATAAAAATAAAGTCGCAACCTACAAATCAGCTTCGACGACGGCAGGTTACACTCTCGCGAGCAACGGCAAATCGATAACTTATTCCAAAGCAAAAACCGCCTCGACGCTTGCGACTATCAACGGTGTCACTTCTGCCAAAGGTATTTCCGTTAAGGGCAAAGTTATCACGATACCAAAAAGCATTGTATCATCTAAAACTGTGACAACCAACGGCAATGGCTATGAGTTCAGCCTTGCAAAGGGCGATTATGCTAAGGCAACGATAAAAGGCGGCGCAAATAAAGACGCCATAACGAGCAACGGTTCCAATCTTTCAATCGTCGTCGGCACGGCTAATGATACCGTTAAAGTCACGGGCAGTAAAAATACAATAACGGGCGGCAAGGGTAATGATTTAGTAAGTCTCAGCTCCGCCGCTAAAAATAACGTGATTGCCTACACGAGCGGCGACGGTAATGATTCCATTTACGGATTCGACGCTAATGATACCCTTAAAATCGCTAAGAGTACGGCTAAAGTTACGACAAGCGGCAATGATGTTGTCTTCACAGTCGGCAAGGGAAAAATCACCGTCAAGGACGCCAAAAATAAAACTATCGCCTATTCCGACGCGGGCGGCACGAAAACTTATTCGACGGTTTCGGCAGAACCTTACAAACTCAACTCCGCGAATACTGCTATAACACTTTTAAGCTCCTACTCCGATAAAAATTTCGATGCCGCAAATTTTGATGAGAAAATCGTTACGATAAATGCCGCCGCTGTCACACGCAACATTTCAATTACGGGCAACGCCAACGCCAACAAAATAATCGGCGGTTCTGGCAATGATACCCTTGAAGGCGATTTAAAGAACGATTCGCTGACTGGTGGCAAAGGCGCGGACGTTTTCGTTTACTATGACGGTTCCGGAAACGACGTTATTACCGACTATTCCGAAGAGGATAAAATTTACGTTGCAACTGGCACGATAAGCAATGTAAGTAAAAGCGGAATTAAAGATGTAGTTTTAACGGTCGGCACAGGCAAAATCGTTGTTAAAAATGCCATAAAGAAGGGCATAACCTACTTCGACGAAAACGACTTTGAGCACGACTATAAAAACGGCGAGACGGTCGTTATAAATGGTAACGTTGCCAAGATTTCCGAGAATTATTGGAAGGACAGCTTCAAAGTTGACAGTTTTGCCAAGAATATCAAGACGATAAACGCCTCCGCCGTCACCAAAGCCCTTTCCATTACGGGCAACAAAATTGCCAACAGTATCGTCGGCAGTATCGAGGACGATTACATAGACGCGGGCGCGGGCAACGACACGATTTTTGGCGGCGACGGTAATGATACACTCATAGGCGGCAAAGGCGCAGATACATTGCAAGGTAGCGCGGGCAAAGATGTTTTCGTATATTCAAGCGGCGACGGAAACGACCTTATTGTCGATTACAGGCAAAGCGAAGATATAATTTGGATTAAATCGGGAACTATAGGTGACGCTTATGTAAATGAAACCGATGTAATTTTAAGGGTCGATTCGGGCAGGATAACCGTCAAAGACGGCAAGGATAAAGTGATAACGATTAAAGACAAAGACGGAAAACAGACGACGCAAAGTTATGCCGAAAAAAATCCAAGCGATTCCGTGTGGTTCCTTGCCGATGATGACGACTTCGCCAAAGACAATGAACTCGGCGCGATAGTTCAGAGTAATTCGGCTGATTATTCCTTCATGAACACTTCAACAAAACTAGCTAAAGAAAACGATTTAATTACATATGCCGCTAAGAAATAAATCTGCGCGGAAAAAATTTTAAGCTCGTCAAAGAGGCGGGCAATTTTTTTTTAACGGTTGACGCTTGATTATCGAAGTGCTAAGATTTTCAAGTAAAATTACAATCATCGATTATGCAAAGGAGGATTTAAATGATTGATATTACAGACAGAGTACGCAACAAAGATTTACAAAGCAAGATAGTCAGCGCGGAGGAAGTAGCTAATTGGATTCAGCCCGACTGGACGATTGCTTGTAGCGGCTTTACGGCGAGTGCTTATCCAAAAGCTGTTCCGCTTGCCCTTGCCGAACGCATGAAGAAGGAGCCTTTCCAAGTCAACATGTGGACAGGAGCCTCGACAGGTCCCGAATTCGACGGCGCACTTGCCGAAGTTCGCGGTATTAAACAACGTCTGCCCTACCAAACCGACAGCAAGCTCCGCCCCGAAATTAATGACGGCACTGTTAATTATCTCGACTTGCACCTTAGCGAATCCGCGCAGTTGACGCGCACAGGCTTTATCAAAAAGAAAATCGATTTCGCATTGGTTGAGGCTTGCGCAATCACTGAAGAGGGGAATTTAATCCCGACAACTTCGCTCGGCAACGCGGCAAGTTACGTTCAAAGCGCGGATACCGTCGTCGTCGAAGTCAACACAACTCAGCCGCTTGAGCTTGAAGGTATGCACGACGTTTATGTTCCGCTCGACCCGCCGAATCGTCTGCCTATTCCGATTGTCCGCGCAGATGATAGAATCGGCACAACTTACATTCCTTGCACACCCGACAAGATTAAATTCATTGTTCCCTGCGATATAAAGGATCATACCCGCGACCTCACGCCTGTTGACGATAACTCTAAGAAAATGGCGGAGTTCACGCTCGAATTCCTTAACGCAGAGATTAAAGCAGGGCGTATGCCTAAACAACTTTTGCCCCTTCAATCGGGCGTCGGCAACGTTGCCAATGCGGTTCTTGCAGGCTTTGTTGAAGGCGATATGGGCGACCTCATTGTTTATACCGAAGTCATTCAAGACGCCATGCTCGACCTTATCGACGCGGGCAAATTGAAATTCGCAAGCGGTACGGCGTTCAGTCCTTCGCCCGCTGGTATGGACAGATTTTATAAGGACATTGATAAATACCGCAAATATATTTTGCTCCGCCCCGAAGAAATTTCCAATTCGCCCGAAGTCGTTCACCGTCTCGGCGTTATCGCAATGAATACCGCGCTTGAAGTTGACATTTACGGCAACATTAATTCGACGCACGTCACCGGTACTAAAATGATGAACGGCATCGGCGGCAGTGGCGACTTTGCCCGCAATGCTTATTTAACGATTTTCTATACGCCGTCGACTGCTAAGGGTGGCAAAATTTCTTCAATCGTTCCCATGTGCTCACATATTGACCATACCGAACACGACGTTGACGTTATAATCAGCGAATATGGCATTGCCGACCTGCGCGGGCTTGAACCCAGACGCCGTGCGCTCGAAGTTATTAACAAATGCGCTCACCCTGATTATCGCCCGTTGTTGCTCGATTATTATGAAAGAGCACTTGCCGCGACGAAGAAAGCCGCGACGCCCCACCTTCTGAACGAGGCGTTAAGTTTCCATACCCGTTTCCTTGAGACAGGAGACATGCATAAATAAAAAGACAGGAGAAAGTAAAATGAAAAGTTTTCAAGAGGCAGTTAAAGCTCGTCGTTCAATCTACAAGCTCGGCAGAAATATTCCCTGCTTGCAATCGGAGATAATCGCGGCAGTTGAACGCATGGTTAAAGACGTTCCGTCGCCGTTCAACATTCAATCGGCTCGCGTCGTCGTGACAATGCTTGATCACCACGAAAACATTTGGCACATAACTAAATCCGCGCTTAAATCGATTGTTCCCGCTGATAAATTCGCGGCGACTGAGCAAAAACTCAACGGCTTTGAGGCAGCTTACGGCACGATTCTTTTCTTCGAGTCAAGCAATATGATTAAAGCCATGCAAGACCAATTCCCGCTGTACAAGCACAATCTCCCCGGTTGGGCAATGCAGGCTAACGGCATGTTGCAATTCGCAGTCTGGACGGCACTTACGGATTTGGGACTGGGTGTCAACATTCAGCACTATAACCCGCTGATTGACGAGGACATCAGAAAAATCTTCGACCTTGATGATAGCTGGGATTTAGTCGCGCAAATGGTATTCGGCGAGAAATTGGAAGAACCGCCGATGCCGCCTAAAGTTCCGACCGGTACACGTGTAAAAATTTTCCGCGAGATTTATTGATTTAAAATTGGAGGCTTTGACATGTTTAAAGTTCTTGGCGTAGATCACATTGGCATAGCGTCGACGGATTTGGCTGACGGCGAATTTTGGAAAGCACTCGGCTTGAAATGCACAGGCGAAGAAACCGTTGCCGAACAGAAAGTTACGACGGCTTTTTATCCGACGACCGACGATAAGGAACACGGCGAAATTGAATTGCTCGTTGCTAGCGAGGCGGGCAGTCCGATTGAAAAATTCATCGAGAAAAACGGCGGACGCGGCGGCATTCAACATATTGCGTTGCGCGTTGACAATCTTGAGGCGGCTCTTGCTGACCTTAAGGAAAAGGGCATTAAGCTTATCGACGAAAAACCGCGTAAAGGTGCGGGCGGCGCGTCGATTGCTTTTATTCACCCGAAGGCAACTCACGGCGTCCTTTTGGAGCTTTGCCAACGGTAGGAATTAGGGGCGAGGAACTAGGAACTAATAACTAATAACTAATAACTAATCCCTACCAGTTCCTAATTCCTAACAACTAGTTCCTAATTCCTAAGCGACTGAAAGGAGCGTATTAAATGGCGACAGTTCAAGAAAAAATCGCCTTAATGCACGCCAAGAAGGAGAAAATTCTTCAAGGCGGCGGCAAGGCAAGAATCGATAAACAACACGAAAAAGGCAAGATGACGGCTCGCGAACGTATTGAAATGTTCTTCGACGAAGGCACTTTCGTTGAACTCGATATGTTCGTCAAACACCGTTGCACCAACTTTGGACAAGATAAAAAAGACTTACCGGGCGAAGGCGTCGTTACCGGCTACGGCACTGTTGACGGACGTTTGGTTTATGCGTTCGCGCAGGACTTCACGGTCGAAGGCGGTTCTTTGGGCGAAAAGCACGCGCATAAAATCTGGAAAGTTATGGATTTGGCAATGAAAATGGGCGCACCGCTTATCGGAATTAACGATTCGGGCGGCGCACGTATTCAAGAGGCAGTCGACGCACTCAGCGGCTACGCGGGAATTTTCTTCCGCAATACGGCGGCGAGCGGCGTAATTCCTCAAATTTCCGTAATCATGGGACCTTGCGCGGGCGGCGCGGTTTATTCTCCCGCAATCACTGATTTTATATACATGGTTAAAAATACCAGCCAAATGTTCATTACGGGACCTGCAGTTATCAAATCGGTTACGGCGGAAGAAGTTACGGCTGAAGAACTCGGCGGCGCAATGACTCATAACACTCGTTCGGGCGTAGCACATTTCGCGGCTGAAGACGAAAAAGATTGCATTGAACAAATCCGCTATCTGCTTAGTTTCCTGCCAAGTAACAATCTTGAAGATGCTCCGCTTGTCGATACTGGCGACGACCCCGACCGTCAAGACGAAGAACTTAATACGATTATTCCCGACAATCCCAATGCGCCTTACGACATGAAGGACGTTATCCGCATGATTGTCGACAACGGCGAATTCTACGAAGTCCATAAATATTTCGCGACGAACATTATCACCTGCTTTGCGCGATTCGGCGGACGCAGTGTTGGTATTATCGCGAATCAACCTTCGGTTATGGCGGGCTGTCTCGACGTTGACGCCTCTGATAAATCTGCGCGGTTCATCAGATTTTGCGACGCCTTTAATCTGCCGCTCGTTAATTTGGTTGACGTTCCCGGATTTTTGCCCGGCGTCGACCAAGAATATAACGGCATAATTCGTCACGGCGCGAAAATGCTTTACGCTTACAGCGAGGCGACCGTCCCGAAAGTTACGGTTATCACGCGCAAGGCTTATGGCGGTTCGTATATCGCTATGTGCTGTCGTGAACTCGGCGCGGATCAAGTTATGGCGTGGCCTTCTTCCGAGATTGCAGTTATGGGACCTGCGGGCGCGGCGAATATTATTTTCCGCAAAGACCCCGATAAAGACCAAAAGACTGCCGAATACGTTGAAGAATTTGCGACACCTTACAAGGCGGCGGAGCGCGGTTATGCTGATATGGTTATCGAGCCGAAAGAAACTCGTCCGCTTATCATTACGGCGTTGAATGCTCTTGCCAGTAAGCGCGAAGTTGCTCCCGCCAAAAAACACGGTAATATTCCGCTGTAAAGTGGTCAGTTGTCAGTGGTCAGTGTTCAGAAAAACCTGATCTGACAACTGAAAGCTCCAAAAGGAGGAATTTCTGTGGCTGATAAAATTAAACCCGAAATAATCGCGGCAATCACGGCGGCAATTCAATCCGTTTGCGGCGGTGGAAAAGTCGTTGCCGTCAAAATTAAACGTAATGATAATTGGGCTTTGGCGTCCAAAATCAATCGCTAATGTGGAGGGAAAATATCTATGGCAACAAAAAAATTTAATGTGACTGTCAACGGCACGACTTACGAGGTCGAAGTTGAAGAAGTAAAAGCGGCGGGCGGTGCACCTAAAGCGGCTTCTGCTCCGAAAGCAGCACCTGCACCAGCTCCCGCTCCGAAGGCGGCGTCTCCTGCGGCAGCTCCGAAAGTTGCGGCGGGCGCGGGCGAACATTCTGTTGATGCCCCGATGCCCGGCAAAGTTATCAAACTCGTCGCCAACGAAGGGCAAGCTGTCAAAGCCGGCGATGTCCTTTTGATTCTTGAGGCTATGAAAATGCAGAATGAAATTACTGCCGACGCCGACGGTACTGTTAAGAAATTCAACGTCGCGGCAGGTCAAAGCGTCAAAGCTCACGAGTCACTTGTTATTCTCGGCTAATATAAGTACGAATTTATAAATTTTAAAACGTCGGCAAGTTGTCGGCGTTTTTTTATTTCGTTTGCAGTAAAATAAAAGTCCAAAAAGAAATTCCTTTAAAAGTTGTAGAAAAAATCAAGGGCGAGGGATTAAGCAATGAAACTTAAGCAAAAATTTATGATGTTGGCTTGCATAATGGCGGCGGCAATAGCATTGGTCTGCGCAGTCAGTTACTATTTCGCGAGCGCAGAACTCGAAAGCACTACTAACAGAGAATTAAGCATAACGGTTGCTAAAGAGGCTGTTCAACTTAACGGCTGGCTCGAAACTAAAAAAGCGTTCGGCGAAAGTACTTCAAATGTTTTAACGAGTTTAAACGGCGATATGTCTTTGCTAAAGACGCAAAAAGTTTTGGGCACAATCATTTCCGATAAAGAAATTTTAGATATGGCATTTTCTCTGCAAGATAAATACATTGCTTGTTACTACGCGGGCGATATTACCGGCAAACTCGACCCGACGACTCGCGCTTGGTTCAACAATATGAGATGGTCAGCAAAGGCAACGGCTATTTTGAAGTCGAGATAGACGGCGAAGATATGGTTTTTGCCTATTCGACGGTACCCGCGACGGGTTGGATTGTCGGGATAACTGCTCCCGCCGATAAAGTCTTTGCGTCGCTGAAAAATCTGCGGTTTATGTTCGGGATTTTTATTGTCGTCGGTTTATTATTGGCGTTTGGCATTTGTTTGACTTTCGCTGGGAAAATCACAACGCCCGTTGCTAAGCTTGAAGGTTATGCGATTCAGTTGGCGCAGGGCAATTTGAAGATGAACGATTTACCCGTTGAATCAAAAGACGAAATAGGCACATTGACGGGCGAATTTAATACCATGAAGGGTAATCTGCAAAAAGTTATCGCTAAAATGTCCCATAACTCTGAGCAAGTAGCCGCCGCCAGTCAAGCCCTCTCGAATATGGCAGGCGATATGCAAGATGCTGTTGGGCAATTCAAGTTTTAGGAATAATTTTTTAGCCAAAACTGTTCCCGAATCATTGAGGACAGTTTTATTTTTGTCGACTGCAGGAAAATAAAAGCCCAAAAAGAAATTCCTTTAAAAGTTACAGAAAAAATCAAGGGTGAGGGAATGGGCAATGAAACTTAAGCAAAAATTTATGATGTTGGCATGTATGATGGCGACGGCAATAGCGTTAGTCTGCGCAGTCAGCTATTACTCAGCAAGCGCGGAACTCGAAAGTACTACCGACAGCGAATTACGCATGACGGTAGCAAGAGAAGTTTCTCAACTTGAGGGTTGGCTCGAAGTTAAAAAGAATTTCGGCGAGAGTGTCTCGAATACTTTAACAACCCTTAACGGCAATATGGCTTTGCTCAAGGAAAGAGATATTTTGGGCGCAGTTACAGCCGACGAAGATTTATTGGAATTATCATTGGGCTTGGAAGACGGATATTTTCGGAGCTATAACGCGGGCGATAGGACAGGCAAAATAGATCCTAAAGCTCGTCCTTGGTATCAGTTGGCTAAAAAAGAGGGCAGAGTTGCTGTCACCGAGCCTTATGTTGATGTCAACACACAAAAATTGATTATCGCAGTCTGTGCGCCCGTCAAAGCGAACGGGAATTTTATCGGCGCGACGTGTACGGGCATTTCGCTTGAAACTTTGACAGAGCAAGCGTCTAAGATGAATTATCACGGCGACGGCTCTGGAATTATCGCCGAACGCGACGGAACCATTTTAGCTACTTCGCAATTCGGAGAGGTTGAAAAGAATTTTAAAGAGATAGACGGCTTAGGGCAATATTTCGACGCGATGATAAGCAAGGGCAACGGCTATTTTGAAGTCGAGATAGACGGCGTGGATACAGTCTTTGCTTATTCGACGGTGCCCGCGACGGGTTGGATTATCGGGATAACTGCTCCCGCCGATAAAGTCTTTGCGTCGCTGAAAAATTTGCGGTTTATGTTTGGGATTTTTATTGTCGTCGGTTTGTTATTAGCGTTCGGCATTTGTTTGACATTCGCAGGGAAAATTACAACGCCCGTTGCCAAGCTTGAAGGTTATGCAATTCAGTTGGCGCAAGGCAATTTAAAGATGAACGACTTGCCTGTTGAATCTAAAGACGAAATCGGCGCGTTGACGGGCGAATTTAATACGATGAAAAGCAATCTGCAAAAAGTTATCTCGAAGATGTCCCATAACTCGGAGCAAGTAGCCGCCGCCTCCGAAGAGCTTACGGCGAGTTCTCAATCCTCAGCCGATGCGTCGGTTCACGTCGCCGAAATCGTCAATGAAATTTCCGATTCGATTACTCAGCAGATGAAGGACATTAACGCCGCGAAAGGCAATGTCGATACCATTTTTACGGATATTAAGGCTGTCGAAGATAAATCGCGCATTGTTGCCGATACTTCAAATGAAACTTACGTAGCCGCGCAGAAAGGCTCCGAACTTATGGGAATTGCCGTTAAGAGTATGGCGCGAATTGAAAAAAGCGTTTTGGCGTCGGCGGAAGTCGTTAAGAAACTGGGAGAAAACAGTCAGCAAATCGGGCAAATTGTAGAGGCAATCGCCGCCATTTCGGAACAGACTAACTTGCTTGCACTTAACGCGGCAATAGAAGCGGCTCGCGCTGGTGAACACGGCAAGGGTTTTGCGGTCGTCGCGGAAGAAGTTCGCAAACTCGCCGCCCAGTCTCAAGAATCAGCCGAACAAATTAAAACGCGCATAGGTTCAATCCAAAACGACACAGAAAACGCCGTTGAATCCATGCAATCGGGAACAAAGGAAGTTAAACAAGGTACGGACGCGATTAAGGAAGTCGGCGAACAATTTGCCCGTATTTTAAATATGGTGAACGACATAAAAGCGCAAATGGATAAAATTAATTCTTCCGTCAAGACGGTTGCAAAACAGGCGGAAACGATTGTTGAAATGGTTGACGAGATTGACGAAATCGGCAAGAAAACCAACGACAACATGAAGACGATTAACTCTGCGACCGAACAACAATCCGCCTCGAATGAAGAAATAGCCGCCGCCAGTCAAGCCCTTTCCAATATGGCGGGCGATATGCAAGACGCCGTCGGGCAATTTAAATTCTAGGGACTAGGATTTAGGAATTTGGGACTAGTAGGGATTAGTTAATAATCGTGATTTGAAAGGAGAGAAAAGTTTATGGCATTCCCAAAGAACTTTTTATGGGGCGGCGCGGTTGCGGCGAATCAATGTGAAGGCGGTTATCTTGAAGGCGGCAAAGGTTTAAGCGTGCCCGATTTATTGCTCGGCGGCGACGTGAATACTCCGCGCACTTTCTGTCCGAAAATCGAAGACGGCGTTTTTTATCCTTCGCACACCGCGATTGATTTCTATAACCATTACAAAGAAGATATTGCGCTTTTCGCCGAAATGGGCTTTAAGTGTTTCCGCTTCTCTATAAGTTGGGCGCGAATTTTCCCGAACGGTGACGACGCCGAGCCTAACGAGGCAGGTTTGAAATTTTATGAAGACGTTATCGACGAATGCAAAAAATACGGTATCGAGCCGCTCATCACGCTGAATCATTACGAATTGCCCTTTGAACTCGTCAAGAAATATCGCGGCTATTACAATCGAAAAACTATCGATTTGTTCGTCAAATATGCCGTGACTTGCTTTGAACGTTTCAAGGACAAAGTAAAGTATTGGCTGACGTTCAATGAAATTAATATGTCGCTTATGGAAGTGAACTTGGGCAATCTTTACAGCGTCGGCATTATTCAAGACGAGGATTTGAACAGAACCGCGCCTTGCAAATTCACCGAACTTAAAGACGTTCCACAACAGAGGATTGAGGCGTTGCATAATCAATTCGTCGCGTCGGCTAAGGCGGTTATCGCCGGACATAAAATCAATCCCGAATTCAAAATCGGCAACATGATTTGTCATATAACTTGGTATCCGCTCACGCCCAATCCTAAAGATATGCTTGAAGACCAGCGACGCGATTCCTTCTGCAACGACCTTTGCGGCGACGTGCAAGTTCGCGGGGCTTATCCCTGTTTTGTCAAGAAATTTTATCAAGACATGGGAATTGATACCGCGTTCATGGACAACGAGGAAGATAAAAAAATTCTGCGTGAAGGCGTCGTTGACTTTTACACTTTCAGCTACTACATGTCAAATTGCGTTACTGTCGACCCGAACGCCGCGCAGGTTAAAGGCAATATGATGGGCGGCGCGAAAAATCCTTATCTCAAGGCAAGCGATTGGGGCTGGCAAATCGACCCGGACGGCTTGCGTTGGACACTTAACAAATTGGCGTCACGCTATCCCGGTACTCCGATTATGATTGTCGAAAATGGATTTGGCGCGTTTGATAAAGTTGAGGCGGACGGCGCGATTCATGACGATTACAGAATCAGTTATTTCCGTGAACATATTCGCGCAATAGGCGAGGCTATTAAAGAAGGCGTTCCGCTTATCGGATACACGACTTGGGGTTGTATTGATTGCGTGAGCGCGGGCACGGGGCAATATGCAAAACGTTACGGCTTTATCTATGTCAATCGTCACGACGACGGCACGGGCGATTTCTCGCGCAGTCGTAAGGATTCGTTTTTCTGGTATAAAAAAGTTATTGCTTCCAACGGAGAAGACTTAATTTAATAGTTACAATCACTCCCAAAAAATTATTTCGTTGCATGACAGTTGAACTACTCGCCGCCTAAAGAGGCGGGAGATTCATGAGAAGTTTGGCAGTCAAGCCACCCTTATTCTCAAAGGTCTGCCCAAAAGACCCACACACAGTCGCTCAAAGTTGAGGTTCTGCTTGCTTTTGCGCAAAATATTCGCCGCGCCGTTCACGTCTGCATTGATTAGCCTTCCGCTTTTCGACCTGTACAATCCACGCTTAATACGCTTTCCGCTGAACTCGTATTCCTTAGGATTATTGGCGTCGTAGACTGGTAAGTCATCTAAGTCTAAAAAACTCGCTTTGCTCGTATACGATTCTTCTTGCTCAACGTATTTCATGCCGTAACAAGCACAAAGATTTTGCAACTGTCGACGCAACGCGCTAAACGGAATTTGCGTGAACTGCTGATTAATTTTCTTGCCTAA
>JAFYNH010000046.1 GCA_017549815.1 Selenomonadaceae bacterium
ACCCTTGACCGTAATTTTGCCATTGCCGACTATAAAAATAACGTCGTTGCCTTTGGTTGTAACGCTCGCCGTGCCTTTAGCAATCTTGAGGGTATCGTTGTCGTCTAAGCCATAAATGGTATCATTTCCGTCGCCCGCCGTGTAAACAACTGTGTTATTTTTAGCGGCGGAGCTTAGGCTGATTAAATCATTGCCCGCACCGCCTTTTATGGAGAGATTGGAACCGTTACTAGTTATCGAATCTTTATTCTTACTGCCGACAATCGAAGTATCGTTGTAATTGCCCGACGCAAATTTAAATTCGTAACTGCCGCTGACTGTTACTTTGCTCTCGCTCAAATTTGCTTTGGTTAGCGTGATGACTTTGCTTTTCGGCATGGGATTAACGTTGTCTTTAATGCCCTTGATTGTCGCGAGCGTCGAAGAAGCTGTTGCCGGCGAATAAGTGATTGATTTGCCGTCGCTTGAAGTGGAATAGCCTGCGCTTGTCGAGGAACTTTTATAGGTTGCAGTCGTGCCATTATGAACCCAATCTGCCGAAGCTACTTTGGGCGTCGCAACACCTCCGCCGAGCTTTAAAGTATATCCGTCGCTGACTGTTACAGTCTTTTGATTAAGAGCCGCTTTCGGAACGGTGACGACTCTGCTGTTGAGCTTTAACCCGTTCGCAGACTTAACGCCGTTGACTTTGATTAAATTTTTAGTGGATTTAATTGAATAGGAAATGGATTTGCCGTTGCTCGCGAGTGTGTAACCTGCCGTCGTTGTTTGCTTATAAATGGCGACAGAATCGTTCTTGTTAAACGTCCAAGCTTTGGTCGTCTTAGGCTTAGGAACTTCATCATCATCAAGAGCCAGCTTATAATCGCCGCTGATTGTAACCTTCGACTTGTTCAAAGACGATGCTTTAACCGTGACAACTTTGCCGTTTAATGAAAGTCCGTCGAGCGATTTAACACCTTTAACTGTAATTAAAATCTCGCCGCCGCTTGTTGGCGTGTAGACAATCTGATTGTTTGCATTCAAACTATAGCCCGCAGTCGTCGAGGCATTTTTATAAATAGCAGTCGTGCCATTGAGCGTCCAGCCTGCCTCCGTAGTTTCGGGCGGTTTCACGTCGTCAAGCGCGAGATTATAATTTTTATTGCTGATTGTGACGTTCGATTTATTCAGCGCGGACAGCGGAACCTTAACTGTTGTGCCGTCAACCGTTATGTCTTTGGTATTTTTAACGCCGTTAATTGTGAATAAATCTTTTTCCGCAACCGCCGCTGTATAAACGATTTGATTGTCGACTAAATTATAACCAGCCGTATTGCTTGTCGACTTGTAAGTCATGCCGTCGAAATGCGCGTTGGTATATTTCGGAGCCGCCACGCCTTGAAGATTCAAGGTGTAACCGTTGCTTATAGTGACGTTTGATTGATTCAAAGAGGAGTTCGCGATTGTGATTGTAGAGCCGCTTTGAGAAATTCCGTCCAAAGATTTAACGCCATTAACTGTAATTAAATCCTCGCCGCCGTTTGCCTCATTGTAGACAATCTGATTATTAACGACAGAATAACCCGCGCTGGTTGAAGTATTTTTATAAGTAGCGGTCGTGCTGTTAAGTTCCCAATGCGCCGCCGTAATCTGCGGAGTTGTCGCGTCATTTGCCAAAGTCAAAGTGTAGCCGTTGTTGACCGTGACTATTCCTTGATTAAGAGCCGCCGCCCCAACCGTTATCGTATTTCCGTTTCGGAAAATGCCGTCGAGTGACTTAACGCCGTCAACCGTGATTAAGTCTTCGCCGCCGACTGCCGAGTTGTAGACAATCTGATTATTGGCGACAGAATAACCCGCGCTTGTATAATTATTCTTGTAAGTAGCAGTCGAGCCGTTAAGCTCCCAATGCGCCGCCGTAACTTGTGGAGTTGGCGCGTCACTCGCTAGCGATAAATTATATCCGCTACTGACCGTTACTGTATTTTGATTTAGAGCCGCCGCTCCGATCGTTATTGTATTTCCGCTTAAAGAAATGCCGTCCGCAGATTTAACGCCTTCAACCGTGATTAAAGTTTCTCCGCCACTTGCCGCAATGTAGCTGATTTGATTGTTCGCGAGCTTATAACCCGCCACGACACCCGAATTTTTATAAACAGCCGTAGAGCCGTTAATACTCCAGCCCGCCGCCGTCGTAGAAGTTTTCTTTACGTCATCGGCAAGCGCAAGGGTATAACCGCCCGTTATCGTCACCGTTCCTTGATTCAAAGCCGAATTCGGAACCGTAACCGTTTTGCCGCTAATCGTTATGCCGCTTGTCGACTTTACGCCGCTTATCGTAAATAAATCAGTTTCTGGAATCGCCGCTGTATAGGTGATTTTATTATCAGAAAGAGTATAACCTTCCGTGTTGCTCGCCGATTTATAAGTTGTGCCGCTCCAATGCGCGTTTGTATATTTCGGAGCCGCCACTCCTTGAAGAACCAAATTATAACCGTTGCTTATCGTTACGTCTGATTGATTGAGAGCATCCGCCGTAACTGTGACTGTCTTTTTGCTAATCGAAAGTCCGTCCGTATTTTTTACGCCGCTGACCTTGACACTTTCGCTACCGCTTGCCGCAACATAGCTGATTTGATTGTTCGCAACCTTATAACCAGCCGAAATTGCCGCCGTCTTATAAGTCGCAGTGGTGCCGCTAAGCGTCCAACCAGCCGCCGTCGTCGTCGATTTGGTAACATCATTACCCAGCGCGAGCGTGTAATTGTTATTGCTGATTGTCACCGGCTCTTGATTCAGCGCAGAATTCGGAATCGTAACTGTTTTGTCGTTAATCACAATGCCGCTTGTCGACTTTACGCCGCTGATTGTGAATAAATCTTTCTCGGCTGTCTCTGGCGTGTAGACGATTTGATTATTGACAGTATCGAGAACATAACCTTCCGTATTGCTCGCTGATTTGTAAGTTAAGCCGCTCCAATGCGCCTCAGTATAATCGGGAGCCGTTACGCCTTTCAAATACAAATAATATCCGTCGCTGATTGTTATATCCGTTTGATTGAGCGCGTCATTTGTAATAGTTAAAATGTTGTCGCTTAACGAAATGCCGCTTAAAGATTTAACGCCTCTGATTGTGATGAGCGCGTTGTTACTTGTGCCATAAGTCGCGGTCGTGCCGTTAAGTCTCCATGTAAGAAAATCTTCTCGTCCCAAAATATTTAAGTTAGATTTTTTTGCAGTGCCGGCAAGAGTAATTTTTCCTTCACCGACAGTAAGAACTAAATCGCTGCCGACAGTTTCCGTGTAGTAAGTTCCATATCCGTCGCCAATGCTCAGTGTTGAGTATTTATTGTATGAATCGAAACCTCTAATATAATCGTTGCCGTCACCTTCCGTATACTTAATCAGAGCGTATTTACCATCAATGGTGATTGAATCGTCACCCGCACCGCCGTCGATTGAAACACTCGCGCCAGAGTTGTAAATTGAATCGTTACCTGCGCCGCCGTCGATTTTTACTCTGGAGTAGTAATTTCTGATAGAATCGTTATCCGCGCCACCATAAATTGTAGCGTAATCAGATCTTCCATAGTCGCCTCTTCCTGTATTGTAAATTAAATCGTTGCCGTCGCCGCCGTTGATTAAGACGTTGGAGCCGCCGTTATCAATGGAATCGTTACCCGCGTCACCGTCGATTGTCACGTTCTCGCCGCTCCAGTTTCTAATGGAATCGTCGCCGCCAGTGCCGGATATAAGCGTATTATCACTAAAGTTTTTAATATTTGCCATGTCGTCACTTCCTTTCAAGTAATAAAAGAGTTATCCGCGTCGAGTCGCTGTCATTGTCGTCCATAAAATCATCCTTTCATAAAAACCAAAAGACAAATTCATACTAAACATTAACATTATAAAC
>JAFYNH010000047.1 GCA_017549815.1 Selenomonadaceae bacterium
ACCAATACCAGACAGCTCAATCGTAAGTTGCAACACTTCAACGGCACGAGCGACGTTCAAGCCCGTTTGCTTATGAAGGCGGGGCAAAATTTTGGCGAAACCGATTATGAAATTGTCATTTACGAGCCAAATAATCAGTCGGTTATGCTTTACGTCGACAATGCGGGCTATGAAACCAGCGGCAAATGGCGCGAAGGAATTTTCTACAACTACCGCAGTTTGACGGGCAGACGCGACAGCCTCCACGCGAATTATTTGATGAGCAACGGAACTAAGGCTTGGGATTTCGGCTACACAATGCCAATCGGTCATCACGGCACGAAACTTGATTTGGGCTACAGCGCGAATACAAGCGAACAGAAAAAGGGCGAGTTATCTTCTTTGGGCGTCAAAGGTAAAGCTCATTCGATAAGCGCGGCAATCCGAGTTCCTTTCTATGTCAATCAGTACAGTCGCTACGAAACGGGCTTGCAATTCATCAGGCAGGAATCACGAACTGATTTTGGCACGAAGACCGACGAAAGAAGGCACTGGGTAGACGATAAGATTAACCGCTGGACGCCTTATGTCTCCTTCATTCATTACGGCGACAATCAAGTTTTCTATCACAAACATTCAGTTGCTTTCTCAAGACGCGACGATATTGCAGGCGAAAGAAATTCTGCCGCCATTTATAAATTCGATTCCTTCTATCAAAAAAGATTTAGTAATGCTCAAAGTTTCTTAGTGCGTTTCGACGGACAAATCACGTCAAAAAAATCGCTCGGTTCGTCGAACAGATATTATATCGGCGGCTCAAACAGCGTTCGCGGCTATGAAGAAAGTTTTCTTGGCGGCGAAAAGGGCTTTTCGGGCAGTCTGGAATATCAAGTACCCGTCACTAAGGACAAACGCCTAAAAGTTTTTCCGTTCTTTGATTTCGGCTACGTTTCGGGCGAAAGCGTCATTGATGAAAAAATGTTGTGCAGTACGGGCTTGGGTATAGTTGCCAACCTTAAACATATTAATGCAAATCTCACGTGGGGAATTCCGCTCAGAAAACATTTTGAAGGGCAACATATTAATTCGTCGAGGTTGCATTTCTCAGTTACAGGGTTCTTTTAATTAAGGGGTAAGGGATAAGGTGTCAGGGGTAAAGGGTTTAGAAAAATATTCCAATGTCGGCGTTAATAAGTTCAAAGATTTTAGTTTGGATTCAGGGCATATAGCCAATATACAATTCGGCAAGCTCCAAACGGTGGCAAATCTTGTTGAGAATAAAATCAGTATCAACGGGACAGTCAACGCCCTGCGCGACGGGAAAATCGGCGGGAACTTGTACTTCCTCAGTCCGAACGGTATCGCAGTCGGCTCAACAGGCGTTATCAATGCCGGAAGTTTTACGGGTATGGTGGTCGATAAAGATTATTTCAATAAGCTGAGTAAAATGGACTCCGCCAATGACCTCATGATCGAACTGTCTCCTTCCAGAGTTAAATACAACAACGACAACAAAAAGGAATTGATATTCAAGGCGTCATCAATGCGCCGGGCGGCATTCACCTTTACGCAACCAAAATTAACGTTGGCAAGGACGCTATCCTTCGCACCAACATGGACAAAGTCGGCGACCTTGAAGCAGTCGATTTTACAAAGGTCGTTAATATCACTGACAAAAAAGGTACAGTTCTTGTTGATTCGGGCATAACTGGCGGGCTTGACGCCTCCTATAAAGACGGCGACATAGTCTTAACCGCTCACGCCGAACATATCGCCGACGATAACACTGTAACCAATCTTGAAAAACTTTTTAAAGGCTATAGCGGCGGAGGCTCTGGAGGTACTTCTACAACATTATGGGAAAAAGAGACTACCCGCGAGGCGACTATCAACGTTGACGGCAACATAGAATCCGCAGGCGGCGTATCCATTAATGCGGAGTCTACTATCTCCTTTACCGAAGGTTCAAAGTGGAATGTCGTAACTCAAAGCAAGATTTTGGAATCTTTCTTGGGTAAATAACCGCGTTCCGGACGCGCAGAAAAATGAAGCAATGTTTGGTATCGGCGTCTAAGTTTCAAACGTCAAAAACAATGCCGACAACGTGATTAAAGGCTCCATTAACTCAAATGCAGGCAGTATCGCTTTAAGTTCCAATGCGGGCATGAATTACAATCAAGCTGAGGCACTCAAAACGCAATTTCATGAGTTCTTCGCGGGTTTTAAGAAACAATTCAAAGACGGCTGGACTAATGTTAAAAATACTTTCTCTAAGTACGAGTCGCAGATAACAAAGGAACTCGACGCACTTAGTAAGGCTAAAGATCCGGAAGCCTACATGACGGCATTAAAGACTTTAAACGCAAAAGTAGCCGATACCAAATCAACGGGCTTTGACGCGGCTGTTCAGGCATTGGATAAAGGCAATGAGATTAAGACTTCTTTTGAAAGTATGATTCCCGTTTTAACTTCATTCCTGCACCCTGCCAATTACTCAAACTATTATGTTCGCGCCGCTTTCGATGAAAATAAAACCGCCGGTGATATTTCCGCCTCCGAATTGAGCGGCGCAGGTTCATTCTCGATTAACTCAATGCCAAACAATTCGCGGATAATTCTCGCTGAAAATTCCGCGCTCACGGCGAATAACGGTGCTGTCGTCATTGATTCCAAAGCTGAAAATCGGGTTGTCGCGATAACTGGCATGGGCGGCGAATATGGGACTTCAAGTAAAGCCGCAAACAGAGGCGCAGGTATCAGCGTCAAGGTCGGCAACTTTACAGACAATTCGGTCGTCGCTGTAGGTAAAAATGCGCAGATAAACGCCAGCAATATCAGAAAATCTTTCGGCGCGGCAATTAACGTTATGAATAACGGCGTAAATAATGCGGTACTTCTCGGCGATAACGGATTAGGGACTAGGAATCAGGGAGTAGGGACTAGTCTCGAAGATAAAGCCGACGCCAAAATCCTTAATTTAACCAATAAGACTCTGGATATTTTGGGCGACTACGGAAAATTGCTCGGAAGTTCCTCAATCGACGACACGGGCGAAATTAACGCCGTTAAATTTTATTTGTTATCCAAAAAGACAGGTACTCTTAATTCGATAGCCGTTGCAGGTACCGAGAACTCCGAGACGCACGGTTTTTTTGACGGCTATAACAAGTACGGTAAATATTTCGGTGACGGCATACAAGGCGGCGAAATGGCTTTAGGTCTTGCGCCTTCGCTCCTTTCAAAATATCTTGGAACTAAAATTCAAAATAAACTTTTCCATTCCGGAGAGGATAATCCCGAACAGGCAGTTGATGACGCTGCCAATCAAGCAGGAAATGAAGACGGCGGAGTTGATGTCGGCGTCGATAATAATATGGCTACAAGCCAATTAAACATTGCGGGCGCAGGAAGTGTTGCCGTCAACTTAAATTCGGGCGAGACGGGTTATCATTCGCGCCGTAAGACCCCTAGCTTTAGCTATGGGGATATAAGGCGCATTTGACAAATTAGAAATTAAATAATAGTATATGCGCACTACCGTGGGGCACACGGGAAGTTACGCCTTTGGAGACTATGTAAGACGCAACCTCGGCGCAACAGTCGTTGAATTAGGAATCCCTCCGCCTTTAGGCGTGGGGAGTGTCAATTCATCTCCAACTACAAATTAAATGTCAAACAGTCCGACCTTACAAGTAAGGACGATACTTTTCACGGTTCATGGGCAGGAGCGGGCGCGTTTAATTTTTTTGGTGACTCCGAAGCCATAGAAAATACAAACGTCGCTGTCGGCGGCTCCGTTGCCTTGAATCAATCAACCACTAATGTTGATTCGGTTATTAAGAACTCGTCAATCAATTCCAACTATTTTTCTAGCATTGCCGAACGCGCATATTCTGACGTTGCCGCAGGTATGGGATTGGCAGTTTCAACCAGCGAAGACGGTCTGGAAACAAATGTAAACGTTCCGATTTCCGCGTCGATTAACATACTCAAGGGCGATACTCACGCGCTGATGATTAACAATAACTTCCATTCGGCGGCGCGGTTGCTGTCTCCGATATAAAAAATACTTCCAATGCGTTCCTCAAAGATACGACAAAATTTAATGCAAACGGCGTTGTCAACATAGACGCGCTTGAAAATAAAAACACCAGCAGTCGAACTGATTATCTTTTAACCCGAAAAATATCTACCGACGCCACAGAATATCTTTCCAACGACGACAAGAATAAAATCGACACCGTAAACGGCGGCGGCAATATCGTCAACGTGGCAGGCAGGGTGAACATTTCGGAAGAACTCGCCGCAGGTTTGACTTTCGCTTACAACGCAATGAACAACACGACGGGCATAAACATTAAGGGCGGCACTTGGAACGTTAAAGACTTCGGCGCGAACTCTGCCAATAACAATTATGCTTTGGCAGTCGGCGCGGGCGTCGGTTTTTCTAAAGAAGGTTTGGCTCTCAATGGCGCAGTCGGTTTGAATCTCGGTACAAACTCAACTAAATCAATCCTCGACGACTTGACAATGAACGGCATTAAGACTTTGAAAGTCACTGCAACCGATAACACGTCCAAAACGACCGTTGCGGGCAATGTAAATATTTCAAAAGACGGGACTGTAGCACTCGGCGGTTCGGGCGGCAAATCCAAAATCAGCGCGTCGGGTTCCACTTCCCTCAACTACATAAATAATTCCGCCAAAACGCTCGTCGAAAATGCCAACGTCAAGGCTGATAAAAATTTCGGTGTCGTCGCGCAGTCTGATGAAAAAATCGCCAACTACGCGGGTGCGGTTGATGTTGATGTCAACGGATCAATCGGCGTTTCTGTCGCTTACAACGAAATCAAAGGCAATACCGATGCGCTCGTCAAAAATTCCAAGCTCGAAGTCGGCGGCTCCACTGCCAAAGACGATTTGATTGCCATTTCAAATCCAAAAGACAATCTGATTGATGATTTTGTTACGAAAAATAATTGGACGAGCGGCAGATTGATGAGCGGCAGGAAGTCAGATAAAAAATCGGGCTTGGTCGTAAATTCTTCGGCTACACATTCAATCAGCTCCGACTTGGCAACAATCGGCATTCGTGCTTCAAGTGATTCACCGGGCGTTGGTGTTTCGGGTGCAGTCAACATTAACAAAATTGGCGGCGCGACTACGAGTAGGATTCAGGATTCAGAGGTCGGGATTCAGGATTCAGCTAACCCCCGACACCTGACATCTGACACCTACGTCAATGCGGCTGATTTCACAAATAACGGTTCGTTTATCGGAAATGCGGCGGTCAGCGGCACGGTTGCAGTCGGTGTTCTCTGGAATGAAAACAAAATTGAACGCGAGACAAATTCTCTCGTCAAGGGCGGCACGCTCAACGTTAAAAATCTCGACGTTAAGGCTGATAGTCGTCAAGGCTTGTCGAATTTAAATATCGCGGTGGGCGCGGGCTTTGCGGCTAATAAATCGCAAGTCTTTGCGGCGGCGAGTGGCGATAATATTGTCCGTAATCAAATGGAAGGCACAACGACTGCCAAAATCGAAAATGCAACCGTCAATCACAGCGGCAACGTTAATGTCGACGCTTACCATAAAGATGACATTTACGCAACCAATATCGGGATTGGGGCGGCTATCGATACGGGCAGCGTAGGCGCGACTTTTGATTTGGGCTACGGTCTCACGCGGGAAAATTCAACCGTCGAGGCAGAAATTAACAATTCAACGCTGAAATCGAAAGTTGGCGCGGTCAATGTCAATGCAGAAAAGCAACTAAACAAGAGATTTCTTCTACGCTGAAGAAACACTATGAAGCTACGATGAATTACAATAACTCACTGAAAAAGGGCGTCTTCGCGAACGTTCAAAACAATTCAACAATCAACGCGGGCACGAATAAAATTTCAATCGGCTCTACCGAGAATAATGACTTAAGCATAACGAGCGGTGGAGGCACGGGCGGCATAATCGGTCTTGGCGTCGGCTCAACGTCGATTAAAGCCCGCCGCGCCAATACTGCCAACGTAATTGGCTCCGAACTCAAAGTAAAAAATATCGACATAAGCACGACCAACGGACAAACAGGCTCCGACGGTATCAAATCCAAAATGTACAATGCAACGCTCACGGCATTAGGCGCAAGTGTCGGTTATAATAACGTCGAAACCAACGGCACGGGCGAAATTTTAATTTCTAATTCCAAAATCACTGCAACTGATAATCTCAATGCCAAAGCAACCGATAATTCCAAGAGCGAAAGTTATATCCTCGACGCGGGCTTGAAAGTCGTCGGCTATACGGGAGTTTTCGCTTACAATACCAACGTCGCGCAGACAGGAATTGAAGTCAGCAATAAATCTTCGCTCACAGCCAAAAATATTAACTTCGACAGCGAAAATCACAGCTATCGCGCAACAGATACCCTTGCAATCAGCGCAAGCGGTTTGGGCGTTCAAACCAACACTTCAAAGGCTCAAGACACGTCAAGCAATTTCATCAACGTAAACGGCGCGGGCAATAAATTTACTGCCGACACTTTGAATTTCAACGCGCTCAACGGCTCGCAAACTTATGCATATAACAACGGACAAGCTTATATTGGACTGAACGCGATAGTAGCAAAAGGACTTGCCAACACCAACGGCACTGCCAAAATTACCGTTGACGACGATAACACCTTAGCGAACAAAACGGCTAATATCACTGCGCAAATCGGCGAGGAGGGTAAATATACCGCCGAATCAACCGGCTTTGCAATTAACGGCTCGGCAGTCGGCGTTAATATCGACGATATGATTGCGCAAACTGAGAGCACCGCGCAGGTTAATATCGGCAATGAAATTTACGGCGACAATACAACGCTGAATGTCTCGGCACTGAATAAAGCCAGCCGCAACGCTTTCATGCGCAACAATGCTTATTCGCTCGTTGCAAATGCCAATGATATTTCGGCTTACACGATAGGCAAAGATAAAGCTGAAGTAGTAGTAGGGAATTCGGGAAGTAGGGAAGTAGCTAATTCCAATAAACTCGCGGCACTGAATATCACAGCGGACACGGAAAATAAATCCTATGTCGCG
Organism: Selenomonadaceae bacterium; assembly: GCA_017549815.1. GTDB lineage: Bacteria > Bacillota > Negativicutes > Selenomonadales > Selenomonadaceae > Quinella. The sequence continues at coordinate 7,059 of JAFYNH010000047.1, forward strand.
GCGAAAGGTACGGGCGGATCAATCGGCGGCGATTTCGGCTCGGCGGCTCATGCCGATAACGACGTTAATAACACTTCGTCAGCAACCATAAACGGCAACTGGGATATAAGCGGCGATTTAAACTTGAATGCAACTCAGCACGACAAGGCATATGTATCGGGCTACAGTGCACGCGGCGCAATTCTCACGGGCGGTAAAGGTTCGCTTGACAATGTGATTAAAGGCTCGTCCACAGCGGAAATCGGCAAAGGAGCCGAGATTAACGCCAAAACCGTCAATGTTAATTCCAAAAACTATATCACGATCGATAAATATTCGGACGACTATGATTATACGCTGTTTGGCAGAATGGGCGGCGTTGTTGACGATGTGGATTATCAACGCTCAAGCGCGACGACCAATAAATCAGCCAATATAAATGTCGGCACCAAAGCGACGATAACGACGACAGGAACGCAAACTTATGACGCGGCAAGCGATTACGATTTAAAGAATGATGTTTATGCAGACGGCGGCTCTTTATTTACGGCGCAACGGATTCAATCCAAATAAAAACTCTCGTTCTGCCCGATATTGAAGTCAGCGGTGGCAATATCAACGTCAGCACGGATAATTTCAGCGGCAACGGCAAACTCGACGCAAGCGGTCTCCCGAAAATCGACATAGATAATAATTCAAGCGCATATCTCATCACGAACAAATTGACGATAGCCGATAAGGGCGGAACTGTTACTTATAATGACGTGGAAGTTGCGAACAACGCGGCGATAAATGATTTGAACAGTTCCAAGAGCGGCGCAAGTTTCGGCAACATAAAGATTGCGGACGCAAATCAAATTCCGAAAATAAAAGTCTCGAACACTTACGCGGGACAAAGTTCCATTCCGATGAAGGTAAATCCTAAATCTGCGGGCTATAACGAGTTACCCAACAACGCTAAAAATGCTACCTACAAATACACGCCGATAAATTACATTGAGGTAACTAAAGACATTAAAAATTTGGTCGGCAAAGTTGAACTCAACAACAATCAATGCAGTATCCGAATTATCAGCGGCGCGAATGTCAATGCTAAAGATATAACGATGACGGCTAAGGAAAGCATTTCGCAAGGCTACACCGACGGCATTGTTAATATCGGCTACACGCCCGAATATGCCTATGCCGACGAGGCAAAGAAATTGCGCAACAAAACCGGCTGGGATAAAACAATCCCCGAAAGCGACGGAAAGCAAACTTATGCGAGCAACACGCTTTATAAGGGCGGCACGGGCAGGATTGCGGGCGACGCGATTTATATTGCCGCACGTGACATTAACATTAACGGCTTTATTCAGATTGTCGACTCCGCGCAGGACAAATTAAGCGAGTATTCAAGCGGACAAACGCGCACGGTAGAAAATATTCGGCGTGGCTCGCTGACAATACAAAGGGCAAAGTTACAATCGACGACGGACTTTCAATCGGTGAATTCGTAACCTACCGTCCGCAGGAAAATTTGACTTACCGTTGGGCGGAAGGCATGAAATCTGACCAACTCTTTAACCAACGGCGTTGACTTATATTTGACGGGCGACATAAGAAACGACGTTGGCGCGACGTTGAATATCTCGGCAAAAGGCGGCAGTATCATTCAGGAAGAGGGCGTTAAGGTTTCGACCGACAACATTAATCTTTCTGCGCGGAATGATATAAAAAATATCAACATAGTTAATCGCCGCACGGACGATTTAAAACTCAACGCGCAGACGACTGCGGGCGATATTGATGTCAATGTCACCGGCGGGATTTCGGGCAATAAAAATCTTGCGGGCAATGTCACGGTAAACGCGCTCAACAGCAAGGAAGGCAACGTTACACTGACCGCGCAGGGCGATATTAAGCAGACGATTAAAGACACTTCGATTAATGCGCGGAATATTAAATTGGAGTCGGCGAACGGTTCAATCAATCTGCAAATCGAATCGAACGGGCAAGCTAACACCGCCGATAAGTCGGCAATCTCTGCGGCGGCTAATGGCAATATTAAACTGGCTAAGAATGATAATGATGATTTCCTAATCGGTTCAATCGTCTCGACGACGGGCGACGTTGAATTGAAAGCCAATGGCAGATTTGTAGACGCACTGGATAAAGTTCGTGACAACTCCGATATGCAGGAAAGCGACTTAGTTAAATCGTGGATAGATATGGGCTTAATCGCGGGCACGGACGATTACAAGGGCGCGTATATTCATCGCCTTGAACAAGACCGCGACAATTATAAAGCCGACGTAACCGCGCAATTCGCCGAGTATCAAACTCTGCTGACAAATTACAATACAACGCACGAACAGAACAGCGAATTGGAAAAGGGCGACCGTCTGATTTTGCTTGAGAAAAAATTTGCGAAGTACAAGACGGCTGATGAATATTTGGCGGCTGATTCGGATTATCAAACGCTTGTTTCGACGGTTGCAAATCCTCAATATAAATGGACGCAGGAAGAATTATTCAGCGCAATCCGTTCGTCGATAGTCAATAAGGAAGAAGGTACCGCCTATGACGTTACGCGCCTTAAGGACGCAAATATCACCGCTCGGAACGTGACGTTGACGGGCGCGGGCGTCGGCACCAACAGCAAAGAAACTGCTACTATTAAAATGTCTGAACTTCGCGTAAAGGCAAACGAGACTGATAAAGAAAAATCTGCGCGGCTTGAGAAATTGAGCGCGTTGGCAAATGTCGAGGCGGCGGACGTTAAAGTTAATTATGCTTTGGACGCGAACGGCAAGCCCGTAGCTCAGACGGTTACGCAAGTTAATTACAGATATGACGCTGATAAAGGCTATTACATTGACAAGGCGGGCATTTTCAACGCAAACGGTAACGGCGCAAATGTTGTGGCTAAAGACTTAGTGTTGGTCGGCGGCAATGACGCAATCGGTACGCAAGCCAAACCGTTCGCGGTAACTTTGACGGGAGATTTACTCAATGCCCGCAGTAATAAGGAAATCAATCTGTCGAAAGTCGGCAAGGATAATTTCAGAATCAGCGCGATATATTCTCCGAAAGCAATCCGCATAACCAACGACGGAAACGGCATAATCGAACACTCGACGCGCTTTGATGGCATTGCGGCGGCTTATATCAACACGCCCGGCGAAATAACTTTGACGGGTTCGGCGGGCACTGCCAATAATCCGATATTGATAAAGCCGAGTGAAACAACCACTTTGAATCTGCGCGGCGACAACGAATTTTACATTAAGGGCTTGAACTCCGGCACGGTTAATCTGAACGACATCAGCGGCAAAGTCGACTCAGCTCCGACGGTTCGATAGGACAGACGGCTGACGGCGCAAATACTCTGACCGCCATAAAAGTTGCGGCAAGCGGCGACGTAATTTTAAACGGCAAGAATAATAAACTCAGCACGATAAATGTCGGAGCAGTCGGCGGCACCTTTGAACTTAAGAACGATTCGGATAAGTTGACGTTGAATTTTAGCGAAGACATAACGGGCGACGTGAAAATTAATCAGACCGGCGATATTGAATTGGCAGGCACGTTTAGCGGCAACACTTTAAGTTTAACGTCAAGTTGAGGCTAATGATTCCGTATGGATAATAACCGACGAAGGAAACATTTACATAACCAAGAAAATAACGGTAAACAATGGCGATATAACCTTAGCAACTGCGGACGGCGATATTAAAATAGCCGATAACGGCTCGGGTAATATGTTATTGGCGCAAAATGATTTGGATATTCGGACTGACAACGGCGCGATTACTATTTCGGGCAAAATCAAGACGCAAGACGGCGATATAACTATAGCGTCGAGTCATAACACCTACACAGCAGGGCAAAAAGCCATAACAGTTGAGGAAACCGGCGCGATAAATCCCGGCAAAAATATTTTATTGGATGCTGTCAACGGCGATATTGAATTCAAGAAAATTTCGGCTGATAATGTGGGCATTTCGGCAATTAATGGCGACGTGAAAGGCGATACTGTCAAGGCGGACGACACAATACGCATTGAACTTGAGGGCGGCGACTTATACTTAAATCTCGCACAGAGTAAAGGCGTCATGATTCTGGATAAAGATACCAATAAATCTTCCGTGAAGACGATTAAGGCGGATTCGGTAAATGTTGACAGAAAAGCCGTCGCTGTCGGGAAAGTACTTCCTTACAAGAGCGATTCTGGAATTACACCGCCGATTAAGTCGTCATCAGGTAGCGGAACTTCATATAACAGCAGATTTAGCAACGCATTTAGTAGCGGAACTGGCAACAACTTTGCGAGTAATAGAAATTCGTTCGCGACCTTAGGCACTACGTCCACGCGCAACGGTTCCGGCATTACTTATTGGCAAAGTGCGACTTCAGACACCGTTCCGAGCTATTCATTTGATAATTTCACGGGCGTTGCGGACGATATGGGCTACAGACTGGGCAAAAATTACTTTGAAGTTAAATTTGTCCCGTCGTGGCTTGAAAAAGAATTCATGAGCATAGACTTCGACTATAGCTTTGATAACTTCGGAATAAAAAATGCGACTGAAGACGAATTAACTATCGATTAATCTCAACACGTTAATTAAATTCATTAAAAAACCCTCCGAACACCTGTCGGGGGGCTTTTTTTAACTAAGATTGTGCGTTTTGGAATACGTTATTGCATTTTCTATTATTTCGTTATCGTTCATGCCTTTATAAAGATTATCGCGACGCCATTCAGTGTAATCGTCATACTCTTCATCATTATCAGCTATGTATTTCAAAAATTCGCCAGCCTCAATGTATCCGAGATTTTCTATCAAGCAATTTACGCCTTTAGCTATCAATTCTTCTTTCGTCATTACTATTCCCCCATTATTTTTGCGAAATCGACCGGACTGATTATTTTTATTTCTTCAGACGAGTATTTAAGCAGTCGTTTATCGACAGTAATGAAAAAATCGCACTCAGCCAAAATCGCGTTCGCTATATGATATGCGTCTTTGGTTTTTATGCCGCTTTTAGTTATCAACTCGACTTTTTTTGATAAATCGTCCGCTCTGTCAACTCCGATGTAAGTTGTCCTGTAAGTTTTGATGAAAAAGTCATTATAATTCCTGTCACGAATATTTTTGTTCTGATTATTTTCGTAGTGAAGCATGAACGACGTAGCAAGCTCGATATTTTTCTTGATAATTTCTTTTTGAATTGCGATGACGGCATTTTTATCTTGAGTAATTTCATCAGAGACTTTTTTATCATGATGACGGTTATAACAACAGTTGTCCAAGTAAATTCTCATCTAATCACCTCTCCACTAAGATTTTATCAGAAAATTTGCCTCTGTCAAACGAGAAAACCCTCCGACAACTGCCGAAGGGCTTTTTTTATTCGTTTTGAGTTGCCAACGCCGAATTTAATCAGCGAATTACTGTTGTTCCGTTTTCTGCGTCGAAATTCTTCCAGAATTGTTCGCGGGTAATCGTGTTGCCGCTCTTGTCGGTGTAAATGTTGGCATTAAATAAGCCGCCTTTGTCTTCGTAGCCGCTGTAACCCATTTTGTGCAACATTTCGCGTACAGGCGCAGAGTGCACTGCATCATCTGCACTCAAAAGACCGCGTTTGTACAGTTCGTTGCCGTCTCCGAACGTTTCAAGACGATTTCCGCCCGCCACGTTGTCGAGTTCGTCGTCGCTCATGATTTCGTCCGCAAATTTTTCTTCCTTAGCCATATTATCAACCTCCAATTTTCTTTCTGCCTCTTATACGTTCCAAATCCAATTCCGTTACATACTTTAGCAAAAAATTTTTTCAGCGTCAAACGAAAAAACCCTCCGAATCACTCCGAAGGGCTTTTCTTAGCTGATTGCGACCGTCCGCCGCGTTTTTTGGTTATTTAAGCCAATCTCCCAAAAGATGATTTGTAACGGGTTTTTTGTCGGTTGCAGTGTCGGTGAAAGGATTTTTAGTATCAATCATATCAATCCAGCCACCGCCTGCGACCTTGTCGAGTTGCTCGTCGCTCAACTGTTCGAGTTCGTCATTGATTTTCTTGAGGTTTTCTTCGCGTGTTGCCATTTTTATCTTTCTCCTTTGATTTATATAGAAATTTATTCGGCTGTGCTGTCTATTCAGCTTGTCCCTTGCGGCTCTGTTTTTCCTTTCTGCCTCTTATACGTCGTGAATCAGTTTTCGTTACAACTTTAGCAAAAAAATTTTCCATAGTCAAACGAAAACCCTCCGACACTATGCCGAAGGGCTTTTTATTATTGATTGCGACCGTCCGCCGCATTTTACTGCCGAGATGAAATTTTTAACTAAATCATGCCTCTTTCTCTAGCAATTTTAAGAACGTGATTATGCGCTTCCCATTGAGATACTTGTTTTCCATCAATGAAATATTCATTTGGAACTACATTACCGACGCTCTCCGCGTAATGAGGTATTAACTTTACTCCAAATTCTTCATAAGCTTCACAAATTATATGTGTTTGAGGGTAAAATGCACCAGCCATCCTACAGACAACAAATCTACGCCCCTTATTATCCACATCACTTTTAAAAATTTGACGCTTAAAAAAATCCCCATCATACAGACATTCTTCAAATGTTCCGCCTGCGACCTTGTCGAGTTCCTCGTCGGTGAGCATTTCGTCCGCGTATTTGTCTTTATCTGCCATTGTTACCAGTCTCCTTTCTATTTTCTGCCTCTTATACGTCGCGAATCCGATTTTGTTACAAGTCTGACAGAAAATTTTTTTGCAGTAAAGCGAAAACCCTCTGACCGTGCGCCGAAGGGCTTTTTTTGTCAAATTGTTATTTGTTTGTCGTCAGTTGCTCTTAACGCTGTCTTGTTCTGCCTTGCGAATGTCTTCCTTTAAGTCTTGGTTAAAGTTCAGAGTGTGGAAATTGTTTTTCTTCGGAACATTCATGTTGAAAGCGTCCGTTTTGTCGACTTGCTCGTTAAAAATCTTCTCAAGCGCAATTTTATCGCCGATATTGTTCAGTTTGACCGAAAAATCCTTGTCAAAGAACGTTACGTTCGAGAAAGGTATTTTATCATTGTCGCGCATCACATTTATATTGCAATCGCGATTTGCACGATAAACTACGCCGTCAAGACAAATTAATTCGCCGTCAAGCCCCTCGAAAGTGCCAATTCCTATATCGCCGTGACTTTTCAGCTCTTTAACCGTTATTGTGCCGTCGAAATAGCCCATTGTCAGCGATTGCAGCAACGCAACTTGATAAATACTCTCTCTGTCCTGCGCGGGAGCCGCATTTGTAGCGGTAAAAGGCGCGAACGTGATTAAACCTGCCGTAAGTGCCGCCAATACTTTCTTATTCATTATTTGACCTCCAAATTTTTATGTTAAATTTACTACCAAGAATTTTTTAGCCATTACTTACGTAACTGCGCTTATGAGCAGGAATTTTCGCCCAATCAACCTCGTTAGCCGCAATCCTATTCTGAATAGCAAATTGCGCCGCGATTCCTGCCGCCTCGCCTATACTTATGCACGTTGGTTGAATTCTCATCGACGCTTGCAGAATAAAACTCGCGCTAATGCACCTGCCGACCACTATTAAGTTAGAAATTTTATCCGTGATAAGCGAACGATACGGAATTTCATAAAATCCGCCCTTAGGGAGTTTTTCCGAAATTTTTTCGCCGTGCGCGTCGATAAACCATGCTGTTCGACAAACCGCGTCTTTAAATCGGCTTTGATTATGGTAATCGTCTTCGACAAGGTAATATTTACCCTTAATCCGCCATGATTCACGCGCTCCGAGCATTACTGCTTCACGACTGATAAACGCATTCTCAAAGCCCGGCAAATGCTTAATCAGATAACGTGCGATATTCCTCATCATCTTTCTGCCGAAACTAACCGCCTTGCTGTAAGAAATCGGGTCGGTCGACTTGAATTTAACTGGAATTTCGGGACAATTCATGCTCATAACGCCATTTTTGCCGATAATAGTATACCCTTGCATATATTCGGCTTCTTCCTGCGTAATTTCGCCCGTCTCTACGCCGCGTGCCATTAATTCTTCCAATTTATAGCGTTGTTTCCTGTGCATTGCCTCCGCTATTTCAAAATACGGCAACTTAGACTTGCACCAATCCTCTTGCAACTCAATCGCGACGTGTTTATAAAGTTTTTCCGTGTCGATACCGCCCATTTCAAAGCGAAAACTCAGCGGCTGATTATTTCCAGTCTTTTCGTAGCCGCGCTCGTAGTCTACGCCCGAAATTCGCGATAAATAGGCGTCGCCGGTTGCATCGATAAAGATTTTTGACTTAATCGCCGCTAAACCCGCTATAGTTTGAACGATAACCGCAGAAATTTTCCCGCCAGAAGTAATAGAATCTACTACGACCGTTTGATAAAGAATATCCGCGCCGCTTTCTTCGCACATTTCATCATGGATTTCAGCTAAAATTTCGGGATTATGCCAAGTCTGTTGCGTAACGCCGTCGAAAGGCTCAATTCCCTTGCCGCGCAGACGATTTTTAAGTTCGACAAGATAAGGAGTATCGGAATCGGGCGCGTGAGTGTCCATAAACGGATAAACGCAACCCAAAACTCCTAAACCGCCTAAAGCAATGCCGCGTTCGATTAAAAGAGTCTTCGCACCGTTTTTAGCAGAATTGACAGCCGCCGCAGTACCTGAAGGGCCGCCGCCGCATATGCACACGTCAACCGAATACAGAACGGGAATTTTTTTGCCGTTATAGCTGATTGTGTCGCCGGAAATTTTTTCAGCCGCCTCGACTTCATGTTTACCGCTCAAAACGGCTCCGACTGCGGTAACTCCTGCCAGCTTAAGCAAATCGCGCCTTGAAATCGGGATTGTAAAACTTCTTTCCATAAAACTAACCTCCATAAATGATTCTATAAGTTTTTCAGCCTCTGCTGACGTAACTTCGCTGTGATTCTGGAATAATATCCCAATCAAGCGCATTGACTGCAATATTATTCTTCAAACCATATGCCGCCGCAATTCCTGCCGCCTCGCCCATGCTCATACACGTCGGTTGAATACGAACTGACGCTTGCGCAGAAAAATTCGCGCTTATACACCTGCCCGCGACAATCAGATTAGAAAATTCATTTGTAATCAGCGACCGATAAGGAATTTCGTAAAATTCGCCTTTGGCAAGCTTTTTTCCGAGATTTAAAGTCTCATCGTGAATATCAATCGGATAAGCAGAGCGACAAATTGCGTCGGGGAACTTTCTGGCGTCAAAATAATCGTCGGCAGTCATATAATATTTGCCGTGAATGCGCCATGATTCGCGAATTCCCAACATTGACGCCTCGCGACTGATATAGGAGTTCTTAAAACCGGGAATATTTTTCTTAAAGAAATTCGCAAGCCGCCTAATCATAATTCTGCCCTGTTGTATCGCTTTGCTCCTGTCCAATGCACTCGTCGAACTGTAAATATACGGCGACATTTCGGGGCAATTCATTGAAAGAGTACCGGGTTTTCCGTTAATCACGAACGCTTGAATATATGCAACGTCGTCTTTAGTGACTTCGCCGCGTTCAATGCCAGCGAAATAAAAATTTTCAGTGTGTGTAGTCTTCGCAAACTCAAATGCGGGCGGTTTACTCTCGCACCAGCTGTCTTTGAGCTTTTTAACAAAGAATTTATAGACTTTCATCTCTTCGACGCCGCCCATTTCAAAGCGAAAACTCATTTTTTGATTGCGACCGGTATGTTCGGAGCCTCTTTCAACCTTAACGCCCGCAAATCTTGATAAAGTGGCGTCGCCAGTCGCGTCAACAAAGATTTTTGCCTCAATTTTGCTCAAACCTTCGATTGTATGGATAACAGCGGCTGAAATTTTGCCGTTTTGAGTGTTTGCACCGATTAAAGTTGCATTATAAAGGACTTCGACCTTATAATCGGCGCACATTTCATCATAAATGAACGCTAACAATTCGGGCGCATATTGTCGAGCGTCGCCGCCGTTTTTATACTTTGGATCGCTGTCGAAATCAACGCTTATGCCGTGCATGTAAAATCTTTTGTTCAAATCGGTAATATAGGGCGTGTCGCTGTCGTGAATATTGGTCGGCATAGCAGGATAAACCAAACCTTGAGTTTGCGAGCCGCCAAGAACAATTCCTTGCTCAATTAGGACGACTTTTAAACCGTTTCGGGCGGCAGTTACGGCAGCGGCAATTCCTGCGCAACCTCCGCCGACTACGCAAACATCTGCGCGGAGTAAAGTCGGAATTTGAGCGTCGTTGAACGTGATATTTGGAGTTTGAGCCGCCGCGACCTGATTTGAACCGACAACTGCGCCTGCCGCCGTTAATCCGAACAGCTTAAGCAAATCGCGCCTTGAGATTGGGATTAAGAAATGCTTTTCCATAAAAATTTCCTCCTATAGTCAGTGTTGCCGATTATAACATAGATGATTCGCTTTGTGCGATAAATTTTTCTTTAACGTGTAACAAAATGCGTTGAATGACGTATAATCTAAAAGAGATTAGTATTGGAGTGAAGCATATGGAGAAATACTATCTGGACAAAGCGTTGAAGACGGCTCGCGAGATGATTCATGCTTATTTTGACGACAAAGATATAAACGGCGTGTTAAAGCACTTGAGCGCGGAGGATTTTAACTTTAAAGGCGTTACGAAAGATGCGGTTTTCAATTCAATTTTCAATTCAAGGGAGAAATATCGCGAATATGCGGAAAGTTTCCTTCAATACATAGACAGTTACGAGATTATAGATGAAAATTATTCGGTCTTAAGTGAATCGGAGGACAGTTGCCAAATTTTAGTCCAACTTAAGTCAATCGACGCGCTGACGCAGAATATTTGCGACATGGATTATTATTTTTACTTCAAACAGGTTATGGAAAGGCTAATCTGCCCGCATTTTCATGTAAATCGCCGTCCGAAGGAAAATCAGTTTATTAATTCGGTAATTTTCAATGAGCCGATTAGTATACCGAGTGAAATATCTGCTTACAATGATAATTTGCTGGAGCTGATGAATTCTGAAGCGGTAGCGGAGAAAAGTTTTTATTACAAAGGCGAATTTCCGTATAGACTGGTGAATATGAAGTACATAAAGCTTTTAGGGTACAAAACAATCGATGAATTTATGGATGAGGAGTCGAATTCGTCGCTTGCGCACATATCAGGGTCGGATAAGGCATGTTACATGAAATATTTATCACGGCACTACTATTATAATGTAACTGGGAATGAAATTGATGATGAGCGCAAATATCGGAGCACATATTACATAAAATATCATTTGAGGTCGCCGAAATTGGCTGAAGAGGTAGAAGTAATGGAATGGGGCAATTTTTTTAGTCAAAATGGTTGTGTGGTAGTGAATTGTTTTGTCGTGAACATGAATGAGGTTGATAAAATCTTTGAGTGTAATAAAAAAGTAGAAATAAGCGGTTCGGAGTATGGAATGAGGATAGGAGGGCTGATATATTATCCTAGGACGCGGAAAATCAAGATAGAGGGTAAAGTAACGGAGTTTACGCCGATAGAGAACGAAATATTTATGGTATTGGCGGATAAACTGAATGAGCCGATAAAGCGGGAGGAAATTTACGAAAAAATCTTATTGAACTCGGAATTGGAAGTGTTGAGCAGTGTATTAGCGATGCACATTAGCAATATACGTCGGAAACTGCGCGAGAGCGACGAATCGATTAAAATAATATATGTGAAGGGCGAAGGATACTGCCTGAAAGCATGAAAAAAGCCCTGACGGCTTGTCGGGGCGATTTTTTTTGTTCAAAGCGGTTTGGAAGCAAATTCGGAGAGATTTTATTGTTTTGAGGGGCGATTTTGAGGCTTGAAAAACGAATCCGCCATAGTGGACGATTAAAATTATATAAATGGCGTGTTGGCGCGGTTTATTAGGAATTGGGGCATTGAGAGGGCGAAAAGGGCACAAAAAATCCGCCATAACGGATTCTGTCGTTTAAATGTCCGTCATAGCGGATTTAGAAATTTCAGCTTGCGAAGTTCTGTTTTTGATTACGAAGCCGCGCAGGTTTAAATTTCTTACTCCATTCTTCCTTTGTAATTTTAGGAATGTCGCTGTAATCAATTTCATCATCAGACATCTTTGAGAGTTGATAAAGTCTCCAGATTTGCTCTTTAGTGAGCGGCGGAATGTTTTTACTGCTTGAATTGTCCAAAATATTCAGCCTCCTCATCCCTATCAGCACGACGCGCCGAAATAATTCTTGTTCTGTCTCCTCGTTCGGTATAAATTACCGCTAAAACATTTCTTACAAAGCCCACAGTCTTAATTCTATCCTCAAAATCACTGTGAAGCTCATCGAAGTCATCGTATCTATATTCATCAAGGAAAACTCGTGCCGCATCTTCAAATCTTACTTTATGTTTTCGCCAATTTATTTCGTCTTTATCGCTGTCCCAAACAAATTTCAAATCTCCGAGTTCAAAAGTTACGTCCATAGTCTCACCTCAAGCGAATTCTAGCAAAAAAATTTTCTGCCGTCAAAGAAGAAATGAGGAATTTTATTTATTGTGCTGTACTTCGCCTTCAGAAAGGTTTTTATCTTTGTTGAAAAGGCTTTGAACGATTTTTTGAACGACGACGAAGAAGACAGGGATTAAAAATATGCCGAGAAAGGTTGCGACAGTCATACCGCCGACGACAGCAACGCCCATAGAGTTACGAGCGGCGGAACCTGCGCCGGTAGCAGTCGCGAGCGGCAAGCAACCGATAATAAAAGCGAATGAAGTCATTAAAATCGGTCTGAGGCGCAAACCTGCCGATTCGAGAGAGGCTTTAACGGCTTCCATGCCCTTATCGGTGCGGACTTTGGCAAATTCGACGATTAGGATAGCATTTTTCGCGGCAAGCCCCATAATCATGATAACGCCGATTTGCATATAGATACTATTCTGAAAACCGGGGTTACCGACGCCCAAAGTGTTCGTGTAGACATTTAAAACGAATTCTGACAGCAATGCGCCGAAAATTCCGGTCGGAACAGTCATTAAGACTGAAAACGGCACAGACCAGCTTTCATACAGCGCGGCGAGACATAAAAAGACGAAAACCAACGCCAAAGCCATAACTTGCCCTGTCGAGCCGGAGGCTTTTTGTTCTTCGCGAGATTGACCCGACCATTCGACGCCAAAACCTGTCGGCGCGACATTATGAACTATTTCAGTTAAAGCAGTCATTGCTTGCCCCGAAGAATACCCTTCAGCAGGTTGAGCTTGAATCAAAACGGAGCGTTTACCGTTAAAACGAGTAACTTGAGTGGTTCCGGTGTTGAGTTTATAGCTTATCAAGGTATCGAGCGGCACAAATTGCCCGTTCGCACCTTTAACGAACATAAATTTGAGCATATCGACTTCGCCGCGAAAATAAACGTCAGATTGCATGACAACTTTATAAGTTCTGCCGAATCTGTCGTAATCATCGACTTGCATACCGCCGAAATTGACTTGCAACGCGCTGTAAACGTCAGCGAGATTTACGCCGAGCATTTCAATCTTTTTTTGGTCGAGTTCATACTTATAACTGGGCGAAGTTACGCTGAAAGTAGTATTTACGCCTTGAAGTTCGGGGCGTTCGTTAGCGGCTTGAACAATTTTATCTGTTATGTCGGAAAGTTCGTTATCAGGGTGGCTTTCTAAGTCGATAAGTTGCATAGTTAAGCCGCCGACCTGTCCGAGACCCGGTAAAGCGGGCGGATTAAATCCCATAACGAAACCTTCGGGAGCTACGCCGTTACCGACCATAAAAACGTTGTAAATTGCGGCTGTAACCGATTTTTCAAAGTCTGTCCGCTCAGCCCAAGGATAAAGGCTTAAAAATAACGTTGCCGCCGAAGATTTTGTACCGCCGGAGACAATATTGTAACCTGCGACCGAAATAATATCTTTAACGCCCGGGACATTCTCTTTAATGGCGTCGGCGACCTTATCAGTCGTCATAGAAGTGCGATTAAGCGAAGTTCCTTCGGGCAACATGACTGCGGCGACAAAATAACCTTGATCTTCGTCCGGAACGAAAGTTGACGGCAAAATTTTGAATAAAAGCCCCGTTAAGCCGCAAACAATCAACATAAAGACGACAGCAAGCTTGGTTCCGGAAATAACTTTGGCGACAATGCCGACGTAGCCATTTTTAGTACGTTCAAACCAATTATTGAATGCGTCGAAGAATTTACTGAAGAAATTTTTCTTAGCGTGCCCGTGAGGCTTAAGAATTATAGCGCAGAGTGCGGGAGTTAAAGTTAAGGCGACAAAAGCACTCAAACCCATAGAAACTGCGATTGTAAGCGCGAATTGGCGATATAAAATGCCCGTCATGCCGCCGAGAAACGCTATTGGGATAAAAACAGCCGATAAAACGAACGCAATCGCCACGACAGGGCCTTGAACTTCCGCCATAGCCACTTCAGTTGCCTCGACAGGGTTTAAACCGCGTTCCATATGCTGTTCGACGTTTTCAATAACGACAATGGCGTCATCAACGACCAAACCGATAGCCAAAACCATTGCGAACAGTGTTAAAGTGTTAATTGTGAAGCCTAAAACCGTAAAAGCGGCGAAAGTTCCCAATAATGAGACGGGGACAGCCAATAAAGGTATGACGGTTGCGCGAAAACTTTGCAGGAAAATAAAAATAACCAGAACGACCAAGACGAGTGCCTCAAAAAAGGTATGAGCGACCTCATTTATCGATGCTTTAATAAATTCGGTGTTATCGAGGACTTGACCGTATTTAATACCTTCGGGCAAGTTTTTTTCTGCCTCTTTGAGTATGCGTTTGACTTCGCCGATAGTTTCAAGGGCGTTAGCGTCGCTGGTTAAGTTGATTATGAACGGAACGGAAGTATAACCGTTGAATTTTCCTATGTAAGTATTGGATTGTTGCCCGATTTCGACGCGAGCAACGTCTTTTAACAGAACAAATGCGCCTGCGTCACCTGTTTTTAGGATAATATTCTCGAATTGTTCGGGAGTTTCCAATCTGCCTTGAATTTGACCTGTATATTCCTTTTCTTGCCCTTGTGCGACGGGTAATTTGCCTATGGAACCAGCCGCCGCCTGTGCATTTTGGGTTTTAATGGCGTTTTGAACGTCGGCGACCGTTAATCCGAAGTTTGCGAGCTTTTCGGGGTTAATCCAAACACGTAAAGCATAGTCGGCACTCAAAACTTGCACTTGTCCGACGCCTTTAACACGTTTTAAGTCGTCGGCGATATAAATATCAGCATAATTTTTTATGAATGCAGTATCGTAAAGCCCGTTATCGCAGTAGAAAGCAAAAATCATTGACATATCTTGAGAAGACTTTGTAGTCGTGACTCCGGAGGCAATAACAGTTTCTGGCAAGCTGGAATTGGCTGATGCAACGTTATTTTGAACCTTAACGGAGTCCATATCGCCGTCGGTGCCGACTTCAAAGAAAACATTTAGGGAATAACTGCCGTCGTCGTTTGAATTGGAGCTCATATAGTCCATTCCCTGCGTACCGTTGACACGATTCTCAATAATCTGCGCGACGGCTTGATTTACGACGGTAGCATTTGCGCCGGGATAAATTGCATTGACATTGATTGTAGGAGGCGAAATATTTGGATATTGAGCTATAGGAGTATTAAGTCCGGCGATTATTCCGATAAGGCTGATTATAATTGCTATAACGATAGCGAAAACCGGTCGGTGAATAAAAAATTTAGCCATTCTTCGTCCACCTCACTTAATCGCGTTCTTTTCGGCGTCAAAAATCTTTTCGCTGGGCGTAAATGAGAAGCCCATATCTTTTTCGGTGACTTGAGTGACTTCCAAAGGCATACCGTCGCGCAAAAACGTCAAACCTTCGACGATAACCCAATCATCAGCCTTTAAACCGCTTTTTACGATATAATACGAGCCGATTTTTTCTCCGAGCGTAACTTTTCGGACGGCAGATTTATTATCGGATTGAGCGACGATAACCAATGATTCGCCCAAAAGCTGTTGAAGAGCGCGTTCGGGAACTAACATTGCGTTTGGAATTTTAAGTCCGTCGATTTCGACGCGAGCATACATACCGGGAACGAGTAAACCGTTTGGATTACTAAAAATCGTGCGGATTGTCAGAGTGCCGGTCTCTTTTCCGAGCGTTCTGTCATATTCGGCGAATTCTCCCTTATACGGATAGATTGAACCGTCAGCAAGCGTCAAAGAAATTCTAAAATGTGCGTTCGGGTCTTCTTCTTGCCGTGAAAGTCGCAGATATTCTTGTTCGGAGACGGCAAATTGTACATAAACAGGGTCAACCAAGCCGATTGTGGCGAGTGCAGTATTTCCGGCTGTTGCAAAAGTGCCAACAGGTACATCATCAATGCCGAGTCTGCCGCTCATGGGCGCATAAACGATAGTATCCGCCAAATCGTCCTTAGCCTTCTGCAAAATGGCTTCATTGGTTGCAACTTCCGATTCTTGAGCCTTTACAGCAATACGTTGATTAACAAGAGTCTGTTCGGATATTGCATTTGCCTGCCAAAGTTCCTCGTCGCGTTGAAGTTCAATACGTTCTTTAGCCAAAGCCGTTTTAGACTTAGCTAAATTGCCTTCAGCCTGAAGAACTGCCGATTGATATTGTCGGTCGTCGATTTTGAACAACATTTGCCCTTCTATAACGTCTTGACCGCCTTTAACATACTTTTCAACGATAGAACCGCTGACTTTTGATTGAACTTTCATTTCGTCGCGGTCTACGACTTGTCCGCTGTAAGACAAAGTCAAAGGTGCGCTGGTTGTCAACACTTTAATAGCTTTTACTCTGGTTGCGGACTCTTCGGGGGCTTGTTCTGCAGTTTCTTCGCCTCCACAGCCTGTTAAAAGCAAAGTTGCCGCGCAGATTGTCGCTAAAAATTTTTTCATAGCAACTTTCCTCTCATATCATATTGAAATTTTAGTTGAGTGTTTTATACGGAGAAATTTTCGCGCCTTTGAAGGACAATTCGACTGCCAAACCTTTTTTATCGAGCTGATAAACCCATACGCCGTTTGCAATAATGGTAGCGTCTGCAAAAGTGTCGCCGTTGACGCCGTCGCTTGCCTGCGCGGAAACTTCACTGCCGAATTTGATATTTCCGGAAATAAATCTGTCCCACGCCTCTTTATTGGCAATAAGGAAAAGCAAATCGTATTCCTTCGCGCCGAAATTCACGCCGACGCTGACTTCCTTCATCTTAACGTAGATTCTTTCGCCAGTTTCATTGTTTACTGCAACGCCGCGCCCGTGATCGTCGCCAAACAAGCCCCATTTGACACTTGAAGCACTGATTGTGCAGTAGGCGTAAGCACTTTCTACCGCATTTTTCGCTGACGGGTATTTTTGACTGACTCGTTCCAAAACTTGTCCGCTCATCTCGTTTAGTTCGGCGCGTTGCTCTTCGGGCGAAGGTTTAGCGGCAAATACAGTGCTTGCCGTCACTAAAACAAGCGCGAACAAAATCAGTTGGAAAAATTTTTTCTTCATGATTACCACCTATTTTTTCAAGCCGACATGGGCGATATTATCTTGATAGTAAGGCTCCGTTACTGCAATGCCTGCGGGTTGGTCGATATTCGCTGGAATGAGATTGCTATATTTGGGCACTGCAACCCAAAAGACAACGTCCGCGCCTTTCGAAGAAAGAATTGCGGCACGAGCGGCACTGTCGACGCTGACGAGTTCGATATTTTTGTTAATGCGCTTAGAAATTTCGGCTAAAACTGCCGTGCTGAATCCTGCGGGCGTTCCGTCAGCCAAAACCATATCGAAAGGCGGCAAATCACCGGTTACGGCAACTTTAATTGTATCTGCGCCGTCAATTTGAGTTATCGTGACTGCGGGAGGCTCCGAGCCGTTTCTAATGTCGACGATATATTGTTTTGAGAGCTTTGCAAGGGTTCCATCTTCCGTCATTGACTTAATCGCCTTGTTCAGGTCGTTTTTGAGAATGGTATCGCCTTCACGGACTGCAAAACAGAACGAATCGGACAAAGTTCTTTCAGTCGGCAAAATCTCTTTATCGTCGGAGCGTTGCAACATGTAATTTGCGACGTTTTGATAAGTTGATAGCATTTCGATTTGATTTGCCTCAAGCGCGAGTTGCATATCGTTCATTTTGTCGAAGTACTTATAATCTGCGCTGAGATGTGCCTTTGACGGTCGATAACTTTTCTCCAATTTCTTCATGTGCTCGTTGTATTCGGTTTCGCTGGCGTTAAGGTGAGTAATAACGCCGATAGTAGCCTTGCCCGAATCCTGCGCGGGTTCGTGAGGCTTTTCTCCGCCGCAACCGACCATTAACAATGCCGCCGCGCAGATTGATGCAAAAAATTTTTTATTCATGTAACCACTCCTTAGTTAAACAATATCGTTGCAAGTATAGAACAAAATTTTTTTACCGTCAAACCTTCAAGCAAAGGGGGGTTCCAAAATGTCACCCCCTCTTGACAAGTGTTTTGTATTGTTTTTCCCGTTTTGCATGTTAAACTACAGAAAAACAGAAATGAGCAGGACAAGCAATGCGTATATCATTTGCAGATAACTTGAAAAGGTTTCGTGTCGCCAAAGGGTTTTCGCAACGTGAATTGGCAGAAAAAATATATGTGACCCGTTCCACAGTTGCCCGTTGGGAAAGCGGAAGTCGTTTACCGGATGCCGTAATGCTTTCCCGACTGTCAAAATGCCTCGAAACAGACGTAAACACGCTAATTTCCTCAGCATTGGCAAGCGACGAAAGCCCGAACGTTATTATGGTGGACGACAGAAAAATATTCCTCACGGGAGCCTTGCCGATTTTGGAAGAGGTGTTGCCTGACGCTATAATCACGGGCTTTACTCGACCTTCGGAAGCGATTGAATATGCGAGGACAAATTTAATTGCTCTGGCTTTTCTGGATATAGAAATGGGAAAAATAAACGGGCTTGACCTTTGCCGCACGTTGCTAAAGATCAATCCCTGTACAAATGTAGTGTATTTGACTGCGCACATGGAATATTCATTTGACGCTTGGAGCACGGGAGCCAGCGGCTTTACACTCAAGCCGATAACGGCGGAAGGCGTCAGGGCGCAACTAAAAAATCTTCGCTATCCGTTTCCATTGGGAGGTTCAGATTAATGAGTTTGAATCAATTTTATTTTTTCGTATGCGGCGCAGTAATAGCATTGTCGGCAATGGTACTTTGGATTTCCGTAATCATTCCAAGCACGAGCCAATGGAACAAGCGTTTCTTCGTCATATTGTTTGCCGTTTTCGTGTTGTATATGATTTCTGCTCTCGTTGACTTGGTGGTTTACGATGAGCCAAACTTGGCATGGGCGGAAAAAATTGTAGCCTATTTTGAATATCTGTTACTGTCGATACCGATGCCAATGTTTACGGCTTACTTGTTGCGCACATGCGGCGAAGACTGGCTAAAGAGTTCGCTTTTCCGCACCGTCGTCGCTTTATGGGGAATATATTTTATTTTGTTGGCAACAGCACCGTTTACGACGATTTTTTATTACGTCACGCCGGATAACCAATTTGTATATGGCACTTGGCATTCGCTTATGGTGGCTCCAATGTTCGCGGTTATGTTTCTGAATTCGGCAAGCGTGATAAAGAGACGCGACAAGTTGCCCAAAAAATATTATGTAGCGTTCCTGATTCATCTGATACCGTTGCAAATCGTCTTGCTTATTAATTGTCTGATTACCGAACTTGCCGTATCCGTCGTTTTAAGCGCGTGCGTTTCAATTCTGTCGCTGTTCGTAATTATCCTGTACGATCAGATTGAACAGTACGTAGGGCAACAGCGGGAAATTGCTCATCAGCGGGCAAGCATTATGGTATTGCAAATGCGACCGCACTTTATCTACAACGCAATGATGAGTATCTACTATCTTTGCGCGAAAGACTCCAAAAAGGCTCAGCAAGTCACGTTGGATTTTACAACTTATCTTCGCAAGAACTTTACTGCCATTGTCAGCGAAGATACCGTTCCATTCTCCGACGAATTGGAACATACACGCGCTTATTTAGCCGTTGAGCAGGTTCAGTTTGAGGACAGCCTTTTTGTTGAGTATGATACGCCGCATAAAGAATTTCGGTTGCCGCCTTTGACACTCCAGCCTATTGTGGAGAATGCAGTCAAGCACGGCATGGATCCGGAATATGCTCCGCTACGAATTTCAATTAAAACCCGCGAGACTGATTCCGGCAATGAAATTATCGTAGAGGACACCGGACCGGGCTTTGAACCTGTTGACGACGACGGCAAGACGCATACCGCTTTGGCGAACATACAGCAACGTTTAGAAATGATGTGCGGCGGAAAAATGACGATACGCCCCCGCGCAGGCGGCGGAACCGTTGTAACCGTGACAATCCCCTTATATTAAAGATTATACTTTTGTTTTCGACGGGTAGCGGCAAAACTTTAATCATGCACATGAAAATTTTGCAGTTCCGACATTATTTCAATCGTGCATGAAGCCTTAAATGTATACACGCTGGATAATCCCGAATGTGTAAGTCTAATGATTGATAAAATACTCAAGTACTAACAAAAAAAACTCCTCACCAAATGGCGGGGAGTTTTTTCCATTTGCAGATGAAATTTATTCGGCAACAGGAGCTTCGTAGACGTGCCCAATATTGGAAATATTGACTAAATATTTTTCTCCGTCCGTTTCGGCAACGATATTCGGATTGCCTTCGATAAGCGTAACACCCGTAACAACGCCCGTCATAGCCTCTTGATGACTAATCGGATTGCCTTCTTCGTCTGCCTCATTTATCGTCTCAACCCAATCGATATTCTTGCCAATCATACTGCTAAGTTGCCCGACCAAAACTGAAGTATCGATATTGTTGACGACCTTGCCCAAATCTTCAAGGTTTGAAACGACGTTGGTCATTTGTTCCAAAGAACTGAACTGCGCAAGCTCGGCAATATAACTGCTGTTATCCTGCGGGTCGAGCGGGTCTTGATTCTTAAGCTGAGCGACCAAAAGTTGAAGAAATGCGTCCTTGCCGAGTTCGTCATTCTTTTTAACTTCTTTAGTCTGAGTTGCATCATAAGCGGCGGCATTATAAGTTACGCCGTCAACGGTGATTGTGTTAAGTGAAGTTGAATTTGCCATTTTATTACCTCCAATTTTTTAAACGGAATAATCAACACCGTCAGTGGAAGAATTTTCATTGACGGGCGCGGTTGCGTCAATGTCGCGTTCAAGTGAATTTAAATCTATTCTGCGATTTCCTTGCCCTTGACGACGATTTTGTTGCCAAGCTTGACCGCCTTGACCGTTCATTAAGCCGCCGCCGTCACTCAAGCCCGCATAAACTTGAACATTTTCGACTTTAAGCCCCGCGTTATTAAGTTCCTGCCTAAGTTGGACGAGCGAATTTTCTATAATCGTTCTAACTTGCACGTTGTCACTGTGGAAACTGGCATTGACTGCGCCGTTTGAACTGACGGAAACTCTTAAAGTAAGTTCACCAAGATGTTCGGGGTTGAGCTTGATAACCATTTCGGAATTTTCAGCCGTCCGAATCAAACGAGCTTGTTTGACAATCTGCGCGGGAATATCGAAATCATCTTGCGGGGGCGGTGGAGCGTCGAGAGCTTGAGTCGGAGTCGCTTGTTGAGGTTGCGAAGTGTCATTAGCCGCCGCTGATAAATTCGCCGCGAAAATTTCTCCTCCTGTCGAAACGGGTTGCCCTTGAACTTCGTCAGAGACTATCGGTTGGAAAATTTGTTTTTGGAAATCGGATTCGCCCTGTTGTTGCGGATTTTGTTCAAATTGTTGCGGCGTCGCTTGCGGTGCTGTGACTGGCGCGGCAGTCGGAGCCTCTTCAACCTGTACATTTACGCCGAGAAAGTCCGATAAATTCTGTAAGGCGGGGCGTTCGTCGACTTTTTGTTGAAGAATTGGTTGCGCCGTTTGTACTTGAACAACTTCGGCGGGTTCCGCCTGAATTATCGGTTGTGAAGTTTGAACAGGTTCCGCTTTAACTTGTTCAGCTTGAATTGTCGGTTGTGAAGTTTGAACAGGCTCCGCTTTAACTGGTTCAGTCGGAATTGTCGGTTGCGAAGTTTGAACAGGCTCCGCTTTAACTGGTTTAGCTTGAATTATCGGCTGTGAAGTTTGAACAGGCTCCGCTTTAACTGGTTCAGTCTGGATTATCGGCTGTGAAGTTTGAACAGGCTCCGCTTTAACTGGTTCAGTCTGGATTATCGGCTGTGAAGTTTGAACAGGCTCCACTTTAACTGGTTCAGTTTGAATTGTCGCTTGTGAAGTTTGAACAGGCTCCGCTTTAACTGGTTCAGTTTGGATTATCGGTTGCGAAGTTTGAACAGGCTCTGCCGCGACTGGTTCAGTCTGAATTATTGGTTGTGAAGTTTGAACAGGCTCTGCCGCGACTGTTTCAGTCTGAATTGTCGGTTGTGAAGTTTGAACAGGCTCTGCCGCGACTTGTTCAGTCTGAATTGTCGGTTGTGAAGTTTGAACAGGCTCTGCCGCGACTGGTTCAGCTTGAATTGTCGGTTGTGTAGTTTGAACAGGCTCTGCCGCGACTGGTTCAGCTTGAATTGTCGGTTGTGGAGTTTGAACAGGTTCCGCTTTAACTGGTTGCGCTTGAATTGTCGGTTGTGTAGTTTGAACAGGCTCAACTTCAACGGTTTGCGCTTGAATTATCGGTTGTGAAGTTTGTATTGGTTCAACTTTAACTGGTTGTGCTTGAATTATCGGCTGTGTAGTTTGAACTTCTGACGCTTGACTGTTAAAAGTGCGCCATGTTCTGCCGACGAGCATTTGCAACATTGTCTGTGCGTTGTCGCCTTTTGATTGCGGAAGGAGCGTCTGCAAATTTTGAACAGCATGAATTTCTTGGACGCCTTCGACTGGCTCCGAGTTTATG
>JAFYNH010000048.1 GCA_017549815.1 Selenomonadaceae bacterium
CACGATTGAAGAGACGCCCGACGACGAGCAGGAAACGGCAGTCTTTCGTTCGCACATAATCGTTGCGGGTCAACAGCTCCCGACAATCGTCGTCACGGACAGAAGCATTTTCTCGGTTATTCGCGTCCAAATCGCCGCGCAAGTTTTGACTGAAGAAAACAAAGCCGCCCTTTTGGCATTCGTGAACGAGGAAAATCTCAAGTACAAGCCTTTCAAGCTCTATTTCAATTCCAACGGCAGTTTGCTTTTGGATTTGTGCCTGACAAATGCCGACAGCGAATTGAGCGGCGACACGGTTTATCTTATCTTCGACGTGATTATCAACTATCTCAACGATAACTATCAAAAGATGATGAAAGCAATTTGGGCGTAGGAGAGTAGAGAAGTAGGTTAGTAGTGAAGTAGCGAAGTAGCTCATTCCCTAATTCTCTATTTCCCTACTTCCCTAGTTTCAAGAAGGAGAGTGATTTTATGTCTGAAATTACCAACCTCAAATCAAACACATTGGTTAGCGGCACGAGCGGCAACGATGAAATCGTCAACGGCGGCGACAAAGTAACAATCGACGGCGGCAAAGGCAACGATGAAATTTTTAACAACTGCTTTCGTAAAACTGCCGCCTATGAATACATGTTTCCTGATGTTCCTAATGGCAGTATCTACTACCATACTGATAATAAAGGTTCAAATGTTCTGTTCAAGTACAGCGTTGGTGACGGTAACGATATTATTTACGGCTTTAAAGACAATTCAACGCTTTCCATTTCGGGTGGCTCGTATGCTACGACCAAGAGCGGCAACGATGTTATTGTCACGGTCGGCAAAGAGAAAATCACTCTGCAAGGCGCGGCGTCATTGTCCAAACTCAATATTCGCGGCGCAGTTGCTTCAATCATAAAAAACACTTTAAGCGGCAGTTCGGTTGTCGGCACTGAGTACAACGATACCATTGAAAACAAAGCCTCAAACGTAACGATAGACGGCGGCAAGGGTAATGATTCTATTTGCAACAACAACTACTCCAACGTAACAATGAACGGCGGCGAAGGCAACGATGAATTTCTCAACTGGGGCAGTAATGTTAAAGTGGACGGCGGCGAAGGTAACGATTCCATTGCCAACTCTGAAGGCAGTAAAAACACGACGATATTTGGCGGCGCGGGTAATGACACCGTTCGAGAGACCTCAAAGTATGGTTCTACGATTAACGGCGGAACTGGAAATGATTTGATTTCGCTTGTCAGTGGTTCTAAAAATGCTTTGATTGTCTATAACACGGGCGACGGCGACGATAAAATCTCAGGTTTTAATGCGACTTCGACTTTGCAACTCGGCAACGGCACGGGAACTTATTCGACGACTAAAAGCGGCAATGATATTATCGTCAATGTCGAAAAAGGTAAAATTACTTTGCAAGGTGCCGCAACTTTGTCCGCACTAAATATTAAAGGTGTTAAAGGTGTTTATGTCATCAAAGGCACGAACGGAGATGACGAATTTTACTCTTTTGACAATACGCTCAACGGCGTAATGATTCAAGCACTCGACGGCGACGATTTCATTAGCAACGAACGTTACGACGTAACAATGGACGGCGGTAAAGGCAACGATGAACTTTACAACGGAGAAAGCGGAAAAAATGTGTCAATGAATGGCGGCGAGGGCAACGATGATCTTCACAACGGAGAGGACGTCGGTGCTGATAATGTCACCATGAACGGCGGCGCGGGCGACGATACCATTGAAAACCATGGCAATAACGTTACAATCAGTGGCTCGACCGGTAATGATGAGATTTTTAACTTATATAGAGGAGACTACTCTAATCCTTGGCGACGCGGCGAGAATGTCTTATTTACGTACAATATTGGCGACGGCGACGATGTTATTTACGGCTTTAGAAAAAATTCCACGCTTTCCATAGCGGGCGGACAGTACGTTTGGTTCAAAAACGACGACCCGTTTGACAATAACGTAACTGTCATAGCTGAAGACGGCGGCAAAATCGTGTTCAAAGAAAACGTTAATTACGGCAAACCCACTATCATCGGCACGCAAGGAACATTGGTTGATAAAAATTACGAAAACAACCAAGATAATGCCCTGATAGTCGGCAATGATTCCGCTAACATCATTAAGAACAGAGGTTCTAAAGTCAAAATATTTGCTAACGGCGGCAACGATACCATTTACAGCAACGGCGGCGGCAACGATACCATTTACAGCAACGGCGGC
>JAFYNH010000008.1 GCA_017549815.1 Selenomonadaceae bacterium
ACAAATTATTATCCCGCTCCAAAAGATTCAGTTATAATCAACGGCGTCACTGTTAAAATTTTGGAAGAGTATGAAAGCAAAACTTTTGATGTCGGCAATGTTAAAAACGGCAATAAAGTAGAGATGATAGACGCCGCATTGGTTTCACATGATTTAAAAATCGTAGGTAATGCACAAGCGAATGTTATTTTGGGCGGTTTCGGAGATGATACGATAATCGGCGGAAAGAATAACGACACTTTGCAGGGCGGCGACGGTAAAAATGTTTTTGTTTATGCAAATGGCGACGGAAATGATGTGATTGTTGACTATAACACGGGCGATAAAATTAGTTTGGTGTCTGGTGCGGTAATTTCTTCGTCGGTTAAAGGCGATGACGTGGTTTTAAAGGTCGGCAAGAATAAAATCACGCTCAACAACGGTGTCGACAAAGTTATTACGGCGATTGATAAGGACGGCAACAACAGAATCATTGGCGGTACGAAAAATGACAACATAAAAGGCGATAAGGGCGCAGATACCTTGCAAGGCGGCAAAGGAAATGATAGTTTATGGGGCAATGCGGGAGCAGACACCTTTATTTATAATTTGGGTGACGGTAAAGATGTTATTTATGGTTTTGACAGCAAGGACACACTGACATTCGACGGTATCGACTTCAGAGCAAGTATGGCGTCCTACGACAAGTCCAAAGGCACGCTTACATTCAATATCAGCGGCGGTTCCGTCACGCTTAAAGATTTTACTGCGAAGACCTTCCACATTAACAAAGACACGTATAAAATCAGCGGCAAAAAATTAGTTTGACATAAATTTTTCAAGAAAGTTTACTCGACCTTGACAATATGAACTTCAACGATTATTTTTGAAGAAAATGGGGGGTTGAGTTTGCTTTATTTATGTGCGACGCCAATCGGCAACTTAGAAGACATGACATTTCGGGCGATAAGGATTTTAAAGGAAGTGAATTTAATTGCGGCGGAAGATACTAGACGCACTCGGAAACTTTTGACGCATTTTGAAATTCATACGCCGCTGATAAGATTTGATGAGAATTGCAAGTCGCAAGTCGCCGAAAAAATTTTGGAACGGCTTAAAACGGGCGAATCGGTTGCAGTTGTGAGCGACGCGGGCTTACCGGCGATTTCAGATCCGGGCGCGGATTTGGTAAGGCTTGCGATTGACGCGGGAATAAATGTTTGTCCGATACCGGGCGCGAATGCCGCTTTGAGTGCGCTGATTTGTTCGGGGCTTGACACTTCAAAATTTTTATTTGCGGGCTTTGCTCCAAAGACTAAAAAAAATCGCCGCGAGTTCTTACAAAAACTTTCGACGATTGAAGAGACGATAATTTTTTACGAAGCACCGCACAGGCTTAAAGAATTTTTGGAAGAACTTTTAGAAGTCTTCGGCGACAGAGCGGCAGTCTTAGCGCGAGAATTAACCAAAGTTCACGAAGAATTTTTGCGCGGAAAAATTTCAGAGCTGATAAAGAAGCTTGACGAGCCGCGAGGCGAATTTGTCGTACTGGTTGAGGGAAATAAATTCATCGCGCCGCAACCCGAAGGAAATCTGTTGGAATTCTATCAAAAACTTTTAGAGCAAGGACTTGATAAAAAATCTGCAATGCGCGAGGCAGCTAAAAAATTCAATGTGAGCCGCCGAGAAATTTATAGCTTAGTTGTTAGGAATCAGGAACTGGGAACTAGTTCCTAAAAACTAGTTCCTAATTCCTAAAAAAAGGGAGGAAATTTGATGAAGACATTTTATATTACGACGCCAATTTACTATCCGAGCGCGAAGTTACATATAGGGCACGCCTACTGCACGACGATTGCCGATTCCATTGCCCGCTTTAAACGTCTTGCGGGGTATGAAGTTTTTTTCTTGACAGGTTCCGACGAACATGGTCAAAAAATTCAACGTTCCGCGCAGACTCAAGGCAAAACGCCGCTTGAGTACGTCGACCCGATTGTTGACAGCTTTAAGGACTTGTGGAAGAAATTTTATATCTCGAATGACGATTTTATCCGCACGAGCGAGCCGCGTCACGAAAAAGTTGTACAGGAAATTTTTAGTCGGATTAAGGCGACGGGCGACATTTACAAAGGCGAATATACGGGGCTTTACTGTACGCCTTGCGAATCGTATTGGACGGAGTTGCAACTCGACGAAAATGGCTGTTGCCCCGATTGTCATCGTCCCGTTGAAAAAGTTTCGGAGGAAGCGTATTTCTTTAAGCTGTCGAAGTACGCCGATAAGCTTTTGCAACACATTGAGGATCACCCAGAATTTATAGTTCCGACTTCGCGCCGCAATGAGATGATTAATTTCATCAAGCAAGGGCTGGAGGATTTATGTATTTCGCGCACGTCGTTTGACTGGGGAATTCCCGTGCCCGATGACGAACGTCACGTTATTTACGTTTGGTTTGACGCCGTTATCAATTACATTACGCCGCTGATTCACAACGACGCCATGAAAAAGTTTTGGCCTGCTGATATTCACCTTGTCGGCAAGGAAATTGTTCGTTTCCACACGATTATTTGGCCCGCAATGCTTATGGCGGCTGGTCTTCCGCTCCCCAAACAAATTTACGGACACGGCTGGCTTGTCACAGACGGCGATAAAATGTCGAAGTCGAAAGGCAACGTTGTCGACCCTGTGGCGTTGGTTGAGGAATTCGGCGCGGACGCTATCAGATATTTCTTGTTAAGGGAAATTACTCTAGGACTTGACGGCAACTTTAGCCGAGACGCACTTATTCAAAGGATTAATGCCGACCTAGCTAACGACTTGGGGAATCTTTTACACCGTACACTTAATATGATTGGCAAGTTCCAGAAAAAAATTCTTTTGCCGACGAACGAAGGCACCGACCTTGATAAAACTTTCTGCGCGGAGGCTATCGATACTGCGCGGGAATATCGCAAGCTTATGGAAAATATTCAGCTGTCCGACGCCGTTAAAGTCGTTTGGAAATTCATCGGGCGGGCGAACAAGTACATTGATGAAACTATGCCTTGGAAACTCGCCAAAGACGAAACGCAACGTCAAGAACTTGCCAACGTCCTTTATAATCTTGCCGAATCGCTTAGAATTGTCAGCATATTAATTGCTCCGTTTATGCCCGCGACCGCGCAGAAAATCCGCGACCAATTAAAAGTTTCTTCTGAGCTTAAACTCGACGACGCTGAAGTTTTCGGACTGCTTGAACCTAATCACGAAGTCGGCAAGCCCGAACAACTTTTCCCGCGCATTATCATTGAGAATTGAACCTCCCACCGCGTGGCAGGGGATTCATGAGAAGTTTGGTTTATGCAACCCTTATTCTCAAAGGGCTGTCCAAAAGCCCCACACACAGTCGCTCGAAATCGAGGTTCTGCTTACTTTTGCGCAAAATATTCGCCGCGCCGTTCACGTCTGCATTGATTAGCCTGCCGTTTTTCGACTTGTACAACCCGCGTTTGATTCTTTTGCCGCTGAATGTTCCCGTGTAAGATTTTTCAGCGTCATATATCGGTATATCGTCCAAGTCCAAAAAGCTTGCCTTGCTCGTGTAACTTTCTTCCTGCTCGATATACTTCATGTCGTAACGAGTGCAAAGATTTTGTAACTGTCGACGCAATGCCCCAAACGGAATTTGCGTGAACTGTTGATTAACGACTTTACCGAGATTCATTACGCGCTTGAAGTCGAGATTGTAGCCGCAAACAACCGTTCCAATATTGTTGGCAATGCAAAAATTCACAATATAACGAGCTGTTTTCTTGATAAAGTCATTAACGCGATTGTTGCGTTTCAGCGTGATTTGCTCAAGAAGTCGCGAAGAATATTTGCCTTACTTGCTCAGGATTGACTGTAGATGAGCGCAACGTTTGTTCCAATTCCGATTAATATGTTTGATTTTACGTCCGTCCATGATGAACGAAGTCCCAAAATTGGTTACACACGTCGCCAAATTATCTAAGCCAAAGTTAGCCTCAAAACGCAAATAGGTTTTATCCGCGAAGTACTTTTGCCGCACGTTGTACAGAGCGAAATTATACAGGCAGTTGCTGAAAAAACACAGCTCGCGGAGTTGAAAGTATTCCGCTTTAGTCAGCCCGCGAACGGCATTTACTTGTGTCAGATACATGCGTTCACCTCCTTTCAGGCGAATTATCGCATGATTGAAAGCAAAATACAACTTGCACGGTGCGATTCATCCCCCGCCTACGCTACTGCTTAGAGGCGGCGGTATTCTCGCTTATTTTTGGTTGACATTCCCCATGCCTAAAGGCAGGGGATTCATGAGAAGTTTGAACTCTGTAGAGGCTAGTCCTTATTCGCTAGCGTGCGCCCTTATTCTCACAGGCTGTGCCAAACAACCACTACACTGTCACCTTTCGGCTTCAGCT
>JAFYNH010000049.1 GCA_017549815.1 Selenomonadaceae bacterium
AGATTTGACCGCTCGCATGAAAGATTTGCAGAAAGAGACTAAAGCGGACGTAATTGATTGGGTGGTCTCGGCACTTATGACACGCGACGAAGCCTTATTATTGGAACGCGCCCTTAAAGCTAAATTCTTCGACTACATTGTGAGCGGAGAATTTTTTAATTGCGACTTCGAGGCGGTTAAAGCCGCGCTGAAGGGTTCGCCCGTCGATAAGCTGTTGGAAATTGCTCGCGAAATGGAACCGTCACCCGAAAAAAATACTCTGCTACTTCAAGCCGCCGCTCTCCTTGCATAAAAAAAAAGCCTTTGAACAAAACTTAATTTTAACCGCTAAGATTATAAAGTCATCAGTTCCAAATGTCAATCGTTCGCGTCTTTATTTTTTTAGGCGGCGACGTTTTTTTTGTCTCCGGTTCCTTAATAGCCGCTTGCTCCGTCCAATACCGTTTCTCGTCCTTGCCGTATAGGCTCACCATTGCCGCTAACGAATAACACGAACAGTCTAATGCCTCATTACGCGCTCGCTTAATATTCTCATAAACCGTCACGAACCCACCGCCGCTTTTCTTCATTACCAGCTGTTCACTCGTTAGTTCCTTGAAAAACGTCGCGTCAAAATTCCGCGCTAAGCCGTCATCGCGCCCATAATGTATCCGCTCCAATCGCCCAAATATTTCACTCTTCGCCGCATTTACTCCTAACAGCACGAGATAAATATTTTTCTCCTTCAGCGGCGATATTTTATGAATTATCGGTAAGCCCGCCGCTCCCATGCCCTTTATCGCAAAATAACTCGGCTTCCCACGACAAAATTCATAAACCTTTTCGGGTAAAAACCCACTGTCTATAAACGTTCGCGCTACCTTTAAGCCCGTCCCGTCTTTGAACTTGTAAACCTTGCTCAATATCTCGTCGAGTGTGCGCCATGTGCTTTCAAATGTCGGCTTGCTAAATATCACGCCGTAACGGATTCCCCATATCTCGTTCGGCGCATAACCATATATCGCATAGTGAAGACGATTCGCCTGTACGTCTACGCCCGCCGTTAAACTTAATACGCCGTCGGGTAATTCCGCCCCATATTCCTCCAGCCGAGCCACCAACTCAACCGAATCAACTACTTTCTTTACAGGCTCATAACTCCGACCAAATCGCGTATTACATACGACCGCCTCCCGCGTAGGGTCGCCTATCGCCTCTAACCATTCCCGACATATTTCCGACCACTTCAGCCACGGACTACAAAAACCATTCACGAAGAATGAACGTATGCCATTTTCTATCGCCGAAGGATTCTGCGCTATGTACTTCTGCGCGGTCGCCCGCATTTGCTGTTCACTATATTCTAAACCGCAATCCGGACAACGCCACTTCACACTACGCACCGACACCGACTTATTTCCAGCCGCGTCTTTATGCTCCCGATAGTCTACCGCCATATCGTCATACTTCAAACTATGCCACTCACCGCAATTTTTACATTGGTGGCTCCATTCTTCCTGCGTCCCTAAATTATACTCAATATCAATGCGGCTCGCGCCCGCTGTCGTCGGCGTGCTGAATAACCCTATCTTCTTATTGAAATAATTGCTCGTGCGCTTTTCCGCTAATGAAATCGGGTCGCCTTCGCCCATTGCACTTTCCGGATACCTGTCAACTTCGTCGCAGAGTAATATCCTTATCGGGCGACTGGCTAATCCGCTTGACGAATTCGCTCCGACTAAGATGATGCGCCCGCCCTTATAAAACTTCGACAGGATTGTCTGATTACTATCGCGTGTCCGCTCCCGGTCGTAGAATAACGGCGTTAATGCCTTCGTGTCCTTTATCATCTTCGCGAGCCGCACTTTGCTAAAATCCTCCGCGTCTGAGAGCGTCGGCTGTATTATCATGATTGAACAAGGGTCGAGCGCGGCATACCTACCTACGATATTCAAAAGGACTTCGCTATTGTGAGTTGGAATTAATTCGCGTCCCGCTAAAAATAAATGATTCGGCGAATCAACCACTATACATTTCACGGGGCGACTTTCTACCTTTTCAACGTTGACTATGCGGCGGCGAAACGTCTCTGTCGTTCGGCAACCTGCGCGGCTTTTCTGCCTTACCAATTTCCTCTGTAGATGAAAGACATGTACGTCGTCATATGCCATGAACGTTATCTGATAGACGAGCGAAGATTTTTTCTCGCCTTTGTAAGTAAAGGTCGCAAGTCTTTCACACATCGTCGGCTTATAACCTAACGTCCACAGCAATTCCATTACGTCATCAGCCAGTTGCTTATTTTTTTGCGTTATTGCACACCGCCCATTCTTGCTGATTGTGCCGTCGGTGTCGAAAAGTCCGCGTAATAAATCTAAGCGTTGTTCGTAACTGCCGCGCAGATATTCGGGCGGTATGTGTTTATTTTTCAACACGCCTAATTCGCGGAGCCTTTTATTAAATGAATCATGCGGCGCGATTATCGGGTCGACTTTTATATCCCGAATACCTTTCCATTTATGTTGCATGGCATATTGCCGCGAACATTCCGCACAATGCCCTTTTTTCGTCTTGCCGACTATGCGCATATCGTGCCCGTGTATGCAGATATTTTCGTCGACTATCAGCGGGTCTATTTGAATATTCATTATGTGAGGACAACGAGCGTCTTTCTGCCGAATAACGACGTTGTGTCCGTTCGCTTCAATCCGCCGCGCTATCTCCAAATCGTCTTGGTGCAACGTCAACTGTGCCGAGTGAGCGTTTCCGTCACCCAGCCACGCACCGAGCGTGTAGCTGTCTATCGGCAAATCTTTTTCGGGCAATTTTAACGGCTTAGCTACTGGCACCGCATAACGATTGCGATTGCCGTTCTTGAAGTCGCGGCTTATCTCTTCGGTTGTCTTTACGTATTCCTGCAAACCGTACCGCTTATCTTCCTGCACGTACCAATTATGTTCAGCGTCCGCAACGATTTTTGCTCCGTCCGAAAAAGTTATCTCGTAGCAATCGTGACCATACATTATCGGCGATACTCCCACCACGTTGCATACTTCGCCGTTTTCATCGAAGACCTTATCGCCGACAACTAAATCGCCCATAGCCTTGAAACCGTCGGGCGTTGCTATCGGGCATTCTATATCTAACGCCTTGCCGACCTGCGCCGACGATTTTACTACCACCCGACTAATATTCGGCTCCGTGAACGCGTCCATTATCGACTTCATGTAGGGTACTCGCGACGTGCGCCATTTGCCCGGCTCCGGCGATTCGCTCGGTAGTTGCCGAAATGTATCAGCCCATTGACTAACCGTCATCGGCGGCGGCGTCCGATAATTCTTCAGCACTCGCCTTATAGCCGTCTGATTCCGCACCTTCGCTCAACTCCATTAATACTGCCTTTATCTCGCCCGCTATTATATCATGAATCTGCGCGGCGGTCTTGCCTTCGCATTCACGCGATATTTTCGGCGGTATCGTTAAGAATTTATTGCGAGTGTTGATTATCAGCTCGGTTAGGAAATCCTCAACCGTCGACGCCTCGTAAAGTTCGCCCTTGCGCTCCGATAGCTTTAGTTCCGCTAATTCACGCTTTGCCTTTTCGTGTAAGCCGCGTTCCTTCCAGAAATTTACCGCGTCGCCGCTCGTCTTGCTCGACAGTAAGTAATTTTCTATGCTCGCATAAAATTCTAAACAGCCGCGTTTCGACGTTTCCGAACGAATTAGGATTTGCTCGTCCAATAATTGGCTGATGCGCTGTTGGCTCAACCCGACCAATTTCCCGAATTCGCTTTGCGTCATCAACGCCGCCTTTATGTCTTCCGACTTGTATAACTCCATTACATCCACTACCTTATATTAATTCTCCGCCGCCTAACTCGTTATACCACAAATACTAGTTACTAAAAAAAATCACGGCTAGACAGTCTCCGGGCTCGCCGACCGCAATTCTTAGTTGAATCTCTAAATAATTCTTACCTTCAAAATAGCTCCTGCGCCACTTCCTTTCAAAAAGATAGAAAAACGTATTGACAATCGATAGAATTATGTTATAATAATAATCGAAAGGAGGAAGTAAGGTATGTTGAAGAAAATCGGGAAGATACTCGGCAAAATGCTCGCGGAAGTTTTGAAACACGAAGGCTTAGCGGCGGCGATACTTAATCTGATAGCGGCATTAATCATGTTGTACGTTAAACTTTCGTAGACAGACTTCGGGGCGGGTCGAGCCGCCCCCCGCCATAAGGCGGGCAACATACTTACGAACATAATGACTAAAACGATTGAAAAGAATTTGGCGAAAAACTCCAGTGTAGCGTTCATTGCGATATTCGCCTTATGCGTCGCGACTGGTTTGAACGTCGAATGGCTCAGTTGGTTCTTCGGACTGGCAAGCGGCGTTTCACTTTGGCAATTAGTTTTCAAGAGGTGATAATATGCCAAAAGGAGGAGCACGTCCCGGAGCGGGCAGACCGCCTAAAGACGGCGAAGTTCGGAAAATGCGCGGCTTACGTGCGACCGATGAGGAATGGGAATTAATTCAACGCTTTGAGAAAATCTTGAAATACGGCGATAAGGACGCTTGCAAGAAATTTGTCGCCGAACATGAATAATTTTTCTGCCCTTCGGGGCTTTTTTTTTATTGAAAAAGCTCCTGCCTTTTCGCGGCAAGAGCCAAGTCAATTCGTTTCTGAGCTATCTCGTAAAAATTGGTATCGAGTTCAAAGCCGATGAAGTTGCGATTCGTATTCACACACGCCACGCCCGTACTGCCACTGCCCATTGTCGCGTCCAAGACCGTTTCGCCCTCATTCGTATATGTCCGAATCAGATACTCCAATAAATCAACCGGCTTTTGTTGCGGATGAACGTCTCGTATTGCGTCATACTCAATCACGTCGCGAGGATACCGCCGCCCGTCGCAATATCTCATATGGTCAACTTGCTTGCCGTAATTCTTCGTCGCTGTAGCTGATTTTATTATGTGCTTATACGGCTTGCCCTGAGTGAATTGCGGATTATAAGTCGGCAAGCGTCGGTAAAAGACGAGTATATTCTCATGGCAACGGAGCGGCATTTTCTTAGCGTTCAGAAAGCCGACGCCCAAACTCTTATGCCAACACCATTCATATCTGAACAGCTTGCGTTGCGACTGAATTAAATCGCTACCGAACGGCAGTTGACTAAAAAGGACAATGGCGGCATTGAGCTTGCACACGCGAAGGAATTGTTCCCACATTGGTTCAAACGGCAACCGCACATCGAAGGAGCAATCAGTCGACCCGTAAGGCAAATCGTCGAGAATCATATCGACCGAGCCGTCGGGGATTTTCTTCATGCCCTCAAGGCAGTCTTCATTAAAGAGCTTATACATAACACGTTCCTTTTTTACCTATAATTACTTGACAGTATACGTTTAACGCAGTATAATGATAATTGAAAGGAGGATTGAGAATGAAGACAAGCGAGTTGAAAGATTTACTGGAAAAGCTGGGAGCAAAGTTCCTGAGGCACGGCAAGAGCCACGACATATGGATAAACCCGAAAACGGGCGACCGAACGCGAATATGGCGACATGCAAAGGAAGTGCCAACAGGAACACTTAATCAAATTCTGAAAGACTTAGGTTACAAATGAAATTGAAAGCAGGGCGGGCTAGCCGCCTTGTTTTGAATATAAATTTTGGAGTGATAGTTATGAAGTATGAATATCCCGCAGTGTTTTATAATGATTGCGGCAAAATCGCGTTTCATTTCCCCGACCTTGAGGGCTTGCATTCGTTCGGAGATAATTTTGACGAGGCGATTCTTGCGGCGGAAGAACTTTTGAGCGATTATTTTTGGGAACAGGAACAGAATGATAAAGTGTATCCTTCCGCGACGCCTCTTGAACAGGTCGAAGTGAAACGTTTGCAAGCGGTGAAGATGATTTACGCTGATACCGACAAATACGCCGCCGAACTTGCCACCCACAACGAGCGCGAGGCAATTCTCAATGCTGATAATCCCATTCGCGAATTACTCGACCGTCGCCATATGAAGATTAAGCAACTCGCCGATTTGCTACAATGTCATTACCGCACCGCGCAGGATTGGAGCTTAGGTAAGTCTAAGCCGCCCGAATGGTGTTTGAAACTTATCGTCGATAAAGTTCTCGCTTAATATTTCTGCCTGCTCTGCGCGGGCTTTTTTTATTCGTATTCGCTGATGAAGATTTCCGCTCGCGGATTCTTCTTATCCCGAAACTTCTCCGCAACTATTCTTACGATCTGCGCGTCGTCCTCATATACAATTCCATTAAGCCCGTCGAAGATACTCTTTAGGAAATTATCTACGTCGCCATAACGTTTGCTCGCGGGCTTGAATCGCCGATATATTTTAACCGAGACACTCAGCGGGCATTTCAGCGGCTCGGCGTCCTTCATAACACTACGCGCCGCCCAACTGATTTCGTCCCTAAATTCGCTGTCTACCGCTCGATAATACGCATGATTATTCACCACTCGTACCCTGCCTTGCGGGCGCGGCTCCGTCTGTACTTCTATCTTTAGCATTGCTTGTTCCTAGTAAAAAAATAACCGCCGGAGCGGTCAAGAGTTTTCAATGCAGAAAGGTGAGTCACTCTATAGTTATTCTTGCTGTCAGTTTACCTTATATCATACTTGTTTACTTGAAATCAACTTTAATCGTACTTGAATCTTACTTTAATCCTACTTTAATCCTACTTTAAATTGAATTTAGCTTTCAACTTCTTAAGCCCTTGTCGGTGCAGATAAAAGCAACGTGCATCCGACATGTCCAGCTTGTACTGTATATCGAGGAAATTATTACAAAACACGTAGCGAAGATATAATACGTTAAATTCTTCGTCTGTCGTTTCTGCCGCGCTGATTGCCGACGCTATTTCTAATTGCGCCGCCGATAGTGCCGTTTCCAATTCCTCAAGCTCATTATCCAAATCAATTATCTTTATCGTCAATTCTTCTATCTTCGACGTTAAAACATTCCCGCGCGGTTGACCGTCGCGTTCAGGGACTATACCCTTCAACGCGCCTCGAAGTTTTTCTATCTGTCCCGCCTTACGACGAGCCTCCTGTTTCAAGTCTCGCGCTTTGTTCAATTCCAACGTCGTCATCGCCTATTCCCCAGACTTTATATAGATTTGCGACCACAGATTATCGCGAATTCCGTCCATCATATTCACGGCGTCCAGCGGTTTGCCCGTTACGTGCGCCACAATTTGCCCGTCTCTGTCGCGATAAATTATCAAACCTGCGCGGTTGCCTTCAATTATCTCCCGACAACGTTTCAATGCCTTGTTCTTCTTATCCGTCATTATTATCGCCCCTTATGTCGTGTTCCTCGTATGAAGCAACGAACGATTGCGCCGCCGTATAAAGTTCCGTGTCGTAGCGTTTCAATATCGCTTGATCCGCACTCTTGAGCGTATTCATCGCCGTCTCCTTCAACGCATAATCTTTCGCCACTCGACGACGCGCCAGATAAATATTCGTCAACTTGTGAAAATCACTCAACGCCTTACTGCTTTCGTCAGTCACGCGACCACCGCCATTTCTTCACTATAAGATATTGCGCCTCCCCATAACAACCCTTACTACAATATTTCTGGTGACCGTTCGTCGGTTTAAATTCCTTCCCGCAGTATTCGCATTTCCGAATTGGACGATTCGCCTCACGAAATCGCGCTAATCTTTTCTTGAGGTTGAAGGTGTCACGGCATTTATCACTGCAATATTTCTGGTCAATGCGAATCGGCTTAAATTCCGCACCGCATTCTAAACATTGCCGCGCCGCTAAGGGCTTCCTATTATGGAAATTATCATCACGGCATTTGTCGCTACAGTATTTCTTAAAAGGGTATGCCGTCTCAAATTCTTTGCCGCATTCTATACATTTCTTTATCATGTCACTGCCTCTTATAAAACATTTTCCCGAACGCATTTATCACTTCCGGACGATACCAACTCATCCGACAATCATCACTACAGAATCGGTCGTTATTAAATTTCGGCTCATACTCCGACCCACACGCTAAACAGTGCCGCGCCGTCGGTGTCGGTTTCGGCTCTGGAGGCGACCGCTTCCTCTTCATCAATTTTGCCTTCGCCCTATAATACTTTTCGCGTTCACTGCATTTCTTACTGCAATATTTCTGGTAACTAATATTCGTCTCAAATTCCGCCCCGCATATCGGACAGATTTTCTTCTTCGGCGGGCGTTCCCTGCTTTTCTCATAATTATGTTTTCTTTTGCATTCGTAACTGCAATATTTCTGGTAACCGAATGGCGTCTCAAATTCTTTCCCGCAGCCCGCGCAGATTTTCTTCTCCAGCGGACGCGGCTTGTAACTGTGCTTGTTCTTGCATTTCCGACTGCAATATATCGAATTACTGCGCCCTTCATATTCAACCCCACAGCCCGCGCAGATTTTCTTCATGGCTCCTCATTCCAATCTAATTCCCATACCGAGATTAAGTTCGCAGTCTTGCCGTCCTTTTTGTCGCCGACATAATATTCAACGCCACCTTCTACGCAACACAGCGGCACGACTGTCTCCTTCTTCACTTGATACCGATTCGGCTCATCCGCGATAAATGCCCGCGTTCCCACTTCGTAGTAAAAACCCGTAGCATAGCCGCGTCCACCGATTTTCTTCCCTCTGTGCTTAATTATCATGACTTCCAGACTTCTTTCCTGTCCAGCGGCGCACCCGTTATATGC
Source organism: Selenomonadaceae bacterium (assembly GCA_017549815.1). GTDB lineage: Bacteria > Bacillota > Negativicutes > Selenomonadales > Selenomonadaceae > Quinella. Next base: position 8,721 of record JAFYNH010000049.1, read on the forward strand.
GGCGTCCTCTTCGTCAGATACTCTATCGGCAACCGAACATGCGGACTTACCCAGCCGTCCAACGACTTAATCACCTGCGCGAAAAAGCTATTTCCGAAATCATCTACGACAATCTCGCCTTCCCAGACTTCGCGTCCCGCTCGGTCGTTACCTAAATTTATCTGCGCATTAAACGGTAAGCACTCAAACCGATAATGGGTTTTGCCGTCCGCTCCTAACCAACGAAATTGTATTTCACGCCCGTCTTTCCCGCGTCCTATGTATATCTCAGCGTCGGACGGTACTTCAACTCGCCGATAATTGATTGTACCGTCCGCGCCATACCATCTGAATTTATATTCCTTCATTCCAGGGGTCCTCTATCGGCGGTTCCTTATACTTCGCCGTATGCGGATTCGTGCAACAGTCCTTCTCATTAACCGCCCAGCCATAAAGATTAACCGTGTACTCAATCCACACGTCCAATTCCTCGACGTACTTGCAAACCACGTCACCAACATAAAGCTCAGTGCCGTCAACGTCGTGGCTCGCCAGTTGCCGAACGCTCGCCGGATCAACATAGTCGTAAATACCCGTCACCGGGTCTTGGATCACTGCGCGTCCCTTCACATGATAAAAATCCCCGTAAACCAAACGTCCCGATACCGTTCTGCCGCGAAATTTTATCTCAGTCACTTTGCAACTTATTGCCTCTTTCATTTTATCGCCTTCCTATTTCTTTTTGCCTCCGAGTTTAGGAACTGCTACATAGCCTGCGCGGACTTTCTTGCCGTTCGCTATCATCCAGTCCTTCTCATAATACTCCTTGCCCTTGTCATCGACGCAGACTAATTGCTTTACCGTGCCCGACTTACAGAGCCACATGCTGTCTTGGTCAATGACATATTCTTTATCTGCCGCTTCGTCGTACCAATAGCCCGTGCCATAAACGAACGGTCGCTTATGATGCGCTTGACGCTCACTAGGGTCGGGCTCACCCCGAAATTTCTTCTTCGTCATATTCAGCACTCTCCAGCGCGTCGCCTAAATAATCTATCGGGCGAAAGGTATTGCCGTCCTTATTCGTCGCTAATGGGTGTATCCTTATCAGTTGCGGCTCTTTCGCCAATGCCGCATTCATTTCAGCAACGTCGCCACAACTATTTTCCAATAACTCTATTATCCCGTGTTCCAAGCCGTAGCCCGTCGCCCATATATTTACGCCCTCTGCCGTGTGCAAGACATATGAATGACCGTCGCCTTTGCCCTTGTTATTCGGCGTTCCATTCTCATTCCGATAAGGATTCGCCCGATAGTCGCAACCATTAACCGTAAACGTCACCGCTTGATTGCCATTGTCCTTTACTACCTGATTCGGCGACTTCGGCTTCGCTATATTCTTCAAAGCATTACTCAGCTTACTCATCATTCTCTCCTAATATCTTATATCTTATCCCTTATATCTTATCTCTAAATATCTTGTCTAAAAATTCGTCAACCTGCGCGGGCGTTAATTTCTTGCCCTTCATCGACGCCTCTAGTTCGCGCTTATTCTTCGTCTTCTTATACCATAACTTGTAATAGCATTCCCTGCTGCAGGTTTTCTGATTAATGTTGCGGGGACTATATTCGCGTCCGCAGATTGCACATTTAAGCATCGAACGACCGCCGCCTTCTGTCGCAACGTCCAAATGTCGCTACCTGGCTCATCTCCATTAAACGACTTACTATCCGCCCCGCTTGTCCCGCGTCGGCTACCGATAACCGCTTTTCTAAGCCCTCTAAATCGTAGTTGCTCGTCAGTATCGTTCGACGTTCCGCTTTATACCGCTCGTTCACTAAGTGATACAATACGTTCAGGCTCCAGTCCGTTATCTTCTCCGCACCAAAGTCGTCTAAGATCAATATCTCTACCTTGCAATATTCCTTTAAATATTTCTCCGGACTCTCATTCTTAATGTCCATCTTCGTCTTTAAAGCCGAGAATAACTCCGACATATCCACAAATCGTATCGTCTGTAATATCTCTTGCGGCCAATGTAACTCGAAATTCTTTAATAGCTCCTTCGCCATCAAACTCGCCAAAAACGTCTTGCCCGTGCCGTAACCACCACCGAAATACAGCCAATCGCTCGGCTTTTCCGCAACGTACCACTGCACCATTTTTATCGCTCGTTCATTATCAGCCGTTACCTCGTAGTCCTTAAAACTCTTGTCGATATACCTTGCCGGTACTCCGATTAACGCGCAGTTATCCAGCAATCGCGCATGCATTACCTTTTCGCAGAAATACGAGCTGTAGTAAATAACGCCCTTGTCCAGCCGTACCTTCGTCTCAATGCCCTTTTCACCAAGCTTGAATCGGCACGGTAAACCCGAACATTTCGGACATGTCGCCGCACAACGTTGCGATGCCTTAACTCGCTCATACAACGTCGCTAAGTCGTACTCATTATCGACGTTGCAATAGCCACCGCACGAATACTTCCACAACGAACCGCCTGCCGACTTCAAATAATCGCGGAATTTTGCCAGTTCAGCTTTTTGCGCCGCTTTCTCCGCTTGAATCGCCGTCAACGCCGAATTCAACTTTTCGTCGCCCCACTTAGTCGCGATTAAGTCGACCGTCGCGTCGTAAACCTCACTCATGTAAATCCTCCTCTCGCGGAATACTTATCCCACGGCTTCGGCTCCGTATCACGGATTTCGCCAAATTCGCTTACCTCAGAAGGTTTACTTAATGCCTCTTTCACTCGCGCCTCTGTCCGCGGCGTCCATGCCTTCGTCTTCGCCTTCGATTGCGTCACCGGTTGTCTCGCCGTCAATAGCCCGACCATTTTCCGAAGATAGAACATGCTCATGCCATTCGCCGTACACCTGTCCCAAGCCGTCTCGATTATCTCTATCATCCGACTAGCTCCGTGTGCCGCTACGAATTCGGCTAATTCTGCCTGCTCCTTCGCTAACATGACCCGACCATTGTGCTCCAACCAGACTGCGTAAACCTGCCCTACTTCACTGCCCTGTTCAACTGCCCCGGCTTGCCCTTCATTCCGCCCCGTTTTTAGGGCACTTTCTTTTTTTTCTCTCTCTTTCTCTATACTATTACTTACTATATATAGAGTATTAGAATTTTCGCGCCCTGTTTTTAGGGCACTCGGTAGGGCACTTGGCAGGGCACGTAGGGCACTTTCAGTTAGCGTGTAGAGCGTGCCTTTCGTCGTTACTTCATACGTTAAATACCCTGCCGCTACTAAACCGCGTTTCGCACTCGTGACCCCACTCTTACTTAATCCCAACGCCTTCATCAGCGCACGATCACTCATTCGCACCTTACCGTTAAGGTTTGCTTGTTCTGCTAGGTGCTCCAGTATGGAAATAAAAAAAGCCCCGACTTTCGCCAGAGCCTTTTCGTTAATCGTTGCAGTTTTTAGTTGTCAAAAAAATTAGGATAGGAAATGTTCACGCAGTCAGTATCGTCCAATTCAACGCCGTTCCCAGCCATACCCATTATTCCTAAAGACATTGCTATCCTATGGTCTCCGTAAGTCTTGCAAAAATTCATGCGCTTAGCTTTGCCGCCGTGAATTATCAATGTGTCGCCGTCAACTTCGATTGTGCCCGGTGACAGCTTGTTAAATTCATTTTCTATCGCAGCTAAGCGGTCACTTTCCTTAACGCGCAACTCGCCCGCGCCGCGTATTATGCTTGTCCCTTCGGCAAAGGACGCCGCCACCGCCAATATCGGCAACTCGTCTATAAGTCGCGGAATTTCTTCAGCGTCAAGTTCAATCGCTCGCAACTTAGCCGCGCAGATTTTTATATCCGCTAACGGTTCGCCGCAACTCTGTCGTAAATTGCTAAGATGAATCGACGCGCCCATTTTCTCCAATGCGTCCGGTAAACCCATGCGCGTTGCGTTGACGCCTATATCCCGCAAAATTATTTTCGAACCCTCCGTAAGCGTCGCCAAAACTATCCAATACGCCGCGCTAGATATGTCGTTCGGAATTTGTATCCGCTTCGGCAAGTACAGCCGCTCCGCAGGATATATCGTTAAGCCGTCTAACTTCGCGCCAGCGGCTTTCAACATAAGCTCCGTATGGTCTCGACAGCTCGGCATGATTATTTGCGTCGGCGCGTCGGCATATAAGCCCGCTAATAATATCGACGATTTAACCTGCGCGGACGCCAATGTTGTTTCATACCTTATCCCGCGCAAGCAACCGCCCGTTATCGTCAGCGGCAACTTATTCCCCGAAAACGTCGCGCCCATTTGAGTCAGCGGCTCTGTTACTCGCTTTAACGGACGCTTTTTTAATGATTCGTCGCCCGTGAAAGTCGTCGAGAACGATTGCGCCGCCATTAACCCCATTAACAGTCTTAACGTCGTCCCGCTGTTGCCCGCGTCTAAAATTTCTGTCGGTGCTTTCAAACCGCGCAGTCCTACGCCCTTTATCAATAATTTTTTCGACGAACGCTCCGCCACGACACCCAACTTTTCCATACAACTAAGCGTCGACAAGCAATCTGCGCCCGCTAAATAATTTTCTACCTCGACTTCGCCGTCGCCAATGCCGCTTAAAATTATCGCCCTGTGCGTTATCGATTTGTCGGCTGGTATCGCCAATTCGCCACGAAGTGCTCCACGTTTAAATATTTCCATTGTCATCTTCCTTTTTTGCCCGTATAATAAACGATTATCAAAGAGGAGGCAATATAGATGAATAACAACGAAAGGCGCAATGTGGCAATTATCGCACACGTAGATCACGGCAAAACTACTTTGGTTGACGCCCTGCTTAGACAAAGCCACATTTTCCGCCAAAACGAACAAGTTTCCGAACGAGTCCTCGATAGCGGCGATTTGGAACGCGAACGCGGTATAACTATTCTCTCCAAAAATACCGCGATTTGGTACAAGGGCATAAAAATTAATATCGTCGACACGCCCGGTCATGCCGATTTCGGCGGTGAAGTCGAACGTATTCTGAATATGGTTGACGGCGTTCTGTTGGTTGTCGACGCCTTTGAAGGTCCCATGCCACAAACTAAATACGTTTTGCGTAAAGCCCTTGAACATAAACTTAAGCCGATAGTCGTCATAAATAAGATTGACCGACCAGAGGCACGTCCCGACGAAGTTTACGACGAAGTTTTGGAATTATTCATGGAGCTTGACGCCGACGACGAACAATTAGATTTCCCCGTCATCTACACGGCGGCTAAAGCGGGCATTGCTAAGAAAAATATCGACGACGATTCAACCACAATGGAGCCGTTGCTTGAGGCGATAATAAAAGAAATGCCAGCACCGTCAGGCGAATTAGACGCGCCGTTACAAATGGTTATAACGACTTTGGAGGCTGATTCCTACGTCGGCAAAGTTGCTATCGGACGCATTCAACGCGGTACCATAAAAAGCGGCGAAGTCGTTGCCATAATCGCGGACGGCAATATAAGCCGCGCCAAAATCAGCAAAGTTTACAGCTATGAGGGCTTACAAAGGGTCGAGGCTAATGAAGCGCAAATGGGCGAGATTGTCGCGCTGACGGGCTTAAGCGAAGTTTCTATTGGCGATACTGTTGCCGATGTCGATTGCCCAGAGGCTCTGCCGTCAATCCGCGTCGACGAGCCAACTTTAAGCGTAACTTTCGGCGTGAATACAAGTCCTTTCGCGGGCAAGGAAGGACAATTCGTCACGAGCCGCCACATTCGCGACAGATTGTTTAAAGAGGCTCAAACCAACGTCGCCCTGCGCGTCGAGGAAACCGATAACGCCGATGTCTTCAAAGTCAGTGGACGCGGTGAACTTCATTTATCGATTCTGATTGAAACTATGCGGCGCGAAGGTTACGAAATGCAAATCGGCAAGCCCGAAGTCGTCTACAAACTCATTGACGGAAAACGCTACGAGCCGATAGAAGATTTGACGGTCGAAGTATCCGCAGATTATATGGGCGTCGTAATGGAAAGCTTAGGGCGTCGCAAAGCCGAGTTGAAGAATATGCAACAGTTATCGGGCTACATGCGGCTGAATTTCTTGATACCTGCGCGGGGCTTGATAGGTTTTCGTTCAGAGCTTTTGACTTCGACACGCGGCAACGGCGTAATGAATCATGTCTTTCACGGCTACGAACTTTACAAGGGCGATATAGCCGGCAGAACTCGCGGAAGTTTAGTTGCGTTTGAACAGGGCTTGACGACGGGTTACGGCATTTTCAATTTGCAGGACAGAGGCGTCATGTTTATCGAACCGGGTCAGCAAGTTTATGAGGGCATGATTGTCGGCGAAAATTCCCGCGAATTAGACATTGACATAAATCCTTGTAAGCAAAAGCACCAAACAAATATCCGCGCCTCCAACTCCGATGAAGCAATCCGTTTGGTACCGCCACGCCTGTTAAGTTTGGAGCAAGCATTGGAATATATAAACGATGATGAATTGGTCGAAGTAACGCCGAGTTCGATTCGGTTACGCAAGGCAATTTTGGACAGAACTACTCGCGGACGCGCCGCCAAAAATGCTCGTAAGTAATTGCAGGAAATATCGCAATCACCGCGAAAACGAATAAAAATTGTAAAAAGGCGGTGGGTGTGATGAACGAAGAGGCACGATTATATTTGGAGGAAATAGAACAAATTCCGCTGTTAAGTGCGCAGGAATTTCATACGTTATTGCTTAGGTCGGCGGCGGGCGACGAAAATGCACAAATGGAACTCGTCAACGCGAATTTGCGCCTCGTCGTCGATTGCGCCCGTAATTACGTCGGACAAGGTGCGCCATTCTCCGACTTGATTCAAGAAGGCAATATCGGACTCCTCAAGGCGGTAAAAAAATTCAGCACGAAGGGCGCGGCAACCTTTACCGAATACGCGCAGGAGTGCATTGAGGCGGCGATAGTACACGGTCTGCGCGAACTCAAAACGGAAGAAACTTTGTTGCTCGACACGCCGATAGAAAAGAGCGCGTACAACGACGAGGAAGATTACGTTGAAGGCATGACATTAGCCGACTTGCTGGCGGACGAGGAAACGCCTAAGGCTTTAGACAGGTTAAATCGTTCGCAACTGATTGAATTCCTGCGCGAGGCAATGAAAGTGCTGACCATGCGCGAGAAAAAAATTTTAGTACTGCGTTTCGGCTTAGATAACAGACGCGCTTGCACAACAGAGGAAGTCGCGAGAATTTTAAAAATTAGTCCTGAAACCCTTCGCGCAATCGAGGCAAATGCTTTAAAAAAGTTGAGCCGTTCGGAACGTCTTAAAGAATTTAACTGAAAAACGCTTTAGGAAAATCGCGCCGTTATAGCAACTCAAAGGGTTTCACCGAATAATATGAAAACTTTTTGAAAAAAACCTTTGCAATTTATAAAAGGGTATGCTAGAATGTGCGCATGAAATTATAAAGCGGAAGGACGATATTAATGGTAGTGTTGGACTGGATAAGGAAAATAACGGATATAATAATGCCGATGGAAAACGTTCCCGACGACGAAGAAGTTAAAGAGACTAAGAAAACCGAGACAAAAGAGCCGGAAAAAATAACAGAAAAACCCGTCGAGGCAAAATCGGCGGAACAATTTGAAACACCCGCGCAGAAAAATCAACCGCTTATGCAAAACTTCCAAGCAGAAAAACAAGTAGCAAGCGGCGGCATGGGCGGTTTCACAAGAACAAGAGTAAGTACGTCGGAAAACGGAGTAACATCGGTGGGCGGAATGCGTCTTGAAGCCTATGCGTCAGAGGCGTCAGTACGTCCGAGCTTGGCTGTGGTTAAGACGCCGCAGGTAACTATGAAAATTTACAGCCCGACAAAATACGACGAACAAGTAAAAGCAATCGGACAAGATTTAATAAAGCGCAATTCGGTAGTCGTGAACTATGAAGGCATGGACGCAAGTTCCCAACAACGTATCTGCGACTTCGTATTGGGCGTGGTTTACACGATAAACGGACATGTCGAAATGATAACGAACAAAATAATCTTATACGTGCCAGAGGGCTTTGAAGTGGAAAGTGCCCAAGTAGCAATGGCGGCAAAAATGCGAAGGTATAACTAAAGACAAGGCTAAAAATAAATCGGGCAGAAAGCCCGTTTTTTTTTCCTAAGGAGAAAAGTCATGAAATATTTAACGCAGGAACGCGCTCCGATAATGGAAGCGTTGGAACGAATGAAGGCGGCGCGTTTAGTACCGTTCGACGTGCCGGGACATAAGCGCGGGCGCGGTAATGCCGACTTAATGGAATTTTTAGGACAGCGTTGCCTTGACGTAGATGTTAATTCTATGAAACCGCTGGATAATTTATGTCATCCGATTTCGGTAATAAGGGACGCGGAAATTTTGGCGGCGCAAGCGTTCGGGGCAATGCATAGTTTCTTCATAACGGGCGGCACGACGCAAGCAGTACAAACAATGATATTAGCGGTTTGCAAGCCCGGTGACAAAATAATTTTACCGCGCAACGTCCACAGGTCGGCGATTAACGCGATGATTCTCTGCGGAGCCGTTCCCGTTTACGTCAATCCTCAAGTCGATGAGCGGCTAGGAATTTCGCTGGGTATGAAGGTTGAAGAAATTATCGCGGCGATAAAGTCTAATCCCGACGCAAAGGCGGTTTTGGTGAACAATCCGACTTACTACGGGATTTGCTCCGACATAGCGACGATAACTAAAGTAGCGCATGAACACGGCATGAAAGTTTTAGCGGACGAGGCGCACGGCACGCATTTTTATTTCAATAAAAAATTACCGCCTTCGGCAATGAGTGTTGGCGCGGATATGGCGGCAGTCTCAATGCATAAATCAGGCGGCTCCTTAACGCAAAGTTCGTTGCTGTTGACGGGTGAAAATATCAATGCGGGCTACGTTCACCAGATACTGAACTTGACGCAGACGACAAGCGGCAGTTATTTATTGATGTCAAGCTTAGATATATCGCGGAGGAATTTGGCTCTGCGCGGCGAGGAAATTTTTGACAAAGTTATCGAGCTTGTCGAATACGCCCGCAACGAAATAAATTATTTAGGCGGCTGGTATGCTTATGGAAAGGAGCTTATCGACAACGGCGCAGTTTATGACTTCGACATAACTAAGCTGTCGATTTACACGCGGGCGGTTGGTTTGGCGGGCGTTGAAGTTTATGACATTCTGCGCGACGAATACGATATTCAGCTGGAATTCGGCGACATAGCGAACATTTTGGCTTATGTTTCGGTTGGCGACCGCGTTAAAGACATTGAACGGCTGGTTAGCGCGTTAGCTGATGTTAAGCGGATTTATAGGAAAGACCCTGCGCGGCTGATGAAAGTTGAATACATTGCGCCGATAGTCGACGCCACGCCGAAGGAAGCTTTTTATTCGGCGAAAAAATCATTGCCGATAGCTGAAACGGTCGGTGAGACGGCGGCAGAATTTTTAATGTGCTATCCGCCCGGCATTCCGATATTGGCTCCCGGCGAGAGGATAACCAAAGAAATTCTGGATTATATTCGCTACGCCAAGCGCAAGGGTTGCCAAATGACTGGCCCCGAAGATATGACGATTAAAAATTTGCAAGTTATGACGTAAAATTTTCCTTAAGGTAAGCAATCATACGCTTGAGGTCTTTGAGGTCTTGGCGAATCGCGCTGATAGTTTCATTGAGCTTTTGCAAGTTGTATTCGTCCTGACGAATTTGCTCGCGCAGATTATGCAAAGTAATTTCTCGCTCGGAGCGTTGAGCGTAAAATTTTTGAAGAAGTTCATTCATGATAATCACTCCTTGCGAAGATTATATCATAAAAATTTTTAGGAGGATTCAAAATGGAGCTGTGGTTTAGCGAACAACATACGCCGAACGTGCGCTTTTCGTTGAAGGTGGACAAGCAACTTTTCAGCGAAGTCAGCGAATTTCAGCGCGTAGATATATTTGATTCGGCGGAATTCGGGCGGGTCTTGGTATTGGACGGACGAATCATGATAACCGAGCGCGACGAATTCATTTATCACGAAATGATAACGCATGTGCCGATGTGCGTAAATCCCGCGATAAAAAAGGTTTTATTGGTGGGAGGCGGTGACGGAGGCTCTGCGCGGGAGCTTTTGAAGTACGAGACGATAGAAAAAATTGACTTGGTGGAGATAGATGAATCAGTCGTGCGGGGCTGTCGAAAATTTATTCCTCAAACAGCGGCTTGTCTGGATAATCCACGAGTGGAAATATTTTTCGCGGACGGCTTGAAATTTATCCGCCGCAAGACTGACGAATACGACTTGATTATCATTGATTCGACTGACCCATTTGGCGCGGGCGAGGGTTTATTTACTAAAGAATTTTACGGCAACTGCTTTAATGCTCTGAATGCTGGCGGCATTATGGTTAATCAACACGAGAATCCTTTTTACAATCGGGACGTAGCGGCAATGCAAAAGGCGCATAGAAGGTTGACAGGCTCCTTTCCGATTGTTCGCGTTTATCAAATTCACATACCGACTTATCCAGCGGGGCAATGGCTTTTCGGTTTCGCGTCGAAAAAATTTCACCCGACAAACGCAGTCGATTTCGCCCATTGGAATTCGCTCAACTTACAAACGCGATACTACAACACGAAAATTCACGGCGGAGCATTTGCCTTGCCAACCTATGTAATGAAAAGTTTGCTAGCCGCTGAATAAATTTTTAAAGGAGAAAGATGTTTGCTTAGTGTTGAAGGAGTTGAGCAAACGCTTGAACAGACCTTGCTCGAACTAAACTCGCAAATACTACGAAAGGACGGTACTAAAGTAAAAAGTAGCCTGAAGCCTTCGGGTAACAGGGTAGGGGCTGTTTGGCTCAGCCTTTGAGCATTTATGTTCTCAAGAATCCCCTTTGGGGAGTGTCAATACGTCGGTGCTAAGGAAATTAACAGAAATTCTATGATTGAAGCTGTTTTAACAAATTGTTATCATCCGCGCCGTAAGAGTATATAAGGCGCATTTGACTAATTGGAAATTAAGTTGTAGTATATTTGCACTACCGTGGGGCACACGGGAAGTCACGCTTGTGGAGACCATGTAAGACGCAACTACGGCGCAACGGTCGTTGAAGCAAGAATCCCTCCGGCTTTAGCCGTGGAGAATGTCAATTGTCGGAGGAAATAAATGGCTTATAAAGATTTACGCGAATTCATAGAGGAATTGGAGCGTCGACAATTGCTCAAGCGAATAAAAATTCCTATCGACGCGGAACTTGAGATAACCGAGATAACCGACCGCGTTTCAAAGTTCAAAGACAGTCGCAACGTCGCTTTGCTATTTGAAAATGTTCGCGGCTACGACATGCCCGTTTTGATTAATGCGTTCGGCAGTTATGAGCGAATGGCTCTTGCGCTGGGCGTGGAGAAATTGGACGACGCGGCGGACGATATTCGCGAGATTATGAAATTGCCTTATCTGTCGTTTAAGAATCGCTCGAATATTTTTTCTATCGTCTCAACCGCGCACAAGGCGATTAATTTTCCTAAGTACGTCAAGAACGCGCCCTGCCAAGAAGTCGTCGAAGTCAATCCGTCGCTCGATAAAATTCCTATCTTGAAGTGTTGGCCAAAGGACGGCGGAGCCTTTATAACGTTGCCGCTTGTCTTTACCAAAAATCCTAAGACGGGCAAGCGCAATGTCGGCATGTATCGCCTGCAGAAATATGATTCGCGGACTACTGGTATGCATTGGCACATTCACAAGAACGGCGCAGAAAATTTCCGTGACGCGCAGACTTTAGGCGAAAATAAAATTGAGGCGGCAATTGCAATCGGCACCGACCCTGTTATCACTTATGCCGCGACCGCACCTTTGCCCCGTGACGTTGATGAAATGGTATTCGCGGGCTTTCTTAGGAAAAAATCCGTCGAGCTGACTAAATGTAAGACTGTCGACCTTGAAGTTCCTGCGACTGCCGAAATTATTTTGGAAGGTTACGTTTCGACCGACGAACTCCGCCGCGAAGGTCCTTTTGGCGACCATACAGGTTATTATTCATTAGCTGATGATTATCCCGTTTTCCACGTCACTTGCATAACGCACAGGAAAAATCCGATTTACTTCGCGACCGTCGTTGGCAAGCCGCCTATGGAAGATTGTTATATGGCGAAGGCAACCGAAAGAATTTTCCTACCGCTCCTGCAACAGCTCCTGCCCGAAATTATCGATATTAATATGCCGCTTGAAGGCGTTTTCCATGATTGCGTTATCGTCTCGATAAAAAAAAGTTTCCCCATGCACGCCCGAAAAGTTATGCACGCACTCTGGGGACTTGGGCAGATGATGAACGTTAAGATGATTATCGTCGTCGATTCGCATGTCAACGTTCAGGATTTAAGCGAGGTTGCTTGGCGCGTTTTTAATAATATTGACGCCGAACACGATTTGGAAATTGTTCACGGACCTCTTGACGTGCTCGACCATTCGTCGCCTTATGCAAAGTGGGGCGCGAAACTCGGCATTGACGCAACTAAAACTTGGAAGGAAGAAGGTCATCTGCGCGAGTGGCCCGACGAAATAGAAATGTCGCCCGAAGTTAAAGCTCGCGTCGATTACCTGTGGAATTCGTTAGGACTATAAAAAGCGTCGGGAAAAAATCTCGACGCTTTAGACTGTAGACAAAGTCTTTTATCATATGCGCCGTAAGAGTATATAAGGCGCATTTTACAAATTAAAAATTAAATCATATGATATGTGCACTACCTTGGGACACACGGGAAGTCACGCTTGTGGAGACTATGTAAGACGCAACCTCGGCGCAACAGTCGTTGAAGCAAGAATCCCTCCGGCTTTAGCCGTGGGGAATGTCAATCTAATTTCAAAGGTAAAAGCGAAGAAAGAAAAAAATCCCTCCGATTGAGAGGGATAATTTTTTTCCGCGCAGATTTTATTGAGCCGCGAACTTCAAAACTCTTTCCGCCATTTCGTCCTTGTCGCAAACGTCCTCATGTAAAATTTTGGCGTCATGGAGTTCAGCAAGATTGCGCGGGATTTTAACGTTCGTTAAGTCGTTCAGCATTTTGAGTTGCGCAAATTCGTCAACGCCCTCAAGCGGCTGTTCAAGAGCCGTCAAAACCGCGCTTGTAAATTTGTACGGGCTGGCAGTCGAGGCAGTTAATATCGGCGTCGTATCTCTTGTCTTGCCGCGATACTTGCTCAATGCGCAGACTGAAACGGCGGTGTGAGTGTCGAGAAGATAGCCGAATGAATCGTAAACGCGCTTAATAAATTCTTGCGTCTCATCTTCGGTAACGTATTCCGCATAAAAAATTTTGTCGAGGCGAGCCTTAAGTTTCTTATCGACTTTGTACTTGCCGAGCGTGTTCAATTCGGTCATGTAGCGGCTAACAAGTTTACAGTTGCCGTCGGTCTCGTGATAAAGCAGACGCTCAAGGTTGCTTGAAATTAAAATGTCCATTGACGGCGTAATCGTCTTGAAAAATTCCCGCTTGCGATTGTAAGTGCCCGTCGCGAAAAATTCCGTGAGGACGTTGTTAATGTTCGACGCGCAGATTAATTTCTTAACAGGCAAGCCCATTTTAAGCGCGTAATAAGCGGCGAGGATATTCCCAAAATTGCCCGTCGGTACGCTGATAATTATTTTCTCGCCGAGCTGAACTTGTTCCGCCTTTACGAGTTCGATATAACCCGAAAAATAGTAGGCGATTTGCGGGACGAGCCGCCCCCAGTTAATCGAATTCGCCGAGCTAAGTTTGACGTTTAACTTGTCGAGTTCTGCGCGGATTTTTTCGTCGCCAAAAATTTTCTTAACGCCGTTCTGCGCGTCGTCAAAATTGCCTCTGACTGCCGTGACGTTTACATTCTTGCCGCGTTGAGTAACCATTTGGAGCCGCTGAATTTTGCTGACACCGCCGTCTGGATAAAAGACCATAACTTTAGTCTGAGGCACGTCCGCAAAGCCTGCTAATGCCGCCTTGCCCGTGTCGCCCGAAGTCGCAACTAAGATTAAAATTTCTTTTGTCTCGCCGACTTTCTTCAACGCCATGCGCATAAGATGCGGCAACATTTGGAGCGCAACATCTTTAAACGCGCTTGTCGGACCGTGCCAAAGTTCCATTGAGCCGACAGGAGCCACAGGATTTTTCGGGTCTTGAATCAAAATCGCAACTGGTACCCGCGCAGTTACGTCAAACCAGTTATAAGCCAACTCTACGCACTCGCCGATTTCATAGTCCGTGTAGTCCGTCAAAAATTTTCCCAAAAGCCAAGCCGAGCGTTCTTCGTAACGTTTATCTTTCAGCGCGTCTATTTCTTCGAGCGTGACTTTAGGAATTTTCTCTGGAACAAAAAGTCCGCCGTCAGCCGCCAACCCTTGAAGAATCGCCTCCGCCGAATCCACTGGCTGAATTTTTGAGCGTGTACTCGTGTATTTCATGAAAATTTCTCCTTTAAATTTATCCTATTTAAACCGCCTTGCGAATTCTACCACACAAAATAGGCAATGCCAAATTTTTATGTTATAATCAGCGACAACTTTAATCTTTGGGAGTGGTTCAATGAAATTTCAAACCGTCGAATATTATTTTCACGAAGTGCTTTTGTCGATGATTCGGAATCGCTGGATGACAGCCGCCTCAATCGGCACCGTCGCGGTATCACTGTTCGTGCTGGGCGTCTTTCTAATCATAGTTATGAATATGAATAAAATGGCGGCGTCGCTTGAAAGTCAAGTTCAAATTTCCGTTTACATAAACGACAACCTGCCCGAAGAAGGTCGCAAGGAAATCGAACGCATGACGAAAGCTTTAAAGGGCGTAACGACGATTGAATACGTGCCACGCGAAGAAGCTTTAAAAAAGTTGCGGGAGCGGCTCGGCGAAAATAAAAAAATTTTGGACGCGCTCGGCGACTCGAATCCTCTGCCAAATGCTTTTCTTGTCACCGTCAGCAATCCCGATGACGTTAAAAAAATTGCGGCGGCTATCGCTGACCTTTACGGCGTTGACGAAGTTAAATACGGGCAGGACGTTGCCGCGAATCTCTTTGAACTTACTCACTTAATGAGATTTTTCGGCGCAATTTTAATGGGGCTTTTGCTCGGCGCGACAATCTTCATTATTTCAAACACGATAAGATTAACCGTCTTCGCCCGCCGAAAGGAAATCGCCATAATGAAATACGTCGGCGCGACAGATTGGTTTATCCGTTGGCCGTTTATTTTGGAGGGCGTTGGGCTTGGAATAATCGGCGGCGGAGTCAGCGCGTTCGCCCTAAAGAATTTTTATTCGGCTATGGTCGAAAAAATTTATGAATCGCTGGCATTTTTCCCAATGATTGAGCAATATCCGTTTATGCATTACGTTTCAATGGCGTTGGTCGGCGCAGGAATTTTTATCGGCATTTTGGGCAGTACAATTTCGCTAAAACGTTTTATGGAAGTATAAGCTTTAAGCTGTCAGCTTTCAGAAAAACCTTAAAACATCTAAGCTGAAAGCTAAAAGCTCTAAGCTGAAAGCTAAATTAGGAATAAGGAATGGTAAGCTTTGAGAAAGTTTTTAATCCTGTTGACGGCGATAACTTTTCTAACCTGTGCGCCCGTTTTCGCCGAATATGATGACGACGAAGAATATTACGAGGAAGAAGTTGAGGAACCTGAGGAGCTTGACGAACTTGAACAGATTGACCAAGAAATAGAACAGCTCGAAGGCGAAAAAGCCGCTTATGAAGAAGAGGCGGCAAAAGCTCTGGAAGTCGCCAATTTGATTCAAGGGAAAATCGATTCGGTTTCAGAATTCAAACGACAGCTCGACGCGGAGGCGGCAGAGGCTACAGCCGATTACGAGGAAAAACAAGCCGCCCTTGACGAAACCCTTTATCGCATTGCCGAGAATGAAAATACTCTAGCCGAAGTCACCGCCGAACTTAACGAAAAACACGGCGTCCTTGAAACTCGCGTGCGCGACATTTACATAAACGGACAAATTTCCTATCTGGACGTTTTATTTGGTGCGCAGGACTTTGAAGATTTTTTAACACGAATGGATTTATTAAAGCGCGTCATCGTCCGCGATTCGGAACTCGTGGCGGACGTTTTGGCATATCAAAATGAAATAAAAGAAGTCGGCAAGAAACTTGAAGCCGATAGAAAAGTTCAGGAAGAATTAGCGGCAAAGGCTGAGGCGGCTAAGGACGTTAAGTTAGAAAAAGTCGCACAACAACAAGCACTTATAAATTTAATGCAGAACGACAAAGAAATTTACAATCAGCAATATGATGAAATGATGGCGTCGTCGGAAGAAGTCGGACGCTTGATTCAAGAAAATAAATATCGCAAGGCGGCAGAAGAAGAAGCGCGTCGCCGTAAAGCCGAAATGGAAGCGCGAGCGGCTCAAGCGGGTAATGTTGACATTGTAGAATTCGGCGAGGACGGGTCTGAAGTTTACATTATGCAAAGTTACGGCGGCGGCATGATTTGGCCTATTGCTGGACCGATAACAAGCGAATTTGGTTGGCGCACTCATCCGATTTTCGGCAATGCACGTTTTCACAGCGGGCTTGATATTGGCGGCGATTACGGATTACCGATTCACGCGGCTCAAGGCGGAATTGTGATTGAGGCGGGTTGGATTGGCGGCTATGGCAATACGATTATGATTGATCACGGCGGCGGCGTTGTTACGCTTTATGGGCATAATGAAAGCTTAGCGGTCGGCGTCGGGCAGAGTGTCAATCAAGGCGACGTTATTGCTTATTGCGGCTCGACTGGCAACTCGACAGGCCCTCATTGTCATTTTGAAGTTAGACTTAACGGCGAAACGGTCGACCCTCTAAACTACCTATGATGTAGGGGTTAGGGTTTAGGGACTGGGGACTAGGGAAACACAAATTTGAGCGAAAAGACGGCGCACATGGACGTGCGCCGCGCCGCGTTTTTCACGTGATGTGAAAAGCGGCGTTGACGCCCCTGCGAGGCGAATTTCTTTGCTACTTTCTTTCTTCGCTGAAAGAAAGTAGATTCTACAAACAAAAGTTAATCATCAACTGAATCGAAGTCGAATCGAAGTCGGAGCCAACGAAAAAAATTTTTTAACCCCCCTTAAATTATCCCTCAATTCCTTCGACAAACTTATAGGAACCCTTTAAAGGCTCTTTGAAAATTTAGCGCGGGAATTGGAAAAACAGTTCTCTTTAATCTATTCTTAAGAAAATTTTTTGCCAAAAGATATTGATTTAATCGCACGTTGTTATTATAATGTGAAGCATACAAGGAAGTTCACAGGGAAGTTTTGGGTTTATATGGAAAGGAGCGGATAAAAAATGGCTGTATATTCAGAAGGAGCGTGGGAATTTAATAATGCCACAACAGTATCTTATTATGTGACGGATGGCACCACGAAGGTTTATTTGGCGAAGATTTCGGGGCTTGGCAACATCAGGTCAAACAATGGCAAGTACGAGCTCAAAATCGATGGCTCATATTCGGAAATCACAGTGAACGATCTTAAAAACTACATCACTGTGGAAGAATCAGACGAATCGAAAACCGTAAATGAGGTAACAACTACAACCACTACGGGTACTTTCACAATTGCGAATGCTATTCTCGGTACGTCTAGCTCGTCTAAAGTTTCTATCACAACCCCGACGGCGTCAAGGCTCGATGGCAGTGACAACGTCACAAAAAACCTTGTTTCCAAAATCAATTTTAGTGATGACGACAAAGTTCACATCGACGGCTCCGCAGAGCTCATGCACACCACAGCTTCCGGAACGGCTAAAATCGTTGCCGATCTGACTGCAGGCTTCATCTTGGCAAAAGACGGCAAAAGTGCCGCCTATTCAGCCGCCAAATCACAAGCAACGTTGGCAAACATTTCTGGCTTGCAGAAGAACTACATCGAAAGCACCGCTGTTTTGGCGGAGGATGTTACTGCTACTGCAGGTTATTTGAGCAGTGGAAAAGTTACACTATCCAAGACTGACGTAGCTGGTCAAACTAGCGCACTCGGCACATCGGGCATTAAACTCACTTTGACCACCGATGCCACCAACAACTACATCAACTACGATTTGGCTCTCCCAGATGGAGAAGAAGAGAATTACAAGCAACAAGACGGCGATGCTTATTGGGAGACCAAAACCACAACTGCAACTTACAAATTCGATTCAACAACAGGTTATGAGATCGTCGATACTAGTAGCACTGCCACCAACAAAGAAGTAAAAGTTACGGCGGCGAAAACTACTATTATCGCGACGGTCACTGGTCTCAATGCAAACATCACGACCGACCCAGATGCCGAAACTAAAGAAGCCCAAGAAAGTGTCGGCGTAGTCGATGATGATGGCTACACCGAAGGTCTTACTGCTACAACGGGAACCAAGCAAGTAACAACAGGTACGGGCAGTGATGCCGTTACTACTACGGTTAAGACTGTTACCGTCACTGTCAAAAACAGAAATGTGCTCCCTGCAAGCGGTACAGTCAAAGTCACGGCTGGCAAAGATTACCAAGCCCAAGATACCGTCCTTGTTACCACTGTTATTGCCGACGAGGTTGTCCCAGTTCAAGAGGAAAAGGCTGACATCTGGGTTATCAGCGGCAACACTGCAACCCTTAAACGTGTCCAGTTGGTCTACTACGGATACTACAAAGACAAAAACAACAATGAAGACAAACTTCAAATCGTTGCAACCAAACAGACGGATCTTTTTACACTCGCAACCGTCAAAGGTCTCAATGCCGAGTTCCTTAAAGAGGCTGTTGTGTACGGCAACGCGAACGACCCCACCGTCATCAGCGAAATTAGCGGCATTGAGGTAAGTGGTTGTAGCGGTGACGATTTAGAATACGATGAAACCAAGAAAAAGTGGAATTGGAAATCAGGTACAGGAGTCGGCACAATCACGATTAACAACGCCACAACGGTTTCAGTTGATGAAAAGGATATTACTCCGCTTACCACAACAGACGTCACTCTTGGTAAGAGCGATAATTTTAAGCTCGCTGTCAGTGCTGAATTTGCTCCGGAGTTCAGTGCACAAAAATGGAACCTCAGCGGCACTACCGCCACTTTGAAGGGCACTATCCAAGAAGGCTACACGACAACCGACGACGGCAAGACAATCACCTACACCAAAGGCGGCAAAAATCAGACTCTCGCAACCATTAACGGTCTCAAGAAAGGTCTCAAAATTGTCACTGACGAAAAGGCGATTGACGATAAACGTACAATAGGAACTTACGATTCAGAGGACAACTTAAAGCAAGGTATCACTTTAGGTGACGGTCAAGGTGCTGACGAGTATAAGGCCAAATTGTCCTATAACGATACAGACGGTAAGCTCGAAAAACTGCATATCTTGCTTTCGGCAAACGTCCTCGATACTTCCAAAGTCACGATTAAGAGTTCTTTCTACAAGCTCGCACTTGATACAGAAAACGCTGATGATACGCTCGATGTTCCTGTTCAGTCTGATTCGCATGACGGGCAAATCGGTTGGCACGGCACACTCGGAGCAACTGCTTATATTAAGCAAGGTAGAAAAGCCTATTATTCAATCGAAACCGACGGTTCTGCTGTCACCTACAACAAGCCGACTGCTAATAGTGGTAGTACGGCGAAAGATCCAGCAACGCTCGCGACAATCAAAGGGCTCAATAAGAACATCACGGCAGACGACATTGAAATCGCCGATACGACGGATTCCAACGGTAAGTATGCCGTCACGATTAAAAACACCAATGCACTCACCAACACGAACGTCACTATCACGAACACTTCAACTGACCCAGCGGTACAAGCTAATCAGTATTATCTCGTTATCGGCGGTGATAGCGGAATTCTTGACGTTCCTGAACCGCAATTGGAGAAAAAGAATTGGTCTCAAAGCGGAACTACCGTAACTTATAAGGCAGATGTAACTGAGGGCTGGAAAGCCAACTCCAATGGCTCCGAAATTAATTACACCAAACCTGCGACCCAGTCTATTCTCTTGACAATCAGTGGTCTTGCCGCTGATCTTGCGAAAACTTACGAAGATAATTATACAGAAGAGGAATATAATGCCTTAACAGGCGATGAAAAAGATAGTGCAAAGGCTGCAAGAGACGAGACCGAATTCAACGGCGTGACTGTCGACGAAGAATTAGGCACTGTCACCTTGTCGGTAAGTGCTCTTAATAATGTCAATGTCGCGGTCAAGGGCAACTACACGCTCAAAGTTGATGCAGATGTTCCTACGACAAAGCCTACAAACGCTATAGACTCTTGGGTTATTAGCGGCACGACTGCAACTTTCAAGAAAATTAAAACTGCTTACTACGACTACGACGAATCGAAGGGTACTCTTACCTACAAAAAAGAGGAAGAAGTCAAATACGGTGCTAAGGCTAATTCACCCACTACCGAAAATCCGTATCCGGCTCCTACTGACAATTTATATGGTAAAGTAATCAGTTACGCGACAATCAAAGGTCTCAAGAGCGGACTCAAGGTCTCGACGGATGGTCAGTCAATCGGTTACTACGTCGGCAAAGATGATGATAAATTCGATGATTCGGATAATGGTTTCGTTGAGGCTATTACGATTGACACTGTAAACAGCAAATTCATCATCAACGACGAGTATGTTCTCAATAGTAGCAATGTCACGCTCGACGTTAAATCTGCCAATTCGCCGATGTACAAAGATTATAAGATTGTTCTCAGCGATGATTTAGCAACAGCACTTGCGCCGAAAATTGACGGTGAAGCCGCTACTGCTCCTGCTTGGTCTATAACCAAAGGCACTGCGACTTACAAAGGCACAGTTAAAGAAGGCTACATGAACGTAACCAACTCCGACGGCACTACTAGTATTGTTTACCAAGCTGGTAAAGCCGACGCGACTATCATCACGGTTGCGGGACTTAATAGTAGCCTCAATGCTGATGATCTCAATGACGACACGACAGGCTTGATCATCAACGGCAATGAAATCATGGTTCACCAAAACCTTCTCGGCGAAGGAGACGCAACACTCACTACGAACGTTCAGTACTATGACAATTCTGAATTAAGTGATTATAAATTCGTTCTCGACGACGACGTTGACGAAAAAGACGAAGCTGTGGCTAGTTACGGCTGGAATATTAAAGGTTCGTCTGCTGTCTACAATCAATCTCTGACCACTTACTACGCGCTTACCGACAACGATAATGACGACGCAACTACTTTGAACAACGTCATTGAGTATCACGGCGCGGGCGTCTCACACGAGTATATCGTACTTGACGGTATCGATCCCGACCTTGAGGTAAAAGACGACGGTTCGATTAAAGGTATCGGCATTACCGATGGCGGCGGCGAGATTGCCATGACCGCAGGCGCAATCAACTACGGCTCCGACGTTACGATTATCGATAAAGATGCCACTGACGATGTCGAATACACGTTCGCAGATATTGCTGATTCCAATATTCCTAAACCGGAAGACACCGCAGGTTACAGCGATTTCGACGATGGCAAAGCTTTAGGCACTAATGCCCATGTTAAAATCACTAAAGAAAAGACCGCAGGCTATACTCTCACCCAAGACGATACTGTCCTTAAATTCAGCTCGTTGACTTCGGGCAGTAATGCTCTCTACGGTGAAATTACTGGACTTAAGCAAGGCGTTGTAAGTCTTGAGTCTGGTGGAATTGACGGTCTTGAAGTTGACTTAACCGCCCAAGAATTTAAATTATCTAGTAAAGTTCTTGGAACAGCTAATGTTCAACTTACAAATGCTTCTTCGGGCTACAAATTGAAAGTCACTGAGGATGTTCCTACCTCTAATAAAGAGGGCGTAGTTTGGACATCTACAGATGATGCTGGCACAACCGTCTTTAATCTTTATGCCAATGGTACATCTCAGTATTACACAGTTAGTGATAATAAAATTACCTATAATAGCGGCGGAGATAGTGGAGCTTTAACTGCTCAAATTACTGGACTCAAAGCAACGGTAGATAACAAAACTATCACTGGAATAACCGTTGACAAATCGGCTAAAACAATCACTCTTTCAAAGGACGTACTCGGCACAGGCACGGTTTCTATTACGAGTAATGATGGCGGATATAAGCTTGCTCTTCTCGACGATACGGAAGATGCTGGATATGTTCCCCTCACCGACAGCGAAGATACTTGGAGTTTCGACAGTTCCACTGGTATCGCAACTTACAAGCAAGAGATCACAGAAGGCTATAAACTAGCCGAAAATGATTCATTATCCGTCACTTACACGCCGTTGAGCGTAGTCACTTCGACTTTAAACAACCTCAACAGAGAAAAAGTTGAAGTTGCAGACGACGGTTCCACGATTACTGGCATTGAATTTAAGGATGGAGTATTTGAATTTTCGGATGGAGATGCTCTTGCTCATAAGGAAGTTAAACTCACCACCAAAGCCAATGCTAAAGGCGTCGATACCAATTACACTATCAAACTCGCCAGCGACATTGAGGCTACATCTTATTCTCCGATTTGGAACAAGACGAATAATGAAACAAAGGCGACTTTGACTCAAAAGACTGCGGCAGGTTACACGCTCGCCGACGACGCCAAGTCAATCAAGTATTCCTCCGATCCCGTGATAAAGACTATCGCAACGGTCACTGGCTTGAAAAAAGAAGTTGCCGCTAATGAAAACGGCGAAATTGACGGACTTGATTGGACGCTTTCACAAGACGTTAGCGAAAAAAGCTCTATCGAAGTTGACGCAGCCGTTCTTGCTGGCACGGACATTAAACTCGGCACAGGCGACAAATTTATCTTTACTGACGAAAATAAAGATATTCCTTCAGGCGTTGAAGTGAAAGATGACGACGGTAAAGTAATATCGATAAGCGGCGGCGTTGCAGATAGTATCTGGGCTGTCAGCGGTCAGACTGCCACCTTCAAAGCGGTTGAGAAAGAGTACTACGTCCTTAACACCGATGGAAACACCTTTACTTACAAGAAAGCGCAAGATAAAAAGGACGGAACAATCGTCGCGATTAAGGGACTGACAAAAGATCTCAAGGTAAATTCAGACGGTACGAAACTCTTAGACGCTAACAATAATGAAGTCGTCGAGATCGATACCACTAATAAAAAAATTAATATCTTGTCAGACGCGGCTCTCACTACTTCTAAAGTTGAATTCACAACTGCGAATGGTTATACTTTCTCGCTTGCTGGAGCTGTCACCGATACAGAGGAAGAATATAAGGAGAAGACCGAATGGACTACTAGCGGCACGACTGCAACCTACAAGACTTCTGACAAAGCGAATTATTCCCTCTCTGCGGACAATTCAGTTGTCTGGTACAACAAAGAAACCAATATCACTACTTACGCGCAAGTCAGCGGCATTAAGAGCGGTATGGAAATTGACGACTATTTCGCGGCAGATGATGACGATGCTCCGACTAATGGCGGCACAATCAAGTTGAATTTAGAATCTCTTGACGAGAAGAAAGTTACGCTTACCACCAAAGGCGATTTCAAACTTGCTCTCGATTCTGACGTTGCGGATAGCTTGTCAACAATATCTAAGGAAGAGTGGAGTACTAGCAATACTACCTCGACCATGAAAGCTACGCAGGGCAAAGGCTACCAGCTCACCGAAGACGCAAAGACGATTAACTACTACAACGCCGACAAAGCAAATCAGACAATCGTCACCGTCAGCGGAATCAAAAAAGGTAGTTCAGTCAAAGCCGCCAACGTCTCAGAGGGTACTGATGACGACGCAGGTTATAAAGTCATTACGTTAGATTCTACGCAACTGGGCACGTCGAAAATCACAGTCAAAGGCGACTATTACAAGCTCGCTCTCGCCACTGATGACAGTACCAAAGACTACATCTCTGAAACTGACCCTGCTAAGTGGATAAAGGCTAAAAATTCAACCTCCGCAACTTACACGCAAAAGACTTACGCGGGCTTCTCGGTCGCAGACGGCGGCAAGACGCTCAACTACTTGAGCAAAGCTACCAATGTCAACCTTATCACTCTTAACGGCTTGAACAAAGACATCACTGCGGCAGACGATAATTTTGGCGATATTGTTGCTCGTGATGATACGGAGAAAACCGTTACGGTTAAGAAAGACGCCCTTACGACCTCGAATTTGACGATTGGCAAAAACGACGGCTATAAGCTTGTTCTCGATTCGGAAGGTACCGCAGTTGACAGTTTGGATAGTCATCTCACTTACAAGGCTGGTGGCACTACGGCATCGATTGTGGAAAGTACGACTGCAGGTTGGGAAGAGAAAGACGCTTACACGATCGAATACAAAAAGCCGACCGAAACCGTTATCGCGACCATTTCCAACTTGCCGAAAACTCTTACTTACACCGACGGAGATGATAATCCGCTTCAAGGCGTCAGCCTTAATGCGGCAGTTGCGGGAGATGCGGCTACTAGTATAGGAGCAGTTTCTCTTGGCTCGGCTGCACTCGCAGACGTCACTATTAGCAAGAAAGTTACGCTCAAGAACAATGCCAAAGACGTTAAATATGAACTCGCACTTGACGGCAACGACAGTTCTCTTATCCCCAACAATACTTCTTCCAACAAATGGACGACTAACGGCACGACTGCAACTCTTAATTCCTACGGCTCGGATGGTTATGTTGTCGACGGCGACAAGTTGAACATTTCACTTCAGACAGCTTCGGTTGGAAATGCGCCGCTCACGACAATCAGCGGTCTCCCGAAGGCGTGGGGAATAACAGTTGACAGCGGAACTGGCGAACTCGGCACCATTGACAAAACTACAAAAGCATTCACTGAACAAATTTACGTCGACAATAATAAGGTTAAGCTGAAGGATTCTATTGTTAGTCTGGGAAGTACAGCAGCTTTCACCCTTTCCAGCGATAAATTATCGTTCGCTACTGAAAACATACATCCAGTAGCTGGTAATGGTGTCACATTAAGTACGGAAGAAGTGCAAAGTAAGGGCACGGCGACTGTTAAGGAAGATAAGCCTTCGACTTGGGGTTATGCGAGTAGTGGAGACATCAAATCCCTTACCTATACTCCGGGCAGTAGTAGCACTTACGCGACAATTTCTGGTCTCAACAAGGAATATGATGGATCAAGCGGTGATCTTTATTTCTCTTCTAGCTCGGCTTCAATCACGGTCGGCTCGTCGGCACTCACCAGCTCAAGTGTCACAATCAAAAACGCAACTGGCAAGAATTATACTCTCGTACTCGGTAGCAATGTAAATTCTTCGGCGAATGCTGATACCAAGGATAATTGGCAGAACAAGACAGAGTGGGTTCTTAACAGCGGCACGGCAACTTATAAGACTTACGACTACGCCAACTACTACCGCGACGCTAACAAAGGCTCAATCATTTACGTTGCTCCAAGCAAAGGCACAAGTTACGCGACAATCACAGGTCTCAAGAAAGAAGCCACGTTTGGTGAAGGTTTCTCTTCAGTCGCTAATGGAACAATTTCTCTCGGCTCAGATCAACTCGGCACTGCGAAAGTCACGCTCAAAGTTACGCCGGCTAAGACAAAGACAGCAGCCGAACTCGCCAAAATGACTGCGGCTGAAAGTGTTGCTGCAGAGGCACTTAACACCATAATAAATACACAAAACACTAACGCGGCGAACTTCAAGCTTGATTTAGTTGGCGTTGAGGAGTCCACAGTTAAAGCAGAAGAGGCGATTTGGGATACCAACGGCACAACTGCCAAATTGACGGGCACGATCACCAAAGGTTGGCAACTCTCCAACGACAAGATGTCCGCCACTTATCAAGCCACAGACAAAACCGAGCAAACAATCGTTACGATCAGCGGTCTCAAGAACGGTGAAGAAATCTTTAACGAAGATGTTGTATCATTCGATGATGAGGCTAACGAAGTAACTTACGAAGATAGTACTACTGAAAAATACACCGACGATAAGAGAATCAAAGCTATTGTCTTGGATGCGGAGCGTCTTGGCACCTCGAATATAACGATTAAGGGCGAAGGCTACAAACTCGCGCTCAGAAAGACAACAGGCACAAACGCTGATGGTGATACTGCTACTTCGGTTGTCGGAGCTCACGGCGATGCCGATAAAGCCCTTTGGGAAAATCAGACAGAATGGATTGTCAGCGGCACGACGGCGACTTACAAGACTTATGACAAAGTACATTATGATCTCAATGCTCTTGGAACTCAAATCACCTATAATGCTGCTAAAGATGACGCTACTAAAATTAAGACCGGCACCCATGCAACTCACGTTATACTCAAAGGTTTGAAAGCTTCTATCACCGCTGACGACAATTTGAGCAATCCTGATAGCTCCTCGAAAGCAATTACTTTGGGAATGGATGCTCTTTCCACCGTCAACAACTCGAAAGTTACGCTTGAGGATAAAGACGGTAAAGGCTACACGCTTGTTCTGGGCAACGATGTTACCAAATCTGCGGTAAGCAGTGCGTCAATTACAGCTGTCACAAGCGGCAAAGTAAGTGTAAAAGGCACTCAGGGCGCAGGTTATTACCTTGCCAACGATTCTCAATCGGTTACTTACTACTCTGCGGATAAGACTAACCAAAACATTGCGGCAGTTACAGGCATTTCGCTTGCCTCTGGAGTTACTGAACTCGCTGCCAGTACTTTCGATGAAGCGAACAATACCTTCTCCTTGAAAGGCGCAGAACTCAGCAAGAATGTCGGGGTCAGCGGCACGGCGGCATTCAGTTTCGATGACGCATTTACCAATGCTTCGGTAACGGGCAGTTCGGCGGCTGATAAAATCGCAGTTGTTGGTTCAGGTATTTCGATTAATGCGGCAGGCGGCAACGATGTTATCGACTTGGGTACTGCAGGCGGAAACACATTCGTCTATGCAAGCGGCAACGGCAACGATGTTATCGCGAACTTCACTGCGACAAGTAGCGGCGACAAGATTTATATCACCAATGTTAAGACCGACAAAGTTTCCGTCGAGGTAAATGGTAATGATGCTCTTGTTAAAGTCAACACTGCCACAATCAGACTTAAGGGTCTTAAGGAGAATGTAGATAACTTGAAGGCTACGGCTACTGCTGATAGCAAAGGAACGATAGTAACTTACGGCACGGCAGCGCAAGACATTTTGGCAGATGACAACTACGAATTGACGCCGCAACTCAGTTCTATCGTCAACAACAAAGCTTCGAGCTACACGGTGGACGATTCGGCTACGACGCAAGACGCGACGGCTCTCACCAAGCAAAGTACTGCGCTCGCTTATGGCGGCAAGAAGTAATTAACAACAAGAATTTACGTAACAACGAATAAATTTTTAGGCAGTCGGGAAGAAATTCTCGGCTGTCTTTTTTATTTCTTGCTTGCACCCAAGAAACGAATCAAAGAAAGTTTTTCGTGACGAAGGCTTATAATCCGCGTCGTAAGAGTATATAAGGCGCATTTGACTAATTAGAAATTAAGTTGTAGTATATTTGCACTACCGTGGGGGCACACAGGAAGTCACGCTTGTGGAGACCATGTAAGACGCAATCACGGCGCAACAGTCGTTGAAGCAAGAATTCCTCCGCCTTTAGGCGTGGGGTGTGTCAATTTTTTAGAAAACTTTAACAAAGAACGATTGACAAAGTAACTTCAAAAAGCTAAATTAAAGTCGCGAGTCGAGTTACCAATTTTAGATTATCTGCTGAAAGGTGGTGCATAACAAAAATAATAAATGTATCGTTCGGACGGTTGCGGCTCTTTATTCGACAAGGGCGCAACTAAATTCATCTGAGCCGAGAAGCTGTATCGAAAAGCTTTGTAACGGTCTACCCCCAAGATTCGACGCAAATTTGACGAAGAGCTGCTCGGCACGTCTACTTTTTTAGAAAAGGGGATATTTCTATGGAAGGAAAAAAATTTTTGAACGGCAAAAGTACTTCCCCAAAGTTCACTGCCGAAGCAACTCTCTCTGATAATTTCGTCTTCGACCTCCAACGTTTTGACAACGCTTGGAGCTTAACAAGTAACAATATCTACGAATGGGGTATTGCTGACGGATTCGTTGCCAGTTTGCAAGCCGACCACACCAATCATGTATGGAGTCTTGGCGGCGGCGGTTCTGAGAGCATTATCGCCCTTGACCTCACGGTAAAAGATGTTAATTATCAAGCTTCTATTTCTAGTTCCATTAGTAGTGACTCTCTAACTGCATTTGACGCCAATTCATTTAGCTCGCCTTTCAAATTCACACTCAGCTCCGATAATAAACTTGAATCAATCGCGGCGGGTGGCGGCGGCATTAGTCTTGACGCAAGTAGAAGTACGGTCAACGTGTCACTTTTGGGCGGCGCGGGTGCTGATTCATTCTTAGGCGGCAAAGGCGCAGACGTTTTCATTTACAACGGACAAGGCTCTGATTCAATCAACGGCTTTACTGCAGATGATTTTGTCAGTTTGAACGGTGCGAGTGATCTCCTCAATGCCGCAAGCGTCAGCGTCGACGGAGGCAATCTCATTATTAGCGATGGAACCAATACCAGCTTAACGTTTGTCAATGGCGCAACAAATACCAAAGACAGTGTATTCACGATTAAGGACGGCACCAGCACTTTCTACTTCACAAAAGACTACATAATGAACGAAGGCAAAAATGCCGTTTCGCTCACTGCGGCTGGCTCGGTCTATTCTGCCGCTGCTGATGTAGTTTCTATTGACGCTTCGGGCATTAATAGTAATTTTTCTATCACTGCTAACAGTAAAGGCAATTACATTATCGGTTCCAGCGTAGGAAATGCGATTTATGACGGCGGCGGTAATGATACTGTCAGTCTTGGTTCAGGAGCCGATATTTTCTACTACAAGGGCGGCGCGGATTCTATCGTCGGATTCGGCGTGGGCACTGATAGCATTAAATTAGACAGCAAGTTTAGCCAAATCACCGACGGCAGTAAGCTCACGTCACTCACGAACGGCTTTAAACTTGAATTCGACAAAGACAACTCGTTGACTTTCACGAACTTTGCAAATAGTGGCAGTTCAATCGTTTCCGTTTATGGCAGTGACACCGACATCAACCCTTATCAGTACACCGCAACCGCAATTTCGTTGAAAGGTACTGCAACGGGAACCGACAGCGTAACGCTCGGTGCAAGCTATGATTCGAGTAGTTTCACATTAACAAACTTCACATACATAAACGCGGCGGCTGTCTCGCTTGCAAGCGGTACATTTTCTGTCAGCGGCAGTTTGGAGAGTAGTAGCGGAAATTACATTGTCGGTAGTGATTATAACGTTACGTCAATCTTGGGTAGCTCAGGTAATGACACGCTTTATGCGGGCAAGGCGGGCGCAAGTCTCGTTGGCAACGGCGGCAAAGATCAGCTCTACGGCTACAGCGGCGACGTTGTGGATCATTTCTTCTTGGGTAATGGCTCGGCGTCCATTTACAATTACAACATTGAAAAAGACGTTGTCAGCTTAACGGCGGGCGCGGCTCCGACAGGCTTTGCTAGCATTTCGGGAGCAAACAGCAACGGCGACTTCATTATCAGTGTTGCTTCTGGTACCGAAAGCGTAGTAACTTTCAAGAATACGTCGGCATTCTCCCTCAAGAGCGGCAGCGATATTTACTATTACGAGAAAGACCGTATCTTGATGAACGGCGACCGCATAACTTTGGGCGGCAAAGATTATAGTGGCTCCAAAACCTTCAACGTCAACAAAGCGGGCGACCTCTATTCTAGAATCTCGTCGATTGACGCCTCCGCAGTTTCGGTAACAGGCGGACTCACAATCTACGGCAATGAAAATAGTAGTACAAACTCAATCATTGGTGCTTTCACGGGCGGCAAGATTATCGGCAACGACAAAGGCGATGTTCTTATATCGGGCGCAACGTCGAGCCTTTATACTACGACCTTTGAAGGCGGCGACGGTGCCGACACACTTATCGGCAGTAGCTCTCTTACGAACAACAACGACATTGGCAGTAAGGACATCTTCGTTTACACGGGCGGCGCAGATTCAATCGCCAACTACATATACAAAGAAGGCGACTACATTACCGTTAAAGCCTCCGAAGATATTAATTTCGATGAATCTACCGCTCAATCGATTGAGGGCGGTGGTTTGGTTATCAGCTTCAGCACAGGTAACAGCCTCTCCATTTCGGGCGGCACAGCCGATAATGATTCCGTTTCGGTTAAGAGCGGTAGCGGCAATTATGTCTACAAAATGGACGGTAGCTATTACGTTAAGGACAATAAGTATGTAACTCTTACGTCGTCTTTTGCCGACTCTGTATTTTCGGCGTCTACGGCAGGAGATTCGGTAAAGTCGATTTATGCTTATTCGGCTGCTGGTAAGGGTGAGGGTGATAATGCGGCTATCTCGATAGTCGGTAACGATCTCGGCAATACAATTACTGGTATTAGTGGTAAAGCCAACTCGCTCACGGGCGGCAACGGAAATGACCTCTTAAAGGGCGGCTCAAGTAACGATGTCTTCTTCTTCACGAAGGGAAAAGATGTTATCGAAGGCTTTGAAGAAGACAAAGACAACTTGGTTATCGAGAATACTGATCTCAACAGTATCAAGAGCGGTAAGGCAACAAAGAATAAGTTGACCTTTACGATTGATAAGAGCAATGCTATCGCCTTCAAACCAGATGAAGACAAATCCATAGAACTTCCGACGCGAATCTCTTTGAATAGCGGCGGCTACCTCACCGAAGACGGTATTGTCAGCATATCTAGCGACAGTGGTAACAGCCTTAAGTTGTTCTCCAATGCTAAAGGCAAAATCGACCTCACAAGTGATGTTTACAGCTTAAGTAGTAGACAAATTACGTCTCTTGACGCTTCGCCCGCTAAAGACCAAACTTTAACTTTAGTTGGAGCTTCGGTTGGAAGCGATGCTACATTCAACCTTACCTTAGCAAGTGACAATAAGAAAAAAGATGTCTTTGTTTACGGCGGCGGTCAAGTTTCGATAAGCAATTACGAAACAGGCTACGACAGAATTGATCTCGGTAGCGGCAAAATCAACGGCTTCTCGATAAGCGGCGGCGCGGGCGGTACAGGCGGAGACGTTATTATTTCTGTCAGCGGCGGCGACTTCACTCCGACAAACGACATAGTTTCTATAAGCGGCGCACAGGGTAAGGACGTTTACATTAAGAGCGACGGCAAAAAACCTTACGCCAGAATTGTCTTCAAAGAGCCCGGCGTTTTCTACGACAGAGAAAAGAATCCGTCTTCGGCAACAGTCTTTGCTGGCGCGGCGAGCCTCCAAGCCGCTGAGAGCATTAAGAAAATCTACGCTTTGGAAGGCATAGAAGCTATCAGCATTAAGGCGGGCGATAAGAATAACACGCTTATCGACGCAAGCGAGGTAACTCTTGCAAGCGGTGCGATTAGTCTCATTGGCGGCGCGAAGAATGACAAACTTATCGGCAGTAAGAGCGCGGACGTTTTTGTCTACACGAATGGTAAAGATGTCATTAACGGTTTCAGCACGGACGATTCTATCTCTTTGGGCAGCGATCTTGTGAGCAGTATCCAGAACGCCAAGATTACTACCAGCTCTAAGTCGATTAAATTCAAATTCAGCACTAAGAACGCGCTGACTATAAAAGGCGAATCCAAAGAAAAGTTAAGCGGAGAAATCGACATCGTCGGGGTTACAAAGTACACGTTCGGAAAGAATCAGTACAGTACGGTTTCAAACACTGTTAGCTTGACGAGTGAATACAGCGGCTCATTCAACACAAAGGGCACTGGCTATACGATAGTCGACGGCTCAAAGGTCACAAAGAACTTGTCGTTTAAGGGCACAGATGGCAATGAAACGCTTATCGGCGGCACAGGCAAGACGGCATTCAAAGGTGGTGCTGGAGCGGACAGCTTGGTCGGCGGCACTGGAGCTGATACGTTCTTCTATGCTAAGGGCGACAAGGCAACTGTCCAAATTGCCAACTTCGATACAAGCAATAAGAGCAAGGACAAGCTCAAGATTGCTAACAGCACGCTCCGCAAAGTTTCCTATGACGACAACAATGTTACATTCTCGATGAACAACGGCAAGAAAGACAGTGCCAATATCGCCTCCTTCAACGTTCAAGGTATCACTAATCCAAATAAAACTCTTATTCATGCGAACAACACCTACTACTGGTTTGCGAAGGAAGCCATTACGGAAGTAGTAACTGTAGACGGCGGCACAGATACAATAACAGTTGCGGGAGCAGGCGACTTGATAACGTGGTCTGACAAGAAAGTTTCTTCGTCGCAAGCTAAAGAATACGCCGTAATCGATTTGAGCTACTCGACGAACTTAGCTAAATCGGGCGTTGCGGTTAATGTCTCAAGCAAGAATGACAAAGCAAAATTGCCAGACAAATAATCAATCTGATAAAGTAGCATAAAAAAATTATGGCTCGTGCAGAAAAAACTGCGCGGGCTTTTTTTTATAAAAAAACTCGCTGAAATTGCAATCCACAATCCAGCGAGCTTTAGCAAATATTATATTTAATTTCTATGTCTTAATAGAGGAACACAACCGCGATATTGTCAAGGAAATGCGATTTGCCATTTTCGTAAAGAACGAAGTCGGCATCTTCTGCACTGAGTACAGGGTTGGCGTTGAGGTCGTCGAGCGCAACTGCATGAACGACAAGCGGATTAGAACCTGCGCGCCCCGCTTGGCTCATATCCTGCGCATAGGACGCCATGCCTTCGACGATGATTCTGTCGTAGTCGAGATTTTTATGACCGTAAATTTTAGTGCCGCCAACTTTTTTAATAACGGGGCTCATGACGAAGTTAATTTCTCCGACGCCTCTGCAATCGACAACAAGACCGGTGTAGTTGCCGCTGTAGCTCGGACGATTTTCAACAACGGGCGGACGATAATCGGGCGCAGGTGCAGGGAACGGCTCAATATAAGTCGGGCGTTCGATAACGGTTTCAGCAAGACCGCCATTGCCGCCGAAGAGCGGGATTTCCATAGTGACAGAATAACCGCCGCCGCTAAGTTCGCCTTCAGAAACAATTCTTGCGCCTTGAATAACTGCCGAGACTCTTGTCCTTACGACGTCGGAAGTCAGCATCATTTGCTCGATAGTCGTTTCCGCATCGACTTGGACGCCGTTAATTGCTTCAGCAAGTTGACGATAAGCATCCGCAATAGCCGCACGACGCGCCATCATAGCTCCATGAGCCGCAGTCTTTGCCATAGCGGGATTTGCAACGCCCATGCCCGTAACTTGAATTGTGTTGGTGTTCCAATTCGGAGTAGCAGGGGCGGCGTCTACTTTTCCACCGAAGGCGAACAATACTATCGCCATCAGTAAGCCCAATAACTTAAATTTCCTTAACATCCTCAAAACCTCCTAAAATTTTTTTCGTTTAAAGCTTAGAATATAAAGATTAAAATCCCCTTTGAATAGTTAAAAAATTTATTGCTCTTCCTCCAACAACTTTCCTACCACAAAAAAAGTTGCGTTGGCTTTGGCGTAAAGTTTTCCTTTGGCGTCAATGATTCGGCATTCGCAGACCATAGTTTTGCGTCCGTCGTGCAAGACAGTTGCGTCCGTGAAAATTCGCGGCGTGTTCGTCATTACCGCGTGCATGAATTCTATATTCAGCGAAATCGTCACGACCTTTTTATTTAAGGCTAAGCACTTCGCGCCCATAGCGGTATCAGCCATTATCGTTAAAACTCCGCCGTGCGCCATTGAATATAAATTCGCGTGACGTGAATCCGCGCAGAGTTCTAAACGCGCCTCTCCGTCGGGCGTCGGCACAACTTCTATCTCCAAAAAATCTATAACTGTGTTCTCGTGATAAAATTTTATAATTTGCTCCTGCGTTGGCTTGCGCAATCTGCTCACCCCTTCGAGCAAGAATTTTATCATATGCGCAGGAAAAAACAAGATTAAAGGGAAAAGGGTTTAGGGAAAAGGATTCAGGGATAAGGGGGAATTTTTATGGTTAATGTTGCGATTTTGGGCACGGGTAAAATTATTCCCGAAGCCGTCAGCGCGTTGCAGGCGTCGAAAAAATTTCATGTCGCGAACATTTGGGCACGAGCGCACAGTCGCGATAAAGCCGCCGCTCTTGCCGAGCAATTTCAAATCGATAAGTTCACGACCGACCTTGACGAAATTCTAAATGACGCCGCGATCGAGTTCGTTTATATCGGCTTGGTTAATTCCGCGCATTACGACTACGCCAAAAAATTTCTTGACGCGGGCAAAAATGTTATCCTTGAAAAACCCTTCACGACGACCGCCGCGCAGGCTCAAGAATTAATCGACATTGCGCTAAGTAAAAAGCTTTATCTGTTCGAGGCGGTGACGACACTTCATCAGCAGAATTTCTATGCAATTAGCGACGCGCTCCCAAAACTCGGCGAAATTAAAATTGCCTTGTGTAATTTCTCGCAGTATTCGAGTCGCTACGACGCCTATAAACGCGGTGAAGTTGCGCCCGCCTTTGACCCTAAACTTAACGGCGGTGCTCTGCGCGATATAAACATTTACAACTTAAATTTTGTTGTCGGCTTATTCGGAATGCCCAAGAAAATTTCCTACGTCGCTAATCGCGGCTTTAACGGCATTGACACGAGCGGCGTTGTTTCGCTTGAGTATGAAAATTTTTTGGCGCAATGTATCGCCGCTAAGGATTCGGAAAGTCCGAGCTTTTTAAGTATTCAAGGCGATAACGGATATATTTTAGCGCACGGCACGCCTAACGAATTGAATTCTTTTGAATTGGCTGTTCGCGGCGAGAAAGTTCAAAAGTTCGCGCTGAATAAATTTAACCACCGCATGATTCAAGAGTTCGTTGACTTCGGAGAGATTTACGAACAACAAAATTATTCGGCTGTCAAAAGCGGCTTAAAAATTTCTCTTGACGTTATGAAAGTAATCGAGCAATGTTTTTAAAATAAAAGCTCCCCGTCAATCGGCAGGGAGTTTTTTTGTTATCCAAAATTTTTAATTCGCGAGCAATCTCTCTTTAAGCTCAAGATAAGCCCGCGTAAAATGCAAGCAGTTCTGCGATTCTTGCTCGACTCCGTAAGGTTCATCCGTCACGGCTAAAATCGGCGGCGATTGAATTCTTTTCGCGACACCCATTCCCATAAATTGTTTCCACCAACGTTCCAAGTCGGCAATGAAATCCTGCGCGGTCGGGAAATATTTTTCAACAAGTCCATTCTCGCAACCGATATTATCTTCAACCTGACTGCTCACATACCAGCCCAAAATATCTTCGGGCGTCAAATTATCTTCAGCGAAGGCGCGGAGTAAATAATCGTGATAAGGATACTTAAGCGGGTCGCCCTTGCCCTCGTCAACGTTCTGCGCGGTCGACAGCTCAGCACTCGGAACTATGTCAATAATCCCCTGCGGAATAGCCTCGAACTTATAAATTTTTTCGTTCATATAACGCGCCAAGTCGTAAACTTGATACTTCCATAAATCAGCAAGCGCACTTAAAAAGCCCGCCTCGTCGCCGTATAAAGTCGCATAACCAACGGTCGTTTCAGCCTTATTCGCGTTGCAAGTGAACACGCCGCCAACACTCGCCGCTATCGCCGCTAAAATCCTCGCGCT
Source organism: Selenomonadaceae bacterium (assembly GCA_017549815.1). GTDB lineage: Bacteria > Bacillota > Negativicutes > Selenomonadales > Selenomonadaceae > Quinella. The sequence goes on from JAFYNH010000049.1 coordinate 44,261, forward strand.
GCGGTCGCGGGCTTGAATATTTTCCTTAACAAAATTGGAAACTTCTATGCCGCGTTCTTCCAACTGCTTAACCGTCCAATCAACCGACTCTTGAATCGGCACGACGTAATATTTACAGCCCAGATTTTTGGCAAGCTGTTCACTAAGTCCCTTTGTCGTCGCCGAATTGAAGACGCTCGGCATATTTACAAGGATAACATTTTCCGCGCCAACGGCTTGAGTATAAAGAGCCGCCGCAACCGCCGAATCAATGCCGCCGCTCACGCCAATAACAACTTTTTTAATGCCGATTTGCTCAAGGAATTCCTTAACACCAAAACTTATCGCCCGATAAATTTTTTCCGTCTCGCTGACTTCGGGCAATTCAAGCGCGGGCATTTTATCAATCTCTTCAAGCTCGACGAAGTTCAAACATTCCTCAAAAGGCTCGGTAAGCTGAACAACTTCGCCACGTGAATTGAAAACCGCGCTCCCGCCGTTAAAGGAGTGAATCGTCTTGCCCGTATTTTGAATGCCTGTCAAGCCAATACGAATCGTCGGACAGCCGGGACTATTAAAGAAAAAATCTCTGTCAATGCTGAACGGTTCGGAATAAAAATTTATGCAGAAATCCATTTTGCCTTTGAAATGAAAGTTCTCGTTGTTAAAAATACAGCCGACGTTATAACGCTTGCCTTTAATGATGAACGAAAAATAATTGTCGCTATCGTCAGCATATCTGGATAAACCCGCGTCGACGGGCGTACAAGTCAAGCGTTTATTCCTAGCAGAAAAAATCGCATTAAAGCCCGAATCATCGCTAAGTTCTATATTCCCGAAAACAACCGTGAGATTTTTTTTGCTCGCTAAGATTATGTCCTCGCCATATTCCCAACAATCTTCTATAAAAGATTCTTGTTGCCACGTATTACCAATCATTAATCCGGCAACCGCCATTTCAGGAAAAATAACGACGTCCGCCTTGCCTTTTTGCGCCTTGTCAATGAGTTGCAAAATTTTTTTCGTATTCACGTCGGGATGTCCCGCCGCGATTTTCATTTGCGCATAAGCTATCTTCATGCAATCGCCCCCAAAAAATTTTCGGCAGATAGAATATAAATCATTTCGGCTAATTGCACAATGGAAAATTTTTGAATACAATAGCCTAAAGTTTTGGAGCGAAATTTTCTTACATAAATAGAGGTGGCGGAAATGGATTCGGAAGATAACAAAATAATGAAAGAATTCATAATCGGAGCTCTTATCGTCGTCGTAATACTTATCGTTGGCACGTTTTGGATGGGTAACAACATAAGAGAAGATAACGATGAGACGGTTCGCATGGTCAGCTTAATGTACTTAGACGAGCTGGCGGGGCGACGCGAACAAGTTGTGGCGGGCAAGTTAAACGACTATATCAGCGACATGAATATTGCAATGGATTTAATCGACAAGGACGATTTAAGTAGCGTTGAGCGATTGCAAGCTTATCAGGCGCGAATGAAACAACTTTACGGGCTTGAAAAATTTGCCTTCGTCGACACGACCGGTTTGATTTACACGGCAAGAGGCACGCGAAACGACATTGCTATTTACGATTTTGATTACGCGAACCTCAGCGAGATTAAGATTTTAATAAAAAATGTTGATAGTAGAAACAAGAAAATTATTATCGCAATGCCAGCGGATAATTTGCCGTTCGTCGGTAAAACGCTCGTGGCGGCGTTTATGGAAATTGATATGGGGCGCATGTTGGACGCTATGTCCTTACAGTCAAGCGGCAACAGTGCGACGCTCTGCAACCTTTACACTAAAGACGGCGTGGCATTTACTGATTCGATACTCGGCGGCTTATCCAGTGAGAAAAGTTTATTCGAGGCAATGGCGAATGCTAAGTTTGAACGGGGTTATTCAGCTGATAAAATGAAACGCGACTTCGAGAACGGAATGAAAGGTTTCGCGGCTTTTACTTACGACAACATTAAGGAAACGATTTACTATGTGCCCGTACACGGTACCGATTGGATGTTGACGTATTTGATTCGCGAAAGCGTCATAAGCGAACAAATCGGCTCCATTACCGAAGGGATTATTTCAAGGAGCTTGGCGCATTCGATTATAACTGCGTTGGTTTTAGTCGGAATGTTCGCGACTGTGATTATCCAGTTAAGAAGGACTGCTAAGGCGCGTTTAGAAAAGGAAACTGCCGACGCCGAGAGTCGCGTTAAACAACAGGAATTGGAAGAGCAACTGGCTTTGCAAGAAGAACTTTTGGCGCAGGAACAAGAAAAAGCTCAGCAGGATAACATGATTCGCGCTTTGGCGTCTGATTATCGGAGCGTTTATTACGTCAACCTTGCTGATGATGAGGGGCTTTGTTACAGGGAAGATTCCGCGCAGGACAATATGGTCGTGATAAGAGAAGGCGAGCAATTTATTTTCAGCAAAGTTTTTACGGAATACGCTAATCTTCACGTGACGGAGGAATATCGGCAAGAGTTTTTAAATTTCATTGAGCCGAAATCTATACGCGAGGCTTTGAAGAAAGATTCGGTTATAACTTATCGCTATTTATCGCGGCGCAAGGGCAAAGAAAGTTACGAGATGATTCGTATGGCGGGCGTCAGAAAACCGGGCGAAGACCTTGAAAAGTCTATTCACGTTGTAGGCATCGGCATAACTGATATTGATTCGGAAATGCGCGACGACTTGGCGAAAAGTCAAGCATTACGCGACGCGCTTAAGACTGCGGAAGAGGCAAGCAAAGCTAAGACGACGTTCTTATCGAGCATGAGCCACGAGATAAGGACGCCGATGAACGCGATTATCGGGCTTGACAATCTTGCGCTCCACGAGCCGGGTATTTCCTCTACGACTAAAAGTTACTTGGAGAAAATCGGGACTTCGGCGCAACATTTGCTTAGCTTGATAAATGATATTTTAGATATGAGCCGCATTGAGTCGGGGCGCATGACTATTCGCAATGAAGAATTTTCCTTCCCGAAATTGATTGAGCAAATTAATACGATATTCAGCGGGCAATGCAAAGAAAAGAAACTTGAATACAACTGCCAAATAAACGGGCACCTCGACGAAAATTATATCGGTGACAGCGTAAAGTTGCGGCAGATTTTGATAAATATTTTGGGCAATGCGGTTAAGTTTACGCCTGAAGGCGGTCGCGTTGATTTGAGCGTTGAAAAGACTGCCGACTTCGATAAAAAATCCGTGATTAAATTTACAATCAAGGACACGGGAATTGGCATGAGCAAAGAATATCTGCCAAAGATTTTTGACACGTTCAGCCAAGAAGATTCAACCGCCTCGAATAAATACGGCAGTTCGGGCTTGGGCATGGCGATTACGAAAAGTATTGTCGACATGATGAACGGCAAAATCGAAGTCGAGAGTGAAAAGGGCGTCGGGACAACTTTCACCGTGACCGTAACTTTGATGAATTCGGGCAAGCACGACGAATCTAAGAGCGACGATATTGAAATAAAGCCGCATGAATTGAGCGTTTTGGTTATCGACGACGACCCGATAGCTTGCGACCACGCGAAGTTGATTTTGGAGAAAATAGGTATTGCCGCCGAGATTGCAATGTCGGGCAAAGAGGCTGTCGAAATGGTTAAACTTCGTCATGCCCGCCGCGAGCCGTATAACTTGATAATTGTCGATTGGCAAATGCCGGAAATGAACGGCGTTGAAGTGACGCGGCAGATTAGAGAGGTTATCGGCAACGAGACGGCGATTATAATTTTAACGGCTTATAACTGGGACGACGTGGCGGACGAGGCAATATCTGCGGGCGTCGACAGTTTTATAGCAAAGCCGCTGTTTTCGGGCGCGTTGCTTGAGGAATTTAAGAATGCACTTCGTAGGAAAAACAAGGCTTCCGCGCAGATTAAAACTAAAGTCGACCTTACAGGCAAGAAAATTTTATTAGCGGAAGATGTGCCCGTCAACGCGGAAATTATGATGATGGTTTTGCAAATGCGCGATATTGAAGTCGAGCTTGCCGAGAACGGGAAAATCGCGCTGGAGAAATTTGAAAACTCGCCCGAAAATTATTACGACGCGATATTAATGGATATGCGAATGCCCGAAATGGACGGCTTAGAGGCGACGCAACGAATCCGCGCCTTGAATAGAAAAGACGCCAAAAAAATTCCGATAATCGCGCTTACAGCAAATGCTTTCGATGAAGACGTTCAGCGGAGTTTGCAAGCGGGTTTGAATGCACATTTAAGCAAACCTGTCGAACCCGACGTTTTGTTCGAGACGCTGGAGAATATGATTAAAAACGATTAACGCCGCTCGCTAAATTTTCATTAAAGAGCTGGCAATTTTTATCTTCACGTGGCTAAGCTACGATTAAGCAAATAAAAATTTTATATCTCGCAGGAAAAATTTCTTGCGGGATTTTTTTATTCCTAGATTAAATTTCTATTAAAAGTTTTCGCAAATGCTTGACAATTCGGGGGGGGGCGTTTATAATATAAAGAAGGATTTTATATTTTGTGTTCTAAGGAAAGGGGAGGTTCCTATGGCAGTTTACAACCAGGTGTATAATGAAGAATCAGGCATTCTTGTTTCGGGTACCGCAGGCAACGATTCGATTCACAACGACTACTACGGCGACTCGGCTACAGTTGACGCAGGCGACGGCGCGGATATTATCTACAACGAGGATGCCGATAATGTTTCAATCAACGGCGGCGCGGGCAACGATTACATTTACAACGACGAAGGCTACTCGGCTACAATCGAAGGCGGAGACGGCGACGATACTATCGTAAATACTTCATACAGCTCTGATTCGTCTATAAGCGGCGGCGCAGGTAACGATTCAATTTCTAACAGCTCCAGTGATGTTACAATCGACGGCGGAGCTGGTAATGATAAAATTACTAACAGCGGCTCAAATGTTCTTTTCCAGTACACGGGCGGCAATGATGTTATTCAAGGTTTCAACTCGTCGAGCACACTCCAAATCATGTCGGGCAGTGTCAGCGACGATTATTCATCTAACGGTATTGACCTCGTATTAACGATTGGCGTAAATACTGTTACCCTCAAAGGTGTGGGCAATGTCGACCATATAAACATGATGGATTCTCTCGGCAACGCACAAACATTTGTAATTACTCCTGTCAAATCAATTACAGGAACAGATCAGGCAGAAAACATCAGTAATAGTATCTCCGGCGCAACAATTAACGCACTCGGCGGCGACGACACAATCAACAACAACGGTGAAAAGGTTTCAATTCTCAGTGGCGCAGGCGACGATTCGATTTACAATGACTACTACGGCAAATCGGTTACAATCGACGCAGGAGACGGCGCGGATACTATTAATAACCATGCTTCCAATGTTTCAATCAATAGTGGCGCGGGTAATGATTACATTGACAACAGCTATGATGATGTCACAATCAATAGCGGCGACGGCGACGATACTATTTCTAACCACTCTAGTAATGTTACAATCGACGCAGGCGCGGGCATTGATTTCATTGAAAACGACGGCGACAATGTTCTTTTCAAATATGCGGGTGGCAATGACATTATTCAAGGTTTCAATGCGTCAAGCACATTGCAAATCATGTCGGGCACTATAAAGAACTGCTCATGGAGTGGTATCGACGCCATATTGACGATTGGCGAAAATACCGTAACGCTTAAAGGAGTGGGTCAAACCACCAACGTTGTAAATATCATAGATGTCGACGGCAATGTTAAAGAAAATTTTACTCTTCCACCAGCAACGATTACGGGAACGGCTAATCCAGACAACATCAGTAACGAAATCTACGGCGCGATAATTAACGCGCTCGGCGGCGACGACACGATTGACAATATCGGCGCAAAGGCTTCTATCAGCGGTGGAGCTGGTAACGATTCCATTTACAACAACTCCAGTAGTGATTCGGTGACAATCGACAGCGGCGACGGAAACGATACCATTAATAACAATTCTTCCGAAGTTTCAATCAATGCAGGCGCGGGTAATGATTCCATTTATAACGGCTCCAGTTACGTTACAATCAATGCAGGTGCTGGCGACGATACCATTGAAAACTACTACTACAGCTCCAATGTTCTTTTCCAATACGCGGGCGGCAATGACATTATCGAAGGGTTCCGTTCAGATTCTACTTTACAAATCATGTCGGGCAGTATCAAGAGCGGTGCATGGAGCAATGACGACGCCATATTGACGATTGGCGAAAATACCGTAACGCTCAAAGGGCTGAAGGACACTACAAACCGCATAAACATTATAAATGCCGCTGGCAACTCGGAAAAGTTTGTCATTCCCATAACGATTTCGGGAACGGCTAATTCGGACAATATCGATAATGATAAATCCGACGTAATAATAGACGCGCTCGGTGGCGGTGACAATATCAACAACAGCGGCGATAATGTTTCAATCAACGGCGGCGACGGACACGATAACATTTTCAACACTGGCAACGATTCCACAATTTTGGGCGGCGCAGGTGATGACACTATCAGCAACAGTTACCGCTATTATTCCTATGACGAATACGGCAACGCGGTGATAATCGACGGCGGCGACGGTAACGATTCTATCGAAAACTATCAGGGCAACTCGGTAACAATCGACGGCGGCGCGGGCAACGATTTCATTTACAACGAAAAAGGCAACAATTCCACAATTTTGGGCGGCGCAGGCAGTGACGCCATAGAAAATAGCGGTGGTAGTAAAGTTCTAATCGACGCGGGCGACGGTAACGACCAAATTATAAACGTCAGAAGTGGTAATAATGTAGCTTTGAATTCCACGATCTTAGGTGGAGCAGGCAACGATGTTATTTCCAACAATGCTGACAACGTTACAATCAGCGGCGGCGAAGGTGACGACTTAATCATTAACTATTACACCACTGACGAGGAAAACAGCGGTGATCTTGTAAGCGGCAACAACGTTACTTTCCAACACGTCAGCGGCAACGATTTGATTCAAGGTTTCAACGAAAGTTCGGTTCTTGAAATCGGAAACGGCAACGATACTTATTCGACAGTAAAAAGCGGCAATGATGTCGTCGTGACGGTTGGAGAGAACAAAATAACTTTAGACGGTGCGGCGTCCCTGTCGAATTTGCATATAGTCGGCGAAGAAATTGAGCTTGCTCCTAGTTGGAAACTCAACGGCACGATGGCGACTTACGGCACAAAGAGTAATACGCTTATAACTATAACTGGCGTTAGGTCTGCTAACGGCATTGTAGTTAATAACAATAAAACCGTCACAATTCCGCTGTCATCCCTGAGTAATTTAACTGTCAGCATCATCGGCGACGGATACAAGTTAGCTCTTGCAGGTGATGTGCCAGCTTCAAAAACGATGGCGGCGCATTGGGACGGCATGACTTATAAGTCGGCGAGCATAACTGGCGGCTATTCTATCGTCAACAATCAAATAGTCTACACTCCTGAGACAGCCGAGACGGATTTATTTACAATCAGCGGCGTCACGAATACCGACGGTATTATTATTAATGACACAACGGTTACTGTTCCACTGTCGGCTCTTGGTATCGGCGAAGTAACTGTTAGCAATGGCTACACTTTGGCTCTTGGAAATGATGTTACGCATTCAACTTCGACACCAGCGCATTGGAGCGGCTCAACTTACAAATCAGAAAGTACCACTGAAGGCTACAATCTTGTCGATAATAAAGTCACCTACACGCCGGCGAAAGTGGAGACCGATTTATTCACAATTAACGGCGTCATCTCAACTGAAGGTATTGCGATTAACGGTATAACTGTTACGGTTTCTAAGTCGGCTCTCAGTACAAGTAATGTCACAATTAGTAACGGCTACGCATTAGCTCTCGCAAGCGATGTACCAGCTTCAAAATCAACGGCGGCGCATTGGGACGGCATGACTTACAAGTCGGCGAGCGATACAGCGGGTTATTCTCTCTCCAACAATCAAATTATCTACACGCCAGCGGAAAAAGCCGAGACTGATTTATTTACAATCAACGGAGTCACCTCAACTAACGGCATTGTGATTAGCGGAAAAACAGTCACGGTTCCGCAATCAGCTCTCAGCACGAATAATGTTACAATAAGCGACGGATACACTTTGGCGATTGCAAGCGACGTGCCACTTTCAAATACGATGACGGCTCATTGGAGCGGCACAACCTATAAATCGGCGAGTGCAACTGGTGGTTATTCTATCGTCAACAATCAAATCGTCTACACGCCGACGACAGCTGAGACGGATTTATTTACAATTAACGGCGTAACCACAACCGACGGTATTACAATTAACGGCACAACAGTTACGGTTCCCAAGTCGGCTCTCGGTATCGGCGAAGTAACTATCAACAACGGCTACACATTATCTACTGGAAGCGGTATTACGCATTCAACTTCAATACCAGCTCATTTCAGCGGCACAACTTATAAATCTGAAAGTACCACTGAAGGTTACAATCTTGTCGATAATAAAATCACCTACACGCCAGCAAAAGTGGAGACCGATTTATTCACAATCAGCGGCGTCAAGTCAACCGACGGAATTACAGTCAACGGCATAACAGTTACAGTTCCTCAGTCGGCTCTTGGTACCAGCAATGTCACAATTAATAACGGCTACGCATTAGTTCTTGCGGGTGACGTAAGGCAAGCACAAGTAACGGCGGCTCACTTCGACGGCATGACTTACAAGTCGGCTAGTAACGTGGCGGGTTATTCTGTCGTCAACAATCAAATTGTCTACACGGCGGCAAAAGCGGAGACCGATTTATTTACAATTAACGGCGTCAAGAATACCGAAGGCATTACGGTTAAAGGAAAAACGGTTACGGTTCCGCTGTCAGCTCTCAATAATGCGAACGTTTCCATTAGCAACGGTTATTCGCTTGAAACCGGTTTAGACGTTGCCCAACCCAAAACGACAAAAGGCTGGAGCTTTAAGAATTCGGTCGCTACTTACGCCCAGACGAAGACAGCAGGTTACACCCTCGCCAAAGACGCCAAATCGATAACTTATTCAAAAGAAGTTGTCAAAGATTTAATCAAGGTCAATGGCGTTAAATCAGCTGACGGACTGTCACTTAAAGACAAAGTTGTCACAGTCTCGAAGGCGTCACTCGGCACTAAAAAAGTTACGATTAGTAAAGGGTATACTCTCGCATTCGGTATCGATGTTACTAAGCCGCAATCGGTAAAAGCAACTTGGTCGCACAAAGGTACTACTGCCACTTACAAGAGTTCTTCGAGCGTAGCGGGATATAAACTGGCGAAAAACGGTAGCTCAATCACTTATTCGACGGGAGCAGCCGCTTCGACGCTTGCGACAATTACAGGCATCAAAGCCGACGCTACTCCTACGGTTAAGGGCAACGTCATCACCCTGACGAAGGCTAATCTTAGTTCAAAGAAGGCTTCCGTCAACGGCAAGGGCTATGAATTCAGCTTCGCGAAAGATAACTACGCCAAAGCCGAGATTAAGGGCAACAAAGGTGACGACCAAATCACAAGTAATGGCTCGAACCTCTCAATTATCGTCGGGACGGGCAATGATACCGTTAAAGCTCTGGGCACTTCGACGACGGTCACGGCTGGCAAAGGCAACGACTCCATTATAAGCAACAAAACAGGTGGCAATGTCTTTGTCTATGCAAACGGTGACGGCAACGACGTTATAACTAACTTTGCTAACAGCGACAAAATCAGCATTAAATCAGGAACGGCTAGCATTACTCCTGTCGGCAAAGATGTTGTCTTTACAATCGGCAAAGGCAAAATTACGGTTAAGGGCGGCATCGGCAAAAAAATTACGTACATTGACAAAACTGGCGAACATACCTATCCGAAAAATGGCGTAAGTCTTAGTAGCGCGGCGGTTAATCTCTCAAGCGATTATTCAGAAAACGTTCTCAAAGCTACAGATTACGGCGATGCTATCCAGACGATAAACGCTTCCGCAGTTACTCACAAGCTTACAATCACGGCGAATAAACTCGCGAATGATATAACAGGCTCGACGCAAGACGATTCGATAAATGGCGGCGCAGGTACAGATATAATTCGCGGTGGCGCGGGCAACGATACTTTGATAGGTAGCGCGGGAAATGACACGCTCACAGGCGGCAACGGCGCAGATATTTTCATTTATGCAGACGGCAACGGTAATGACGTTATCACCGATTACAAGGCAGAGGATAAAATCCAAATTACAAAGGGAACTGCTAAAGTTTCAAAGAGTGGCAAGGATGTTATCTTCACGGTCGGCAAAGGTAAAATAACTGTCAAGGGAGCCGCTGAAAAGGTCGTCACTTACATTAATGAAAAAGGCAAGACGAACTATTATCCCGCGCCTACAAAAGATTCAATGATAGTAAGCGGCACGACAGTTAAGCTTTTGGAACAATACAAGAGCGGCACCTTCGATGTTAGCAACGTCAAGAACGGCAACAAAGTAGAGATGATAGACGCCGCAGACGCTTCTAACAATTTAAAAATCGTCGGCAATGCAAAGAATAACCTTGTATTAGGCGGCAAGGGTAATGATACGATTTACGGCGGCAAAGGAAACGACACGTTGCAAGGCGACAACGGTAAAAATGTTTTCGTTTACGCGAACGGAGACGGCAACGACGTTATCATCGACTACAACACTGGCGACAAAATTAATTTAACGTCAGGTGCAATGGGCGAGTCGTCTGTCAAAGGCAACGATTTTGTTTTCAAGGTCGGCAAAGGCAAAATCACGCTCACTAATGGAGCCGATAAAGTTATCGCGGTTGTCGATAAGAACGGCAACAATAAAATCGTCGGTAACGACAAGGCAGATGTAATTATCGGCGGCAAAGGCAACGATACTTTGACAGGCAACGCGGGCAACGACACGCTCACAGGCGGCAACGGTGCAGACATTTTCGTTTATGCGAACGGCAATGGAAAAGATATTATCACCGACTACACTGAAGAGGATAAAATCCAAATTACTCAAGGAAAAGCTACGGTTAAAAAGAGTGGCAAAGATGTCATCTTCACGGTCGGCAAGGGCAAAATCTCCGTCAAGGGAGCCGCCGATAAGATTGTTACTTATATTGACGCTAGCGGTAAGACGAATTATTATCCCGCACCAACAAAAGATTCGGTCATCATCAATGGCACAACTGCTAAGCTTCTGGGAGAATACAAGAGCGATACCTTCAATGTCAGCAAAGTCAAGAACGGTAGCAAAGTCAAAGAGATAAACGCCGCAGACGTTTCGAGTAACTTGAAAATTGTCGGCAATGCTAAGGCTAACCTTGTGCTGGGCGGCGCGGGCAATAATAGTCTCTTGGGCAACAAGGGCGCAGATACTTTGCAAGGCGGCAAGGGTAACGATTCGCTCTGGGGCGGCGCAGGCAATGATACTTTCATTTATGCCAAAGGCGACGGCAACGATACGATTTTTGACTACGCAAGCGGAAACCTCCTCCAGATTGTCGGCGGCTCTTTCAGCAAGTCTTCTTACAAGGAAGGAACACTTACGCTTACTGTCGGCAAGGGTTCAATTACTATGGAAAATATCACCACTTCGACCGATTTCAACATTAACGGCAAGACTTATCACATTAGCGGAAAAAAGCTTGTTAAGTAGGAACTAGGGACTAGGGAAATGTAGGAAAAATCTAAAAACTAGTTCCTAGTCCCTAAACCCTTGAATAGTCAAGCGAAGTGTAACATCGTAGAAAGCTAATTTAGAATTTGTTGACGACGCCTGTAAACAGTGTAACGTCTGATTCAATGTCGCGAATCACAAACAAGAACGGACGCTCGGCGATAAAATAAACTCTGCGCGGCTCTAGTCTACTAGGGGCGGCGGTTGCCTTTACCATAGTAATTTCGGTAACGGCGGCGGCTTCAGTCCCTGATTCGTCGACTTTGACTTTAGCGCGGTGTTGCGCGTTATCAATCTTGAGCGGCGTCCCCTTGACAATGTTAAAGAATTCGGCGGTGTCTGAGAAAGATTTTTTCATGCCCATCGCCTTAAAACTTTCGACAAGATTATTTTCAATATCAAGTTCAAACTTAGGCAAGCGGACGATAACTTCTCCGTCGAATTCGTACGAAGTTTTTAAGCTGTTAAGGAAATCTGCGCGGGCGTCAATAGTTTCGTTATTCCAAAGTTCGGCGACGTTCCAAGCGTTGTCATCAACGGGCAGAATCAGATACATAGCGGCACCGTCGCCATATGAAAGCTTAATGCCTTTAAATTTGTCGTCTTCGCGATAAACAATGCTGTCTTCAAAAACTTTGAACATCATATCGACCTTGTTAATCGAGCCGTCGCGATTTTTAAAGTCTTGCTTGCGCGTAGAATTTTCATTGAACGGCATAGTCCATTTGCCCTTAAAATAGACGACGTTAAGCAAATCGGTCAGCGTGGCGTCAGTGGCAATCGACTTGTAATCTGGGATAAAGCCAGAAGTTTTTTCGCTGACAAAGTGCATAATTTTTTCTTTCTCGTCACGCAGATTTTTTTCAAAGTCAGCCTCGCGCACGTCCGATTTATAAATGTCATTAACGACGCTCCTAAAATTTTCGTCTAGCCCTTGCCCGATAATTTTTTTATCGATAAGTAAGAGATTAGATGCGGCGAAGTTGTCATATTTTTTTGCGGCGAATTCGGAGAAATTTTTATGGCAGTCGTTAAGGTTTTGAACGTTATCGGCGGCGAGTACGGACAAAATTTCTTTAAGAGTATCGCCGCTTGCGCCGTTCGCCAAAATACTTAATGCCGTGTTAATGCTGTAAGGCGAGTAAAAAATATTTTCGTTAAGGTCAAGAGTCGCGAAATAGTTCCAGCCGAATTCGTCGACGCTCGTTGAAAGATTCCGTGCAGGTTCGGCGGCAAGTTTATTTCCGTCGTCCGCGCAGGCAAAGCTTGTTAAGCTTAACATTAAAATCACCGTCGCTAAAAATCTTTTCATGTCAATCACTCCCTAAAAAAAATCTCCCGCAAATTTTATCGGCGAGAGATTAAATTTATGTTAAAGAAAAATTTTATCCTTTAGCTTTAAGTTCTTGGAGTTTCGGTCCCATAATGCGCTTGTAAGCCTCGACGCCCGGTTGATTGAAAGCGTCAATGTTAAGAAGTTCGCCCTCGTAAGCAACCGACATTGCAAGCAGATACATAAGCTCGCCAAGATGATATTCGTTGACTTCGGGGAGCGTAAAGCAAGCGTTGAAACGTTTATTGGACTTGAGAGCGTCTGCATTTGATTGACGAGCAACTTCGAGAGCGTCGCCCATTTTTACGCCCGAAATGTCCGCGAGTTTCTTGACGGTCGGGAAAATGTTCGGGATAACTAAATCGTTTTCCCACTTCGCAACCTTAACGAACTGGACAACTTTATCAAGCGTGCCTTCTTGGTGTTGTTGGGTTTGCGAATGCATATCGGTTGTACCGACTGCAACAAGCGGCGTGCGACCTTCGCAAACTTCCTCGCCGTCTTTGCTCCATTGCTTGCCGAGCGATTCAGCCAAAAGTTGGATATACCATTCGGACAAGGACTTAAGATAATCGCCGTAAGGCATGAGGACTTCGATATTGCGCCCGTGTTTCTTATAAGCCGCAACCTTCAAAGCCGCATTGAGCATAGCGGGATTTTGCCAAATATCGTCGTTCTGGCAAGCTTTATCCATATCCTGTGCGCCTTGCAGGAATTTTTCAATGTCCATGCCGATAACAGCCGCCGTCGAAAGACCGACTTCGCAGAATACCGTAAAGCGTCCGCCAACGCCGTCGGGAACAGCAAAGCATTCCCAGCCGTTATCAACCGCAATTTGTTTAAGGAGCGTTTTCTTCTCCATATTGGGATCCGTTACGGCGACGATTTCGACTTCGATATTAGCGTCTTTCTTAAGCGCGTCGAGGATAACCATAAAGTTGCTCATGGTGTCGAGGGTGCCGCCACTCTTGGAAATGCAAATCAGCATAACTTTGAACTTGCCGCCCTTATTCGCCGCCATAGCTTTAAGGTGATTAATAATGTCGCCAGTTCTGCGCGGGTCGATATTTTGTCCGCTGAAATAAACTTTGGGCAAGCCTTTACGCTGTTCAGTCGTCCACGTATTCCAGAATTCGCCGCAGAAAATATCGAACAGAACTTTATTGCCCAAGAACGAGCCGCCGATACCAAGCGAGACAACCGCGTCGACGTTGTTGCGGATTTTCTCGGTGAAGTCGTGGAGGCGTTGAATGCTGGCGGGGCTGTTGAGATTGAGTTTGCCGTTTTCTTCGGTGATGTAGGGCAGTTTGGAGAAATAAACTTTTTCGGGGTTGCCGTCTTTGCTGAGGTGCGCTTTGATAAAGCCCGTTTCGCGCATAACTTTCATAGCTTCGTGAGCCTTTTTAAGGTCTTCAGCGTAGCTGTCGAGGTCGGCTTGAGTAACTTTGCCTTCGCCGAAAAGATTATCATAGTCGAAAGAAAATCCCGATTTAAGAGTAAGAGCCATTAAGAATTCTTCCTTTCAATTTCCAAAGCCATTAATTGTTTAGATTGTAGGTGGCAGAGATAAGGTGTCAGGGATAAGGGTTTTGTTATCCCCTGTCCCCTGAATCCTTTCCCCTTGTTCCTAAAAAAATCACACAACAGAGGCGACGATTTCCCCAGCCTCTTTTTGAATTTGCGCAAGATGATCTGCACTAACAAAGCTTTCAGCGTAGACTTTGCACATATCCTCAGTACCAGACGGACGAGCCGCGAACCAACCCTTATCAGTAACGACTTTCAAGCCGCCAATAGATGCTCCGTTGCCGGGAGCCTTCGTAAATTTGCCAGTAATTTTCGCGCCCGCGAGAGTATCAGCCTTGAGATTTTCGGGAGCCAATTTACCAAGCGCGGCTTTTTGTTCGGGCGTCGCAGGAGTATCTTTACGAGCATAATAGAAAATGCCGTGTTTATCGGTAAGTTCTTTATGATGTTCGGAAGGATTCTTGCCAGTCTTCGCGGTGATTTCGATTGCGAGCAAGTCCATAATGATACCGTCTTTATCGGTCGTCCAAACGCTAGCATCTTTGCAGAGGAACGATGCGCCCGCAGATTCTTCGCCGCCAAAGCCCATTGAGCCGTCAAACAAGCCGTCAACGAACCACTTAAAGCCAACAGGAACTTCGCAGAGCTTACGTCCGATTTCTTCCGCAACTTTATCAATCAACGAGCTGGAGACGAGCGTCTTACCAATCATAGCGTCTTTGCTCCAACCGTCGCGGTGCGTGAACAAATATTTAATGGCGACAGCAAGATAATGATTCGGATTCATCAAACCTTGCGGGGTAACAATGCCGTGACGGTCGTAGTCGGTATCGTTGCCGAACGCAATATCATATTTGTCTTTAAGCGCGATAAGATTAGCCATAGCGAACGGAGAAGAGCAGTCCATACGGATTTTGCCGTCATGGTCGGGCGGCATGAAGGAGAACGTATAATCAATGTCAGGATTGACAACTTTGATAGGATTTTTAATTTTGTAGACTTCGTTAATCAAATCCCAGTAGAAAATGCCAGAGCCGCCGAGCGGGTCTGCGCCGACGTTTAAGCCCGAATTGACAACGGCGTCCATATCGATAACGCGGCTAAGTCCTTCGACGTAGGGGCGCATGTAATCCATAAAGTGAACGTTGTCCATTTTAACGGCTTTTTCAAACGGGACGCGCTTAACAACTTTGTCGACGCCTTGAGCAATAATTTCGTTAGCGCGGTTCTGAATTATCTTGGTAGTTTCCGCGCTTGCGGGGCCGCCGGTTGTCGGGTCGTACTTAATGCCGCCGTCGGTCGGAGGATTATGCGAAGGAGTGATAACAATGCCGTCGGCTTGTTTAGCCTCTTTGCGCTCGTAGTTGTGAGCAAGAATAATGCGGGAGACGACGGGCGTCGGGACGGGTTTAAAGTCTTCTTGAAGAATGATGTCGACGCCATTAGCCGCCAAAACTTCGACGCAGGAACGGAGGGCAGGCTCGGAAAGGGCGTGAGTATCGGCACCGATATAGAGCGGACCTTGAATTTTTTCAGCCGTACGATATTCGTAGACTGCCTGCGCGATAGCGAGGATATGCTGTTCGTTGAAGCTGTTCTTCGCGGAGCTACCTCTGTGTCCCGAAGTACCGAACGCGACGCCCTGAGTCTTATTTTCAGGGTCGGGCGTTAGGGTGTAGTAGTCGCTGATTAACGACGGAAGGTTGACAACATTTTTGCTCATAATGAGTCCTCCTTTGATTGAAAAGTTTTTATCTTATGCTCAAGTGAGCGAGGTTTTTCTAAAGTCGTAAAGGATTACTCCGGAATTATTAGGCGCGGGATATTGCGCGTTTAGTTTAAAATTATTTTGTTCAATCGTCTTGATTAAAAATTCTTCGGTGAAGTCGGTTAAGAAAGGATTTTTCCACCTAAACTTTCGATTATGTTTATTATCGACAGGGCAAGCCAAAATTAAAATTTGTTTCTGCGCGGCGTCGCACATTTTATTTAAAAACTGCGGAAGAGGTTCAACATATTCAGCGGTAAAAGCACAAAGGCAAGTGTCGGCTTTTATGTTGGGGAATTCGCCTTCGTTGAAATTGCAAGTAACAATTTCGTCGTCGTCATAGTTTTTAAAATCGACAGGGAAATATTTCACGCCTTTAGGACAAAAGGACTTAGCGGCTTTGGATTTTCTGCAACCTAAATCCAAAATTCTTGTGCAATCGGAAATCAAATTTTCCATTGCGTTTTTAAGTATCGAGTCCTTGCGCAATGGCATATCATAATAAGAATTGAAATTGAGGAGCTTGTTAATACGATAACCCAGCAGTTTCATTTGCTCATTCTTATAATTTTGAAGTTCGTCCATAAGTGGCGCATAGAGATGAAGTCTTCCAACGCCGTCGGGGGCTTGCTGAACTCTTACACCGGGACTTCCATTAGCCTCTACAAGTTCTGGTTCGCCTTTATCATTTATGGTTATATCCCAACCTATATGGCGCAGTTGAGGAATCATTTTTGCCATTGTCTTAACGGCGGCACAAACTTTTTTCCACGAAGGATATTGAAAACCCTTAAAAGTCTTGCCGCTATCGGGGTGTTTAGAAACCCGCTCATGAACTCCATTTATTCCATCCGAAGTGATTATTCCTGTTTTCGGATCTATTATAACAGCCATTCCGCCACCGTGAAAATTATCTACGATATTTCCCGATCTGCCGAATCTGCCGCTTGCCGTCAAAATGTTTACAATGTTATGTATATCAAGAAAAGTATTTATTCTAATCGTATTTACGGTATCGGAGCAAAAGGCGGCTATTTCTCTGTGTTGCGTTATAAGTTCTTCAAAAATTCTATTCCGTTTCTTATAATATTCAAAGAGGTTGTTAATATTTTCGTTAGGCTCAACGCTAACAATTTTGGAGCCTTTTCCGTGAGTACTTACAGCGGGTTTTGAAAAAAAGCGCGGGTGTTTTTCTACGAAGGTTTTAAATTCTTCAAAAGTACAATCCTGAGTGCAAAGCCAATCCCTATGAATAAAATCCTTAAAGAGCTTGTTAGTTTGGCTTTTGTTATTTACAAGCGACATGGCATTACTATCATTGCAAAGTACTCGCCTAATGGTTTCGTAATTTATCCACATGAACTTATTTCTTGACTTAAAAGACTTGTTATAAAACTCAAAGTGGAAGTAATCTTCGCTGACAAATTTTTTTGTTGGCTTTACAAAAAGTATGTAGTCGCAGAAATAAATATTTAAATCAGTTTTAGTTTGTTTAATGGGTTTTTTAGAGGAGAATTCCTCTTTAAAAGCTTCATATACTTTATTGAATCTCTCACGGGAGAATTTACAGCGTGAGCGCAATTTTTCTTTAATTTCCTCGTTCAATTCAAAGTCGTTGCCAAAATAATCGGACGGCACAGGTTGCGACTTTTCTAAAGGCTCCGACGGAAACTTCAAGTCCAAAAACTGACAGGCTTTGAAAACTCCTTCAGATAAACCGTAAATATTTTTATCAGAATCCATATAAATTAAATCCTCCTGAAGTCGTAAAGGATTGCTCCGAAATTGTTAGGCGCGGGATATTGCGCGTTTAATTTAAAATTATTTTGCTCAATCGTCTTGATTAAAAATTCTTCGGTGAAATCCGTCAAGAAAGGATTTTCCCACCTAAATTTTTGATTAAGTTCCTTATCGACGGGACAAGTCCAAATCAAAATTTGTTTCTGCGCGGCGTCGCACATTTTATTTAAAAACTGCGGAAGGAGTTCGACATATTCGGCGGTAAAAGCACAAACGCAAGTATCAGCTTTAATGTCGGGGAATTCGCCTTCGTTAAAGTCGCAGATAATAATTTCGTCGTCGTCATAGTTTTTAAAATCAACAGGGAAATATTTCACGTCTTCTGGACAATTCGCGCCGATTGTTTTTGATTCTCTGCAACCTAAATCCAGAATGCTTGTGCAATCGGGAATAAGTTTAAGCAAGGCATAGCGCAATCTGAAATCTTGACGTTGTGGCGAAAGCTCGTAAGCAGAATCGAAATCGGACAAATTATTGACGCGATAGCCTAAGAATTGCAGTTCTTCTTTATTATAATTTTGCAACTCGTCAATGAGCGGCTTATAAAGATTGAGTCTGCCGACGGAATCAGGAGCCTGTTGGACGCCGACGCCCGAATCAACATTAACTTCGATAAGCAACGGCTCGCCCTTGTCGTTGACGGATATATCCCAGCCAATATGACGTATGGAAGAAATTCTTTTAGCCATTTCGGTAACGGCGGCGCGGACTTTTTCCCACGAGGGATATTGAAAGCCTTTAAAAGTCTTGCCGCTGTCGGGGTGAATTTTAACACGCTCATGGGCACTATTCATGCCTTCGGAAATGATTATCCCGCTGTTCGGGTCGATAATGACGGCGAAACCTTTTACGGTGAAATTGTCAATAACGTTGCCCATTCTGCCGAATCTACCGCTTGCCGTCAAAATGTTTACAACGTTATGCACGTCGAAGAAAGTATTAACGCGGATTGTGTTGACGGTATCGGGACAGAAAGCCGCTATCGATTCGTGTTGAGTGACAACTTCCTCCAGAATTCTATTCCTGCTTTTGAGGTTGTTAAAAAGTCGTCTAAGGTTTTGGTTTGGCTCGACTTCAACAATCGCGGCACCTTTACCCTGCGAACCAGCGGCGAGTTTGGAAAAGAAACGCGGGTGTTTATCGACAAAAAGGTTAAATTCTTCAAAAGTACAAGTCATGGTGTTAAGCCAATCGCGATGAAGAAAGTCGGAAAAAATTTCGTTCGCTCTCCACTTATTGAGAAACTGCGCGTCGGCTTCATGATCGTTAGATATAATTCGCCGCAAGACTGAATGCTTTATCAGCAAAAAAGTATCGCGCTGTTCAAAGGATTTTTTATAGAATTCATAGTAGAAATAATTTTTAACGGCAACCTCGTTTGATTTTTGCGCAAGAAGATAGTCGCAGAAGAAAACGCTCAAGTCGGTTGTGGTATGTTTAATCGGCTCTTGGGCGTAGAATCGCTCGGTAAAAGTCCTGTAAGTAATAGTGAATTTGTCGCTTGACCACACGACTTCGGAGCGCAATTTTTCTGTCGTTTCCTCGTCCAAATCGAAATTGTCGCCGAAATAATCGGAGGGAAAATGTTCGCCTTCGGGCAGAGCTTCCGCAGGGAATTCAAAACCCAAATGCAGACAGGCGTTATAAATTCCTTCGGACAAGCCATAAATATTTTTTTCCGACTCCATATTAATTTCTCCTAAAGTCATAAAAAATTATCGAGTGATTAACGGAGCTTTGATATTGCATATTCAATCGGAAATTATTTTGCTCCATGCTCTTAATCAAAAATTCTTCTGTGAAATCTGTCAAGAAAGGGTGATACCACCTGTAATGATGATGGACTTCTTTATCAAAGGGGCGACACCACATGAGAATTTGTTTCTGCGCGGCGTTGCACATGTTATTAATAAACAGCGGAAGATTTTCCACATACTCGGCAGTGAACGCGCAAAGGCAAGTATCCGCCTTTATGTCAGGAAATTCTCCGTCGTTAAAGTCGCAAAGAATGACTTCGTCGTCATGCTTTTTGAAGTCAACGGGAATGTATTTAACTTTTTTAGGACAAAAGGCTTTGGCGGCTTTTGACTCTCTACAACCTAAGTCCAGCAGACTTTTACAATCGGGAATTAATTTTCCAAGCGCGAATTTGAGCCTTAAATTTTTGCGTATAGGCTCGCCGTAATAAGAAGAATCGAAATTGCGGAGAGTATTCACTTGATAGCCTAAACGATTTATTCTGTCTGCTTTATCCTTTTTAAGTTCGTCAATTAACGGCTTATAAAGCGGAAGTCTTCCGACAGAATCCGCCGCTTGCATAAGATCTACAGCAGGTGCGTTTCCATTAACTTCTATAAGTACGGGCTCGCCGACGACATCTACAGCAATGTCCCAACCCAAATAACGCAGTTGAGGGATCATTTTTGCCATTGTCTTAACGACGGCACAAACTTTTTTCCACGAAGGATATTGAAATCCTTTAAAAATTTTACCACTATCGGGGTGTTTTTGAAGACGTTCATGAACGTTATTTAATCCGTCGGAAGTAATTATCCCAGTCTTTGAATCTATGGTGACAGAACAGCATCCGCCCCCATGTACATTGTCCACTACGCCACCTTTTTTGCCGAATCTGCCGACTGTCGCCAAAATATGTACAACATTATGCGCGTCTAAAAGAGTATAAACACGGATTGTATTAACAGTATCGGAGCAAAAAGCCGCTATCGCCTCGTGCTGCTTAACGACTTCTTCCAAAATTCTGTTCTTGCTTTTGAGCTTGGCAAAAATTTTTTCGAGATTATCGTTTGAACCAACGCTGATAATTTCGGCTCCCTTTCCTTGATTACCACCAGAAAGTTTTGAAAAAAAGCGCGGGTGTTTTTCTATGAAAACTTTAAATTCTTCAAAAGTACAATCGCCAGTGTAAATCCAATCTCTGCGGAGAAATTCGTTAAAAAGTGAGTTTGCCTTTCTTTTATTAGTTGCAATATCTATAGCGAAATGCTCGTTGCAAATTACAATCATTTGATTGCGAGAAGTTTGATTTATAAACTCGTCGCGAAGTGCAAATGATTTATTGTAAAATTCAAAAGCAAAATAGTCGTCGCTTGAGGCTCCGTTTTGCTTTATGTCGAAGAGCACATGATCGCAGAAATAAATATTCAGGTCGGTTTTATTATGTTTAATGAGCTTTCGAGACGCGAACGCTTTAGAAAAAATTTTGTAGACTTGCTCAAATTTTTCTTTAGTCCATTTTCTTTCCGCGCACAACTTTTCTTTAGTTTCCTCGTCGAATTCAAAATCTTCGCCGAAATAGTCAGAGGGAACGTGTTCGCCTTCGGACAAAGACTCCTCAGGAAATTTCAAGCCTAAAAATTGACAGGCTTTGAAAACTCCTTCGGATAAGCCATAGATATTTTTTTCCAACTCCATATTAATTTCTCCTAAAGTCATAAAAAATTATCGAGTGATTAACGGGGCTTTGGTATTGCATATTCAATCGGAAATTATTTTGCTCCATACTTTTAATTAAAAATTCTTCTGTGAAGTCTGTTAAGAACGGGTTATACCACCTGTAGAGGGCTTTATTTTCCTTATCGAAGGGACGACACCACATGAGAATCTGTTTCTGCGCGGCGTTGCACATGTTATTAATAAACAGCGGAAGATTTTCCACATACTCGGCAGTGAACGCGCAGAGGCAAGTATCAGCTTTTATATCTTGAAATTCGTCCTCGTTGAAGTCGCAAAGAATAACTTCGTCGTCGTATTGCTTATAATCAACGGGGATATATTGAACATTTTCGGGGCAAACGGTGCCGGCAAATTTGGCGCGTCTGCAACCTAAATCCATTAAACTCGCGCAATCGGGAACTAAATTAAGCATAGCATATTTCAATCTAGAATTAGAACGCGACGACAGCGTCCGATAGGAAACGTCGAAGTCGCGCAGATTGTTGACGCGATAGCCTAAAAAGTTCATTTCCTCTTTCTTATAATTTTGAAGTTCGTCCATAAGCGGCGTATAAAGATAAAGTTTGCCGACATTATCAGGAGCCTGTTGAACGTCCACATCGGGATTTATATTCGCCTCAATAATCACGGTCTCGCCCTTGTCGTTTATCGCCAAATCCCAACCTATATGACGCATTTGAGGAATCCTCTTTGCCATTTTAGTTACGGTCTCGCACAGATTTTCCCAAGCAGGATATTGAAAACCTTTGAAAGTCTTACCGCTGTCGGGGTGTTTATGGGCGCGTTCGTGAGCTCTGTTTATCGCGTCGGAAATGATTATTCCCGTGTCTGGGTCAATCATGACGGAATAGCCGCCGCCGTGAAAGTTATCGACAACATTGCCCATTCTGCCGAACCTGCCGCCGGGCGTCAAAATGTGAACGACGTTATGAGTATCAAGGAAAGTGTTGACGCGGATAGTATTAACAGTGTCTGGGCAAAAAGCTGCTATCGCCTCGTGCTGCTTAACGACCTCTTCTAAAAGCGTTTCCTCTTCCTTTAACTTAGCGAAAAGCTCCTTGAGATTTTCGGTTGGCTCGACTTCATGAATCTCCGCACCTAAACCAAAACTTCCGCCAAGCGGCTTTGAAAAAAATCGCGGGTGTTTCTCGACAAAAAGCTTAAACTCGTTAAAAGTACAAGTTAGAGTGTTAAGCCAATCGCGATGCAGGAAATCGGCAAAGCGGGCGTTTGTTTCGGCTTTATTGTTTAAAAGTTCGTGATCGCACGGATCGTTACAAAGAATTCGCGTCTGCGATCTATCTGATTGCGTCCTAAACTCCTTGCGAAGTTCGGGCGATTTTTTATAAAACTCAAAGTCAAAGTAATCAAAGTAATTACTATAAATGAAAGCATTTTGATCGTCAGAGAACAAAATGAAGTCACAAAAGTAAACATTTAAATCAGTTTTACTTTGTCTAAGCGGCTGTTGCGACGCAAATTTTTCAATAAAACTTTCGTAAATCTTATCAAATCTTTCCTTATCCAAAATTACTTCAGAGCGCAATTTTTCCTTAGTTTCCTCGTCTAAATCGAAATCGTCACCGAAATAATCGGAGGGGATATGCTCGCCGTCGCTCGGAACTTCAGCAGGAAATTTTAAACCTAAAAACTGACAGGCTTTGAAAACTCCTTCTGATAAGCCGTAAATGTTTTTCTCCGAGTCCATTTTAAGTTCTCCTAAAATCGTACAGAATAACTGCGTGATTATTTTCGTCGGGATATTGCGCAGTTAATTTAAAATTATTTTGCTCAATCGTCTTGATTAAAAATTCCTCAATAAAATCTATCGGGAACGGATTTTTCCACCTAGCATTTTTATTAAGTTCCTTATCGACAGGACAAGCCCAAATTAAAATCTGTTTCTGCGCGGCATTGCACATGTTAGCTAAAAACTGCGAAAGGTACTTTACATATTCGGCAGTGAACGCGCAAAGGCAAACGTCCGCTTTTATGTCTGGGAATTCCTTTTTATTGAAGTCGCAGGCAATAACTTCGTCGTCGTGCTTTTTAAAATCGACGGGAATATATTGAACATTTTCGGAGCAAATGGATTTGACGAACTTCGCCTTTCTGCACCCCAAATCCATTAAGCTCTTGCAGTCGGGAATCAATTTAAGCATAGCTTGTTTTAATCGCGAATCTTGACGCAAGGACGCGCTATCTTCGTAAGACGCCATAAAATCGCGAGGATTATTGGAGCGATAACCCAGCCGCCGCATTTGATTAGCTTGATAATTTTGCAATTCGTCAAGGAGCGGATGATAAAGATAAAGTCTGCCGACAGAATCCGCCGCCTGTTGAGTGTCAGAGGCAATGCCGCCATTAGCCTCAACAAGTATAGGCTCGCCCTTATCGTTTATGGCAATGTCCCAGCCGATATGACGCAACGACGGAACTATTTTAGCCAGCGTCTTAACGAACTTGCGAACTTTTTGCCACGCGGGATATTCAAAGCCCTTGAAAATTTTTTCGGTATCGGGATGAGCTTTAAATCGCTCATGTGCTCTGTTAATCGCGTCGGAAATAATCACTCCAGTTTTCGGGTCGACAGTGGCATAATAGCCGCCGAGTTGAGGATTATCCGCGACACCGCCAACTTTACCGAATCGACCTGTCGCCGTCAAAATGTGCGCAACGTTATGTATATCAAGGAAAGTAACAACGCGAATTGTATTGACAGTACTGGGGCAAAAAGCCGCTAGCTCTTTATGCTGATTGATAATTTCTTCAAGAATGTTTTTTTTATCTTTAAAATCTATGAAAAGCTTTTTAAGATTTTGCATGGGATCAATTTTATTAATCTTGACGCCCTTACCCTTTATTCCCGCGACAGGTTTGGAAAAAAATCGCGGGTATTTTTCAACAAAAAGTTTAAACTCCTCGAAAGTACAAGTGCTCGCGTCAATCCAGTCCCTATGAATAAAATCGGCAAAGACCGCGTTTGTTCTAGCTTTATTGTTTACGAGTTCCATATCGCTGAAATCGTTGCAAATTATTCGCCGCGCAGTGACATGTTTATCAACTATAAAAGTATCGCGCAATTCAAAGGACTTGTTATAAAATTCAAAGTCAAAGTAGTCGCTTGTGGACGCGCCTAATTTCCTGCCGACAAAGAGAATGTAATCACAGAAATAAACATTTAAGTCGGTCGCGTTTTGCTTAAGGGGTTTTTGAGACTCGAACTTTTCCGCGAAGTTTTTATATATGCGTTCAAACTTATCGCTCGACCATTTTATCGATAAGCGCAAATTTTTTTTCGTTGCCGAATCCAACTTGAAATCGTCGCCAAAATAGTCGGAGGGAAAATGTTCGCCTTCGGGCAGAGCTTTTTCGGGGAATTTCAAGCCTAAATATTGGCACGCTTTATAAACTCCCTCAGCCAAGCCGTAAATATTTTTCTCCATACAATCACCTTTAGCCGCGAATAATCGCAAGCAATTCATCGCGTTTAGCTTCCATTAAAGATTTATCGCCGCGAGCCTCGACATTCAAACGGATATAAGGTTCCGTCTGCGAACCGCGCAGATTAAACCGCCAATCGTCAAAGTCAATGCTTATCCCGTCAATCTTATAAACTTTGCCACCCGCGCCGTAAATTTGCTCAATCTTCGCCATAATCTCCTTAACCTTGTCGGTGCTTGAAACTTTGGTATTAATTTCGCCCGACACGGGATATTTGGCAATACGCTCCGCCATAAGTTCGGACAACGTTTTATCGGTATGGCTCATAAGCTCAAGGACAAGGAGCCAAGGAATCATGCCGCTATCGCAAAGATAAAAGTCGCGGAAATAATGATGCGCCGACATTTCGCCGCCATAAACCGCATTTTCGGCGCGCATAAGTTCTTTTATGTAAACATGCCCCGAACGACACATTAGCGGCTTGCCGCCGAGACTTTCGACAATGTCAATCGTATTCCAAATGGCGCGTGGGTCAAAGATAATTTTTTCGCCCGTATGTTTCTCCAAAAAAGATTCGGCGAGGAAACCGACCATGTAATAGCCTTCGATAAAGCCGCCCTTTTCGTCGAATAAAAAGCAACGGTCAAAGTCGCCGTCAAAGGCAATTCCGCAAGCCGCGCCGTTTTCGACGACAGCTTTTGAAGTCTCTGCGCGGGCGTCTTGAAGGAGCGGATTCGGGACGCCGTTCGGGAAATAGCCGTTTGTGTTGTTATGAACTTTGACAATCTCGAAGGGCAAAAATTTTTCCAGTTCGTTAATAATCGGACCTGCCGCGCCGTTGCCAGTGTTAATGACGACCTTTAGCGGCTTAAGCTTCTTAATATCGACGTAGGAAAGGAGGCACTTTATATAATCGGGCAAAATGTCAATCCTGCGGACGGTGCCCGTTGCCTTTCTGAACGACCAATCGCGAGTTTCGTCCTCGACCGCCGCTTTGATGTCAAGCAGTCCAGTTTTAGGCGCAATGGGACGGACGCCTTTGCCGACAAATTTCATGCCGTTATATTCTTTAGGGTTATGGGAGGCGGTAATCATAATGCCGCCGTCGAAGTCATTAAAGCCCGTCGCGAAGTAAATCATTTCGGTGCCGCATTGCCCGATGTCGTAAACGTCGCAACCCGATTCAGTGAGTCCGCGAGCTAATGCGTCAAAAAGCGTTGCGCCTGAAAGTCTGATGTCATGTCCGACGGCAACTTTTTTCGCGCCGAAAATTTCGGGAAAAACTCTGCCGACGCGATACGCCAATTCTTGGTTGATACTTTCGGGATAAATGCCGCGAATATCATACGCGCCGAAACCGGAGGTGTTAATCGCCATTACTCCTACACGCTCCTTTTTAAAATTTGCTGTTCGTAATTTGCGTTTTGTATTCTATTCGTCTGAAAATTTTCCTGTTAAATTGGCAGAAAATTTTTAAGGAATTTTTATAAACAAAAAACCCCTCGTTAGGGAACAGGGATTAGGATTTAGGAAATAGTAGGGGTTAGGGGGTTAGGAGTTAGGGACTAATTTTTTGCCGCTGATTTTGTATGAATCTCCGTTGACATTAAAGCTTTTCGCCGTGAAATTTTTAAGCGTAATAGCGTCCGTTGTCTTGCCAACCTTGAAATAAACTTCCGTACCTTTTGAATTGGTCGTGCCTGTAATGTCCTTAGCATTAACACCAGTGATTTTTAACATGTCGTCATTGGCAAAGCCATAAATAGTATCGTCTCCGTCACCGTTGGCATAAATGAAAGTATCGGCTCCTGCATTGCCCCATAAACTGTCATTTCCCTTGCCGCCTTGCAAAGTATCAGCACCTTTGCCGCCCCAGAGTGAATCGTTTCCTTTACCGCCCTTTATGTTATCATCTTTCGTGCCGCCAATGATTCTATTGCCGCCTTTCGCGTCTACGACCGTGATAACTTTGTCGACGCCGTTGTTGAGCGTGATTTTATTCTTACCGACCTTTAAAACCACGTCATCGCCTTTAACCGACGAAGAAATTACCGCATCCGACACCAAACTAATTTTATCGCCCGTGTTATAGTCGACAATCACATCATTGCCATCGCCCTCATTGTAAAGGAAAACATTTTTACCGTCGCCGCCCTGCAACGTGTCGTTATTCTTACCGCCGATTATCGTATCGTTGCCGTAGCCGCCCAAAATAACGTTCGCTTTTTCGTTACCGAAAATCTTCAAGTTGTGCGAAACTGGCGAGGCGTCTATCGTAACAATCGTACTGCCGTAATTCGCAACGTCGAAACTGCCTTTCTTGTAACTGCTCTTAAGAGTAACACCCGCGCCGCTAACCGTGACGGCAGAGTTTTGATTTTCAGGGTAGTACTTAACTTTGCTGTTTGCGTCAATGTAGGTGACGACCTTATCGGCGGCTCCCTTGACGGAGATTTTGCCCGTTCCAACCGTGAAAATTACATCCTTGCCACTTGCCGTAACTTTCGCCGTGCCATTTTCAATCTGAATTTTATCTTCTGTAGCGTAGTCTGTTATAACGTCGTTACCGTCGCCGCTTGCATAAATAAATACGTCCGAACCTTTGCCACCTTTAAGAGTATCGTTAGCACCGCCGCCTTTGATTATATCGTTTTGGTTGGAACCGGTAATTTTATTCGCGTATTCGTTTCCGATAATCTCTAAGTCGCGTTGGACAGCTGAAGCATCAAGCGTGCGAAGTTCGTCACTCATTGTGTAAGTCTTTTTGTCATAATCTTCAGTGAGCGTAACAAGCTTTGATATGGGATAAGTCTTCTCGACGTTTTTATCAACGTAATTGATAGTTTTGCCGACGCCGCCCTTGACCGTGATTTTGCCTTTGCCGACCGTAAAGATAACGTCGTTGCCTTTGGTTGTAACGCTCGCCGTGCCTTTTGCAATCTTTAGGGTATCGTTGCCGTCGAAGCCATAAATGGTATCGTTGCCGTCACCTACGTTGTAAACGATAACATTATTTTTCGCGTCTGAGCTTAGGCTGATTAAATCATTGCCCTTGCCGCCAGTAATAGAAAGTTTGGAGCCGTTACTCGTGATTGAATCTTTATTCTTACTACCGACAATCGAAGTGTTTTTATAATCGCCCGACGCGAAGTTGAAGCCGTAACTACCGCTGACTGTTACTTTGCTCCCGCTCAAATTTGCTTTCTTCAGCGTGATGACTTTATTTTTAACTGTAGGAGTAGCATTTTCTTTAACGCCGTTAATTGACGCTAAAGTCTTTGCAGTCGTTTTCTTCGAGTAAGTTATCGATTTGCCATTAGCGGCGAGCTTGTAACCAGCGGTATTGCTTGCCGATTTATAAGTAGCAGTTTTAGTTTTACTGTCTTGAGTCCAACCCGCCGCCGTCGTTTGCGGAGTCTCAACTTTCGAGCTGAGTTTCAAGGTATATTCGTTACCGCTTATTTTAACTGTCTTTTCATCGAGAGCTTTCGCACCGACCGTTACAACTTTTTTGTCATCATAGGTCACGAGTCCACTTGCCGACTTGACGCCGCTGACCGTGACTAATTTCTTGTTTGTCTTCGTAGTGTAAGTTATCGATTTTTTGTCGTCCGCAAGCGCATAACCTTTAGTCGCCGTTTGCTTGTAAGTTGCAGTTGCTTTTGATTTATTGAAGTTCCAAGTATTGATCGTTGCGGATTTAGTTACGTCACCGCCGAGCTTGAGGATATAACCGTCGCTTATCGTAACTTCGTCAGTGCCCAAAGCCACTTTTGACACCGTGACAACTTTTTTATTTAAGGAAAGCCCATTGGTCGATTGGACGCCTCTAACAGTAACTAAAGTATCGCCCTCACTAGCTGGGCTATAAACGATTTCATTATTCGCGTTCACTGTATAACCGTCGCTAGTTGAATTTTTCTTATAGGTAGCCGTCGTGCCGTCAAGCGTCCAGCCAGCTACCATCGGTTTTGGAGTTTTAACGTCGTCTGCAATCGCCAAAGCATAGCCGTTGTTGATAATTACCTTACTGGTACCAAGTGCCGACTTGGGAACCGTAACTGTTTTGCCGTCAACCGTTATGCCTTCGGTATTCTTGACGCCTTTGATTGTGAATAAATCGGTCGCCGCTTTCGCTTTCGTGTAGGTAATTTTGTTATCATCAAGAGTGTAACCCGCCGTGTTACTTGCCGATTTGTAAGTTAAGCCGTCGAAGTCTGTTTCATTATAATCGGGAGTCGGTACGTCTTCCCCTAAAGCCAAAGTGTAGCCATCGCTTATCGTAACGTCCGACTTATTTAAAGACGACTTCGCGATTGTGATTTTCGTGCCCTTTTTAGAAATGCCGTCGAGCGATTTAACGCCGTCAACCGTGAGTAAAGTCTCGCCACCGCTAGCCGCGTTATAGACAATCTGATTATTTTTAACAGAATAGCCCGCGCTGGTTGACTTATCCTTATAAATTGCAGTCTTCTTGCTAAGGCTCCATTTTGCCGCCGTCGTTTGTGGAGTTATCACGTCGTCTGCCAAAGCCAATGCATATCCGTCGCTGATTGAAACGTTCGAGTTATTGAGAGCCGCCGTTCCGACCGTTACGATTTTATTGTCAACGTCAATCGAAAGCCCGTTCAAAGATTTAACGCCGCTGACTGTCACCAAAGTTTTATTGGACTCGCTATAAGTCGCCTTATTGGCTTTGCTGTTAAATTTCCAAGTCGCCCCGTTGTCGTCGACAGGCAAAGTGTCATTTCCGCCGTTGCCGCCGTTATTACCTCCTTCGAGTGTATCGTCGTTATCTTCTTCCTCTTCGAGTGCGCCGACGACAATGTTAGGACTTGAATTCCAAGCCGCGCCTGCCAATGTTATCGAACCTTCGCCGACCGTAATAATTATATCGCTGTCGTTCGTTGTCGAAGTGTAAGAACTGCCCGCAATCGAAAGCGTCGAAGTTTCATTAAATCCTTCGATAAAGTCGTTGCCGTCGCCTGACTTATACTGAATTAAATAATCATGTCCCTCATTGTTGAGAAGTATTGAATCGTCGCCATTGCCGCCGCTTATTGTGGCATAGTAACTATTGCTGTAAATGGAATCGTCACCGTCGCCCGCGTCAACCTTAACTGTGTCGCCGTTATTGTCAATGGTATCGTTACCTGCGCCACCGAGAATTGTCGAGTAATCGCCGCAACCTTCATTGTGAATGAAATCGTTGCCCTCGCCGCCATTGATTGAGTTGTTTTCACCTCTATTGTTAATTATATCGTTACCCGCACCAACGTCGATTATTGCCGAGTTGCAACCGTTATCGTCGACAGTATCATTGCCTGCGCCGGCTGTAACCGTATGTTTTTCGTTGAAAAGTACAATATGGTTATTGCCTTCGCCCGCGTCGATTGAAACGTTGGAGGCGTTGCTGTCAATGAAGTCGTCACCGTCGCCGCCCAAAATCGTGCTGTTCGAGGCGTGATTATCAACCCAATCATCTCCTGTACCCAAATCGATATTGGCGGCGTTTTGCGCATAAACATTGTTGACGCCATCATTACCTGCGCCGGTCGAAATGCTGACGTTGTCGCCTTCGTTAAGAATGTAATCGTTGCCTACGCCGAAGTTAATTGAAACGTTGGAACCTTCGTTGTAAATGGAATTATCTCCGTCTCCCGCGTCGATTGTAACGTTTTTGCCCGTGTTTGCAATGACATCATCGCCGCCTGTGCCGTTGACCAAAGTATCATTTTTTTCATTGGTAACAGCGTCAGCGTTAAAGCTTGCAAGTATGATTTTTTTCCCGTCTTGATTAAAGACTCTGTAAATTTCGCCTTCAACAGTTATGACGTTTTCGCCGACAATCAATAAAGTTCTGCCGTCTTCGTATCCAACCGCGCTGATAGTGCCCGACATAATTTGAAGGCTGTCATCGAAACCGAATCCCGTTATAAAATCGTTGCCGCCTGACCAGCGAACAAGATCATTGCCGCCATATGACTCAATGGTATCGTCGCCCGCGCCGCCGTCTATCGTATTGTCATAAGCCCCGTCATTTGTTGTAATGTAATCATTGCCGTCGCCGCCGTTGATTGAACCATTATTGCCATCACTCCAAATATTATCATCGCCGTTGCCGCCATTGATAGTGGCGTTAGAATTTTGCCATTCATTGCTAATGTGATCGTTACCGTCTCCACCGTCAATTAAAACGTCAGAGCTTAAATTACAAATATCATCGTCACCGTCGCCACCATTGATTTTTGAATTTTTTGCTGCTTCGTGGCTAAAAATGTAATCGTTGCCCTCGTCACCGTTTATCAAGACGTTTTTACAGTGGTTGTCAATATAATCGTTGCCGTTACCGCCACTGATTGAGACGTTCCCACCTTCATTATAACCGTTAAAAATATTATCGTCCCCTGCGCCGCCACTGATTGAAACTTTTGCACCACTGTTAGAAATGTAATCGGCTTCATCTCCGCCGTTGATTGTAACTTTATCGGCGTCATTGCCAATATAATCGATAGTGCCTTCCTCACGTTTGCCCGTAACGACGGTGTTGTTTGTGTGATTGCTAGTGACATTTATTTTCGGAACTTCATCTAATGACGAGACAATCCTTTTGGTGATTCCGCCTAAAAGGTACAAATAATTTCCGTTGCTGAGTCGGAGCATAGTACCGTTATCGGATTGAATAGAAGATTTTACTTTGACATCACCGAGAACAATGGTATCCAAATCAGCAAGATTATCGAGTGTATCGTTGCCGCCTTTGTAGAAGTAAACAACATCGCAGCCGTTGCCGTTATCAATTTTGTCGTTGCCCGTGCCGCTCATTATCGTGATATGAGCACCAGAATGAGCCAAAACATAATTGTCGTCGTTGCCCGCATCGATTGTGACCGAGTCGCCGGTGGTATAAATTGAGTCATTGCCCGCGCCGCTCGTTATAGAAACATTTTTCCCTGCATTCGTTATGATGTCCTTGCCGTCAGAGCCGTAAAGTACCGTGTCGGTTTCATAGTGGTGGTTGAAAACGATATTGAAGTTCACAAGCTCCTCTTTTGATGAGACAATATTAACTTTGTCCGACCAATAATTTTCAAGCGTGATTGTACCGACGATTTCTTCGCCGTTCAGGACGTTGACAATAAATCTGTCTGTGTCGTTGTCATTTTCGTCTTTTTCTCTATACGTCGACCAAGTGTAGCCTTCAATGACTAGGAAATTGTTATCTTTGTTAAAGCTTCTGATAATGTCATTGCCGCCTTCGTAAACGTAAACAAAACCGTTATTGCTTGCGAGTCTGTAAAAGTTGGCGTCGTAAAGATAAAGTCCGTCGCCGTCGCCGTTCCAAATGTCGATATAATCATCGCCCGTGCCGCCGCTTACTGTGTTGTTGTCGCCGACAATCCGGATATTATCATTATCGTTGCCGCCATTGATTGAGTTACGGTCGCCGACAAGCTGAATATCATCATTACCGTCGCCGCCGTTGATTGAGTTATGGTCACCCATGAATGAAATATAATCGTCGCCTGCTTTGCCGTCAATCGCAGTATCCGAACCGACACGGTTGTTAAAATTGTCGTTATCGTCCGTGCCTTCGATTAAATCCAAGTCGGCAAATCGTTGGAGGTTAAAGACAAGCTCTTTCATAATGAACCAACTCCTTTATAATGTTTGTCATTATTATAAATGCCCCCCCTCCTAAATTGTCAAGCATTTGCGAAAACTTTTAATAGAAATTTAATCTGTGCGGTACAAAGTCACTACTTATTGAAAAAAAATCGCGCCTATGTTAGACTTTGCCAAATTTAGTTAGGCAGGAAAACTTATGAGTAACTTCATTGAGCTTGGAAAAAAGATTTATGACTTAAACAATCCGCGAGAGGCGCACCGATTCGCAGTATTCGTGGCGCGTTGTTGTTTGCACCCTCAGCGCATGAGTCGACTTGAAAAATTTTTTACGCAATCGGAGCTGATGAAAAAAATCGCGGGAGGCTACCCGTTTGTCTACGAACAGGCGACGCGGGCATTTTTTTATTATCGGTCGACGTTCGAGGAACGGGCGCGGCTTATCGAAGAGAATATGCAATTTTTATCTGCGCGGCTGAACGATGATTTCATGCTGAAACTTTATGGCGACAAGAAAATTGAGCTGTGGAAAATGCCGCTCGACGAAACTTTAGGCGAAATGAAATTGGTACTCTGCGCGGAGTCGGGACAACGCAAGGAAGGCTTAGCGGCGATTATGTTCATTTTGCCAGACGAGACGCCCGTTTATCAAATTTTATTCTGGATAGCGCGAACTCCCGACAACGATTGGGCGATATGGATTGGCGCAATGCAAGGACCAAACGTCGACGACGCCCGCGAACTTATTAAAAAAATTACAAAGAAATGTCACGCTTACCGCACGAAAAATTTAATCCTTTACGCCGCGCAGGCTGTGGCTCGTTCGTTAGGAGTTAAAAAAATTTTTGCCGTCACGAACGAAGGCTATTACGCGAACAATCACATTCGGCGCGACAGAAAGTTAAAGACTTCGTTTAGCGACTTCTGGGCAGAGGCGGGCGGCGTTCCGACTGACGATAAAAGATTTTATGAATTGCCGTTGATTGAGACGCGCAAAACTGTCGAAGAAATTCCGTCACATAAGCGGGCGCAATATCGGAGGCGATTCGCGTTGCTTGACGAATTGGACGCGGCGATTGATAACGAGTTGCGGAGGTTTAAACGTGCGGATTGCGATATTTGAAAACATAATGACGCCCGGCGGTCACGAAGTCGAGTTTGACAGAATTTTAGTTGAAGAATTTCGCGGACTTGGTCAGGAGGTCGAGTTTTACGTCCCGCAAAATTTCCAATTCCAATTCGATTATCAAACGCCCGTCACGAAGTTAAAAGGCGACGCCGTGACTTATACGAATTCTCGCGGGCTGAAGAAATTATTTGCGGCGGCTCGTCGAGAAATTAATCGTCAAAGGTGGTACAGTCAGCTTTTCGACGCGCAGAAAAATTTCGACGCGCTGATTGTCCCGACTTCGACTTACAGATATTTGCGGGCGTTGAATCACAGCGACTTAAAGAAAATTTCCGTGCCGCTGATTTTTATATTGCACGGCATTAATCCGACGGAGGCTCCGAAATTTTTGGCGGCGGCTGATAAACTCGCGACAAATAAAAATATCAAGCCCGTTGTGCTGACTTTTTCTGATAATATTTTCGGCGAACGGCGCGACAATATCTTTACTATTTACCCGCCGACTTACACCGCACGCGATTTGTCAATTAGGAATGAGGAATTAGTAATTAGGAATGGAAATAATAAGACATTAACAATCGGATTCTTCGGACAATATCGGCGAGAAAAAAATCTGCGCGGGCTTTTGGAAGTTTATTTAAAAGGCAATTATACGCGCAAAGTTGAATTGCAAGTTCAAGGCTCGACGATGCACGCGGAAGACTCGGAAGACTTTGAAGAAATTATCAGTCAATATTCGGGCGTCAAAGGTTTAAGCTTTTTACATAAGGGCTTAATCGGCGCGGAGTGGCAACGGGCGATTATGAATGTCGACGCGCTACTAATGCCGTATTCTTCGCCGCGTTATCGGTATCATTGGGGCGGAATGTTATTTACTGCGATAGGCTTTGGCAAACCCGTTGTCGCAAGCAATGATATGAATCCCGAAGTCTTCAAACTTTACCGAGTCGGCGAGACTTTCGAGAGCGGCGACCTTAACGACCTTTCGCGAGTGCTTGAGACTTTTATAAACGACTTTGACAAAAATTTTCCGACGTATAAAAGGGATTTGCAAATGGCTGGTGAAGATTTTTCGCCTACAAATTTTGCGCGGCGTCTTGAAAAAATTATTTTGGAGGAACGGAATGGCTAAGGTATCCGTGCTGATTTTAGCTAAGAATGAAGAAAAATTTATCGGCGCGTGCATTAAGAGCGTAAAGGATTTTGCGAGCGAAGTAATTGTTATCGACGACTTCAGCACCGACGCGACCGCGCAGATTTCTAAAAAACTCGGAGCGCGTGTTATTCAAAGAGGACTTAACGGCGATTGGGGCGGTCAACAAACTTTTGCGATTAAGCAGGCGAAGTTCGATTGGGTTTTCTTCATAGACGCCGACGAACGCGCTACGCCCGAACTTTCCGCCGAGATAAAAAAAGTTCTTGACGGCGACGATAAAAATTTTGCTTATCGGACGGCGCGGCTAAGTTATTTTTGGGGGCAACCGCTTAAGCACGGCGGCTGGTTCCCAGATTATGTGACGCGCCTTTTCCCGACTAAAGACAGTTACGTTACGGGCTTTGTTCACCCGCAAATTCATCACACCTGCGCGGAAAAAGATTTTGCCGAGTCCGCTTATCTCGTCCATTATCCCTACCGCGATTGGAATCATTATTTTAACAAGCTGAACTTTTACACGACGCTTGCCGCTAAAAAAGCTCACGAACAGGGCAAGACGGCTAATCTTTTCGATATGATTTTTCACCCGATTTGGGCAAGTTTCCGAATGTATTTTCTGCGCGGCGGCTTTTTAGACGGAATGATTGGTTTCGTGTTGGCGGGCTTCCATTATTTTTATACAATGGCGAAGTATGTCAAGCTTTATTATTACGGCAAAGAAAATCGCCACGTCACGGAGGAAGAAAATGTTTAAAAATATTTTAATCAATGCATTGGTAAATCTCGGCGACGTGGTACTTACAACTTCCGCGCTCGCACTTATCAAGAAAAATTTCCCAGAAACTAAAATCACTATGCTCGTTAAACCCGTTGTTAAGGACGCCGTTATCGATAATCCCGTTGTCGACGACGTTATTGTCCTCGATTACAAAGCTAAAGAAAATTCCTTTAATAAAATGCGTAGATTGGTTAAAAATATTCGTCAACGCAATTTTGACTTGGCTATTTCCTTTGATAGGAAACTCCGCCCCGCGTTGATAACTTTTTTTGCCGGAATTCCGCGCAGAGTTTGCCCGTCCAAAGTTTTTGACGACAATAAAAGCCGCGTGACTATGCTTTATACCGATGTTATAGAAATTTCGCACGACCTTAATAAAACTCTGCAAGCAGAAACTTATCAAGAGATTGTCCGCAAATTTTTTAATATCGAAGGGCACGCCGAACCAGTTTTCCCTAAAAAAAGTTCACTCGTCGCTGATAAATTGCTTTCCCGCCTTCCCGACGCAAAATTTAAAATCGCGCTGTGTGTTAAAGGAACTTTTCCGCTAAAAACTTGGAGCAAAGAATATTTCGCCGAAGTCGTTAAGAAATTGCGCCAAACTTATGACGCGGCATTTTTTATTGTCGGCGCACCGAACGATAAAGCCTATGCTGACGAAGTTATCGCGGAAATGGGCGGCGACGTTGAAAATTTTTGCGGCGAGACTTCATTAACCGACCTTGCAGAACTTTTTCGCCGCGTAAATTTATTTATAACCGTCGACACGGGCGCAACTCACATTGCCGCTACGACTGGCGTTAAAATGGTTACGATTTACGGTTGCACAAGCCCCGACCGTTGGCACCCCATTAATAAAAATGCAATCGCCCTAACGAGTCGCGAACCTTGTTGTCCGTGTACCAAAAAAATCTGTGATAATCCCGCCTGTTTGCAAAACGTCAAGCCCGCGCAGGTCTTAAACGCTATCAGGGATTTGAAAAACTAATTCCTAGTTCCTTTTTTTGCCGATAACTGCTATAATCATGAAAAAATTTTTGGGAGTGAAAAATATGATGAGAATTCTGCTCGCCGAAGACGATAGCCGTCTCGGTAAATTGATTGAGTACATGTTGACGCAAAATAAGTTCAATGTTGAGTGGATAACCAACGGCGGCGATATTTTTGAATACGCTATGTACTCGGAATACGACATTTTGATTTTGGATTGGATGATGCCGAACGTTTCGGGGCTTGAAGCTTGTCGGCAACTGCGCGAGGCAGGTTACGAACGCGCAATCATCATGCTCACCGCGAAAGATACCGTCGAAGACAGAGTTATGGGTCTCGACGCCGGTGCGGACGATTATTTGGTTAAACCTTTCGAGTTTGACGAACTTTTGGCAAGACTCCGCGCACTCGGCAGACGTTCTACGCAAAAAATTCAGCAGGAAGTCATTGAGATAGGAGATTTCACGCTGAATCGCACGACAAAAGTTTTAATGCGCAAAGATCAAGTTATTCAGCTCTCGCCGCGTGAATTCCAGATTTTCGACCTCCTCGCGCAGAATTTAGGCGTCGTGGTGCCCCGCGATATTATTCTTGACAGGATTTGGGGACTCGAACGCGACATAACTTCCAATAACATTGATTCCTATATGAAAATTTTGCGCAAAAAGCTTATGGACGTTGACGGCAACATTGCAATAAAGACTGTTCGCGGTATCGGCTATCGTTTAGAGGCTTAAGTTTAAGTTATGGAAATGTTTGGGCGCAGTCGGCGACAACTCGCCTTTGCTTACGCGCTTATCATGTGCCTTTTCATGATTATAATAATTTTAGTCATGCATATGGCTATGAATTGGTCAATTTTCTCGGAACAGGCGCAGGAACTTTCGGACGCGGCTAATGGAGTCGCCGAAACGCAAATTTTTTACTTAAATAACCCAAATGCCGACGTGGACGAAAATCGCTACTATAAAAGCGTCAACGACCGATTATTTTTCTACATTTTTAACGAGAATAAGCAATTAATGCGCTTTGAGCGGGCGTCATACAGATTAGAACCTTTTGTTCAAGACGTTATCGAAAATTGGAGCATTGACGACGATAAAGTCGAAGTTTTTCAGCACACAAACGAAACAGGGCAACTTTCAACCGTGATGATGATGTCTAAAAAAATAATCATAGGCGAATCGACGCAAACGCTTTATGTCGGCAAAGATGTCACGGCTCTTTACTCCGGATTGCGTAAAGCGACTTATGCGCAAGTGGTTTTGGGCTTTATCGCGTTGTTAATCGCGTCTGCAATAGGTTATCACATGGCTGGACGGGCTTTGATTCCATTAAAAGAGGCTTACGAAAAGCAAAAACAATTCGCGGCGGACGCTTCTCACGAATTAAGAACGCCTTTAGCCGTTTTGCTGTCGTCGTCGGAACTTTTATTAGCAGACCCTTCAATACAAAATCCGTTTTTGCGACAAGTGCTTGAAGACGTTAAGAGCGAAGTTAAAAAAATGACGAATCTTGTCAGCGATTTGCTTATGGTGGCTCGCAGTGATAATAACGCGCTCAAAGTCAAAATTCAAAAGCTTGACTTGTCGGCGATATTGGAGCAAGTAGTTAGGACGATGAAACCGATTGCCGAGAAGAAAAATATACGTCTCGCCGGAGAAAATTTCGGCAAAGTCATGATAAACGCCGACGAACAGAAAATTAAACAGCTGGCGATAATTTTGGTTGATAACGCGATTAAGTACACGCTTGAGGGCGGCACGGTACTTGTTGAACTTGAGCGCGTCGACGATAAGCGGATAGCTTTTTCGGTTATGGATAGCGGCATAGGCATTGCGGCTGAAGATTTGGACAAAGTTTTTGAGCGATTTTATCGGGTTGATAAGGCGCGTTCGCGTGAAATGGGCGGCAATGGACTTGGTTTAGCGATAGCGGCGGAGATTGTTAAACTTCACGACGGCAAAATTTCTGTCGCGTCGAAACTCGGCGAAGGTACCAAATTCACCGTCGAGCTTAAAGTTAATTTGAAGAAATGATTTGTCCCCGACTATGGGGATTTTTTTTGCATGAACAAATTCTACATGTATAGAATTTACACTTTGAGATTTCAAAACGCCTGCTGAGGCGATTTTTTTTTTTGTTATAATCTCCTCAAAATCGTTGTGGAGGTCTCGATATGAAAATTTCTGTAGCGTCGAAACTCGGCGAAGGTACCAAATTCACCGTCGAGCTTAAAGTTAATTTGAAGAAATGATTTGTCCCCGACTATGGGGATTTTTTTTGCACGAACAAATTCTACATATATAGAATTTACACTTTGAGATTTCAAAACGCCTGCTGAGGCGATTTTTTTTTTGTTATAATCTCCTTAAAATCGTTGTGGAGGTCTCGATATGAAAATAATCGTGGCTATTGACAGCTTTAAAGGCTCTTTAACCAGTTTGGAGGCGGGCACGGCAGTTCGCAAAGGAATTTTATCTGTTTTGCCGTCCACGCAGGGTAAAATTCCTTCGAGCGTCGCTAAATTGGCTAAAAAAATTAATCCTAACATAATAACAATCGGATTGGGCGGAAGTGTTGATGATATTCCAGACGACACCGGACTTGACGCGACATTTTCGATTTTGCGCTCGCCTATGACGCTTAAAGACGCTATGCAAAAAAAAATTGCCGAAAAAAATATTTCCGAGACCTCCGCGCAGATTATTAAGCTGATAAAAAAAATTTCTTGCGTCAAAGTCGGCTCCAAGTGATATAATCATAAAAAATTTAAGGAGTGATTTGAATGGCTTTTACATGGCACGTTCCGACTAAAGTTTTATTCGGAGCAGGTAAGCTTGGCGAACTTCATAAAGAAATTCCGCTCGGCAAGAAAGCTTTAATCGTAATTTCAAACGGACGCTCGACTAAAACTAACGGCAGTCTCGACAAATTGCTTGAGGAACTTAAAATTTGGGGCGTTGAGTCGGTAATCTTTAATAAAATCGGCGCGAATCCGACTGAGCCGGCAACTCAAGAGGGCGTTGAATTCGGACGCGAAAATAATTGCGATTTTGTTATCGGATTGGGCGGCGGCTCGGTTCTCGACGCTGCTAAGACTATCGCCGCAGTTATTCCGCAAAAAAGCGGGCGCGTTTGGGATTTTATTCTCTTCGGCACGGGCGGCAAGCAACCTTTAACGGAAAAAATGTTGCCTTATATCGCGATAACGACCAGCGCGGGCACAGGTTCCGAAGTTGACGCGGGCGCAGTCATCACAAACCCTGCAACTAATGAGAAAACGGCTTTCTTCGGCAAATTCCCCGACCTCGCGATAGTCGATCCGCTTTATATGCTGACGGTTCCGAAACATTTCACGGCTTATCAAGGCTTCGACGCCTTTTTCCACAACGCCGAAGGCTACATTTCTAATGCTTGTAACGAAATGTCGGCAATGATTGAGTTGACGGC
Source organism: Selenomonadaceae bacterium (assembly GCA_017549815.1). GTDB lineage: Bacteria > Bacillota > Negativicutes > Selenomonadales > Selenomonadaceae > Quinella. The sequence continues at coordinate 84,392 of JAFYNH010000049.1, forward strand.
GATTGAAAAGCTCGCAAAGTACTTGCCGATTGCTGTTAATGACGGAAAAAATCTTGAGGCGCGGACGCAAGTCGCCTTTGCAAACACATTGGGCGGATTTTCAATGGATGTCTGCGTTTGCACGTCGGAACATTCGCTTGAACACGCGCTTAGTGCTTATCATACAGAATTACCACACGGCGCGGGCTTGATAATGCTTTCGATTGCGTATTTTTCGCATTTCGTGGAGAAACACGCTTGCGACGAAAAATTTATCGATATGGCGCGTGCAATGGGTAAAAATGCGACTAAGGCAGAAGACTTTATCGACGCGCTTAAGGAAATGCAGGCGGCTTGCGGCGTTGATAACTTAAAGATGAGCGACTACGGCATAACGCCCGACGAATTTCCTAAAATGGTAAAGAATACTCGTGAGGCAATGGGCTTTTTATTGAGATTCGACCCTGTTGCGCTAAGTGATGAAGATATGCTGAACATTTACAGAAAATCTTATCGCTGAAAATTTTTTTTGCATTGCACGTTGTCAAGACTTGTAATAAAAAATTTTTCGTGGTATTATCTGGTCGAAGGAGGATAATTCTGGAATGTTCGAGCACTCGATTAATGTTTTCCTACATTTTTTATAGGGAACCTGAATTGATTTCGGAAGATGGAGAATTGTCGCACGATAAGTAACAGAGACCGAGCTTAGGGAACCCACCTGCGAGGATAGCAGGTTTAAACATTTAGAGGAGACGGCACTTTGGAACCCTTTTTCAAAGAAGAGATTGCTGATGAATAATCGGCAGTCTCTTCTTGCGTTATGGCGAAAAAAAATATAAACTTGACGCGAGGTGATAGACATGGCAGTAAAAATTGGTAGTACTGGCGCACCGGCGTCGCCGTTTGAACTTTTACGCGGCGTTGGCGAACATCCGCTTGACAGAGAATTGAGCTTTGAAACGGAGCTAATGGAGCAACAACAGGGCAGTAACGTTTCGCATGAAGAAATGGAAGAAATGCTCAAAAAAATCGACGAGCAAGCGGCGCGACTGACTAAAACTCCGACTTACGACGAGTTAAAGCAATATCGCATGTTGATAAAAGATTTTATCGGGACGGCGGTCAGCAATATGTATGAAGTGCACACATCGGCGGGCTGGGATAGAATGGGTCGGCAACGTGCATATACGACGGTTCGGAAAATCGATTCAAAGTTGGAAGAAATGGCGGAGAAAATAAGATTGGGGCAATCGGCACAACTTGACGTAGTCGCGGCACACGATGCGATTCGCGGCATGTTGGTTGATTTATTTATGTAATGGAAAACTATAAACTTAGCTGGAAAAATTTAATAGGGCACGCGACGACCGCTGATTATCTCAAGAAAAATATTTCTGGACAGAAATTTCCTCATGCGGTGATATTTTCGGGCGAAGAGGGAATTGGCAAGCGATTGACGGCAGAAATCTGCGCGGCGGCTTTGTTATGTGAAAATCAGACGGACGGCGAACCTTGCGGCGAATGTGAAAACTGCAGATTAGTAGCGGCGCGAAGTCACCCAGATTTTTACGTCGTAGAGGCGGAAGATAATAAAAAAACTGCGCGGAATATAAAAATCGGGCAAATACGCGACTTGCAAACGGAAGCGGCATTACGTCCGATAAATTCAGCGCGGCGAGTAATGATAATCGACGGTGCGGAGCTAATGAACAATGCGGCGGCAAATTGTCTGTTAAAAACGATTGAAGAACCGCCGAGCCAAACGATATTTATATTATTAACGGCGAGCCGCTCAAATTTGCTTATGACAATTCGGTCGCGTTGCATGACGATTAATTTTGATAAACTTTCGGCGGATAAAATCCGAGAATTTTTAATTTCACGCGGCGTTGAGGATTCAGAGGCGGAAAATTTATCGGTAATAGCGGACGGGAGTTTAGGGCGAGCGTTAAAATTAAAGGAAGAAGGCGGCGCGGAACTTCGAGAGAGTGCGTTAAGCATTTTGGAAAAAATTTCCCGCGCAGAATACACGAGCGAAGATATTTTTAAGTTTGGAGCGGAAGTTTCGGACTGGTCGCGTGATAAATTTGCAGACTTTTTAAATCACGTCCAGAAAATTTTACGCGACATATGTTTTTCGGAATTTATGGAGTTACGCAATCCCGACCTTGCGACGCGCTTAGGCAAAATAAAAATTCCGGAACGAAAAATTTTATTAATGATAGAGGCGGGCGCAGAGTTCCATAAACGCTTAAAATCGAATGCGAATCTGCGATTATTAGCGGAGGCGTATTTATTTCAGCTAAAAAAGATATTAGGAGCATAGTGAATAGTGCAAATATTAGGAGTTAGAATAAAAAAAGCGGGCAGAATATTATTTTTCGAGCCGAATGAGGAAGAAATAGCTTTAGGCGATTCGGTAATTGTTGAAACGTCGCGAGGCGTGGAATGTTGCAAAGTAATAGTTGCGCCGCGTGAATTATCAGCAGATGAAACCGTCGAATCAGAGCCGGGCATACCGCTAAAGAAAATTTACAGGAAAGCAACGGCAGAAGATTTGTTACAGCTCGAAGAAAATCACAAGAGCGAGAAATTGGCGTTTGAAGTTTGCCTACAGAAAATCGCTGAACACGAATTGCCGATGAAATTAATCAATGTCGAGTATACATTTGACGTGAACAAGATAATATTTTTCTTTACGGCGGACGGGCGAGTCGATTTTAGGGAATTGGTAAGGGATTTAGCGGCGATATTCCGCACGAGGATAGAACTTCGGCAAGTAGGAGTTCGAGATGAGGCAAAACTTTTAGGAGGAATGGGCGGATGTGGCAGACCGCTTTGTTGCGCGGCATTTTTAGGCGAATTTGTTCCGGTATCGATAAGAATGGCTAAAGACCAGAATTTATCGCTGAATCCGACGAAAATTAGCGGCGTATGTGGGCGACTTATGTGCTGTCTTAAGTACGAGAACGATTTATACTGTGAAAATTGTCCGCAACAGAACGTAATGTTTAAACCAAAGCAAGGAAGTCGTGTTGTTGTGGCTGAAGGCGAAGGAAAAGTAGTTGCGGTGAGTTTTTCGCGCAGAAATGCAACGATATTGCTTGATACGAATAAAACGGTCGTGGCGAGCTGGGAAGATATTTTGCCAGTCAACGCTGAGGATTTTGAAACGGTTGAGGGTTCCGCGCAGATAGAAGAACTGCCAGAAATTGAGGAAATGGAGCCGATTGAAGTTGAAGAGCCGCCTCCGCCTCCGCCTAAGCCTGAACGACGCGAAAAAAGAGAACGTCCGCGCAGAGTTGACGTTTTTAATCGTCGTTACAACCGCAAAGAGAATTTTGAGCAAGATATTCGCCCGGAACGTCCACCGAAGCCGCGAAATGATAAAAATCGTCGTTCAAAGCGGGATTATAGAAAATGAAAGCAACACTTCGAGAAGATGAGCGGCTTGATGACTTAATGAGGTCTGGGCGAGTCATTATCCAGAACGAAAACGAATTTTGCTTTTCAATGGACTCGGTATTGATAGCGCACTTCCCGAAATTCAAAAAAAATGCCCGCGTCATGGATTTAGGCACGGGCACGGGCGTAATTCCGTTGTTAATAGCCGATGAAGTTAAGGAAATCTGCGCGGTTGAGTTGAATCCGCAAGCGGCGGAGTTAGCGCGGCGGAACGTCGAATTGAATGGCTTAACGGAAAAAATTTTTGTTATGGAGGGCGATTATCGCAAGCACAGAGAGATTTTTAAGGCGGAGAGTTTTGACATAGTGATAGCGAATCCGCCTTATACTCCGATAAAGAATGGCGAGGCGAATAAGATTTCGGGGATAGCGCGTGCGCGACACGAATTCACAGCGACGCTTGAAGATGTAGTGACGGCGGCGCGATATGCATTGAGATTTCGCGGTACATTTTGCATGATACATTTAGCGTCGAGATTGTGCGAGATAGTTGACGCGCTTCATCGTCATCAAATGGAAATGAAACGCTTGCGAATGATTCAGCCGAAAGTTGGACGCGACGCGAATTTGATAATGTTAGAGGCGGTAGTCGGAGCGAATGTGGGCAATTTAAAGATTATGCCGCCGCTAATCGTCCATAATGAAGACGGCACTTATACCGACGAAATTTACGAGATATATAATACCTAAAATAGAGCGAGAACCCGGTCGCCCAAGGACGGGCGACCGCCGCGACTATTTCGCGTGATGCGAAATACAGCGGACGAACGCCCCTGCGAGGCGAATTTCTTTGCTACTTTCTTTCTTCGCTGAAAGAAAGTAGATTCTACAAACAAAAGTTATTAAACAATTTAATCGAAGCCAACGACAGCGGCAACAGAAATGCGATTCTTTGATTCCTTTCTTGCACGTTGTAAGAAAGGAAAAAAAACGCGACTCTGTTACGAGCCGCATTTTTTATTTTAAGTTGCCAAATTATCTCTTCATGTTTATGAGCGTCTCAAGCATTTCATCAGAAACCGTCGTCATCTTCGAGTTAGCTTGGAAACCGCGTTGCGTAATAATCATTTCCGAAAATTCTGTTGCCAAATCGACATTCGACATCTCAAGCGCAGAAGACGTAACACTCATGCCAAAGTCAGAAACTCTTTTGATATTCGCCTCGCCGGAGTTATTCGACTCTGCATAAATCGTCGAACCAACCTTTGTCAAACCAGAAGAGTTGGTGAATTGTGCAACGGCAATTTGAGCTTCCTCTTGAATTATGCCGTTCGTGTAAGTGCCCGAAACAACACCTTCGTTATCAACCGAGACGCTTTGAAGAACACCAGCCGCATGACCATTGGTTGACGGGAAAGAAGTCGTCGAATTGGCGTACTGTGTAAGCTTGGAAAAATCTATAACCGCCTGATTGCTCGCCGCGCCGTTACCTTCGGAGTACGAAAAAGTAATCGACGAATCTGTATCCGTACCGTTTGAGACAAAAGAACCTCTGTCGTCAAAGTAAATATAAGCAACTTTATCCATTTTGCCAGTTGCCATAGTACCGTCTTCTTCTTTTCTCGTATAAGAGTTAGCAAAGCTTGCATCAGCAGGACCTTTTTCGCCTACGCCCGGAGCAATATAGGCTCTCCAACGATTATCATAAACCATTGTAGTAGTTACGTCGCTCTCCGCTACAGTTTGAGAATTTCCGTCGGCATCAATGTAGGTATAAGTGACAGCACCAGTAGTGGCATCGACATTTTTTGTTACCGGATAAGTAACTTCTTGACCACCGACTTCGGTCGTATAAGAATATTTTTCAGTTCCTGTATCCTTTGCTTTTTGATCAGTCGGATCGGCATTGCCGCCTGTTGAGTCGGGATCTTTATCAATCAGAACAGTGACTTCGTGTCTGCCACCCAACGAGTCGTAAATCGTCGCAAGTGTAGTTATCGGCTTGGTTTTACCAACTTCGTAGTAACCGCTTGTAACATTTACAGTCGAACCGTCTTTAAAAGTTATAGTAGCCGCGACGACATTTATTCCATCAACGTTTACACTTGTTACGTCGGTAACGGTTTTATGTTCATCATCAACGGTACCCGTCGCTACCAACCTAGCATCAGCTTCATCACCAGTAGCTTTGGTAAAGGTTATAGATTCGATTATTTTATCTTCTTTATCAAGGTTACCGCTGTAATTTATGCTGGTTGTCTCCTCAGCTTTCATAGTTTTGCCAACGGGAACGATTATGTCTGTGGTAGCACCGTTAGTATTTAACTGTCCATCTATGGCGTTCCAACCTTGTACGCGGAAGCCGTTACCCGCCATAACGTAATGCCCTTCTTCGTCGAATAAGAATGAGCCGTTGCGCGTATAATAAGCTTGATTGCCATCTTTAAGATAAAAAAGACCGTTTCCAGAAAGTGCAAGGTCGGTATTTCTACCTGTTGATTGGGGCGAAGAATCTGTAAAAATTAAATCTATACTTGCAACATTAACGCCAAGACCGATCTGACGGGGGTTAATACCGCCGCGACTGTCTGTCGGCGCAGTTGCGGCACTTTGCATTTGCGAAAGCATATCGGAAAAAGTTGTACGACTGCCTTTGAAACCGATTGTGTTGATGTTCGCAATGTTGTTACCGATAACGTCCATGCGCGTTTGATGAACCTTTATTCCGGAAACTCCGGAGAACAGGGAACGCATCATAAAAATCACTACTCCTTTTTTTATTTGGCGTGTCTTTCGACTGCCAGCGGTCAGATTTATTTTGACTGTTCCTTGTCATTAGAGTTCCTTCGAGAGTCTGACCTGTTTATTCAAATTTTTGATTAAGCAAAGGCTTAACTTCGCTAACTATATCGAAACTTGGCAACGTCAACTTAAATATTTTTATTTAGAAAAGTCTCACGCGCTTTTTTTCAAGTTCGCGAGCCGCCTTCGCCCGTCCGTGCTCCTTATCCATTTTATAAACGTAAGCCATAACTTCTGCGATTGCCTTATAAAGTTCGGGCGGAATTTCGCGATCTATTTCCAGAGCCATCAACATATTGACGAGCGTCTTGTCTTGATAGACTGGTACTGAATTTTTCTGCGCGGTCTCCAAAATATGTTCGGCGACGTGTCCGCGTCCTTTAGCGATGACTTTCGGCGCAAGGTCGCGTTCGGCTTCATATTTTAATGCCACTGCCTTTCGCTGAGGCGTGATATTTGTCGGCGGTGGTTCGTTTCTTCGATTAAAGCGTTCGTCCATGTCGATTACTCTTCCTTGCTAGTGAACTTTAGCTGATTATATTTGCCGTCAATCGCGCCGTCAAGCACCAGTATAATTGAAGATTCCTTCGCCGACGCTACCAACGCTGATTTCGCCCATTTTAAGCGAAAGATTTTTCATAGTATTTTTCAATTCCTTAACGTAAACTTCGCCGAATTCCTTTGCAACTTCTCTCTGCGAAAAGTAAAAACGCATGTCGAGTTTATTCTCGTCATAAATTCTGAAAACCATTTCCACTGCGCCGACATAATCAGTCAGAATGCAAATGCGCACCCATGTTTCCTTTTTAGTCTCGCCGCTATCGGGGTCGCGCTCGGTTTCGTCGTAAATGTTGAAGTAGGTCGGATAGCTTAATTCTTTATCGCCCATATAAAGCGGCACCATCATTTGGAAACTGCGCTGATTTTGAATAACGGCATTATCGCTACTCATTGCACCGCGCATGGAGGTTGCGAAGGCGGCGACATCTTTGCCCGCTTTTTTCAGAGCTTTAGGCGTCATTTTGGAATTCAAATTAGCCATATCGCACATTTGCATAAAAGCCCAGAGACGCGGCAAGTCTGGTAGATTTTGTTGGACGGCGGCTTGACGGACTGTGAACGGGACATTTTGCTGACAGAGGCGTAGGAGGTTTTGCAGATGGCGCGCTTCGGTTTCGGACATCATTTGTTGCGAATTGTTTACGAAATTTTTAAGTAGTGCGGTTTCGCGTGGATTCAGATTTTTATTTTGCATTAAGAACTGCGCGAGGTTTTTCATTGTATGTGTTGTTTGTGGCGTATTCTGCAGAGTGGATTTAGTGAGTACGTTCCTTGCCGAGTCCATTTGTCGGCGAAGGTCTCTTTGACGCCTAACGAATTTTTTATTTAGCGGGAAGGTTGGCAAAGGTATTTCTGGCTGTGGTTGTTGAGCTTGTTGCGTCGGCTGTCCTTGAGCTTGCGGCTGATTAAACTGCGCGGGTTGCCCTTGACTTTGAGATTGATTAAACTGCGTAGGTTGTCCTTGATTTTGCGGCTGATTAAACTGCGTAGGTTGTCCTTGAGCTTGAGGCTGATTAAATTGCGTAGGTTGTCCTTGAGCTTGAGGTTGATTAAATTGTGCGGGTTGCCCTTGACCTTGCGGTTGATTAAATTGCGTAGGTTGTCCTTGACTCTGCGGTTGATTAAATTGTGCGGGTTGCCCTTGACTTTGAGATTGATTAAACTGCGC
>JAFYNH010000050.1 GCA_017549815.1 Selenomonadaceae bacterium
CGCAGAGATATTTTCTATCGTCGAATTAATCTTAGCAAGGTCTTCAGTGTAGGACGGGTTAGAAATATGCGCGGAAATATTTTCTATCGTCGTGTTAATCTTAATAAGCTCTTGTTCATAAGGCGAATTCTTTATCATCTGCGCGATAATGTTCAAAATCTTTAAAGCGGCTTGAAGATTTGCCTTGTTCGTCTCCATAGTTTCGACGAGCTTTTTAATTTCTTCCGCGCAGGTTGATTTTTCTTTTGATTGAATGGCGGCGTAGATTTTTCCGAGTCCAGCATTGAGCGCAGACGAATTTTCTTCGAGCACGGCAACCGATGAATTAATCGATTCGGTATTTTTAACGAGTTTTGTCAGATTATCCAATTCTGACTGCTTGCCGTTCATGAGTTGAATATTTTCCCTAAGTAGTTGCGTAACTTCGTCGAGCGAATTCATTGCGGAAACGTTCGTGGAAGAAACTTCGACGATTTTACTTCGGAGCTGTTGGAATTGAATTTCCATGCGCTGATGATCTTCTTCTGCCGCTTGCGCCGCCTTGTTAAGTGCACGTCTTAGGCATATCGCCGCCAAAATCGCCCCGATTGCTCCGATAAGCCCGCCGATAATTAAGTCGTCAACTTTCAACGCCGCGCCCAAACTTATCAAGGCGAAAAATAATGCGCCCGCGTAACTGTTTTCACTGCCATTCATTTCAAAGCCTCCGCTTAAAAAACTTTTTGCGATTTTAACATTAAATCCGCGCCCTTGCAAGATTGTTTCCTTGACAGAGATTAATTGCTGTGATAAACTTTGCCGCGTTAAGCAGGAGCTTGCGCTTCTCACCCGTCGACCTTAAATGCGTTGACGCGGTTGCAACACAGATTTTTTATGAGAATCGCGGGCGGCTTAACGTCGCCTTTAATTTTTTTCTAACGCGCCGCAGGAGGTGTATTTCAATTAGTAGGGAAACTTTGAGGATCAATGAGGAGATTCGTATTCGCGAAGTGCGGGTTACCGATGCGAACGGCGAACAGCTCGGCGTCATGCTCACCAGAGACGCGCTTAAACTCGCTGAGGACAAACATCTTGATTTAGTCGAGGTCGCGCCCAAAGCCAGACCGCCCGTGTGCCGTATTATGGATTTCGGCAAATATCGTTATGAACAGCAAAAGCGCGAAAAGGAAGTCCGCAAAAAGCAGAAAATCATCACGATTAAGGAAGTCAAGCTCCGTCCGAATATCGAACAACACGACTTTGAAGTCAAACTTAAAAATGCCCAACGCTTTATCGAAGAGGGCAACAAAGTCAAGGTAACGATTATGTTTCGCGGTCGCGAGCTGTCTCACCCCGAATTGGGGAGCGAAGTTTTAAACAGACTCGCCAAAGCTCTTGAAGAGGTCGTGACTGTCGAGCGCGCCGCCAAACTTGAGGGCAAAAATATGACGATGATTCTCTCTCCTAAGGCACAAAAGGCGCAAAAGACTAAGAAAGTTACTACAAAAGGAGGGGACGGCAGTGCCCAAAATCAAGACGCACAGAGCAGCAGCTAAACGTTTCCACGTGACTGGTAGCGGCGAATTCAAGCGCAATAAAGCATACAAGAGCCATATTCTGGAAAAGAAAACTCGTAAACGCAAGAGAAATCTCCGTAAGGCAACGCTTGCATCGGCGGCGGATCGTGCTCGCGTGAAGAAAATGCTCCCGTACTGCAATTAGGAATTGGGAATTTGAAATTAGGAATGGCACTAAAATCAATTCCACATTTCTAATTACACATTCCAAATTATTAAAACGGAGGGATTAACTTGCCAAGAGTAAAAACCGGCGTCACAGCTCACAGACGCCATAAAAAAATCCTCAAGCTCGCAAAAGGTTATCGCGGCGCGAGGAGTAAACAATTTAAAAAAGCCAATGAATCCGTAATGAAGGCGGGTCAGTACGCGCACCGCGACCGTAGAGTCAAAAAGCGCGAATTCCGTCGCCTGTGGATTGCCAGAATCAACGCGGCGGCTCGTCTCAACGGCATTTCTTACAGCAAATTGATTTGCGGTTTGACTAAAGCGGGCGTCGCCGTCGATAGAAAAATGATGGCTGAACTCGCGGTTAATGACGCGGCGGCTTTCGAGAAACTCGTTGCCATTGCTAAAGAAAATATCTAAAACGTATAGAAAAAAATTTCCCGCTCGATTGTTGAACGGGATTTTTTTATTTCCAAAAATCATCAAGACGCTGTTTAATCTGAGCCTCGTAACCCTGCGCGGGCGGCTCGTAATATCGCACTGAAATTTTATCGGGCAGATATTGTTGCTTGACGAAATGATTTTCAAAGTCATGCGGATATTTGTAACCGACGCCGTTGCCAAAAGTTTTCGCGCCTTTGTAATGGGTATCGCGCAAATGCTTTGGAACTTCACCTTGAAAATTTTTAACGTCGGCAAGGGCTTTGTCAATCGCAAGATAAGCCGCATTGGATTTCGGAGCACCCGCAATGTAAGTGACAGCTTGCGCAAGAATTATTCGCGCTTCGGGCAATCCGACGAATTGAGCCGCTTGAGCCGCCGCATTTGCCAAAATCAACGCTTGAGGGTCGGCGTTGCCTACGTCTTCAGCCGCGCAGATTACTATCCGCCGCGCAATGAAATTTAAATCCTCGCCGCCGTCAATCATTTTTGCCAGATAGTAAATCGCCGCGTCAGCGTCCGAGCCGCGCATACTTTTTATAAACGCGCTCGCCGTGTCGTAGTGATTATCGCCGCGCTTGTCGTAACGTCGAATTTTCTCGCCCAAAAGTTCACTTAACGTTTCAACGGAAATTTTCCCTGCAAATGACGCTTGCTCCAATAGATTTAAAGCCATACGCGCATCACCGTCCGCGAAGTCAGCGATAATTTCCAATGCTCGTTCTTCGACGATAAATTTTTCTTTATCGACTGCGCGGATTAAAATTTTTTTAATGTCATCGGTCGAAAGTTTTTCAAGGCGAACAATTTTAACTCGACTCAACAGCGCGGCATTGACTTCAAAAAACGGATTCTCGGTAGTCGCGCCGATTAAAGTTATTCGCCCGTCTTCAACGTAAGGCAACAGAAAATCTTGCTGACCTTTGTTAAAGCGGTGAATTTCGTCGATAAATAAAATCGTCTGCTTGCGATAAAACTTGCGCCTGTCCTCCGCCTCTTTGACAATCCCGCGCAGGTCGCCTATACCCGATAACGCCGCGTTGACTTTGACGAAATCGCTTGCCGTCGTATTCGCGATAATTTTTGCTAGCGTCGTCTTGCCTGTGCCCGGTGCGCCGTAAAAAATTAATGACGGTGTTTGACCTTCGGAAATCATCTTCCCTAAAACGCCGCGCAGAATTTTTTCTTGCCCCGCGAAGTCCGCTAAAGTTTTTGGTCTCATTCGCTCGGCAAGCGGTTTATAACTTTTATCGTCTTCAATATTACTAAATAAATCCATTTGTAAACCTCAAAATTTTTTCTTGACAATAAAATCTCCAACGAATATATTATCTGCGGGGTGAAAATCGTTGCATTTCGTCTGCAAGCTCAATAAAGATTTGTATAGGGTTGTTACAACTGATATTGCGAGCGACGAAGTTATCATCACGGAAGAAAGAATCGAGCATATAAAGAAACGTCATCCCAATGATTTTGAAACTTTTGCGAGTTTCTTCGCTGAAACGATTAATAATCCAGATTACATCCTTGAAGGCAACAGCGAGCATACATTTTTATTACTAAAAGAAATAATGACAGAAAACAGACCCGTAAAATTAATTCTGCGTTTGAAGACTTCGCAAGACCCTGCTGAATACAAAAATTCAATAATCACCTTTACGCGAACAGATAAAAAAGAATTTCTGCGCTTGTTGGCGAAGAAAAAAATCCTTTATCAAAGGACTTCTTGAGGTGGTGGATTTCGTCCGAACCACACGCCGACGGTATTGACAAAGCCTCAGAGCTTGAGAGATGCGGGAGACCCGGACGCCCGCCAAGAAGTCAAGATTAACGCCTTCGGGCGTTTTTCTTTTTCAAAAATCTCCTGTCGAGCCGAATCGTCCGCGCCTAACTTCTCCAACTCCAATTTTATCGCCGTCAACCGTCAAATATTTCTGAAAAATGCCCTGCGCAATCCTCATACCCTTTTTAATTTCAAACTCGCCGCCAAAACTTATCACGGGCAAAATTATATGGTCGCGATAATCAGCGTCAATAACTCCGACACCGTTCGCCAAAAATAAATTGTGCTTTACCGCCAAGCTCGAACGCAGATAAATCAACAAAACCTCGTTGGCAGGAAAAAAGGCTCTGAGACCCGTCGGCACCAACGAAATTTTCTTATCCGTCACGATAACATTTTCTGCCGCCTCCAAGTCGTAGCCCGCACTGAAAGCCGTTTTTCGCGTCGGAAGTTTTATCCCGTCGTAGCCCTCAAGAATCTCAAAGCCTCTAATCATTTTATTGCCGTACAGAAAAATTTATTCTGCCTTTTCCTCTTCAGCCTCAGCCGGAGCCTCTGCGTCCGCGTCTTCCTCCGCCTTAGCAGGTTTCGCCTGTTGTTGTGCGCCCAAAGGTCTTGCCGGTGTGATTGTAGAAATCGCATGTTTGAACACCATTTGTTGGCGTCCCATCGAGTCGATAATAACCGTGAATTGGTCGAAGCCGCGAATCATGCCCTTAATCTGAAACCCGTTCATAAGGTGAATCGTCACGGGCACATTTTCCTTGCGCGCTTGATTCAAAAAATTTTCCTGAAGATTGATAATCGGTTTTGCTGTTGCCATAAAATTTCTCTCCTTTGTAAAGCGTCAAATTTTCAACCACTTTATATAAGTCATTCGCCTGTACCATGTAAGTTGTCGTTTGGCGAAATTTCTTGTCGCTTGAGCAACTTTTAAAATAGTTTCTTCGAGCGTCGCGCCGCCCTGAAGATATTCAACCGTCTCTTTATAACCAATGCCGAGCATAGCTTGAGCTTTAGGACTTACGCCGCTTGCTAGCAAATGTTTAACTTCGTCGACCAAACCGTCCGCGAACATTTTTTTAGTACGTTGATTGATTCTGTCGTAAAGTTCCGAACGGTCAGCGGTTAAGCCGTAAATCTGCGTGTCGTAAATCAATTCGCCCGTCCGCTTGTAATGGCTGATTAAACTTTTGCCTTCGCCGAGTTCATAGCCTTCGACAAGGGCTTGAATGTAAAGACCCGTGCCGCCCGCGATTATCGGTATCTTTCCGCGCAGATTGAGTTCGCTGATAATCTCCGATGCCCGCCTGACAAATTCCCCGACGCTGAATTTTTCTTCCGCGTCCAAAATATTTATCAAATGATGAGGCACGCGCTCCAATTCCGCTTGAGTGGGCTTGGCTGTCCCGACGTTGAAATTTTTATAAACCGCCATTGAATCAGCCGAAATTATTTCCGTATCAAATCGCTCGGCAAGCTCCAAAGCTAATGAACTTTTCCCCGTCGAAGTCGCGCCCAATATCACTACGACCTTTTCTCGCGGTGAATCAGTCAAGTAAAGTGATTTTACCGAATCATAAATATTTGTCAAGTCAAATGGTGCCGCGTCGAAAGTTTTTATCTTATTTCTCATACCAGCTCAATCGATTGTCCGGGCTTGACGATAAGAACTTTTGCGTTTCTGACAAGCTCCAGCAATTCTTCTGCGTTTTGCTTGATGACGTTCCAAGTATTGTAATGCAGAGGAATTACATTAGACGCATTTAAGAATTCGACAGCCGTCGCCGCGTCAATCGGATCCATTGTGTAATGCCCGCCAATCGGTAACAGCGCGTAGTCAATCTTGTCGCGAACGCCTATTAATTTCATGTCGGAGAAAAGAGCCGTGTCGCCTGCGAAATAAATAACTTTGCCGCCAATGCAAATGACGTAGCCGCAAGCCACGCCGCCCGCTATACCCGAACTGTGCAACGCGGGAACCATGCGCACAAAGCCGAATTCAGTCTTAATCGTGCCGCCTAAATTCATGCCGATTGTTTTAACTCTCTGCCCGCCGAAGTCCATAATTTCGGGAATGCCAACGACTGTCGCGTTCGTCCTAACCGCAATGTTCGGAGCGTCGCCTATGTGGTCGCCGTGCGCATGAGTTACCAAAATGTAATCCGCCTCAACGTCTTTTTCGCTGATTGACGCTTGCGGATTGCCCGTCAAGAACGGGTCGACTAATACTTTAGTTTTGCCGTCGTCGAGCTGGAAACAAGAGTGTCCATAATAGTTATAAGTCACCAAAATTATTCGCCTCCCAAAAATATTTTTCTTGCTTATTCTGCGCAATCGTCAATTTTCCTTTAAGCTAACAAAAAACCGTCAAGCCCTTAAGACTGACGGTAAACAATTATTAGGAACTAGGAGCGAGTTTTTAGGAACTGGTTCCTACTAGTCCCTAACTCCTAGTCCCTAGTCCCTAAATCAGTACTGGAACATGGACAAAGTATTCTGGAGTTCTTGCGCAAGGTTGGACAATTCGTTAGCCGCAGAAGAAATTTCTTCAGACGACGCAGATTGTTGCTGAGCCGCCGCAGAAACACTTTCCATTTCTCTCGAAATGCCTAAACCTTTTTCAAGCGTCTTGTCGTTGCAGTCGCGAATCTTAAACGTTGCACTTTCGACCGCCTTCAACTCGCGAACCATATTTTTGGATTCGGTTTCAACCTTGACGGACGCATCGCGTATGCTGTCAAACGTGTCGCGCAGTTTTTCAACCGATTGAGTGCCGCGACGAACTGCCGCATTACCCTTTTGCATAGACTCGACCGCGCTTGTAGTTTCAGCTTGAATTTCGCCGATAAGCGTTGCAATCTTCTGCGAGGAAATTTGAGACTCTTCAGCGAGCTTGCGGACTTCTTCAGAAACAACTGCAAAGCCTCTGCCGTGTTCACCAGCGCGAGCCGCCTCAATCGCCGCATTCAACGCAAGCAAGTTAGTTTGGTCAGCAATGCCGCTGATTGATTCAACGATTTGTCCGATTTCTTGTGAACGTTTGCCGAGCTTATCAACCGTAAGAGCCGAATCATTAACAATCTTTTCAACGCTGATAATCTGATTGACGGATTCCTCAACAGCCTGAATACCTGCATTAGCCTCGACCATAGCTTTAGCAACATTAGACGCAACCAAATCTGAAGTTTTCGTAAGGGTTTCAATCGAAGTAACAGAAACGTTAATGGCGTTCATGGCGTCGTTGATAAGTCCTTGTTGCTCAACGACTGCGCCCGCCGAATTCGTAACGGAATTTGCAACCTGTTCGGACGCCTGCGCGGCTTGGTGAGCACTTGCGTTAAGCTCTTGCGAAGATGCCGCAAATCTATTGGAGGCGTCATTTGTCTTTTCTATAACCTTGCTAACGGTCTGACGCATTCCCTGAACGGCAACTGCCATCGCGCCAAATTCGTCTTCGCGAGTATCGTCAAGCAATTTGGTTGCGCGGAAGTCGCCCGTCTTGAGTAAATCCAAAGACTTAACCATATTGCTGAGCGGGCTTGTAACCGCCGTAGTAATCGAGAAGCTAACGAAAATTAAAATCAAAGTCGTAACGCCGAGAACCATGAACAAGTTACGGGTTGCGTCTTCAATGTGTCCGTTGCTAAGGCGAATAGTTTCTTCCGAATCAGCATATGCCTTTTGCTGAATTTCCAAAATCGCTCCGCCCGTCGAAACTGCAAAGGGCATGACATCACTTTGATAAAATGCCATCGAAGAATTTCTATGCGCCGCGATTGTCGCAGTATCGGCACCTGCTGGCGAAATCATTTGCATCATTTTATCGCCGCCGGATTTAAACTTCTCCCATTCGCGCTTTGCGGCTTCAACTTGATTAACGGCTTGCACGTCGTTTTTGATTATCTCTTCGTAAAGAGCCAACGACTCGTCCATTTCTTTTACTGCGCCGTTATATTTATCAACGCGAGATTTGAGCAAAGACGCATCTGTCGTCAAAGGAACCAAGATTGCTTGAACCTGTGCATAGCGGACGGCATGGCGGCAACGTCCGATTTCAAAGATACCTTTTAAGTATGTTTGGCTGATAACGTCCAGTTCCGATTGTGCTTGCTTGACGGCGAAGTAGCCGACCATTCCGATTACAATCATTCCGACAATAGCGATGACGTTCAGAAATAAGAATTTGTACGCCACCCTCATATTATTCATCCAAGTCATAGGACAATTCCTCCTTTTTTGACGCCTGAAACTTCTTGCGCCAAAAACTTTCATTAATTATTTTGCTAAACTATTCGCCGCTGTCTTATTATTCCCTGCAGTTTTTGCAAATAAAAAAAGCCCCTATCTAGGGGCTAGGAACTAGGAGCTAGGAACTAGTTTTTAGGATTTAGGAACTAGTTCCAAGTTCCTGTTTCCTGATTCCTAATTTAATACTTGAATATTGCCAGCGTGTCTTGAAGTTCCATAGCAAGGCGAGAAAGTTCATTAGCCGCCGACGAAATTTCTTCAGACGATGCAGATTGTTGTTGTGCCGCCGCAGAAACACTTTCCATTTCTTTGGAGATGCCCAAGCCTTTTTCGAGCGTCTTATCGTTGCAGTCACGAATCTTGAAGGTTGCGCTTTCAACCGCTTTAAGTTCGCGAACCATATTTTTAGCTTCAGTCTCGACTTTGATTGACGCCTCTTTAATGCTGTCGAAGGTGTCGCGCAGTCTCTCGACCGATTCGGTACCGGCACGGACAGCGGCGTTACCTTTCTGCATGGAGTCAACCGCACTTGTAGTTTCAGCTTGAATTTCACCGATAAGCGTTGCAATCTTCTGCGAGGATTCTTGAGATTCTTCGGCGAGCTTGCGGACTTCTTCCGAAACGACGGCGAATCCGCGACCATGTTCACCAGCGCGAGCCGCCTCAATCGCCGCGTTCAATGCGAGCAAGTTAGTTTGTTCTGCGATACCGCTGATTGATTCAACGATTTGTCCGATTTCCTTAGAACGTTCGCCAAGTTTGTCAACAGTAAGAGCCGAGTCATTAACAATCTTTTCAACACTGATAATTTGAGCAACAGCCGCCTCGACAGCTTCGGTACCTGCATTAGCCTCAACCATAGCTTTGCCGACGTTCGCGGCAACCAAGTCAGAAGTCTTAGTAAGAGTTTCAATCGAAGTAACAGAAACGTTGATAGCATTCATAGCGTCGTTGATAAGCCCTTGTTGCTCAACAACTGCGCCTGCAGAACTCGTAACGGATTGTGCAACCTGTTCAGATGCTTGCGAACTCTGGTTAGCACTGGCGTTAAGTTCTTGAGAGGACGCCGCAAATTGATTCGCCGCGTCGTTTGTCTTTTGAATAACTTTGCTGACGGTTTGACGCATTTCGCGAACAGCAACCGCCATTGAGCCGAATTCGTCTTCACGGGTAACGTCAATCAAATCGGTAAGGCGGAAGTCGCCGCTCTTGAGGAGGTTCAAAGCTTGAATCATCTTGCTGAGCGGGTCGGTGACGGCTTTGGTTATCGTAATGCTGAAGAACAATAAGAGCAAAATTGTGCCGCCGAATACGATGAACAAACTACGGACAGCCGCCGCAATGCCTTCGTTGCTACGTTTAATGGTTGCGTCGGAATCGTCATAAGCTTTTTGCTGAATAGCAAGAATAGCGTCGCCGGTTTCAGTCGCGTAAGGCATGACTTCTTTCAGATAGAAATCCATAGCCTCGACGTTGTGTTTACCGAGCGCAACGATGTCTCCGTCATTGGGAGCACGCATAGCCATAACTTTATCGCCGCCGTCTTTGAACTTAGCCCAAGAACGTTTAGCGGCGTCAACCTGCGTGCGAGCTTGCGGGTCGTCTTTAATGATTGCTTCATAAAGCGCGAGGGATTCGTCAAGTTCTTTTACCGCGTCATTGTACTTGCTGACACGTTCTTGATACAAAGACGGATCAGTCGTCAAAGGTCCCAAAGTCGTTTGGACTTGAGCATAACGCATTGCGTGACGGCAACGCCCGATTTCAAAGATACCCTTTAAGTATGTTTGACTTATGGTATCCAAGTCACGCTGAGCCTGCATGGTTGTATTATAACCAAGAGCTCCAATGATAATCATACCGAGTATTGCGATGGCGTTCAGTATTACGAACTTATAAGCCACTCGCATGTTGTTTAACCACGACATAAAACAATGTCTCCTTTTCTTGGCGGTGTCGACCGCTTAAATTTTCAACAAGTTATTCTGCGCGGTTGACAATATTCCTTTCAACTAAGAAAAAAAGCCCCGAAAAATTTTTCGAGGCTTAAAATAGCTTAGAGCTTAGAGCTTTTAGCTTTTAGTTTTTTCCTGAAAGCTGAAAGCTTACACCTTAAAGCTTTTAGTATTTGAAAATAGACAACGTGTCTTGAAGTTCCATAGCGAGGCGAGACAATTCATTAGCCGCAGACGAAATTTCTTCCGTAGACGCAGATTGTTGCTGTGCCGCCGCCGAGACGCTTTCCATTTCTTTTGAAATTCCTAAGCCCTTTTCAAGCGTCTTGTCGTTGCAGTCACGAATCTTGAAGGTTGCAGTTTCGACCGCTTTTAATTCGCGAACCATATTTTTAGCCTCAGTCTCAACCTTAACAGAGGCGTCGCGTATGCTGTCAAACGTGTCGCGTAATTTCTCGACTGATTGAGTACCTGCGCGGACGGCGGCATTACCCTTTTGCATAGAGTCAACGGCGGTAGTAGTTTCGGCTTGAATTTCGCCAATGAGTTTTGCAATTTTTTGAGAGGAAAGTTGCGATTCTTCGGCGAGCTTGCGGACTTCTTCGGAGACAACAGCAAAGCCGCGACCGTGTTCACCAGCGCGAGCCGCCTCAATCGCCGCGTTCAAGGCAAGCAGGTTAGTTTGGTCAGCAATGCCGCTAATCGATTCAACAATCTGTCCAATTTCTTGCGAACGTTCGCCGAGCTTGTTGACAGTCAAAGCCGAATCATTAACGATTTTCTCAACACTGATAATCTGATTGACGGACGCCTCGACAGCCTCAATACCCGCGTTAGCCTCAATCATAGCCTTTGCAACATTTGACGCAACTAAATCTGAAGTCTTAGTAAGAGTTTCAATCGAAGTGACAGAAACGTTAATGGCGTTCATAGCGTCGTTGATAAGCCCTTGTTGCTCAACGACCGCGCCCGCCGAATTCGTAACAGCATTTGCAACTTGTTCAGAGGCTTGCGAACTTTGGTTAGCACTGGCGTTAAGTTCCTGCGAAGATGCCGCAAATTGATTCGCCGCGTCGTTAGTTTTATGAATAACTTTGCTGACGGTTTGACGCATTTCACGGACGGCAACCGCCATTGCTCCGAATTCGTCTTCGCGATTGACATCAAGCAAGCTCGTCAAGCGAAAATCGCCGTCTTTAAGCAAGTGCAGAGCCTTAACCATATTGGAAAGCGGATTTGTAACGGCTTTGGTTATCGTGAAACTGAAGAACAGCAAAAGCGCAATCGTGCCGCCGAACGTAATGAATAATTCGTTGACAGCGGCGGCTATGCCTTCATTACTGCGTTTAATGGTCGCGTCGGAGTCGGCATAAGCTTTTTCCTGAATAACAAGAATGGCGTCGCCCGTTTCCTCAGCATAGGGAACAACTTCTTTGACATAAAAATCCATAGCCTCGACGTTGTGTTTACCGAGCGCAACAATATCGCCGTCGGTTGGGGCGCGGAATGCCATAATCTTATCGGCTGCCACTTTGAACTTATTCCAACTACGTTCTGCGGCGTCGACTTGCGTAACGGCTTGCGCGTCATCTTTAACAATCGTCTCGTAAAGCGCGAGAGATTCTTCCAACTCTTTTACTGCGTCATTGTATTTAGTCAGACGCTGTTGGAATAAAGAAGGGTCGGTCGTCAAGGGAGCCAAGCAAGTTTGAACCTGCGCATAACGCACGGCGTGCCGGCAACGTCCGATTTCAAAGATACCTTTTAAGTAGGTTTGACTGATTGTGTCCAAGTCACGTTGAGCCTGCATTGTGGTATTGTAACCAAGTGCCCCGATGATAATCATTCCGAGAATCGCAATGGCATTCAGTATCACAAACTTATACGCCACATGTACATTGTTTAGCCACGACATAAAATTATACCTCTTTTCTTGGCGACCTTAACCGCCTATATTTTTGAAATTTTTATTCTTCGCAACCGTTAATATTCCTTTTTAATCATAAAAAAAAGCCCCGAAATTTTTCGAGGCGATTTTTAGGAACTAGGGGCAAGTTTTTAGGAACTAGTAGTAATTAGTTCCTAGTAACTCGCTCCTGATTCCTAATTTAGTATTTGAAAATAGACAGCGTGTCTTGAAGTTCCATAGCAAGGCGCGAAAGTTCATTAGCCGCAGACGAAATTTCTTCCGTAGAGGCAGATTGTTGCTGAGCCGCCGCCGAGACGCTTTCCATCTCTTTTGAAATGCCCAAGCCCTTTTCAAGCGTCTTATCGTTGCAGTCGCGAATCTTGAACGTTGCGCTTTCAACCGCTTTCAACTCGCGAACCATGTTTTTAGCTTCGGTTTCAACTTTAACAGAGGCGTCGCGTATGCTGTCAAACGTGTCGCGCAGTTTCTCAACCGATTGAGTACCGCGACGAACTGCCGCATTACCTTTCTGCATTGACTCAACCGCACTGCTGGTTTCAGCCTGAATTTCACCGATAAGCGTTGCAATCTTCTGCGAGGAGAGTTGAGATTCTTCAGCGAGCTTGCGGACTTCTTCAGAAACAACCGCGAATCCGCGACCGTGTTCACCAGCGCGAGCCGCCTCAATAGCCGCGTTCAACGCAAGCAAGTTAGTCTGGTCTGCGATACCACTAATAGATTCAACGATTTGTCCGATTTCTTGCGAACGTTTACCGAGTTTATCAACAGTAAGGGCGGAGTCATTAACAATCTTTTCAACACTGATAATCTGATTAACGGATTCTTCAACAGCCTCGATACCAGCATTTGCTTCAATCATAGCCTTTGCAACGTTGGACGCAACCAAGTCGGAAGTTTTCGTAAGAGTTTCAATCGAAGTAACAGAAACGTTAATGGCGTTCATGGCGTCGTTGATAAGTCCTTGCTGTTCAACAACCGCGCCCGCCGAATTTGTAACGGAATTTGCAACCTGTTCAGACGCTTGCGAACTTTGGCTAGCACTCGCGTTAAGTTCTTGCGAAGAAGCCGCAAATTGATTCGCCGCGTCATTAGTCTTTTGAATAACTTTGCTGACAGTCTGGCGCATTTCGCGAACAGCAACCGCCATTGCTCCGAATTCGTCTTCGCGATTAACGTCAATTAAATCTGTAAGGCGGAAGTCGCCACTCTTAAGCAAGTGTAAAGCTTGAATCATCTTACTGAGCGGGTTGGTAACAGCGGTAGTAATCGTGAAACTGAAGAACAGCAAGAGAGCAAGCGTACCGCCAAATGTCATGAACAAATTGCGCGTATTGGCTTCAATGCCTTCGTTACTGCGTTCAATCGTGTCTTCGGAGTCTTGATAAGCCTTTTGCTGAATAGCAAGGATAGCGTCGCCAGTTTCAGTCGCATAAGGCATGACTTCTTTCAGATAGAAATCCATAGCCATGACGTTATGTTTGCCAAGTGCAACGATGTCGCCGTCATTGGGGGCTTTCATAGCCATAACTTTATCGCCGCCGTCTTTGAACTTAGCCCAAGAGCGTTTCGCGGCGTCGACCTGCGTGCGAGCTTGCGGGTCATCTTTAATAATTTCTTCGTAAAGGGCGAGGGATTCGTCCAATTCTCTGACCGCGTCATTGTATTTGCTGACACGTTCTTGATACAAAGACGGATCAGTCGTCAAAGGTCCCAAAGTCGTTTGGACTTGAGCATAACGCATAGCATGACGACAACGCCCGATTTCAAAGATACCCTTTAAGTACGTTTGACTTATGGTATCCAAGTCTTGTTGGGCTTGCATGACGGTATTGTAACCGAGAGCACCAATAATAATCATACCGAGTATTGCGATGGCGTTCAGTATTACGAACTTATAAGCCACTCGCACATTGTTTAACCACGACATAAAAGTATTCCTCTTTTCTTAGCGGTGATGACCGCTTAAATTTTCGGTAAGTTATTCTGCGTGGTTGACAATATTCCTTTGTAGAAATAAAAAAGCCCCGAAAAATTTTTCGAGGCGATTTTTAGGAACTAGGAGCGAGTTTCTAGGAACTAGTTCCTAGTTCCCAGTCCCTAGTCCCTAAATTAATATTGGAAAACGGACAGCGTCTCTTGAAGTTCCTGCGCAAGGCGAGAGAGTGCCTCTGCCGCCGACGAAATTTCTTCAGACGATGCAGATTGTTGTTGAGCCGCCGCTGAAACACTTTCCATTTCTTTGGAAATGCCCAAGCCTTTTTCAAGCGTCTTATCGTTGCAGTCGCGAATCTTAAACGTTGCACTCTCGACGGCTTTCAACTCGCGAACCATATTTTTAGCCTCAGTCTCAACTTTGATTGACGCCTCTTTAATACTGTCGAAGGTGTCGCGCAATTTTTCGACCGATTGAGTACCGGCACGGACAGCGGCGTTACCTTTCTGCATAGAGTCAACCGCACTTGTAGTTTCGGCTTGAATTTCGCCAATGAGTTTTGCAATCTTCTGCGAGGATTCTTGGGATTCTTCGGCGAGCTTGCGGACTTCTTCAGAAACAACGGCGAATCCGCGACCGTGTTCACCAGCGCGAGCCGCCTCAATCGCCGCATTCAATGCGAGCAAGTTAGTTTGTTCCGCAATGCCGCTGATTGATTCGACAATCTGACCGATTTCCTTAGAACGTTCGCCAAGTTTATCAACAGTAAGAGCGGAGTCATTAACAATCTTTTCAACGCTGATAATTTGATTGACAGCCGCCTCGACAGCCTCTGTACCTGCATTAGCCTCAACCATAGCTTTGCCGACGTTTTCAGCAACCAAATCTGAAGTTTTCGTAAGGGTTTCAATCGAAGTAACAGAAACGTTAATGGCGTTCATAGCGTCATTGATAAGTCCTTGTTGCTCAACGACTGCGCCCGCCGAACTCGTAACGGATTGCGCAACTTGTTCGGACGCCTGCGCGGACTGATTAGCACTGGCGTTAAGCTCCTGCGAAGATGCCGCAAATTGATTCGCCGCGTCATTTGTCTTTTGAATAACTTTACTGACAGTCTGGCGCATTTCACGAACAGCAACCGCCATTGCTCCAAATTCGTCTTCGCGGTTTACGTCAAGCAAACTCGTAAGGCGGAAGTCGCCACTCTTGAGCAAATGCAAAGCTTGAACCATATTGGAGAGAGGACCAGTAACGGCTTTGGTAATCGTGAAACTTACGAAAATCAAGAGAACGAAGGTGCCGCCGAGAACCATGAACAAATTACGGGTTGCGTCCTCAATGTGCTGATTGCTAAGGCGAATAGTTTCTTCAGAGTCGGCATAGGCTTTTTGCTGAATAACCAGAATAGCTTCGCCCGTTTCGACTGCGTAAGGCATAACTTCCTTTTGATAGAAATCCATTGCCGTGACGTTGTGTTTACCAAGCGCAACGACATCGCCGTCGGTCGGGGCACGGAATGCCATTACCTTATCGCCGCCTTCTTTGAACTTATCCCAAGAACGTTTTGCGGCTTCAACTTGAGTGCGGGCTTGCGGGTCATCTTTAATGATAGCCTCGTAGAGAGCCAACGACTCGTCCATTTCCTTTACCGCGCCTTTATATTTGTCAAAGCGCGACTGATATAACGCGGGGTCGGTCGTCAAAGGTCCGAGAGTTGTTTGAACCTGTGCATAGCGCACCGCGTGACGGCAACGCCCGATTTCAAAAATACCTTTCAAATAGGTTTGACTTATAACGTCCAGCTCCGATTGAGCTTGTTTGACGGCGAAGTAGCCGACGAGTCCGATAATAATCATACCGATCATTGCGATAGCGTTAAGAAAGATAAACTTATACGCCACGCGCATATTGTTCATCCACGACATAAAAATATTCCTCCTTTTTTTACCGACGGTATCGACCGCCCTGTCTTAACGTTTGAACGAGATGTTTAAAATTTTCTTCCTATATTATTTCACCTCCCGCAAAATCTAAAACAAATATGCCTCCAAAAATTTTAAATAAGAAATTATTCTTCGCGGCGAGTGATAATTCCTTCACTTTTCATCAAAAAAAACCGTCAAGCCTGTAAGCCCGACGGGAGAATGTAGAGGTTATTAGTCCCTAGTTTCTAGTCCCTTGTCCCTAAATCAATATTGGAACATGGAAAGAGTATTTTGAAGTTCTTGTGCGAGGTTGGCAAGCTCGTTAGCCGCAGAGGAAATTTCTTCAGACGACGCCGATTGTTGCTGAGCCGCCGCAGAGACACTTTCCATTTCTTTTGAAATGCCCAAGCCTTTTTCAAGCGTTTTATCGTTGCAGTCGCGAATCTTAAACGTTGCACTTTCGACCGCCTTCAACTCGCGAACCATATTTTTAGCCTCAGTCTCAACCTTAACAGAGGCGTCGCGTATGCTGTCGAACGTTTCGCGCAGTTTTTCAACCGATTGAGTGCCGCGACGGACAGCCGCATTACCTTTCTGCATTGACTCGACCGCGCTTGTAGTTTCAGCCTGAATTTCTCCGATAAGCGTTGCAATTTTTTGAGAGGAAAGTTGCGACTCTTCAGCGAGTTTACGGACTTCTTCGGAAACAACCGCGAATCCGCGACCGTGTTCACCAGCGCGAGCCGCCTCAATCGCCGCATTCAACGCAAGCAAGTTAGTCTGGTCTGCGATACCACTAATCGATTCAACAATCTGACCGATTTCCTTAGAACGTTCGCCGAGTTTATCAACAGTAAGAGCGGAGTCATTAACGATTTTTTCAACGCTGATAATCTGATTAACGGATTCCTCAACAGCCTCGATACCCGCATTAGCCTCAATCATAGCTTTTGCAACGTTGGAGGCGACCAAATCTGAAGTTTTCGTAAGAGTTTCGATAGACGTAACAGAAACGTTAATAGCCTCCATAGCGTCGTTGATAAGTCCTTGTTGCTCGACAACCGCGCCTGCTGAACTTGTAACCGATTGTGCAACCTGTTCAGATGCTTGCGAACTTTGGCTTGCACTCGCGTTAAGTTCTTGCGAAGATGCCGCAAATTGATTAGCCGCATCATTAGTTTTCTGAATAACTTTGCTGACGGTTTGACGCATTTCGCGAACCGCAACCGCCATAGCTCCGAATTCGTCTTCACGATTGACATCAAGCAAGTTCGTCAAACGGAAGTCACCGCTCTTGAGTAAGTGCAAAGCTTGAACCATATTGGAGAGCGGGCTTGTAACTGCTGTGGTAATCGTGAAACTGAAGAACAGCAAGAGAACGAAAGTTCCGCCGAGAGTAAGGAACAAGTTGCGAGTTGCCGCCTCAATTCCTTCGTTGCTGAGGCGTATTGTTTCGTCGGAGTCAGAATAAGCTTTTTGTTGAATAATAAGAATGGCGTCGCCAGTCTCAACTGCAAACGGCATAACTTCTTTCTGATAGAAATCCATTGCATCGATATTATGTTTGCCGAGTACAACTATATCGCCGTCAGTCGGAGCACGCATTGCCATTATTTTATCGCCGCCATCTTTGAACTTAGCCCAAGAACGTTTAGCGGCGTCGACCTGCGTACGAGCTTGCGGGTCGTCTTTAATGATTGCTTCATAAAGCGCGAGAGATTCGTCAAGTTCTTTTACCGCGTCATTGTATTTATTCAGACGGTCTTGAAACAAAGACGGATCTGTTGTCAAAGGTCCCAAGCAGGTTTGAACTTGCGCATAACGAACCGCATGGCGACAACGTCCGATTTCAAAGATACCTTTCAAGTAAGTTTGGCTGATTGTGTTCAAATCTTCTTGGGTTTTCATAATGGCGAAGTAGCCGACAAGCCCAATGACGATCATACCGATTATTGCGATAGCGTTAAGGAAAATGAACTTATACGCCACGCGCATGTTATTCATCCACGACATAATATGTATTTCCTCCTTTTTTTAATGGCGGTGTAGAAAATTTTTGTGGCTGAGATTTTACGGCAAAAGCCCTTCGTCTTGCCAACCGCCCATCTCAACGTTTGAACGAGTTCCCGAAAAAATTCGGGCATAACTTCCCGTCGTTCGTGCGGTAGTTAAATTTATCCTATATTGTGCCCCCTCTCGCAAGTGCACCTTTCGCGTTGTCTCAAGAGTCAAAATTAGTTTTAACGAAAAAGGAAAGTTAATTGTTAGCGTCGCCTTTGTAACTAAATGTGGCGACAAGATTAATCTGCGTCATGATAGCATAATCAACGGCATTAAGTCTAGGATTTTGAAAAATATTTTAATGGCTGGGTTTCAAATATCCGCTATGGGAATTTTTAAAATAAAAGTTGTGCCCGCGCCGAGTTCGCTCTCCACAGAAATTTTTATCCCGTGCGCGTCGGCTATCCATTTTGCAATCGATAAGCCCAGCCCGCTACCGTTCGCCGAGCTGACTAAATCCTCACTGTCAATGCGGAAAAATCTATCGAAAATTTTATTCACATTCTCTGGCGCAATCCCAATGCCCGTGTCCGAAATGCTTAGCAAAATCTTTTTCCCTTTGACTTCCGAATTAACTTTGATAGTGCCACCTTCGGGCGTGTACTTAACTGCGTTATCCAAAAAAACCCTAATCATCTGCTTAATTGTAGTCTCGTCGCCGTAAATTTTCGCAGGTTCATTTTTAATAAGCGCAACCTCATGCGTCGTAATCGAGATTTTCATTTTACTCATCACGTCGCCAACTATGTCGTCTAAGTCCAAAGTTTTCTTATTAAGTTTCTGACGTTTCTGGTCTGTGCGCGAAATGAATAGCATATTCTCTAACAACATTTGCATATTCCGCGCCTCCGAGCTTATCGCCGCGATTGATTCGGTTAAAAGTTCCTTGTCGTCCGTGCCGTATTTCTTAAGCATTTCGATATAGCCCGCAATAACCGTTGCTGGCGTCCTCAATTCGTGCGAGGCGTCCGAAACAAATTTCTGTTGCTTATTAATGCCACCCTGTAGACGGTCAAGCATTTCATTTAAAGTTTTAGCAAGTTCGCTGAGTTCGTCATTTGCCTCGCCAATCGGTATGCGCCCGCCCATTTTCTCAAACGCAATTTCCCTAGCAAGTTCGTTCATTGTTTTAATCGGCGTCAAAATTTTGCGGCTCAAATAACGTCCTAATAATAATGCCGCTATGATTCCAAAAATATCAAGTCCAAGTAAACTTTTTGCCAGCTCGTCGAAGAGTTTCAGCTCTGAAGTTATCGTTCTGAAAAAATAAAGCGTGACTGTTTTGCCCTCGTGTGTATAACTCATCTCTGCGCGATAAATCAACGCATTGCCGATTCGCGCAATTTTAAATTCATTGCTCGCAAATGCCAGCGGCTCTTCTAAAATATTTTCCTCAAATCTCTCCATTGAAGGATATTTTTTGTCGGTATCGACTAGATAATTCCCTTGCTCGTCGATAACCCGCAAAACTACGCCCGCAACCAACGCGCCGCGAAATTCAGCGGGATTGAAAGCGTCGTAATTCTCCTCCAGTTCCTCGAAAACGTTTTCAATCTGCTCCATGCTGTACATAATTGCTTTTTCGGCGGGACGATAAAGCGCGGTCATAACTCCCATCCACATTGCGGCGTTAATCATTATTAGCAACACGATAATACACGTTGCGTAGCCGAAAGTTATCTTTGTGGAAATTTCAAAATTGCTCGTCCTGCTTTTAATTTTTTCGATTACGCTCATGAAATTTTCTCCTGCGCAGATAAAAAGTAACGCGTCTATCATACCACAATTACAAATTATTTTCACTATATGTTTGAGGATTAACTTGCTTTTCAAAAAAAACTTTGCTATCTTAGGAAAAATTTCTACGGAGGCGATTTGCTTGACGAAAATTTATTTAATCAGACACGGCGAAACGGAATGGAATAAAATCGGGAAGTTGCAAGGCAGTTCGGATATAAAACTTTTGCCCGAAGGAATTCAGCAGGCGCGTTTACTGGCGGCACATACGCCTTTCAGTTCGGTCGACGCGATTTATTCGAGCGATTTGGAACGGGCAGTTATGACGGCTGAAATTTTGGCGGAGAAATTCAAATTGCCTGTGATAAAGAATATGGGCTTACGCGAAACAAGCTTTGGCGAGTGGGAAGGCAGATTTTTAAGCGAGTTAGCTGAAGAAAATCCGCATGGCTTTGAAAAATTTTTTACGCGCCCTGACAAAGTTCAGCCGCCTAATGGAGAAACTTTCTTACAAAGTCAAGCGCGGATTATGAATGCACTGGAAGAAATTATTGCCGATAACAAGGGAAAAAATATAATCGTCGTAAGTCATGGCGCGGCGATTCGGCTGATAATCTGCGCGGCTCTTGTCATTCCGATTCGTAAAATGTGGTCGATTGGACAATATAACATGGCTTTAAACGTGTTGACTTTCGCCAACGGAAATTTTTCTGTCGAAATGATGAATAACACTATACACCTTTATAATTTCTAAGATAAAAAAATCCCCGCCGATTGTGACGGGGATTTAAAATTTTATCCGCACGGATTTTTTTATTTATCTTTAACTAAGGACGTTCCGCTGATTTTGTAAGCCGTGCTGTTGATGTTGAAAGTTGTCGTCTTGCCGAAATCTTTTAGCGTAATAGCATTTGCCGTTGATCCGACCTTGAAATAAATTTCCGTTTTTGACTTGTTGCAAGACGTGGAAAAAGTTCCAGTGATTTTTAACATGTCATCGTTGGCAAAGCCATAAATAGTATCTTTGCCGTCACCATTGGCATAAATGAAAGTATCATTGCCTGCGCCGCCCCAGAGCGAATCGTTACCCTTGCCGCCTTGCAACGTGTCTGCGCCCTTACCACCTTTTATGTTGTCATTCTTCGTACCGCCAATGATTCTATTGTTGCCGTTTTTGTCAACGACCGTAATAACTTTGTCAACGCCATTGTTGAGCGTAATTTTACCCTTGCCGACCTTTAAAACCACGTCTGAGCCTTTAACCGACTGAGAACTTACCGCGCCCGACGCAAGGCTGATTTTATCGCCTGTGTTGTAGTCAACAATGACATCATTGCCGTCGCCGTTATCGTAGACAAAAACATTTTTACCGTCGCCACCTTGCAACGTATCATTATTTTTGCCGCCGTAGATGGTATCGTTGCCGTAGCCGCCCAAAATAACGTTCGTTTTTTCGTTCCCGAAAATCTTCAAGTCGTGTGAAACTGGTGAGGCGTCTATCGTAACAATATTATTGCCGTAATTCGCAACGTCGAAACTACTTTTCTTGTAGCCGCTCTGAAGAGTAACGCCCGCGCCGCTGACTGTGACGGCGGAGTTTTGATCCTTCGGGTAGTAATTAACTTTGCCGTTCGCGTCCTTATAGGTAACAACTTTGCTCTTAGCGTTCTTTACTGTAAGTTTGCCCGTGCCGACTGTGAAAATGACATTGTTGCCTTCCTTCTTAACTGTAGCCGTGCCCTTTGTAATGCGAATTATGTCGTCTTCCGTGTAGTCGGTTATAACGTCGTTGCCGTCGCCCTTTGCATAAACGAAAACATCAGAACCTTTGCCGCCCGCAAGTGTGTCGTTAGCCTTGCCGCCCTTGATTATATCATTTTGGTCGGAGCCGATAATTTTATTCGCAAATTCGTTTCCAGTAATTTCTAAGTCGCGTTGGACAGCTGAAGCGTCGAGCGTACGAAGTTCTTTACCCATTGTGTAAGTTTTTTTGTCATAATCTTCCGTGAGCGTAACAATCTTTGATTTTGGATAAGTTTTCGTACTGTCCGCGTCGATGTAGTTGAAAGTTTTACCCTTAGCATTTTTAACGGTGATTTTTCCTTTACCAACTGTGAAGATGACATCATTGCCACTTACTGAAGTTGCCGCTGTGCCCGACGTAATTTTAAGGGTATCATTGCCGTCGAAGCCATAAATGGTATCGTTGCCATCGCCGTTGTTATAAACAATGACATTGTTTTTCGCGTCGGAGCTTAGGCTGATTAAATCATTGCCCTTGCCGCCAGTAATAGAAAGTTTGGAGCCGTTACTCGTGATTGAATCTTTATTCTTACTACCCGTTATCAAAGTCTTCTTATAGTCGCCCTTTGCGAAGTTGAAACCGTAATTGCCGCTGACTGTTACTTTGCTCCCGCTCAAATTTGCTTTCTTCAGCGTGATGACTTTGTTTCTCGGCGTAGGATTAAAATCAGTTTTAACGCCCGTGATTGTTGCAAGCGTCGAAGAAGCTGTTGCCGTCGAATAAGTGATTGATTTGCCGTCGCTTGAAGTGGAATAGCCTGCGCTTGTCGAGGAACTTTTATAAGTTGCGGTTGTGCCGTTATGAACCCAATTTGCCGAAGCTGTTTCGGGCGTCGCAACACCTCCGCCGAGCTTTAAAGTAAAGCCGTCGCTGACTGTGACTTTCTTTTTATTGAGAGCCTTTGCCCCGACCGTTACAACTTTTTTGTCATCATCGACCACGAGTTCACTTGCCGACTTGACGCCGCTGACCGTGATTAAATCCTTGTTTTTTGTCTTAGTGTAAGTTATCGATTTTTTGTCGTCCGCAAGCGCATAACCTTTAGTCGCCGTTTGCTTGTAAGTTGCAGTTGCTTTTGATTCATTGAACTTCCAAGTATTGGTCGTTGCGGATTTAGTTACGTCACCGCCGAGCTTGAGGATATAACCGTCGCTTATCGTAACTTCGTCAGTGCCCAAAGCCACTTTTGAAACCGTGACAACTTTTTTATTTAAGGAAAGCCCATTGGTCGATTGGACGCCTCTAACAGTAACTAAAGTATCGCCCTCACTAGCTGAGCTGTAAACAATTTCATTATTTGCGTTCACTGTATAACCGTCGCTAGTTGAATTTTTCTTATAAGTCGCCGTCGAGCCGTTGATAGACCAAGCCGCCGCTGTAGTTTTCGGAGCCGTAACGTCATTAGAAATCGCCAATGTGTAGCCGTCGCTTATCGTGACGTTGCCCGCATTCAAAGCCGAAGCCGCAACTGTGACGACTTTGCCATTAATCGAAAGTCCCTTAGTGTCTTTGACGCCTTTAACCTCGCAAGTTTCGCCGCCACTCGCCGCGCTGTAGACAATCTGGTTGTTAGCAAGAGTATATCCCGCACTTACTGACGTATTCTTATAAGTGGCAACATTGTTATTGAAAGACCAAGCCGCCGCTGTAGTTTTCGGAGCCGTAACGTCATTAGAAATCGCCAATGTGTA
>JAFYNH010000051.1 GCA_017549815.1 Selenomonadaceae bacterium
CTTTGCCGCTTGATAAATGCAGGTGCCTGTTGTACAATCTGAAAAAATTTTTTATGTCGTGGTGAATCATCATGGAGCAAAATTTTTACTTAGATAAACTGCTTGAGCTTAAAGAAAATTTTTCTGTCAAAATAATTTCGGGCGTGCGCGGTGTCGGCAAGACGACTTTGCTAAAAAATTTCGCCGAGACTTTGAAGGCGTCGGGCGTTAATGAACAAGAGATAATTTTTATTGACTGCGAAGAAAATCCCCAGCTGAAAAATTTCCAACAGCTTTATGATTTAGTTGACGCCGAAACTGCGGAGCTTGACAAGTTCTTTTTGCTTATCGACGAAATAGATCGCGTTGACGAGTGGGAAAAGGCAATTAATGCGCTGTTCGCAGGTGCGCCCGCCGAAATTTACTTGACGGGTTCAAGCGACGTGCTCGCCGAAAAAATTGCGATACTTCTGCCCGATAATTGCGACGTGTTGAAAATGTATCCGCTATCCTTCGCCGAGTACGAAAAAATTTCATCGTCGGAAGACGCGCTTGAAAATTATCTGCACTGCGGAGGAATGCCCGCCGCCCTTAACGTCGATAAAAAAATTCTGCGCGGGCTTGCCTATGAAATGCTTTTCGACATTGCCGAGAAAAATTATTTAAGCGACGCGGGATTACTCATGACTATGACGAAATTTTTAGCTCGCAACGTCGGCAACGCGGCTAATATCGGCGAATATTTCAGGAGTCTTGACGAAAACAATCTGCGCAAGATTAGAAATTATCTGAACGTCACGTTGGAAGCGGGTTTATTTAAGCGACTGCCGCGTTTTGACGTTAAGGCGAATAATTTCATGACGGGCGGCGATAAATTTTACTGCGTCGACAACGGGATACTTAGCGCGATTGCCGAACACAGCGAAGGAATTTTAATGGAGAACGCCGTTTGCCTTGAACTTTTCAGACGCGGCTTTGAAGTTTACGTAGGCAAATGCGGCGCGATGAATATTAATTTCGTGGCGACTAAGGGCGACAGGAAAATTTTTATTCAAGTCATGCCGCCCGACGGCTCGGCTACCGTCCGACGAATTACGCGCCCGCTACGCGCTTTGCCCGATGACGCCGAAAAAATTTTAATCAGCTTAAAGCCCGTTAAAAAATTCGGCGAACTGCAGTTCCTAACCTTGCATGAATTCCTTTTGAATATTTAAAAAATTTTTCCTGCATATTTTTTTCAGCTTGCAGGATTTTTTTCGTTTACTTAGAAAAGACAGCACAGTAAACTTAATAAATTTTTTCACTTACAAAGGAGGCTGGTGATACAGAAGGATTGAAACCATTTTAATTTCGCTGACGCCCGCTTTAAATTTTGAGCAGCGTAAAAGCACTTACAAAAAATTTTTTTCCCCAGCCATAATTTTCTTAAAAAAGTTGTGGAAAATTTTTGAGCAGGTGTTATAATTGCGGGCATTGAAATTTTGATTTGTTACAAAAGTCGGAGGTGTCCTTTCATGGCGGAACGTGAAATCAAATATCGCGGCTTAAAAACTTTTCAAATATTCAGCGGCGAGATGAAGAGCGTTTGGATTTACGGTTTCTATCTTAAGCGCGGGACATACGGCGATCCCGGTCCGCAGGCGCATATCTTCGTTTATGAAAACGGCTACGAGGGCTATCGCGTGGATGCCAAAACTATCGGGCAATTCACGGGGCTTTCCGACAGCACTGACAAAGAAATTTACGAAGATGACATTATTTCTCTTGGCGACGGACGTGTCGGCGTGATAGGTTTTCATGGCGGTTGTTTCGTCATCAATTTCTGTAGTGGAACGCGCCAAGCACTCTATGACGTGCAGAATTGGAACATGACGATTTTGGGAAATCGCTTTGAAAATCCCGAATTGCTGATAAATGTTGTCGCCCCAAAAAAAAACGAATCAGACGTTCAAGAACTCGAAGTGCAAAAGTTTGAGACGGAATTTTTTCCGCCGGAGTAAGCCCGATGATGAAGAAATTTTTTATGTCGGCTCTGGTCGCAAGCGTTTTGCTTACGGGCGGCGCGGCGCAAGCTTATGATTTGCCCGTCCTCAAGCCCGAAAAAAAAGTTTCCGATAATGCCAAGAAACCCATTCTAAAGAGTGATTGGCAAGACGCGGAAGATTTTGAGCAAAAATTAAAAGCGCGTTTGGCGAGTGGCGAAGAACTTGCGCCGAATGACCCTGCGCGGGTGCCGATGGATAAAAATTATGTGTTTATAGCGTTTTACAATGACGCGCCGTATTTTCTGGATAAGTATTCAATCAGGATAAAAAAGAATTCTGCCGCCGCGCAGATTTGGGAGCAGAGTATTTTCCCGATAAGCAAAGAATTTTCTCCACGAAATGCAACGTCGACCCACCAGCGATTTTGTTTACAAGACGGGAAATTTTTTAATTCAAATAAGAAAAAAGACGCGCTCAACGATTTGACGAACGACGCGGACAGAAAATTTCTGGAAGAGTGTCTTAAAGTAGGATATTATTTCGCCTTTGGTGAAGAGGCGACAGGAAATTAAATATTGAGTAGAAAGGTCGGCAAGGATGTCGACGTTTTTTTATTTCTAGGAACTAGGAGCGAGTTTTTAGGGACTAGGAACTAGGGACTAGGAACTAGGGACTAGGTTTAGTTAAATCTTTCAAGGTGATTCCGAAAAAGAAATCGTGAGTCAATCGATTAAATTTTTCCCACATCGGCAGGGTCTTACAAAAATTTTTTCGTTCACACGGCGCAGATTCCGTTTGTAAACAGGAAACAACCGCAAAAGTTCCTTCCGTGACTTCCAAAATTTCTCCGACCGTATATTCTTCGGGTTTTCGAGTGAGTTTATAGCCGCCGCCCTTGCCGCGCAGTCCTTTTAAAAAATTTTGTTGCACTAACGACTTCAAAACTATCTCCAAATACTTTTTTGATATGCCCTGCCGCGTCGCAATTTCTTCGAGCGGGATAAATTTCTCCGAATCTTGTTCGGCAAGGTCTATCATCACTCGCAAGGCGTATCTTCCCTTTGTTGAAATCAATTTCGTTACCTCCGTTAAATTTACTGCAGTAATTATACGTTGACAGGGCGAAAAGTCAATTACCTATTGACAGCATAGGTTAGCGGTTGTATCATAGCGGCAATTTCTGTTTAAGGAGGATAATAACTTGAGTAAAATTTATAAAAGCGTCACTGAACTTATCGGCAATACTCCGTTGCTTGAGGCGAAGAATTTTTCGGCTAAAATCGGCTTTAACGGGCGTCTTTTAGTCAAATTGGAGTATTTTAATCCCGCCGGCAGTGTCAAAGATAGAATTGCTAAGGCGATGATTGAAACTGCCGAGCGCGAGGGCAAACTTAAGCCCGATTCCGTGATAATCGAGCCGACCAGCGGCAATACCGGTATCGGGCTTGCAAGTTTTGCGGCGGCAAGGGGTTATCGTGCGATTTTAACCATGCCAGAAACGATGAGTGTTGAGCGTCGCCAACTTCTTAAAGCTTATGGCGCGGAAATTGTTTTGACTGAGGGTTCAAAGGGCATGAAGGGCGCGATTGCTAAAGCTGAAGAACTCGCCGCTGAAATTCCGAATTCGTTTATCCCGTCGCAATTCACTAATCCCGCAAATCCCGCGATTCACGAAAAAACTACCGGCGTAGAAATTTGGAACGACACGGACAGCGAAGTTGATATATTTGTCGCGGGAGTCGGCACAGGCGGAACTTTATCGGGCGTCGGAAAGTTTTTGAAGTCTAAAAATCCCGCCGTTAAAGTCGTTGCCGTCGAGCCGAAAACTTCACCCGTTTTATCTGAAGGAAAGGCGGGCGCACATAAAATTCAAGGCATCGGCGCGGGTTTCGTTCCTAAAACGCTCGACACGACGATTTATGACGCGATTGTTCCCGTCGCCAATGAAGACGCATTTAAATTCGGAAAAGAATTCGCTCGTTCGGAAGGCGTACTGGTAGGAATTTCTTCCGGAGCGGCACTTGCGGCGGCTTTTGAACTTTCTAAGCGCGAAAATTTTACTGGAAAAACTTTCGTGGTTCTTTTGCCCGATACCGGCGACAGATACCTTTCCACCGACCTTTTTAATTGAAATGAGGTTTATAAAATGGCATACAAATTCGAGACTCTTCAACTGCACGTCGGGCAGGAACAAGCCGACCCTGTTACGGGTGCCCGCGCAGTTCCAATTTATCAAACAACGTCTTACGTCTTTAACGATTGCCAACACGCGGCAGATTTATTCGCATTAAAGGCGGCGGGCAACATTTACGGACGCTTGACTAATCCCACGCAAGAAATTTTAGAGAAAAGAATTGCGGCTCTGGAAGGCGGCTCTGCGGCTTTAGCTGTTGCGAGCGGCGCGGCGGCTGTTACATACGTCATTCAAGCCCTCGCGCATAAAGGACAGCACGTTGTCGCGGCTACAACCATTTACGGCGGCACTTTCAACTTGCTTGAACATACTTTGCCCGATTTCGGCATTGAAACGACTTTTGTTGACCCGACCAAAGGCGTTGAAGTCTTTGAAGCCGCGATTAAGGACAATACACAATTAATTTTTATCGAATCGGTCGGCAATCCCAATGCAACGCTGATTGATATTCAAAAAGTTGCCGACATCGCCCATAAACATAAAATCCCGTTGGTTATCGACAATACCTTTGCGACGCCCTATCAAATTCGTCCGTTCGAGCTTGGAGCTGATATTGTCGTTCACAGCGCGACTAAATTCATCGGCGGACACGGAACGACTTTAGGCGGCATTATCGTCGAGTCAGGCAAGTTTAATTGGAAGAATTCGGGCAAATTCCCGCACTTAACTGAACCAAATCCCAGTTATCACGGCGTTAATTTCTATGAAGCTCTCGGAGCGGCGGCATTTGTAACTTATATCCGCGCAATTTTACTTAGAGACATGGGAGCCGCCATTTCGCCGCTTAGTGCGTTCATTTTATTACAGGGCGTCGAAACTTTATCTCTGCGCGTCGAACGTCACGTTCAAAACGCCTTAAAAGTCGTCGAATTCCTTGCCAACAATCCTAAAGTCGACAAAGTTAATCACCCCGCGCAGATTAATCACCCAGACCATAAACTTTATAAAAAATACTTCCCGAACGGCGGCATTTCCATTTTTACGTTCGAGATTAAGGGCGGAGCCGATGCCGCTAAGAAATTTATCGACAACCTTAAAATTTTCTCGTTGCTCGCCAATGTTGCCGACGTTAAATCGCTTGTAATTCACCCCGCGTCTACTACTCATTCGCAAATGACTGAAAGTGAATTGCTCGCAAGCGGTATTACGCCCGCCACGATTCGCCTTTCAATCGGAACTGAACACATTGACGACATTATTGCCGACCTCCAAGAAGGCTTTAACGCCATTTGATTTTTTCGCAAGCAAAAACCCCCGCTCAATCGCGAGTGGGGGAATTTTTTTTTGTCCGAGCAGATTATTTTTTGCCGCCGTATGCAATCAAATTATTTTCTTTAACAAGCGTCGTTGAAGTGTTTAAGAAAGAATAATCCGCCGAATCACTCTGAATTATCGCGCTAAGTTCATTTTTCGTTTCAAAGTTGTCATCATCAGCGAGAAACAACATTGAATATGTAATATTGTTACCGTTTTTATCAATAAGATTTACGGACTTATTTGCCGCATTTTGAACAGTTATTTTGCCCGAACCGACCGTAAATATAACGTCGTTGCCGCTTATTGAACTATTTTTTACTTTACCAGACGTTATTTGAATTTTATCTTCTTCCGCGTAGTCAACAATTAAATCTTTTCCGTCTCCGTCCTTATAAACGAAAATATCTGCACCACTGCCGCCTTGTAACGTGTCTGCGCCCTTGCCGCCCGTGATTGTATCGTTCTCGTAGCCGCCAAGTATCAAATTCGCCTTGCCATTGCCCGTTATCTTAAGTTTTCGAGTAACAGCCGAAGCGTCTATCGTCTCAATAGCATCGCCGTAATTTTTGGCAGTAAAATCGTCTTCGCTATAAGTTTCGCGGAGTATCGCACTTGTACCCGTTAAAATAACTGGGTTTGTCGGCGTCATCGGAAAATAATTCGTCTCATTTTCAGCGTCAATGTAAGTGACAGTCTTATCAGCGGCTCCTTTAACCATAATTTTATTCGAGCCGACAGTTAAAACAACATCGTTGCCACTTTGCTTGACGCTTTTTATTGTACCCGACGCAATTTTTATTTTGTCTTCGTCAGCATAGTCAATAATCACGTCATCGCCGTCGCCCGAATTATAAAGGAAGGTATCAGAGCCATTTCCGCCCTTTAATGTGTCATTTCCCTTGTCTCCAATCAAAATATCGTTGCCCGCGCCGCCTATTATGCTGTTTGCATTGGAATTCGCCATTATTTTAAGGTCGCGAGTGACAGCCGAAGCATTTATCGTTTTTATCGTCTTAGCATAGCCAGATAAATCAAAACTGTCATCAGTATAATTTTCCGAAATCGTGACGGTTTTGCCTTTTACTTCGACATCAGAAGTCGTATCGCCAAAAGTTTTTTCCTCGTCGTCCTCAATGTAGCTGATAACTTTATCCGCCGCGTTTTTAAGAGTAATTGTACCCTTTTTCGTGCCTGTACCGACCGTAACGATTATATCTTGCCCTTCAACTTTGAAGGAAGCCGCACCCGAAGCAATGCTGATAAAATCTTCCTCCTCATAGTCGGTAATAATGTCGTTTCCGTCGCCTTCCGAGTAAACAAAAACGTCCGCGCCGCCTCTACCAGTGATTGTATCGTTACTCTTGCCGCCAATTAACGTGTCATTTCCCGCGCCGCCGTCAATTTTATTCATATATTTGTTGCCGATAATTTTAAGGTCGAGTTCAACAGCCGAAGCGTCAACCGTGCGAAGTTTGCTACCCATAGTGTAAATTTCTTCGTCGTAATCGTCCGTAAGAGTAATAATTTTTTCGTCGCCAGAATTTTTTTTGTAAATGTGCTCGCCGCCCGCGTCAATGTATTTAAATTCCTTATTTTTGCCGCCTGTAATGGTTATTTTCCCACTTCCTACGGTAAAAATAACATCGGAGCCGCTAGTTGTAACCTTAGCAGTGCCAGAAGTTATCTTGAGCGTATCATTTTCATCAAATCCGTTAATCGTATCGGAACCGTCGCCATTCTTATAAACAATCACATTATTTTTCGCGGCAGAGCTTAGGCTTACTAAATCATTGCCCTTGCCAGCGTTTATTGTCGTGTTATTGCCTGCGATTTTTACGGTATCATTAGCATTGCCGCCTTTTAATGTAGCTTTTGAAACTGAAGTGACAAATTGATAGTCGTTGCCGTTATTATT
Organism: Selenomonadaceae bacterium; assembly: GCA_017549815.1. Lineage (GTDB taxonomy): Bacteria > Bacillota > Negativicutes > Selenomonadales > Selenomonadaceae > Quinella. The sequence continues at coordinate 7,331 of JAFYNH010000051.1, forward strand.
GAGCGTTACGTTTTTAGACGCGCCAACAATCGAATTCGGAACTTTAATAACTTTTCCGCTGATAGAAAGCCCACTTGCAGATTTAACGCCGTTAATTGTCGCTAAAGTTTTGTTCGTCGCTTTATTGAAGGAAATGGATTTCTTATTGCTAGCGAGTGAATAATAAGCGGTATTTTTTTGCTTATAAGTGGCGGTTGAATTGCCATAGCTCCAAGAATTTGTAGTTTTGGAAGTTTTATCAACGTCGTCGGCAAGCTTTAGAGTGTATCCGTTGCTGATTGTGATTTTGGAAGTACCAAGTGAAGATTTTGCAACCATAACGACCTTATCATTCAAGCTAAGCCCGTCAATAGACTTAACGCCCTTAACAGTGACTAAAGTTTTGCCGGACGTGCCGTAAGTCGCGGTTGTTCCGTTCAATTTCCAAGTATTTTTTGACGCGGAAGATTTTTTGCATTCGATATAAACTGATTTGCCGACTGCACCGACCAAAGTAATTTTTCCGTCGCCGACAGTGATGATAATATCCTCGCCGCTCGCTTGAGAAGAGTAAGTGCCCTTGCCGCCTCCGATTTGCAACGTATCAGTCATGCTAATTCCTTCGATACGGTCATTTCCGTCGCCTTCGGTGTATTTGAATAAAACATTTGTGCCGTTGCTTTTAATTGAATCGTTTCCTGTGCCGCCAATGACAGTTATATTGGTTCCTTCAGCGTAAATCGAATCATTTCCTGCGCCGGTGTCAATCGTGACATTTGAAGCGTAATTATAAGCTGTATCCTTGCCTGTGCTACCGATAATTTCAATATTTGAACCGCCATAAACAGAAACAAAATTATTTCCTGCACCGGTGTTGATTGTAACATTATTGCTGTTGCGGCTATTAATTGTATCATTACCTGCGCCTGCGTCTATTGTAACTGATGAACCACCTTCATTGGCAATATAATCGTCACCTGTTCCGCTATAAATTGAGATACTGGAACCATGATAACCTTCACGATACCCTGAAGTATAACAACCATAATTATAAACTGTATCATTACCTTTACCACTGATTATCGTGATGTTATTACCATTATTGTTTAAAACATAGTCGTTATCTGTACCAGTATCTATTGAAACACTATCACCGTAATAATTTTCTATAGTGTCAGAGCCTTTATAAGTTTCGATTGTTACATTATTTCCTTCGTACTTATATCCCAAACCAGGAGATTTGTTAAAAATCGAATCATGCCCGCTGGTGCCTGATATGAGAGTATTTGACGAACTATTGTAAATTACAGCCATAAAAACCGCCTCCAAACTAAAAATCAATCAAAAATTATCTCAATAACCCCAGCTGAAAACAAATTCAAGCGGAATAGTTAAGCATTCCAAAATTGAAACGGGCACTTCTGTTTTGACTTCGGCTTTCTCGTCGTCGTCAAGCAACTCCAATTCTTTATCGTCAAAGAGTTTATAAATCTCGTCGAGAAAATATTTGCCGTCGCGAAGGAGATAAACCGTCACGCTTTTTGCCCAAGGATCGATAATCCAATATTCTCGCACGCCTTGAGCCTCGTAAGTGTCCTTTTTTATCGTAATATCTTTTTTAAGTGTCGAATGAGATAAAACTTCAACGACCATATCGGGCGCGCAGTAAATTGCCTTACGACCTGCAAGAATTTTCTCGTTCGATTTCAAAATGACGACCAAATCGGGCTTGTAAAGACTGCCGTCGGCAAAGTGAACGTCAACATCGTCCGGATAAACATAACCGCACTTTTTCTCCATAAGATAATTGCCTATGAATAAGTAAATCCGACCGATAATGTCGCTGTGAGTAAGATTCGCCGCTGGTGACATAAATTTTTCGCCTCCGATAATTTCATACGACGGATAAAGCAGTCGTTCGTTAATAACTTCCATAAAAACAGCCTCCTAACTAAAATTATTTATATCCCCACTTGAAAATATAATTCAGCGGGATTTTTAAGCCGTCGAGAATTGAAACGGGCACTTCATGTTTAACGTCGGCTTTTTCCTCGTCCGTCAGTTTATCAAATTCTTTATCATCGAATAAGATATACTCATCGTCGAGGAAATATTTACCGTCGCGAAGAAGATAAACGCTGATTGCCTTCATATACGGGTCGATAATCCAATACTCGCGGACGACGTTACGTTCGTAAGTATCTTTTTTAATTGTTAAGTCTCTTTTTTTGGTTGAGCGGGATAAAATTTCAACAACCATATCAGGAGATCCGTAAATATCGCCGCCCCAACTTATGATTTGCTCATTTTCTTTCAATACAATGCTAAAATCAGGTTAAAAAAGACTTCCGTCAGGAAAATAAATGTCAGCACCGTCAATGAAACAATATCCGAGTTCTTTTGCGTCGAGATAAGTACCGATAAACATATAAAGTCTTCCGCTAATGACATTATGAATAGTATTTGCCGCAGACGCCATAATTTTTTTACCTCCGATAATTTCATAGGACGGATAAAGCAGTCGTTCGTTGATAACTTCCATAAAAACAGCCTCCTAATTAAAATTATTTATAGCCCCACTTGAAAATATAATTCAGCGGTATTTTTAAGCCGTCTAGAATTGAAATGGGTACTTCATATTTAATTTCGGCTTTTTCCTCGTCCGTCAATAGCTCCAACTCGTTATCGTCGAATAAGATATATTCGTCATCAAGATAATATTTGCCGTCTTGCAGAAGATAAACGCTGATTGCCTTCATGTAAGTGTCGATAATCCAATATTCGTGGACTCCGTTAGTCTCATAAATATCTTTTTTAATGGTGAGGTCATTTTTTCGCGTTGATTTAGATAAAACTTCGACGACCATATCTGGAACACCGAAGATACCTCTGAACCAATCGATAATAGCCGAATTTTTTTCCAAGACGACTGACAAATCGGGCTTTAAGAGTGTACCGTTAGGAAAATGAACGTCAGTATTATCGCTGAAAACGTAACCGCTTTCATTTTCATTAAAGTAATTATCAAAAAACGTGTAAAGTCGACCGATAACTCTGCCATGAGTAGGATTAGCCGCAGGAGCCATAAATTTTTTACCTCCGATAATTTCATAAGACGGATAGAGCAAACGTTCATTGAAAATTTCAGCCATAAAACCGCCTCCAAACTAAAAACAAATTGCATTGGACAAAATTTTTATTAATCACACCTCATTAAAGCTTAAAAACGAGTTTGAACTGAACTTTGGATAAAATTATATCACTAAAAGAGTTTTTAGCAAGTTTTTAGAGTAAAAATTTTTTAGAGATGAATTTGGAGGCATGAAATGCTTTTGAAAGTGATTTTAGAGCTGTGAAAATGATTTTGAAGCCGCGAAACTTATTTCAGAGGTTTGAAAGTAATTTTGGAGCGTTAAAAACGATTTTGGAGGTTTGAAAGTGATTTTGGCAGGCGATTTGGAATGTCAGAATATTGATTCTACATTGGTATAATTTATATTTTAGAAGAATGGCGTAGCGATGCGGGTTTTAATGGGTAAAAAAAATCCCCCGTGATTTTGTGGGGCGAGTTGAGGTTTCAGAATGCAAAATCCGTTATATAGGATTTTGTACTCATGCACGAAAAAAAAAGCCCGCCACATTGACGGGAAAAATTTTTTTATTAATTGGAACTCATTGATTGTCAAGTGTCGGTTCATCGTCGAAGAGATAATTATAACGAGCTTTGAACTCTTCGGGGCTCATGCGGAAGGCATTGGCAACACCCGCGTCGTCGAGGTCGCCCTTTTCGAGACGAGTCATAAAGCCGCGAGCAATGCGATAGTGTACGGAGTTGATATTGACTTTACGGACGTAAGTTTTGCCGGTTGCGGGGTCGCGAATATCTTCAAAGCGGAGCGGAACGGCTTTATTGTCTTGAATTGTGATAAGTGCTCCACTTTCGCCGCGCATAAGGAATTGCATAGCCTCATAACCGAGATTGCGGGCGTAGTCAATATCGTAAGCAATGGGAGCCGTGCAACGCAGTTCGTAGCCGATTTCCTTATCGACGATAGAAATTTTAATGCCGATTCTCTTAAGTTCAGCCAAAACTTTTTGCTTAAGGATTTCGCCAAAGTCAAGTTCGGCGTAGCGAATATGCCCGTGTTCGTCGAGGACAACGTTTCCGAGTTCTTGGAAGTCTTCTTCGGCGATTTTCTCAATGACGCCCTCAGCAACGACCGCGACGCCGTAATTTTTGCCGATAAGGTAGCGTTTGACAACCGAGCCGGTGATAATATCGACGACTTGCTGTAAACGGATTTTTTCCTGCGGGAATTCTTCAGGAATAATGGTTACGGCGGCACCTGCGGAACGTCCCATGCCTAAAGCCAAATGTCCGGCGGTTCTGCCCATCGCGATTGTAAAGTACCAGCGATTATTCGAGGTGTGAGCGTCTTCCATAAGGTTTTGAATTTCAGTCGTGCCGAATGCCCGCGCAGTTTCAAAGCCGAAAGTCGGAATGCCTTCGGGGAGCGGCAAATCATTATCAATCGTCTTGGGAACGTGGACAACATTAATCGTTCTGCCGAGCTTGCGGGCGTATTCACTGACAGCCGCCGAGCTAAATGCGGTATCGTCGCCGCCAATCGTAACTAAATAGCCAACGCCGAGTTCAGTAAGGGTTTCAACGACCGTGCGCAAGTCAGATTCTTTTTTAGTCGGATTGAAACGCGACATGCGAAGGATACAGCCGCCCGTAAGGTGAATTCTGTTTACTGCCGCGCTGTCGAGACGGATATAACTCTTTTCGCCGCGTCCGAGATGAGAAAAACCGTCATACATGCCCAAAACGTCCCAGCCGTGACGATTCGCAGTATTTGTGACCGCATTAATAACGGCGTTCATACCGGGCGCAGGGCCACCGCCGCAAACTATCGCAACTACTTTTCTAACTCCTACCATTTAACATGCTCCTTTCAAATTTTGAAACATTTGCCCGAAATTTCGCCGCCCGAAGAAATTTTTCCTGCCGAAGTTGAAGAAAATTTAGCTATCAGCAAAACTCTAGCCCCTAGGGGTAGTTGGCAAATTAAAAATGAATAGTAAAAGAGGCAAGTAAAACGAAGTTGAGAAAGCAGATAGCTAATTTATAAAAGCGGAAGGCGATACGACGATATTCAAACTTATTCTATCAAAGAACTGCTTGTGTTTTTCTTTACTTGCTTTTACCAACAGCACTAGGGAAAAATTAAGATTAACCTTTGTCGCCCGTCATGCGACAATATTTTTGTTTCATGCATTATACTAAGCTACGTTTCATGTGTTATACTAAACTATAAAAATTTTTAAGGAGGAATTATCTTGAGTGTAGTAAGAACGGAAAAAGAATTAGCGGAGAGTCTCAAGCAAAATGACGATACGATAATAGTTGAGGGTGACATTTGCGAGAAAGTTATCAGAATCAAAGCAACGGGCAGAATCGCTTGATTAATTGCTATCGGCGCGATAGGGGCAATAGCTACTTCCTGTTTGGCAGACGCGGCGACGGACGGGACGGCACTTCCTATTTCGTTACCTGTAAAAGCATTTGCAGGCACGGCGGCGGCAGGAATTTTAGGGCTTAGTACAGAGCAACTTCTGCGGGCTTGATTGCTATTGCGGCGGGCGGCGTCGGAGTTCTGAATTCCCTTCGTGACTACAACATTGCCGAGAAAAATCCAAATCGAATTGTTTTGAAAAGATAAGGAGCAGTTTATTATTATGGCTAATGAAAAGGTTGAAGTTGAAATTTTGGATAAGGAAAATTACGCGGAAAAATATTCTGAGAGCGGTCTTTTCGATAAAATTAAAAACACCGTTAAGAGCGCAGGACTTAAACTGATTCATGAGGCGTTGCAACTCTTCTATGTCACGGAAAATCCGAATTGCCCGATGAAAATTAAAGCGGCGATTTTTGCGGCTCTGGGCTATTTCATTTCGCCGTTTGACGTTATTCCGGACTTTACGCCGATTGTCGGTTATTCGGACGACGCCGGCGCGATTGCACTTGCTTTGTGTTTGGCGCAACTTTACATTGATGACGAAGTCAAACGTAAGGCGCGAAACAAAATCGCGGATATTTTCGGCGAAAATGTCTTATCGGAATTGAATTAAACTTATTGGACAAAAATTTTTTAGCACGGACTGATGTCTGTGCTTTTTTTTGTGTTAAAATCTGCGCGGAGGTGAGTTTCATGACAGATTTGAAAAATATTGAGCAACTCGTTCGCATTTATATCGAAAAATTTTTTGATGAACAAGCCGAGCCTAAAAAGATGAAAATGTACGGCTTGATAACAAATATGGAGCTTGACGAAGTAGATTTTAGAAAACTCTACGCGCAAGCTAAAAACGGTGTCGAAACCTTTTCCGAAATGCTTTTGCGGCTTATCGAGGAGAGCGGCGAAAAAAAATCTACTATTTACAATCGCGCCAATATCGACCGCCGCCATTTTTCCAAAATTGCCAAGCACGCCGATTATCAGCCGAGCAAACAAACCGTCCTTGCCTTCGCTATCGCCCTCAAGCTTGACTTTGAACAGACAAAAGATTTACTCGGAATGGCGGGCTTTACTCTGAGCAAAGCTAATCTCGGCGACGTGATTGTTTCGTTCTTTATTGAGTACAAAATTTTTGATGTGAACTTGGTCAATCAAATTCTTTATAAATACGAACAACCTCTGCTCGGCGGTTGAAAATCTGTTCGAGCATGGTGGCTTTGACATGATTAAAAAAATTTCTGAGGCAAATCGCGGAAAAATTTACTTTGACGATATACTTGAGCGCGGCGCATTTGACTTTCAATATAAAGGCATTGTTCAGGATTTTGAAAAGGAATTTGCGCCCTACATTAAAGCAAACTTAGGATAAAAAAATTCCCTCCACGTCGGAGGGTTTTTTAATTTTTGCGAATGAGTTTAGCGGCAAAAAATCCGTCAGTATTGGTGACGTGCGACAGGAACGTTTTCATTTCGACAAGCTCAAAGTTTTCGTGAGTCGCTAAGAATTTTTCGATAACGTTTTGATTCTCGCGCTGCGTGATTGTGCAAGTGCTGTAAACTAAAGCTCCGCCCAGCTTGAGAGTTTTAGCCGCGCTTTCCAAAATTTTTTCTTGAAGGGCGGGCAATTTCTTAAGTTCGTCGGGATTTTTTTTCCAGCGAAGGTCGGCTTTACGTCTAAGAACGCCTAAACCCGAACACGGCGCATCAACCAAAACTTTATCGGCTTGTTCGGGAAATTTATCGCCGAGTTTTCTTGCGTCGAGCAAAAGCGGTTCGATAATTGTTATTCCAAGACGTTCGGCATTTTGCTTGATATGTTTAATTTTGGTTTCGTAAATGTCAGTCGCGACAATTCGCCCGCGATTTTGCATAAGCTCGGCGAGATGAGTGGTTTTACCGCCCGGAGCCGCGCAGGCGTCAATCACAAATTCGCCCGCTTGTGGATTAAGAAGCCGCGCCGCCGTCATGGAGCTTTCGTCTTGAACTTGGCAGAGACCTGCGCGGAGTGCTTGGAACTTATCTAATGCGCCGTGACCTTCGTAGATAATCCCTTCGGGCGCGAAAGTTGACGGCTCAGCTTTGATTCCTAAAGTTTTCAGCGCGTCTAAAACATTTTCGCGAGTGGTTTTTAAAAAGTTCACGCGCAAGCAGAGCGGTGGGTCGGTGTTGTCGAAGCACAAAATTTTTCTCGTCGCATCAAGCCCGAATTCTTCTATAAAAAGTTGTACTATCCATGCGGGGTGAAAAGTTCTCTACGCCAATGATTCAACGTCGTCATCAGTCGGGAAGTCCGATTTATGCGGGGCGCGTATTGCCGAACGTAAAACGCCATTGACGAATTTTGATTCGCCGATTCCGCAAAATTTTTTAGACAGCTCCACCGACTCATTGACTGCCGCCGAGTTCGGAACTCTGTCCAAGAAAAATATCTGATACATGGCGACGCGCAGGACGGCTAAAACTTTATCGTCGACTTTCGACAACGGACGATTGATATATTTTGAAATTTTCCAATCGAGCGACGCGCCCGCCTTAGTCGTACCGTAGACTAATTCTGTACAAAATCTTCTGTCGCGGTCGTCGAATTTTTCCTGCCGTAAAACCTGTGCGAGTTCGACGTTAGCCCATGCTCCATTAGTAACCACGCTATATAAAATTTTCGTCGCCGCCAATCTTATTTCGTCCAAAAAATTTCCTCCTAATCAATCCGAGTGACGTTACCCACTACCGAAATAATTTTCTCGTCGCTGACTTCGTTATTCCTGTCCATGAAAACTTCAATGAAATTTTTATCTGCGCGGTAAACCGCATTCGTCACGCCGTCGAGCTTTTTCAAGGCAGAGGCAATTTTTTCTTTATCATCAGCCTCAACGTAAACAACTTTGTAATCGAGCCGCTCAATCTTGAAAATAACAGGGCGCGTGCCGTCATTGCAACAGGCAATCATTATGTGTTCATCATTCGTCCAACCGCGCATTATCGAGCCGCCTTGCAATGCCGTATAAACATAGCGACTGAAACAATCCCACGCTTCCGAGCAATGCGAGCCTTTACCCATACGCCAGAAGGTATCTTCGTTGCCATAACGTTCAAAGATATATTCCGCGCCGACCTCGTAAAAAGGACATGCACCCGACTTCGGATCTGCCAAATATTTTTCCTGCAAGTCGCCAAAAACTTTCTTGTCAACCACCGTCACTTTGCACTTGTATTGCATTCAGATCACTCTCCTAAAAATGAAAACAAGTTGTAATTTTTTTCGGCTGTGTTATAATGTCGCCGTGCAGTTTTGAAGTTGTGAAGTTTTGAAAATTTTGCTCGTTGCCAAACGGCAGGCGGTCTAATCGAAAAAGCCCCCAGAAAGGGGGTGGAGCTAATGCTTAAGATTATCATTCGAGTCACAGTTCTTGTGCCGATAATTCTCTTGGCACTTAGCAAAACAGCCGCCTAAGCCCAACCACGGCTAATAGCGGCTTAAGATCTTCTACGTAATACCCAGATACATATTGGGGGCAGACCGTTTAAGAGCACCGTCCTGTTGCCAGCAGGGCGTTTTTTTCTGCCCTAAAAATTTTTTAAATAGTTGCCTAAGCTCTCCTCACAGCAATGGCGACTGAATTCCGTCCAAGATATTTAGACACACACTGGGGGCAGACCGTTTAAGAGCACCGTCCTGTTAGTAGCAGGGCGATTTTTTTCTGCCCAAATCTTATCGTAACTAGAAACAATTAAATTATAATCACCGCGCTTTAAAATGTCAAATGAAAAGCTCTGTAACGAAGACGACCGAACAACATAACAACGCAACTTTGAAGAGACTCGCGCCGAACCACGCCGCCATTATTCCCGCCATTAGTGCAAGCCAGCCTGATAACGGCGACTGCGTGGCGTAAATTATTGCGGGAAATGTCATAACCGCCAGCGTCACATAAGGCACGTAATATAAAAAGGAGCGAATCGTCCGATTTTTTATCTCGCCGCGTATTAACGTCAACGGCAAAATTTTTATCGCCAATGTCACCGCGCTCGCAATCAAGATATAAGTATTAATGTCGTGTATCATTTGTCGTCCTCTTCGTGAATTGGAAAAAGAATCGCCGCTACGCCCGCAATTAATATCGTCAATATAATCGTCCTGTTGCCCGCCGAGATAAAATGTAAAAATTCTGCGGTTAAGAAACTCATTAAGAAACTTATGACGACCGCCCCGCCAATAATTTTATCTTTCCGCGCAGGCGGGATTATCACGGCAAGAAACATTCCGTAAAGCGCGACACTTAAAGCACTCACTGCCGACATTGGCAAAATATTTCCTGCAACAATTCCGAGAGCCGTCCCGATTGACCAACCCGGTAATGCCGTCAACATTGCGCCATAATTGTAAAACGGATTAAGCCAACGTCCGCTCCGCGCTACCGATATTCCAAAAATTTCGTCCGTCACGTCAAAACCAACAAAAATTCTGTGATAAAACGGCGTCTCAGGCGAAAACCTTTGACTTAATACCGTGCTCATCAAAACGTATCGGGCATTGGCGACGAGTGTCATTAACGCAATTTCAAAATAGGGCGCGTCCGAGCCGATAACCATAAATGCCGCATATTCGCCCGCCGACGCATTGTTAAGCAAACTAATTATAAAGCCCTGCAATGGGTTAAGTCCGACATTTTTAGCCGCTATGCCCAGCGTAAATCCGACTACAAAATATCCTAAACCAATCGGCGTGCCGTCTCTAAAGCCTTCCATTAACGCTTGCCGATTTTCATTCGTCATAAAAAATCAGCCCGTCGCTTTCCAATTTTTTCCTCAAGCCCCGCATAAACTTTGCGCCCGGATCAGGCTTTTTCGCGTAGTAATCTTTAACAAGCTCAATATAAAGCCCGCTTGCCCGCGCTGCGTCCTGCTGATAATGCCCGAACACATATTTTATCGTCGGATATTTTTCGTGCAGATATTTTATCAGGCGAATGTTTGCTTTAAGTTGCGCCTTTGTCAAATCTTCGCGCCCGTCATAGCCACCGACGTTCTCAATCCCTATCGCGCAGTGATTGTAGCCGATTGCGTGCCGCGCAAATTTATTTTCGGGCATGAGCCGCCAAATCGTCCCGTCGCGGTCAACTATAAATTGTGAGGCAACATTAAGCCTGCCTTCGTCATCGTCCATTTCTTCCGCGTAAAAATATTTCCAAACCGATTCAAGAGTACCAAACGCCGTCCAATGCACTACGACCGCTTGAGGAATTATTTCGCGATAAATTTTCCCGTAATGCCTAAGCGTGTATTCGTCAATCAATTCGTCGCGGTGAGCCGTCCAAAGTATGAAGTTGTCGGTAAAAATTTCTTCCGCAAAGGCTGACGAATTCATCATAAAAATCGCCGCGCAGATTAAGAAAAATTTTTTCATCTGTACATGTCCATAACTCGCCCGACGTAATTTTTCGTCTCGGAATAGGGCGGAATGCCTCCGTAACGTTTAACCGCGCCCGGTCCGGCATTATAAGCCGCAACCGCTAAAGGAACATCGCCGTCAAAGGTGTCGAGCATTTGTTTAATATATTTCGTGCCACCTTCAATGTTCTCGTGCGTGTCGTAAGGATTGACACCAAGTCCCGCCGCCGTTTCGGGCATAAGTTGCATTACGCCAATCGCGCCGACATCTGAAATTTCGTCTTGATTCATATCGGATTCGGCAATGGCAATGGCTTTAACAAGTTGCGGGTCAACGCCGTATTCGTTAGCTGTTCGCGAAATTATATCTTCAACAGAAGTTGGCTCCGCTATTGAAGTGTCGGGAATCTGCGCGGGCGTCTGTTGCTGATTAATATAGGCGACAATGCCCTTGACAACTTGCGGGTCGACGCCGTATTCATAAGCCGCCTGCATAATCAAATCCTCAACGGGCGTGACTTCCGCGTTCCTGCCGATATAATTATCTTCAAAGACTTTTTCGTCGCGGCTAGGAATTTCAAGTTCGGTATTTGGAACTTCGACGGGTTTAATCTGCGCGGGAGCTTGTGAAGGATTTATTTTATTGGGCAGAGCCTCTTCGCCGGGCAAAGTATTTTTCCCCTTATCCCCGACCCCTGAACCCTGACCACTTCTCTCAGCCTCACGAAGGGCTTGCGCAACCTTTGCCGAATTTGCCGCATCATTTTCGTTGACAGGTTCATTTGTTTTTGACGTCTTTTGAACGTCAGCAACCGCTTGAGTCGATTGAGTAGGAATTTTTACCTGCTTGGCAATTTCGCGCTCCAATGTAGTTTGAAAATCGCCGCCAACGCCTATCATGCCGATTTTTTCTTCAATCTCGGCGACGCGCCTCCGAATTTGGTCGATTCTTTTCGTCATGTCGACGCGCTCAATACCTTGAATTTCAATCAAAATTTTTCATCCCCTTATTTATTGCGAATGTGCAGTTGCAAGCCGATTTCGTCAAGCGTCTTTTGCTCCTCGAAAAGAATTTGCGCGTTGTATTCGTTCAAACGCTTTTCCTTGAGCTGTTCGATACTCTTTAGGTACGTCATGATTTGCATTAATGTTTTTAATTTCTGTTGCTTATCCTGCGTCGCCTTCAAAATAACTTGCTGTTGCTGTTCGATTTGTTGTCGTTTCCAGTTAAAAAATTGGTTATAAATCATGATTTTGCCGATTGTAATTTTTTTACCTTCGCCCGTCATCGCCGCAAATTCTTCTTGAACTTCCTGCAATTCGCGCATTAAAACTTGAAGTTGTGCGCGGCATTCTTCCAAATATCGCGACGCCTCCGCAAATTTCATTTCCGCATCATCTTTTTTACGCTTGGTGACTTTCAACAGCGTTTCGAGTTGGAATTTAAATTTTTTCATATTACTTGCCCGAAATCTTCATAAGCTTTTGCTTGGTAACGTCGTAGGTGTCGACCTCGAAAATCCCTTGACAAAGGAATTCGTTAATCGAATCAATCTTGCTAATCGCCTCGTCAATGCGCTTGCTTGAGCCTTTGACGTATGCGCCAATATGAATCAAATCTTCGGCGTCCTTGTAAACCGCCATTAACGCACGCATTTTCTGCGCGGCTTGCAAATGTTCGGGCGAAACAACTTCATTCATAACGCGGCTGACACTGCCCAAAATATCAATGGCTGGGAAGTGATTCTGCGCGGCGATTGCACGACTTAAGACAATATGCCCGTCGAGAATCGAGCGGACGGCATCGGCAATGGGTTCATTCATATCGTCGCCGTCAACCAGTACCGTATAAATCCCCGTGATTGAGCCTTTATCGGAAGTCCCTGCGCGTTCGAGAAGTTTAGGCAACAGCGCGAAGACTGACGGCGTATAACCTCTGGTTGCGGGCGGTTCGCCGATTGTCAATCCGACTTCACGCTGAGCCATTGCAAAGCGCGTAACCGAGTCCATCATCAAAATAACTTTATGCCCTTGATCTCTGAAATATTCGGCAATGGCGGTTGCGGTCATAGCCCCTTTGATTCTGACAAGCGCGGGTTGGTCACTTGTGGCAACGACTACAACCGAACGTTTCAAGCCCGCCTCGCCCAAATCACGTTCGATAAAATCTCTGACTTCGCGCCCGCGTTCGCCAACAAGTCCAATAACGCTAATGTCCGCCTCCGTATTACGAGCTATCATTGACAGCAACGTTGACTTGCCGACGCCCGAACCCGCCATAATTCCTATACGTTGCCCGTCGCCCATTGTTATTAAGCCGTCGACTGCGCGAACTCCTACATAAAGATTTTCAGTAATGCGCGGTCTTGTCAACGGGTGCGGTGGCGGAGCTTGCAATGGATATTCAGTCGTCGAAAGTATCGGACCGAGTCCGTCCATAGGATTTCCTAAGCCGTCAAGTACTCGCCCCAAAAGTTCTTCGCCGACTTTAACTTGTAATGTCTTCTGCGCGGCGACGACTTCGCAACCGGGTCCGACGCCTTGCATTTCGCCAATCGGCATGAGCATTACAAAGCCTTCACGAAAGCCGACGACTTCAGCGGGAATGGGCGGCACGTTTGGAAACTTTGACGAAATATAACACAGCTCGCCTACGCTAACTGCTGGACCTTGCGTCTCGATAACCAAGCCGACGACTTGCGTAACTTTGCCCGTCAACTTTATCGTGTTGCACTCGTCGATAGCGTTCGTGAGCTTGCGCAGGTCAATATCATTTTTAATCATCATAAACCACCGAAGGTGCAACCGAATTTATATACTTCAAAAGTTGCGGATTTACTCGAGGTGAATTTAAATTAAATGAACTTCGCTCTTGCGTCAAACCGTTTTCTCTAAGTTTGTCAAGGGAAAGTTTTTTTCTTGCCTCGTCATCATATTTTCCAATCGCGGTGATTTTGATATACGAATCGTCTCCCTCGTCATAGCCGTGAGCAAATTCGCTGTCGTCAATGTCCACATCTTGCGGCGCAATATTTACAGCAACAACTTTGCATTTCCAACCTATTGATTTGACGGGAGCATTTTCGTAGATGTAAACAATATCTCCGACGGCAATTTTTTTTATATGTATATTTTGCCCCTGAGGAATGGTTTCGAGCTTTTTAAAAGCTCTATCGACCTCGTACCAATAAGGCTTAGTTTCATCGACACAAATCCGCAAAAGCCATGCGCTCATTTTAATCCCTCCAGTTCACGAAGTCCAAACCCTCGACGCGCCCGAAATGCCGCGTGTTCGCCGTAACGAGCGTGCAACCGTTGACTATAGCAATCGCCGCAATATAAATGTCGTTGTCTTCAATGTTTTGTCCCTTGCGGAGCTGCGCGTAAATGTCAACTGCTTTTTCAGCGGCTTTCATATCAAACGGTAAATTGGACAAAGTTTGGTAGAGGCTCATGAACTTTTCCAACTGTTTTGAGGCGTTGGCGATTTTGAAACCACGAACAATTTCATAATAAACAATCGGGCAAATCGACAGCAAATTTCCTGCCGCACGTGCCTCCGCAATATGGCGACTTACATTTTCGTTATCGCGCAGAAAATCGATTATGACATTAGAATCCAAACAGTAATTAGCCATAGAGAACCGCCTTTCTTGCTTCCTCCGCCGCTTGATATTTGCCGAGTGCATCTTTCTCTTCGTCGGTAATGGAATTGCGCATGGCTTCAAGAATCGTCCATTGCAAATCAGAAATCGTTTGCTGATTCTCTGGTTGCACTTTGAGTCTTTCAATATCGCCCTGCATTTTGGTCAGCAGGGATAAAATTTTTTCTTCATTGGACATGATGAATCGCCTCCTATTTATTAAGTACGCTTTGAATAGATTTTTTCATAAGCCCGATTTGAGTTGAAAGGCGAGCGTCGACTCCGCCGTTTGGAGTTTCGATAACACAATCGCCGGGCTTGAGTGCATCGTCCGAAACGATTTCGATAATCGCCGTGCCGTCGCTCAGCATAGATTGAAATTCGGAACGCGCCATTAAAATCAAATCGTAGCTGTAAGGCTCGACGTGAACTTTAATTTGCTTTTGGTCGCGGACGTGATTAATCGCCTCGCGCACGACGGGCAAGATAACTTGCGGCGCGTCAAGAAAATGTTGCGGCAAAATTTTTTCTATCGCCAACATGACGACTTTAGCAATTTCGTCTTCTGCCCGAATGAAATATTCTGACGTTTGCTCTTTGGCGTCTTGAATAGTTTGTTGCGCCTTAGCGTTAGCCTCTTTTATCGTGTCGTCAAGGTCTTTCTCAATTTTTTTCTTGCCGTCTTCAATGCCTTGTTCCTTGCCTTCGGCGTAGCCCGCGTCGTAGCCTTCTTTGTGAGCTTTTTTAAGGAGTTTTTCGGTTTCGCGGCGCGTTTCTTCGATAATTTTTTCTGATTCTTTTTGAGCCGATTCAAGAGTTTTATCGGCTTGTTTTTTAGCGTCTTCGGCTTGGGCTTTAAGGTCTTCGGCTTGACGTTTAATTTCTTGAGCCTCTTTTTCTGCCTGCGTCTTAATCTCGTCGGCTTGAGCTTTAATTTCGTCAGCCTCTTTGTGAGCAAGATTTTTTATTTTCTCGGCGCGTTCCTTAGTCTTTTGCGCCTCCTGTAAAGTTTTTTCGGTGAGTTTTTCTTTACGTTCGATTTCTTCTATCTCGGCATAAACTTTATCTAAAATTTCCTGTGGAATTCCGCTAGCAGGTTCAGGCTCAGGTTCGGGTTCAGGTTCGGGCGCGATTTCTTCCTCAACTTTTTCTTCTTCGAGTTCTTCAGCGGATTTTTCTTCGGGCTTTTCTTCGAGCGGTTTAGCTCCGATTATAACGGGCTGACCGACCGTCATATAGCGCACGATATTTTTATACAACAACAACACCTCCGTATTAGGGACAAGGGGCTAGGGACTGATAGGAACTAGTTCCTGATTCCTAATTCCTATTTAACGCTAAAAGCAATTCGAGATAATTCCCCATGTCAACGAACTCTTCCCATTGCGAATTCCTCTGCATATTGTCCATAATCTGCCTTACGAAACTTATACAATTTTGGCGAACGTCATCGACAATCGGGTAGGACAAACTAAGAATCGACGGCAACGAATTCAACATCATCATTATTTCTGGGTAGGTTATTTCCGTTGAATACGTGCGATTTATGACGCGCAAAGCCGCTTCTTCCATAAATTTTCCGCGATTGTCTTTTGGGGAATTTCTTTTCAAAAGTCCCGCCAATGCCCGACACGTTAGGAAAGTTTCCAATTTGCCTTGAAAAACTTCGTCCGATTCGGCGGAGCGTATTGCGGGCAATAAAATTTCTTCAAGGAGTTTGAAATATTTTTCGCGTTCAAAGGGTGGCGGCTGAACATAATTTTCAACACGCACCCCTTGATAATTCAAAATGTCGTCGTCAAATTCGTCGTTGCGATTATTTTTATCGAAAAGAGCCGTGTCGTTCGACTTGCGCAGGAATTCTTCCTTAGACTTCGTGAAATAATTATTGATGACGATTTTATCAGTGACAGGCTCGCAACCCCAGTAGGAAACGCGCCCGCCCGCCGAATTTATGGCAAATTTCCCGTCGAAATAAAAGGCAAAGTGCGGATTGACAATCGAACGAATAAAACGCGGGTTGGCAATCGTCTTGACGAAAATATTTCCAGCGGGCGGAACTTCATCAGTCGGCGGAATAAACCAATCTTGCGGAGCACGTCGAGTAAATCTTTCAAGAACGCCCTTTTCTAAATCGGCAGTTTCCAAATTGTTCGAGCCGAAGACTTGCCAATTAACCGCCAAAGCCGCCGCCCGTTCATCCCGCGATAAAATTTCGTCGACAACTTCAACGATACTCTGATTAGTCTTCGGGAAAATGAATTCGTCAACGTCAAGGAATGCCATATATCTTGTAGCGAATTTGAATCGGCGAATCGCGTCGTTGTAAACGGGAATCATCATAAGTTCGCCCGTCACGGGAAAATAATCAACAAGCTCCGCGTCAATGTACGGCTCCAAAACTTCGCGGGTATCGTCGGTGCTGTCGTTATCGTAAAGATAAAAATGGTCAACGCCCGCCGCCAAATGATAATTCAGCCATTCCTCAAGATACTGCGCCTCATTCTTGAAAATCGTAACAATCGATAAATCATGCACGAATAAATTTTTATCAATCATAGAATCACCTCCGAATTTTAAACGACATTAAGTAAGCGTTGCAAGAACTGAAGATTTTTATAAGCTTTCCACGTCTGGAAATTTTTTGCGGCGTCGCTCATTGCAGGCAAAATTTTTGTGGAAAAAATATTTCCAATTTTTTTGACTAGTGGAAACGGTCGCGCCAAAATTTCGGGTAAGGCGTCGACAAAAAGTTGAAGGTCGGCATAAGTCAAGACGCCGTTCGCGTTCAAAATTTGATAAATCCAAACCAACACATATTCCTCCGCCGTCTTGTTTCCAATTTTGGTACCAAGTTTTTCAGCTAATGCGCGGCACGTTAAGAAAGTTTCAAGCTTGCCGATAAAAAATTCATCAGGCACATCAAAAGGCGAACATTGCGTTAAGATTTTAACCAAATTATTTTCAACGCGGCGAATCCTTTCTGCGTAGCTTTCAAGATAAAAATTTTCTGAACGGGCGTCACGATATTTTAAAATTCCGTCGTCAAATTCGTCGTTACGGTCGTGCAGAGAAAAAAGCTCCATATCCCTATGATTGACGGTACGACAAGGACTACCGCGCTTAATTTTATTTTCAAACTCCTCACGAGATTTGTTTACATAGTGATTGATAACGATTTTGTCAGTGGCAATCGGGTAGCCAGCTATACGCAAAGTCTTCGCTCCATCGGAATTTATGGAATAAAAATCGCGAAAATAATTTGCGTAATGCGGACTCCACCAGCAATCGACGCGGCGCGGATTCACCAAACTTTTTATCGTGAAATTTCCTACCATTTCTTCTTCGGACAAAATGACAATCCAATCTTTAGGTGCACGCCGAGTAAATCTTTCCAAGACGCCGCGATTATAATCCGCCGTCTCCAAGTTATTCGAGCCGAAAATTTGCCAATTAATGCCGAGAGCCGACGCTTGCGAGTCTTGAGAAAAAATTTCGTCGGCAACTTCCGCAATGCTTTGATTCGTCTTCGGGAAAATAAATTCGTCAATGTCAATGAACACCATGTAGCGGCAATCGAAACGGTATTTCTCAATCGCGTCGTCATAAGCTGGATACATTTTCAAACGCCCCGACCATTCAGTCAACGTCACTAAATTTTCCTCAACGTAAGGCGCAAGAACTTCTTTATAATCGTCGGTGCTGTCGTTGTTGTAAAGATAAAAATGTTCAACGCCTGCCAGTAAATGATAGTCAATCCATTCTTTAAGATAACGCGCCTCGTCCTTGAAAATCGCGACGATTGCTAACTCGTAAAAGAATAAATTTTTGTCTGTCATACAATCACCTCGAAAAGGCTATTTCCCTTTTTTTAGCGTCAACCCTTTTATTCGATAAAAAAATTTTTACGCGCTTGATTCTTAATTAAGGTTGCGCTATAGTTTAAAAAAAATCTCTTAAACAAGGAGTATCTCATGAAAAAAATTTTCTGTATAATGTTTTTAGTTTTAATGACGACGATTTTTATCGGTTGCGGCAACGAAAAAAAGACGACTGACCCGAATAAAATTCCTACTACGGTTGCGACCGAAGAAAATTCCGATAAGCCTGTTAATGACGAAACCGCGCAGGATTCAAAGCCTGTTGAAGATAAACTCGCCACTCCTAACGTCACGCCGCAAACTAATAACGATTATGTTTTGGCGGCGGACGATTTATCTAATCTTCAGCTCAACGATCCGTCTAAGCCCGTTTACGATAAATACATTATTTGGGAGCGGCAAGAAAAAGGCTTGCCGATTGCTCTGCCCGACCTTGAACCCTATTACGATGAACCCGTTGTTTATCTGACTTTCGACGACGGTCCCGACGGTAAAGTTACTCCGAAAATTCTGGACATCCTCAAAGCGGAGGGCGTCAAGGCGACCTTTTACGTTTGCGGCAACATGGTCGAGACTTATCCCGAAGTTTTAAAGAGAATTTTCGACGAAGGGCACGCTATCGGCAACCACAGCTACAATCACCGCTACGACCAAATTTACGCAAGCCCTTGGAGTTTCATGGAACAGATTATCCAGACCGACAACGCGATTAAAAATATTATCGGCGTGCGTCCGTTCATAATTCGTGCGCCGGGCGGCGTTGGCATGTTTAGCGCGAATTATTGGACGATGATTGAGGATTGCGGCTACGTCGAACACGATTGGAACGTCCTAACCGAAGACGCCACCCCTTCAAAACCAAACGCCTCCACGCAGGTTAATAATGTCTTAAAATATTTGGGCGACGACCCGCCTCATTCCGTAATTATCCTTATGCACAGCAACGGCGATAAACAAGAGACTGTTAAGGCTTTGCCAGAGATTATTCACTTTCTGCGCGACTGGGGATATAAATTCGGCGTCGTAACTCCTATGACTCCTCAGCCATGGTAATTATGAAAACAAAATAAAATCTCCCGCCAAATTTCCGACGGGAGATAATTTTTGGCTTTAAGTTCATTTTACGCAGCATTCTCTTCCTTCAAAACATAGCGCATGTACATTGGGATTTTTTCGATAGTCTTGTCCAGACGCGGATTTTTTCTCCAAAGGTTGTACTTGTGCAATTCGGACTCCGATCGCCCGCTCTTGAAAAATTGGTAAACTCCCTTTGAAAAGTCTTGCGTGAACAAGTAGTAGCGTTTCCCGTTGGAGACGAGGTAGAAATGTAGCTTTTCGTTTAATTTGTTTACTGTTATCTTATTCTTCATGAGCTGTTCCCCCTATGAAAGATTAATGAAAAAAATTTCCTTCCGCTATTTTAATCGATTTTTTTCGGCTTGTCTATAAGGGGAAAACGATTCTTAATCAAAAAATAATTATTCTTAATCCGGCTCTAAACCTCCATTTTAAAGGTAATTTTAATCCTTCCTTAATGACAAACGAGTAAAAACTTTGTAGAATTAACGCAGAATGTATCACGACGAATTTTTTAGAAGGAGGGGATTAAAATGCCGCTGATATTAGCACTAATCGGAGTCGCCTTGAATGTTCCGCCTGAAATTGTCGGCGGCTTGCTGTTAATCTTTCTAATCAACAAGTTGGCTTGAGGGAAGTGATGACATTGGAAAAATTTTTAAAAGTCTTAAGCGCGTCGAATTTTGGGCTGACGACTGACGCGCAGAAATCGGATTTTTCAATGGAATTGTATGGAATGGAGTCGCAAGGATTTTCTTAGTACCCTCGTCGATAAACGGTAACTTGATTTTGTAAAAAAATAGCGGAAAAAGGGAAGTCAGCCCCGCGCTTGCTTTCCTTTTTTCCGTGTCTTGGAGGAGCTTATGAGAAATGCCGCCAAAATTTTAGCGATACTTGCAATTATAATTTTCATGACGGGCGAAGTCGACGCGGCAGAGTTCAAAATCAATTCGGGTAAAAATTTCGTCGAACAAAGAAGAAGTAGCATACCGATGAAAGTCCCGCGCAGATTTGAAGAGCCTCCACGCGAGATTTACAGAAAACGTTATCCCGTTCGCCCGATTCCGCGTTACTACCCAACTAAGCCTAGACCTTCCCGCGACATTCGCGGCGGCGGTAGAAGAAATTTCGTTCCGCCCCAACACCATTAAAATAATTTTTAACAAGGAATGAACTCCAATGAGAAGGTTAGCGAAAAATTTAATATTGGCGACGGCAACAGTCAGCGCAATATTTCTCGTTGACCTTTCGCACGTCGAAGCAATAACTCAAGAAAAAATCTGTCCCTACGAAATGCAATTTTTAGATTTCTGGTCAAAATTCCGAGATACGGTAATGCCCGACCCCGACGAACCGCAGGATAACAATCCACCTAAAGAGGCAGAAGACCCAGAACCCGCGCCGCCGCCTAAACCCGCCGAGAAACCTAAACCTGCAGAAAAACCAAAACCCGCGCCTGCACCAAAACCAGCTCCAGCACCTAAACCCGTAAGTTAATCTTTGAAACCAGCGGTCGTTACGTCTTTAATTTCAAATTTCCTCTGAACGCGCCCAAAACCGTCTTTGACTTCAATATAATAACTCGCTTTTCTCCGATAATCGGCGACGGGATCGTTGCCGGTTTTTTCTTGATAAGTCAAAGTATTCTCGGCGTGCGGCGAAGTAAATCCGAATAAAATTTTAAGCGGAAGAGTTTTGCCTTGACGCGGGATAACAGAATCGTCGGCAATGTTCAGCGGATAATAGACGCCTCTGACTTGGACAAGCAACATCGGCGCAATTTCTCCGATAAAAGTTCCTTTGGGCGGCATGGCAAGCGGATAATCGCCGTCGGGCAACGCAACGAGTCCGCCGTCTTTTATATAGCTTAGCGCGTTTGACGGCAAAATTTCTGCGTGCCAACTCGGTGGCGTCTCCGACTTCGGCAAAAGTACCGCCACAAATGCCAACGTCATAAATACGACGGTCGCGATAAAATAAAACTTCCGCGAGAACTTTCGGAACTCTGCTTTCTCCTCTTCGATAATTTTCTGCAATTCTTTTAGCTCGTTCATTTCATGAATTGTCCCGGATAGACAACGCGATTAGAATTCTCGGTAATGTCCTTGATAATGTCCTTATCGAGCTTGCCTAAAACCCAACCAAGCGTTTTTATCTCGGAGTGAATCGCAACTTTTTGCTCGCGAGTATCGTCGCCGGGCTTTGCCGATTTGAAACAAATTTTCTTGTAAGCCGACAACATTTGAAGATAACGGGCGTTAATTTCCTGTACCGAGCGCAACTTGTTCGGCGGATTTTTGTAATTCTCAATCGTCCTTAAAACATCTTCGGGTAATTTATCTGCCATGTTCAATCCTCCTAAAAAATTTTTATATAAGGGGTAATTCGCATGAAAATTTTAAAAGCCGCGCAGTCCGATTTGCGCGAAATTCTTTCCTTGCAATATTTAGCCTTTCAAAGTGAAGCCGTAATTCTTAATAATCCCGACATTCCGCCGCTTAAACAAACCTTAGGCGATTTACAAGACGAATTCAACAAACAAATTTTTCTTAAAGTTATTGACGACAACGGCTCAATCGTCGGCTCCGTGCGCTACTATTCGGCGGGCGATACGGTTTATATCGGCAAATTGATTGTCAAACCCGAATTTCAAGGTCGCGGCATTGGCACGAATTTATTGCTTGAAGTCGAAAAACTCTGTCCTAATAAACGCTATGAACTTTTTACGCGAAAGGATAATCTCAAAAATATTTCGCTATATGCGCGAATTGGCTACAAAATTTTTGGTGAGAAATCTATTACGGAAAATTTATCCTTCGCCTTCCTTGAAAAGTTTGCGTCGCCTCCAACCTAACCAGATAAAAATCCCAGCGGCAATCGTGAACGCAACGACACTCGTAACCTGCGCGGACTTGAGTAATCCGAAAAATAATTCCGTATAGTCGCCGCGCAGAAATTCTAAGAAAAATCTCGCCGCCGCGTAAAGCATGACATACAGCGCGAAACATTGCCCTTTAGCGTAATTCGTGCAACGGAAAATTAAAAGCAACGCGAAAATTACAATGTCGAGCTGACACTCCCAAACTTCGGCGGGGAAAAGCGGTTGCGCCCCATAAGTCCGATAAGCAAGCGTCGTGTCGGGATAAATTATTCCAAAGTTGCCGCCCGTCGGTGCTCCAAAGGCGTCGCCGTTTAAAAGATTTGCGCAACGTCCTAACGCTTGACCAAGCACAATCGCCGGAGCCATAAGGTCGGCAAGATGAATAACGTCAAGATTTTTCGTCTTGGCATAAATCGCGCCCGCCGTCACGCCTAAAATTATTCCGCCTTGAACAGCCATGCCGCCTTGCCAAACGTTTAAAATTTCGTCGAGATGATTCTGATAATAATCCCAGTCGAAAAAGAAAACGTCCCAAATCCTCGCGCCCAATAAGCCGAAAAAGCCGCCGACTAAACCTATGTCAATTATAAATTTTTCGTAGCCGCGCCCGTCAACCTTAGTCATGAAATAGCCGACGCCCGTCGCCAAAAAAATCGACAGCGATAAAATTACGCCGTAAGACCGAATCGGGAAGTCGCCGATATAAAATAAAAATTGATGCACTCTGCCCACCCCTATTAAGCAGGAACTAGGAGCGAGTTACTAGGAACTAAAAACTACTAGTTCCTAACTCCCAGTCCCTAGTCCCTAAATTATAGCAGGGGTTGAAAAAATTTTAAAGGAATTTTAAACAGGGCGTCGAAGTCAAAGGCGGCAAGCAGGCTGAAATGAAAAATTTTCGTGGAGGGATGAGTTTGGCATTTTTTTTGATAGTGCCGAGCGTCATGGTCGTCAGCATATTGCTGATATACGCATTTGCAAAAAGATTAGGGCTGAAGATTTATTACAGTACGCTCATCGCATCAGCCCTGCTGTCAATTATGATTATTTTCGCGGCAGTTATCTTGTCGCCCGTGCCAAATAAAAAATTTCTCTTGTATTTGGGCAGTCTAATTTTATCGTCGTCGCTCCTGCTTACGTTGGCAAATAATTTTTTAATAAAAAAAGAACGCGCTGATGAAAAAATTTTTACTGAACAAGTCAAGGCGGCTTATGCAGAAGGACTTAAAAAAGATTCCGACAAGTCCGATATAGAAGAGATTATCTCGCCCATCGACAAATTTGAATGGGATAATGAAAATCCGCCGCTCGAAGAAAAAACTGTTGACACGGAGCCAGAAAAGTCTGAGGAAATTCCTAAGCCTGAAGAAACTTCCGAACCTGAAGAAATTCCTGAGTCAGAAGAAATTGTTGAGCCACCTAAAAATCCTGAACCTGTAAAAAATCCTGAATCGTCAGAGAGTTTTCCGCTCGAAAATGTTTTCAAACCACTGGACGAAGTTAAGGCGGAGGCAGTAGCAAAAGCTCTTCAAAGTAAGGACGATAAACCCTTTGAAGAGGCTAAACCCGAAGAAAATTTCCCCTTGCAAGAGGCTTTCAAACCTTTGGATATTAAATCCGAATCGGCAACAAAAATTCTCCAAACTAAAAGCGACCAACCTTTTGAAGAGGCTAAACCCGAAGAAAATTTCCCGTTGCAGGAAACTTTCAAGGCATTGGAAAAAGTCAAGCCCGAAATGTTGGAGAAACTTCAGCAGGAAGAAAAAATTTTGGAACCTGTTGAACAGCCTGAACTTGAAGAAAAAGTTGAGCCTGTTGAACAGCACGAACTTGAAGAAAAAGTTGCCGAGCCTGTCGAACAGTCCGAACTTGAAGAAAAAGTTGAGCCTGTCGAACAGCTTGAACTTGAAGAAAAAACTTTGGAGCCTATTGAACAACCCGAACTTGAAGAAGAAACTTCGGAGCCCGTTGAACAACCCGACTTGGAAGAAAAAATTACGGAACCCGTTGAACAATCCGAACTTCAAGAAAAAACTTCGGAGCCTGTCGAACAGTCTGAACTCGAAGAAAAAGTTGCGGAACCCGTTGAACAACCCGAACTCGAAGAAAAAGTTGAGACTGTCGAACAGCTTGAACTTGAAGAAAAAACTTTGGAGCCGATTGAACAGCCCGAACTTGAAGAAAAAGTTGAGACTGTCGAACAACCCGAACTTCAAGAAAAAACTTCGGAATCTGTCGAACAGCACGAACTTGAAGAAAAAGTTGCCGAGACCGTTGAACAACCCGAACTTGAAGAAAAAGTTGCGGAACCCGTTGAACAACCCGACTTGGAAGAAAAAGTTTTGGAGACTGTCGAACAACCCGAACTTCAAGAAAAAACTTCCGAGACCGTTGAACAACCTGAACTTCAAGAAGAAACTTCGGAACCTGTCAACCAGTCCGAACTCGAAGAAAAAGTTGCCGAGCCGATTGAGCAACCCGAACTTGAAGAAGAAATTTCCGAGACTGTCAACCAGTCCGAACTCGAAGAAAAAGTTGCCGAGACTGTTGACCAACCCGAACTTGAAGAAAAAACTTCCGAGACTGTCGAACAGCCCGAACTTGAAGAAAAAATTTTGGAGCCTGTTGAACAGCCTGAACTTGAAGAAAAAATTTTGGAGCCTGTTGAACAGCCTGAACTCGAAGAAAAAACTTTGGAACCTGTCGAACAGCCCGAACTTGAAGAAAAAACTTCCGAGTCCGTTGAACAGCTTGAATTTGAAGAAGAAACTTCGGAACCCGTTGAGCAATCCGAACTTGAAGAAGAAACTTCGGAACCCGTTGAACAACCTGAACTTCAAGAAAAAACTTCTGAGCCTGTTGACCAACCCGAACTTGAAGAAAAAGTTGCCGAGACTGTTGAACAACCCGAACTTCAAGAAACGTCTGAAACGCTTGATGACATTTTGGATAAGGCTTACGAGGCACGCGGCAAAGGGCACATCTGGAAAGCGATTGAACTTTATAGAAAAGCCCTCGAACGCTATAGCAATGACGAATACGCGCCCTTCGTGGCAATAGATTTGGGCAATCTTTACAAGGAAAACGCGCTCTACTCCAAAGCGATAAAAACTTATGAGGACGCTCTAACCTTGCCAGCAGTCAAGTACAGTGAAGAGGCTAAAAAAGAATTCGCGAAAAACCTCGAATATCTGCGCGTCGTCCGCGACATTCTCCTTAAACATCGTGCATTGTCGACGCCTTTCGGTAAAATATCTAAGGAAATTCTGCAGGAGATTAACGCCGAATTCCAAGCGGCTCAAATCCACTCCGCGCAGTACAAATAAATTTCAACCATAAATTTTTGGAGGAATCAGGATGAAAAAAAGTGTAGAAATATTGGGCTTGCCGATTATCAGCATAACCGAAGGTCGCGAATTGGGCATGAGTAAAACATTGCTCATAGACGCACAAAACGGCGTAGTTGCGGCGATAACGATAGAAGATGAAGATTGGTATCGCGGCGTTAAACTTATCCCCTATGAATCGGTTATCGCAATCGGTGAAGACGCCGTAACTATCACGCACAGCGAAAATATTTTGAACTTGGACGAGGCGGGCGATTATGAAAACCTGCTGATTGAAAATATTCGCGTCATCGGCACAAAGGCAATCACCAAAACTGGTCGCATTCAAGGCAAAGTCACGGAAGTAATAATCGGCGAAGGCGGCAAGATTGAGAAATGCGAAATCACCGCGCCCGACGGCTCAGTCAACGAAGTCTCTTCCGAGCAAATCGCCATATTCGGCAAACAAGTTACCGTCGTGGATATTGATACGGAAAAAAAAAATGAATTTGTAAAAGAACGCCCCGCCTTTGAACCGGCATTTGAGACGTATAAAGAGGAAGAACCCGCGCAGGAAGAAGAATTAGCCGAACCAGCCGTTGAAGAAACTTCGACAGAGATTTTTGAACTGCCCGAAGAAACTTTTGAGACTTCGCCAGAAACTCAAGAGGCTCTCAAAGAAGTCATGACGCCCGAACCTGTCGTAGAAATTGCTACGGAAACCTTCAATCCTTTTGATGAAGACCAGCCTGTTGCCGAAGAAGAACCCGCCGTTGAAGAACAGCCCGTTGTAGAGGAACAACCCGTTATCGAGGAACAACCTGTTATCGAGGAACAACCCGTTGTCGAAGAACAGCAGCCCGTTATTGAGGAACAACCTGCTGTTGAGGTAGCGGCTCCCGTAATCGTTGAGGCACCAGTTATCGTAGAGGCTCCCGTCGTCGAAGAACAAAAAATCGCGGCAATGACAAGACAAGCGGAAGATTTAAAGGCGGCACTTCAAAAGGCAAAAGCAAATCAGCAAACGCCAGAGTCCGTATCGCAACCCGTCAAAAAAGTCGAAAAGGGCGTTGATGAACGTCGTCGCAGAGTATTACTCGGCAAACATGCGACTAAAACAATCACGGCGGAAAGCGGCACAATCGTAGTAGAGGCAGGCGCGGAAGTTACGGAAGAAGTCCTTCAACGCGCAAGACTCTCGAACAAATTTATCGAACTATCTATGAACGTTCAGTAAAAATTTTTGCAGTAAAAAACTCTCGATTAATCGTCGGGAGATTTTTTTTTGCCAAAAGCCCGCGCAGTTTGTATTGCATTTGAATAAAGGAACTATAGACAAACACAGAAATTTATAGTAATATCTTCGCTAAATAAGGTGTTACTGTGAAATTATCCGAGTACGCGAAGAAAAACTCAATAAGCTACCGAACAGCATGGAGACATTTTCAGCTTGGGTTAATTCCCAATGCGCGACAATTGCCGTCTGGCTCAATAGTTATCGACGATGAATATTTTCAAGAACCGATTGAAGAATACACGGTGATTTATGCAAGAGTTAGCTCATCGGAAAATAAGACAAACTTAGAATCGCAAGCTGAAAGGTTAGAACAATTTTGCACGGTTAAAGGCTGGAAGGTTAATGAAGTCGTAAAAGAATGTGCGTCCGGCTTAAATGACAACAGACCAAAGTTAATTTTTAACGACAGAAAAGCAACCAGATTGGTTGTCGAACATAAGGATAGATTAACCAGATTTGGATTCAACTACATAAAGACGCTATATCCTGAATGTGAAATTATCGTTGTAAACGAAGTTGAAAACAAGGAAGATTTATTTGAAGATTTTGTTTCTCTTGTGACAAGTTTTTTCTCCAGAATTTACGGGAGAAGACGTTCACGTCGTAAAACAGAAGAGCTTATAAAGAAATTGGAAAAAGAAGAAGTTGATAGTAATGGCGACGATGAAACTGGTGGAGAAACATGACTTCCAGAAAGGTTCCGTTGAATATAAGGAACTCGACCAACTTTGTTTTCTGTCAAAAAATCTTTACAATGCAGGGCTTTACACTGTTCGGCAATACTTTTTCGCTGAGAAGAAATTTTTAGGATACAACCAGTTGGCAAGTCAATTTGCAGAAACGAATCAGCGGGATTTTAGAGCATTACCGGCAAAGGTTGCGCAACATGTTCTGAAGTTGGTATGTCAAAATTTCAAATCCTTTTTCGCGTTGCTTAGCAAGAAAAAATCTGGAGAATATCATTCCACGATTAAAATCCCCAAATATCTGCCGAAAATAACTGGCAGACAGGTCTTACACTATACAGCGCAAGGAGTGTCATCAAAGAAAAAAATTGGCTATGTAAATCTCTCACAGACGAACATCTTCATTAAATCTGCAGTAGAAAATGTTCAATTTATAAGGGTAGTCCCTAGAAAGCATAAAATTACGATTGAAATTGGCTATAAAAAGGAGTTGCCTATCCTCAAAAACCTTTCCCAGCCACAGAAATTCTCTGCTATCGACATAGGTGTTGATAATCTCGCGACAGTAAGTTTTTCTGATTCGGCACCATTCATCGTAAACGGCAGACCGTTAAAGTCCATAAATCAATTTTTTAACAAAGTTAATGCGAACCTCGTTAGCAGACAAAGAAAAATTAATTCTAACGCCACAATACGGACAGCAAAAATGCTTGCATTGAGCCGGAAACGGGACAACAAAATCAGCGATTATCTTCATAAAGCAAGCCGATATATCGTGAACCAATTAGTTTCTCGCAATGTGACTGATTTAATAATTGGTCACAACAATAATTGGAAACAAGGCACGAAACTCGGCAAGAAAAACAATCAAAATTTTGTTTCAATCCCGTTCAACAGATTTATCGAAATGCTGTGCTATAAATGTGCGTTGGTTGGAATTGCAATTCACATTATCGACGAATCCTATACCAGCAAAGCGAGTTTTCTTGACAGAGATTTTATCCCGACTTACAAATCTGTTGATTTAGTCAAGCATAAATTCAGCGGGCGAAGAAAATGCAGGGGACTTTATAAGTCAAAAATTTTTCAGCAAGCTTTGAATGCGGATTTGAATGGTTCATTGAACATCATGAGAAAATTTTTTCAAAGCGATTTGGAGATTTATCCACCTGTGTTTAGTCGTGAAAGTCATTTTACTCCTGCGATTCACACGATAAATGTAGCATGAGAGTTCCAAAAGGAATATCGTGTAGAGGTGTGTAGTGCGCCATGAAGTTTATCCTTCTAAAGCATTTGTCTACACCATATGCAACTATAATTAGGAACTAGGATTGAGGAACTAGAATGGCAGAAAAGAGAATGCAGAAAAAATTTCAGGCGCGGCAAAAAATATTACTCGCCGCCGCTCGACAATTTGAAGTTCATGGTTTCGCGAACACGTCTATAGCGGGCATAATGCAGGCGGCAGAGTTGGGCGTCGGAACTTTTTATAACTACTTCAATTCAAAGGAAGAAGTCTTGCTGACGTTGGCAAAAAATCTGCGCGAAGACATTGAGAAAAATATTTTGGCGGCTAGCGAAGTTAATCCGTCGTCGGCAGAACTTTTAGAGCTGTGTTGTTTATGCACGGCAAAATTAATCGACGAGAACAGATTTATCTTGCCGCTGTTCATAAGTGCAAGCGAACATTCGGATAAGCCCGAACAAATTTCGCAAAGTCTTTCGCCGGGTTTTCGTGAGCTATTTGAAGAAATAATTCTACGCGGACAAAAGCTTGGAGAATTTAGGAGCGACGTACCAGCAAATATAATCAGCGAGATGATTCACTCGATTTATCAGACGACAGCATTTAGCAAGTTGGAAATTTCGTTTCAGGAAAATATTCGGCTCAAGATAAAAATTTTATTGGACGGGATAAGGGATAAGGTGTCAGGGATAAGGGGAGTAGGTTTTTGATGATAAGCGTGACGAAGTTGCTTTTTGCTGATGAATATTTCGGCGATACTTTGCGCTATACGAACGACGCACATAAAATGACTAACGGCGCGGCGGCGGGTATCGGTCCAGTTGTCGTGTGGAATTCGACGCGCACTTGTAACTTGAAATGCCGTCATTGCTATATGGATTCGGATTCGCGCAAATATAATAACGAACTCACGACTGACGAGGCTAAGAAATTTATTGACGACCTTGCCGAATTTAAAGTTCCTGTGCTGTTATTTTCGGGCGGCGAGCCTTTGATTAGGAAAGATTTTTTTGAGCTTGCCGCATATGCCGCAGAAAAAAATATTCGCCCGACTCTCTCGACCAACGGCACTTTGATAACTCGTGAAGTCGCGCAGGAGATTAAAAATATCGGCGTGGGTTATGTCGGCATTTCGCTTGACGGGCTTGCAGACGTTAATGATAAATTTCGCGGCGTAGCGGGTGCGTTTAATCTTGCAATGCGCGGCATAGAAAATTGTGTGGCAGTCGGGCAACGGGTCGGACTTCGATTTACGATTAACCGCCACAACTTCGAGGAGCTAGATAAAATTTTTGACTTCATAGAGGCGGAGAAAATCAATCGCGTCTGTTTTTATCATTTAGTTTATTCGGGGCGTGGCAGTCAAATGCTCAATGAAGATATTACGCCCGAAGAATCTCGGTCGGCTATGGATACGATTATTCGACGCACTAAAGATTTTGCTAAGCGCGGACTTGCTAAAGAAATTTTAACGGTTGACAATCACTGCGACGGCGTGTATATGCATTTGAAGGCACTTGCCGAAGGTGATGATAAGACCGCCGCGCAGATTAAAAAATTTATCGGCATGAACGGCGGCAATCGTTCGGGCATCGCGTTTGGCGAAGTCGATCCTCTCGGCTACGTTCACCCCGACCAATTTACTCAGCATTATACTTTCGGCAACGTTCGCGAAAAAAAATTCGGCGACATCTGGACTGATTTAAGCAATCCGATTTTGGCGGGGCTTAAAAATCGCAAGCCGCTTTTGAAAGGTCGTTGCGCCAAATGCAAATTCCTTGACAACTGCAACGGCAACTTCAGGACGCGGGCGGAGGCAGTTACGGGCGATTTTTGGGCGTCCGACCCGTCATGTTATTTGACCGATGAGGAAATTTTTTAAGGAGGTTTTTTTAATGAACAGAGTTTTAATTTGGGATTATGCGAGTATAAGTTCGCAATGGATGGAGCAAGTTGCCGATATGAGCGACATTGAAATAGTCGGAAGAATGACGCCAGCTGAATCTGTGCCAAAAATTTTACTCGAAAATAATTCTTGGGACTGGTTGTTGATTTTTGAGCGCGGCATAAGAAACTTTTTTGAAGCAACCATTCAAGTTCAGAGATTGCCTCTTGATAAAGTTATTTACGCGCTTGATATGAACAGCTGGTTAAAAAACCCGAAGGCTATTTTTTCATTGTTAAATGATTCGGGGGGGGGGGGGTAGTGCAACGTTGGTTTAATTTCAATACCTGTCGCACCCTTAATGATTTTGTCGCTTGTACAGTCGAAGGACTTTCTTACGTTGCCACGTCGAAAGACATTACGATTATGAGTGAAATGTACATTAATCGAGTTAATTGGGCAGCAGGCGAAATGAAAATCTTCTATGAGTTGTCAAAACAATATTACAACGTTGACGACAGCAAAGGATATTTTTTAGACTTGGGCGCGAATATCGGCACGACAGGAATCTATTTTACAAAGAAACTTGCGCCGAATTTGAAACTTCTTTCTTTCGAGCCGGATGCCGAAAACTTTAAGCTTCACCGAATCAATTTGATATTAAATGACATGGAATCTGCGTCAACTCTGGTTAATTTCGGACTCGGCGATAAATTCGATGAAGTGATTATGTACAGAGATTTGGTAAATCCCGGTCACAACAATATTACTGAACCAAAAGAAAATGTCCCGACAGAGACGATTAAAATTATTCCGCTTGACTCTTACCTTTACGAGAATAATATTTCTGCGCAGGAAGTAAAATATATCTGGATTGATACTGAGGGCTTTGAACCGCAAGTTCTGCTCGGCGCGAAAAATTTGCTCAGAGAAAATCCCGCGCCAATTTTCATGGAGTGCAATTTGCGAGCGTGGGATAATTCTGGTTATTTTGAAGATATGTTTATGTTTCTCTCGGAAAATTATTCACATTTTGCTCTAATCGCTAGCGGCAAAGGTACTCTATATTCTTTGGAAACTTTACGAGAACTTGAAAGACCTGATAATACCTTAGGGCAAATCGGCGATATTTTCTTTGTCAGAAGAGGTGCGATTGATTAAAAAAATTTTATAAAAAAGAATCGTTAATTGCCTTTCAAATTTGAAGGGCATTTTTTTTGTACAGGAAAAAATTTTTTTATGTCGAAGTTTTGGCGCGTGAAAAATGATTAGGAGGAAAAAATATTGGAAACATTTGAAATGGAACTCGGCGGCAGGAAATTAATCATCGAGCATGGCAAGATGGCTAAACAGGCTAATGGCGCGGTTCTTGTTCGCTACGGCGATACTGCTGTCTTGGTAACGGCTACGATGTCCGCCGAACCCCGCGAAGGCGTCGACTTCTTTCCGCTGACTGTCGATTATGAAGAAAAAATGTACTCGGCAGGGAAAATACCCGGCGGCTTTGTTAAGCGCGAAGGTCGTCCGCAAGCCAGCGCGATTCTTAAAAGCCGCTTGATTGACAGACCGATTCGCCCTCTCTTCCCCGAAGGTTTTAGAAATGACGTTCAGATTATTGCGACGGTGATTTGTTTTGACGAAGATAACGCCCCCGAAATCGCCGGCATGATTGGCGCGAGTTGTGCGCTGTGTGTCAGTGATATTCCTTTTGGCGGACCGATTGCGGGCGTTCACGTCGGGCGCGTCGACGGCGAATTTGTTATCAACCCGACTAAAGAACAACTCGACGTTTCCGAAATGGATTTAATCGTCGCGGGTTCCGCCGATGCCGTCATGATGGTCGAGGCGGGCGTTAAGGAATTGCCAGAGGAAGTTGTTTTGGAGGCTATTCTGTTCGGGCACGAGGAAATTAAAAAAATCGTCGCCTTCCAAAACGAGATAAAAGCCGCCGTCGGCAAGGAGAAAAAAGAAGTTAAGCTCTTCATGCCCAACGAAGAAATTGACGCGGCTGTTCGCGAACTTGCTACAGAGAAAATCAACAAAGTCGTTCGCAACCCCGATAAATTGGCTCGCGAGGCGGCTCTCGACGAGGTTAAAGCGGAAGTCGTTGAAACTTTGCTTGCTGAAAAATTCCCCGCCGAAGATTATCCCAACGCGGAGAAAGATATTGGCGCAGTCTTTTACAAGGTAGAAAAAGAAGTTGTCCGCAAGATGATTACGCATGAAAAAATTCGCCCCGACGGTCGCGAGCTTGAAGAAGTTCGCCCAATAACTTGCGAAGTCGGACTTTTTGCGCGGACTCACGGGTCTGGACTTTTCACACGCGGTCAGACGCAAGTTTTGACGATAACGACGCTTGGAGCAATCGGCGACGAACAAATTATCGACGGGCTTGAACCCGAATACACTAAGCATTATATCCACCATTATAATTTTCCCGGCTACAGCGTCGGCGAGGCTCGTCCTGTGCGGAGTCCCGGTCGTCGTGAAATCGGGCACGGAGCTTTGGCGGAGCGTGCGCTTGTTCCCGTTATCCCGTCGATTGAAGATTTTCCCTATACGATTCGCCTTGTCTCGGAAGTTTTGGAAAGCAACGGCTCAAGTTCAATGGGCAGTGTTTGCGGCAGTACGTTGAGCCTTATGCAGGCGGGCGTTCCGATTAAACGTCCTGTTAGCGGCGTAGCTATGGGGCTTGTCAAGGACGGCGACGCCCACACGATTTTAACCGATATTCAAGGCATGGAAGACGCGCTGGGCGATATGGACTTCAAAGTTGCGGGCACGACCGAAGGCGTCACGGCGATTCAAATGGATATAAAAGTCGCGGGCATTTCGCGTGAAATTTTAAGTGACGCATTGGCGCAAGCTAAGCGCGGCAGAAGTTTTATTCTGGGCAAAATGCTTGAGGTTATCAGCGAACCTGCGCCCGATTTGTCGCCCTATGCTCCGCGAGTTAAGACGCTCAAAATTGCCGTTGATAAAATTCGTGAAGTTATCGGCACGGGCGGCAAGGTTATCAACAGAATCATTGAGGAGACGGGCGTTGAAATTGATATTCATGACGACGGGCAAATTTTTGTTACGTCGCGTGATGTCGAGGGCATTGAACGCGCTATTCAGATAATCGAAGAAATTGTTCACGACGTGGCAGTTGGCGAAGTTTATGAGGGTACAGTTACGCGGCTCCTTTCGGCGGGCGTATTAATAGAAATTTCTTTCAGCAAAGAGGCTCTCTGCCACATTTCCCAGCTGTCCGACAAGCGCATTCCGACGGTTGAAGACGCCGTTAAGGTCGGCGACAAACTCAAGGTCAAAGTTACCGAGATTGACGAAAAGGGCAGAATTAACGTCAGCCACAGAGTGCTTTTAGAGGGCGAAACTTCCAGACCTCCGCGCAGTGACAGCACAAGAACTTTCGACAAGCCCAAAACTTTCGACAAGCCTAAAACTTTTGACAAACCTAAAACTTTTGACAAGCCTAAGACTTTCGATAATCCGAAGACTACGGAACGTCCGCGCAACGATAAGCCCAAAGCTAAACCGCGCAGTGAATCACGGACGATTAAAGATTTTAAGGATTTGAGGAATTCTCGTGACAGCAGACGCAGACGCGATAGATGATCTAGGGGCTAGGGACAAGGGATTAGGAACTGGTAGGAACTAGTTCCTAAAAACTCGCTCCTAATTCCTAAAAAAGGAGGATTTGTAATGGCAACGATTGACAGGTTTAAGGAAGTAGTGGAAAGCGGCGTAATAATCGACGCCGACGAAATGGAAGCTCCGCTTTCGCCGCAAATGAAATACGACTACATGGCGGCAATCAATTCTATGCAGCAGCTTGAAGCTCTTAAGGGCGAGATTGAAAATCGCAAAAATTCTCGCGCCAAATTGCGTGCGGAATTGTTGAAAAGTTGTTGCCAGTCGTTGAAGAAACTCGTTGATGACGAAGAGGGACTTACGCTGAAGAAAATCGATACGGCTATCAAAATGCTCGCGGATTGCCGCTACGAAGTTACTAAAATCGACAGCGCGGAACGCGAAACTGATAAGCTCGCAAAAATTGTTCGTCAAGGAGTAAGCGCGTAAATTATGTTCAGAGAAATGCGGCGCAATAAACAAATTCTGTCGCGTGAAGCCGCCGAAAAAATTCTGCGCGAAGGCGACTTTGGAGTTTTGGCTCTTTCGGGCGACGATGGCTATTGTTACGCCGTGCCGATTAATTATGCCGTCGAAGGCAACAAGATTTATTTTCACAGCGCGAAGACGGGGCATAAGCTCGACGCGATTAGGAATAACGATAAAGTTTCATTCTGCGTCGTCGACCACCACAAAGTCATTGCCGAAGAGTTTACGACTTATTTCTCAAGCGTGATAGCTTTTGGGCGGATAAGAATCGTTGAGGATAATGACGACCCCGATAAACTGCGCGGCTTGGAACTTTTGGCGGATAAATATTCATCGACGGCAAGCGCGGAGCGTCGCGAAAAAGAATTATCGAGATTGAGCGCGTTGGTTGTGCCCGTCATGACGATTGAACATTTGACGGGCAAAGCCGCTCGCGAACTGGTTAAGCGGGGAGATTTTGCTTGACATGGAGAAAAATTTTTTAACATACAAAATAGAAGTCGACGGGCTTTTAAAGGAAGTCAGTTTCAGCGAAAAGGCGATTGAAGAAATTTTTATGCCGTTCCTGCGCGAGCTGACGGATTTAAAAATGACAATGGACAGGAAAGTTATCGCGTACTTAGTCGCGCCGCCCGGAGCTGGCAAGTCGACGGTTGCAAAATTTTTGGAGCGTCTCAGCTACGAGCGTTCAAACGAAGTCGATACAATTCGTGCTCTTGGCATTGACGGCTATCAATTTACGAACGCCTACATGAACATTACGACGGTTGAGCGCGACGGCGAACAGATTTTAATGCGCGACATTAAGGGTGCGCCCGAAACTTTTGATTTGGATTTACTGGTTGAAAAGATTCGCGAGGCGCGGCAAGACGGCACGGACTGGAACATTTACGACCGCAAAATTCATGACGTGTTGCCTGATTATTGGAGCGTCGAGGAAGATATTTTGCTGATTGAGGGGAATTATCTTCTGTTGAAGGAGGCGGGTTGGACTAATGTCCGCGTGCTTGGCGACTATTCGGTTTTCATTGATGCGGAGCCAGAACTTCTGCGCGATCGGCTTATTAATCGGAAAGTTGCGGGCGGCTTATCTCGCGAAGAGGCTGAAAGATTTTACGAGTTCAGCGATAGTAAAAATGTCGAGTGCGTCTTGAAAAATTCTGCGCGGACGGACGAGACTTGGAAACTTTTACCCGACGGCGACTTTGAAAAGCAATGCGGAATTAGGAATGCGTAATGCGTAATGAGAAAACCTTAAAGCTGAAAGCTCAAAGCTCAAAGCTGAAAGCTCACGCTAATAACGTCGCATTGCCGCATACGATATTCAGTATGCCGTTCGCGTTGGCAAGTGCATTTATGGCGGCGGACGGACACCCCGACGTTTTGACGGTCGTTTTAATCTTAGTAGCGATAACGTCTGCGCGGTGGGCGGCGATTGCGATAGACAACCTCGCCGATTTGAAATACGATAAACTTCAGCCGCGCTTGTCTTATCGGGCAATGGTTAAAGGCGAAATTTCAAAATCCGAAGCGTTGTTATTTATCCTGCTGTGCTTAATTATCTTAGTTGTGACGGTCGCGCAGTTGCCGCCGATTTGCTTAAAACTTTTGCCCGTCGCGGCAGTGCCGTTTATAATCTATCCGTTCACAAAAAGATTTACCGCGTGGTGTCATTTATTTTTAGGCTTAGCAATAGCAATGGCTCCGGCGGGCGCGTGGGTCGCAATTACCGAAAAAATTTCCTTGCCGATGATAATCCTATGCGTGGCGGTCGCTTTATGGATTGGAGCTTTCGACGCTGTTTATGGGGCGCAGGACGAGCAATTTGACAAGTCGCAGCGACTTCACTCACTGGCAACGAAATTCGGCGCGGCAGGAGCTTTGAGGATAGCAAAAATTCTTCATGTGATTTCAATCGCTTGCTTTATAATCGTCGGCGCAATGCTCGGCTTAGGTGAATTATATTTCGTCGGCGTAGCGATTGCGGCGGTCGCTCTAATTTATCAACATTCAATCGTTAAGGCGGGCGATTATCGCGAAGTCACGCAAGCCTATTTCATGCGCAACGGCATTGTTTCAATAGCAATTTTTATCTTCACGTGGCTAAGCTACGAATAAAAAAAATCCCTTCCTTGTCGGGGGGATTTTTTTGATTAAAATTTTTAAAATTATTGCATTCAGTTTGGATAAGCATTATAATTTATTCATTGATAAATTTTCTTTAGGAGGTGCGTATTACATAACAAAGGCAATCATATTCGACAAAAACCGTTTCGCCGACAAGATTAAACTCGCTTTACAAGAACTGGAATCTAAAACTGACGAAAAACTGGAAGTGTATCTTATGTATAATTTGAGAGGTGATATAAAGTGAAATATTTTAAGTTTGAACTCCAGCGTTTCGCAGAGACATCACAACTCGGAATTTTGGAAACTTTGGGCAAAATTATTACGACACTCGACTTAAATAAACTCGCCGAAGATTTGAACAACGCTAAAAATGCGACCGAGTGGTTGAAGAATAACGCAAACCCAATCTTAAACTTTATCGGCAAAAAAACACCGCTCGGCGATAAGTTTGGTAACTATGCAAAGCTTATCACAGGTTCAATTTCCATTATCGATAATGCATTGGCTATCCTTAAAGGCAATCTGTCTGACGCAGAACGCGCCCAAAAGTTCGGTCTGATTTCCTCAAGCTTGGAGTCAATGGCAGTTGCGACTGAAGAGCTTATTAAAAGCAAAAAACTCACCAGCAAAAGTTCTAATCTCTGGTTCATGTCAATTGTATCTGCAGGCATTTCACTCGTAGCAAATCTCGTTGCCGGCAGTGACGGTATCGAACCTAAAGAGAAGGAAGCAATCAATCGGAGTTATATTACCTTTATGCGGACGCTCGGCACTGACCTAGCCAAGAAAATTTTTAATGCCGCCACCGATGCACAATTCAACAAACTCCTAACTGAAAATGTCATGGAGGAAGCTATCGCTAATGGCAAGTTCTTCCAAAATGCCTCTAAGACTTTTACTAAGGCTTTCGGAATCGTTATGACCTTCGGTGCGGGAATTCTTAACGGCGTGGACAAGTATAAACTCAGCATGGAAAAGTACACTGCAGACGGCATCCCTGAAAAAATCGCTAAGCACGACGCCTTCATAGACGCATTGGCAAAGTTCATCAAGGAAACTCTAAGCGGCATTGTCGTTGGTCTCGACGATGTAATCTTTAGCGGCTCAAAGTGGATATTATCTTTGTTTGGAATAAACTATGCGGAAGATGGAAGAGATTATGTCGAAGTGCTTACCGATTATTTGAAGAATCTTAACTACAAAAACAGTGGTACTCGCAACGACGATAAAGTTATCTACGTCTTAGAAGATAACAGCATGGTTTATGGCAACGACGGAGACGATTACATTGGTAATTATGGTTTCTCCAACGTAACGATTTGGGGTGGTCATGACGACGATACACTCGGTAGCTATAAGACAGATTCCGCCACACCGCAAAAGAACTCAATCTTCGGAGGACCCGGCGACGATCAAATTTCCGTTTACGACATTGACAGCACGATTTACGGCGGCACGGGCAAGGATTTTATCAATGTAGTTGGAACGAGTAATGAAATTCTCGGCGATGAAGATGATGATAAACTTTACCTTGCCAACGACGCAAACGATAACACGATAAGCGGCGGCACAGGCGATGATTTTGTCGTTATGCTTGACGAGGCAAAGAATACGCTGATTAAATATTCCACAGGCGACGGCAACGATACGATTTATGGCTTTAACGAAGACGACGCCCTTAAAATCAGCGGCTCTTATGATACTTCGATAATCGGTGCAGATGTTAAAATTACTGTCGACAACGGCTCGATTCTGCTTATCGGCGCGGCAGGAAAAAATATTAAAATTAATGACAAGAATATCAAAGTCGGTGAAGAGAACTCAAGCATTGAGCCTGTTCCGCCGCCCGAATTCCCGACTCTGCCCGCGACCGTTGCCTCACCAATCATTCGCTACTCAAATAACGATAATATTATTTTAAATGATCGCAACCATAACGATGTAATTATTCAGGCTCTTGAAGGTAACGATGAAATCTACAACGGTAGTATTTGGGGACTTGATAATTATTACGGCGGTTTAAACGTCACGATAAACGGCGGTGCTGGTAATGATGCAGTTTATAATTATTATGGAGATAATGCGTCGATAAGCGGCGGTGCAGGGAACGATTCAATTAAAAATGGCGGTTATTGGTATGATGATACTCGTAACCGTTTCTGGCACAATGGAGGAACAAACATCACTATAGACGGCGATACAGGTGACGATTCAATTTTCAATGACACCAATGCCTCACTAACAGCAATCTCTGGCGGCCCAGGCAACGATTACATTTATAACTACGGTGACTGGTCGACAATAGACGGCGGCGAAGGCAACGATGGAATTTCAAATGGCGGTAAAAGGTCAATGCTCACAGGCGGTGAAGGCGACGATACTATTGGAAATGATGGCGAATCGGTGACGATCAATGCGGGCGAAGGCAATGATTACATTTCTAACTTATTGGCTGGTCATTACGCATCTATAAGCGGTGGTGAGGGTAACGATTCTATTTACAACAATGCGTCTGTTGCCACAATTAATGGCGGAGCGGACAATGATGAAATTTGCTTGGATAATTCTTCCGCTCATTACAGTTCAAAGAATATTGTAATTGCTTACAATGATGGTGACGGTAATGATACAATCAGCGGATTTGACAGAAACGATACGTTGAGCATTTCAGGTGGTTCCTATTTCACGACAAAGAGCGGCGATGATATTATCGTGACGGTTGGTGAAGGTTTGATAAGTTTGGTTGGTGCGGCTTACTTGAATGCTTTGAATATCATTGGAACGTTAGCAGAAAATGAAGACGCGACAGACGACACTATTGACGATACAGCAGACGACACCGCTGACGACGACACCGCTGACGATACAAAAGACGATTTTGCTGATGATACAACAGATGATACCGTCGGCGATATGACTGATGACGCTGTTGACGATACTGCAGATGACACCGTCGGAGATATAACTGATGACGCTGTTGACGATACAACAGATGACACCGCTGACGACGACACCAATGGTATAAGCGATGATACAGCAGATGATACCGTAGATGATATGGCAGACGATGCTATTGACGATACCGCAGATGACACCGACGACGATATAGCTGATGACACTGTTGATGATACCGCTGACGACGATAACGAAGAGGACAAAATTTTTATAATCGATAGAAAGACAAATTCATCTGTAACTTTAGACGCAGATAAAAAAATTGCCGACGCTTCAAAACTTATTAAACCGATTAGAATTACAGGCAACACGCTTGCTAACTCCCTCTTTGGCGGCAAAGGCAATGATACACTCGACGGCACGGACGGCAATAACACGCTCACAGGTGGCAAGGGTAAAGATGTTTTCATTTACAGTGGCGGCGACGGCATTATCACCGACTACGAGACGAAAGATAAAATCAGCGTTGCCTCTGCTTATGAAAGTTTCTTCGTCAATGGCAAAGACGTTATCTTCAACTTCGGCGACGGAAATTCTTTGACGATAAAAGACGGCGCGGGTAAAGCTATTAACATGAATTCGGGCGTCAATTACTACACGGCTGACGGCGTCATTGATAAGCGGAGAAAAGCTATCGTCCTGAATCCTGAAACCGAAGAATTTACTGCCGATTCAAAACTCGTGACGATAGACGGCTCTGCTACAGAAGAAATTGAAATTATCGGTAACAAAAAGGCGAACTTCATAACAGCGGGCGATAATGACTCGACGTTGACGGGCGGCAAAGGTAAAGATACTCTAATCGGTGGTTACGGCACTGATGTCTTCGTCTACAATAAGGGCGACGGTAAAGACGTTATTGAAAATTACGGCTACGATGATGTTATAAATCTCGGCAAGAACGTGACCATTAAAGACGCCAAAATTAAAAATGGCAATGCTGTTTTCAAAGTTAAGGGTGGCTCCATAACCGTCAATGATAGCACGGACGTTACCCTTACTGCGGACGGAAAAGAAACTATTTTCAGCAACGGCATTTTCATTGACGATGATTCTGTTAAAGTTCTCGGCTCGTTCAAAGGGACAGTTGATTTACAAGATTACTGGGTCACGACGGCTGACGCTTCGCTTGCCAAAAATAAAATCATGATTAACGGAACAGATTGGGCTGATTCGCTAGTCGGTGGTAAAGGTAAAGATTCGTTAAATGGCGGCGCAGATGATGACATTCTTGAAGGCGGCAAAGGTAAGGACATTCTCAAAGGTGACGCGGGCGATGATTCACTCTGGGGCGGCAAGGGCAACGATACCCTTTACGGTGGCGAAGGCGACGATACCTTCCTTTATAAGGTAGGCGAAGGAACCGACGTTATTGCTGATTATGCGAACGGCGACATGTTACAAATTCTTGATAAAAAGGGTAGGGAAGGCTCCTTTAAGAAAGCAACCTTTAAAGGCAATGATTTAACACTCACGATAAACGGCGGCGGCAAAGTTATCTTTAGCGGCGTCAACACTTCGACAAGCTTTAATATCAACGGTAAGACTTACACTTTCTAAGAAATCTGCGCGGAATAAAAAAAACCCCTCCCGATTTGGAAGGGGATAATTTTTTATCAGATTTGTAAATATAAAGGACAAGCTCAAAATCTTCCGCGACTGCCGTAAAAATTTTAAAGGACAAAGCCGAGCTTGCGTTCGTGCTTATATTTTTTGTCAACGTTCACATCAAAATCTTCAACCTTGAAACTTATCAAATCTTCCTTCGAGACGGTGCCGCCCTCATTTTCCTTGATAATGCGTTGAGCTTGCTTGAGCCACGCCTGTTCCAAAAGATTCCTAACAAAGCGTCCGTTGCCGAAATTCTTTTTCTTGGCGACGCGCTTAAAAATTTTCCTGCAATATTCGGCGACTTCATCAGAAATTTCGTAGCCGCGCTTTTTCGCCATAAGCTTAAAAATTTCCGTGAGTTCGTCGGGCGTATAATCTGGGAAATCAATATGGAAGGCAATTCGACTACGCAAGCCTTCATTATGGTCGAGGAAAAATTTCATTTTATCGGGGTAGCCCGCGAAAATCACAATGACGTTGTCGCGACTGTTTTCCATTTCCTGAACGATTGTATTAATCGCCTCTTCGCCAAAAGTCGCGTGTTCGCCGTCGGATAAGCTATACGCCTCGTCGATAAACAACACGCCGCCGCGAGCCTCTCTGAATTTGGCACGAACAGCCTTTGCCGTCCAGCCTACGTACTTCGCAACCAAATCTGCGCGACCACATTCGACGAAACGACCCGTCTTTAACACACCGTCACGAGCCAAAATCTGCGCGATAAGCCGAGCAACAGTAGTTTTCGCAGTGCCGGGCGTCCCAGTAAAGCACATATGCAAAGCCGCTTTCTGCTTATCAAGATTCATTTCTTGGCGCATTTTCTGAACACGATGCGCCGCGATAATCTGTTCTATAAGAGCCTTTTGCTCGACAAGTCCAATCATTTCTTGAAAATCTTTGTAGGCGTCGTTGTTTTTACTCTCGACAGTCACGTTCAAGCGGTCGATTTCGCGGTAAGCAGGATAAGTTTTATTTTTCAAGGAGTTGTTGAAAAGTTTTTCGCGAATATTATAAATGTCGGACGCATTAAAGGTGAGCTTGTCGCCCATTGCCTCCAAAAGTTCCTCGTCCGTGTAAAGCGCAGAGGCGTCGTCAGTCATGAGCTTTTTCAAATAATCTAAGGCGGTATCGCGATTACCCGCGCCCTCGTGCAATTCGATTATATGCAAATCGTCTTGAAGTCTTGCGGTAAGTTGCGGCGCAAAACCGGGCTTATCGGCAAGTTCAACGAAAATACAAAGCGTATTGCGCTGAAAACGCTTGACGGTCTCGGAGATAAAATTTACGACTTCCTCATAAGCATGAGCAAATTGTCCCGTGTTGACGCGCTCGCCGCTAAGTTCGATTATAACCGTGCCGCCCGCCGCGTTCTCAAGAATTTTTTCAAAGTCCGCCTCGTCGTAGCAATTTTCATTTACACAACTTATCAAGCTGATTCGGCGGCTGATAAGGCGTTTATTGGTGTAAAGCGCGGCGACAAGCAAATTAGCCAAAGCAAGCGCGGCATTGGTGTTGCCAGCAAGGATTTTGTAATGGACGGGCTGTCCGTAAAAACGGTGAACATTTTCTTTGGCGTAAATCCTCTGGAATTCTTCCTTAAAAGTTTTGTCGGCAAGGAGTTTCTCGGCTTTAGCGGTCGCCTTATCAAAAGTCAAACGTTTTTCGGGGCAAATAGTTTCGCTCAATTTGAACGTCCGATTCTCCAAGCTGTCAAGCCCCAAGTCCTGATTGATTTGGTAATAATCGAAGTTGAAGTTGTCGGAGCGATTCGCGCTGTCGAAAATCTTGCTGAATTTGTACGCGGTAATTTCTTCCAAGTCTACAATTTTTACGTTCCTGATTTTAAATTCGTCGTGGTCGGCAAAAAATTTTTCAAAGAGCGTCGTCAAGCTTGAGGAAGTCATTTCCTTAAAGCCGTCGACTGAGACAAGGCATTGATAATAATTTTGGCGGGCGCGGTGAAGGAAAACTTTAACTTTATCGCCGTCAATGCCTTCGCTAAGAGCCGCGCTCAAATCGCCCAGCT
Organism: Selenomonadaceae bacterium; assembly: GCA_017549815.1. Taxonomy (GTDB): domain Bacteria; phylum Bacillota; class Negativicutes; order Selenomonadales; family Selenomonadaceae; genus Quinella. Next base: position 50,990 of record JAFYNH010000051.1, read on the forward strand.
GCATTCTCCAAGTACGTCTATCTTCAGGCAATTCGCCGCCGATTGAACTTCGGGCGCAATAACAATTCATCTGAAATTTGTAGAAAAGCATTTAATCTATCCTCCGTTAGCAGATATTCACTTTTCAAAGATGCCGGTGACTGTATTGTCACGCCGCCTCGACTAAAAATTTCCTCCTTTCCGCTTTTCAGTCGGTAAAAGTTTTATCGAAGAAATTTTACTGCGTCTTAAACGGCTTCTTCATTATAACACAAAAAATCCCCGCCGTTTGACAGGGAAATTTTTTTCCGCGCAGATTTTTTATTAGGAACTAGGAACTAGTTTTTTGTCGCTGACTTGATAGCTATTGCCGTTAATATTGAAAGTCGTCTTGTCGTCCACACCGCTAAAGATAACTTTGCCGCCGCCATTTATATTAAGCGTCAAGGTATCGTTTTTAAACGTAGCTTTCTTGAAGGAACCTTCTTTGCCGCGCTTATCAAGGATTTGCAAAAGCTCGCCGCTCTGATAATCCGCGATAACGTCGGAGCCGTTGCCAGATTTATAAATAAAGATGTCATCGCCGTCGCCGCCATAAAGAGTATCGTTACCTTTGCCGCCCCACAGACTATCCGCTCCCGCAAAGCCGTAAAGTTTATCATTGCCCTTGCCGCCGATAAGATAATTATCTTCAGCGTCGCCGTTAATCGTGAGCTTTTTCTTGGCGAGTGAGGCGTCTGCCGTTTCAACTTCATAATTTGCAAGGTCGAGCGTTCCTTTGAAGGAGCCGAGAACTTTAACAGAATCGTCGTCAATGAAAACGCCCTTACTGTAAATTGTATCATGACCTTCTGACGTAAGAGTAACTTCCGTACTGTCATTAACGGTTATAGAACCATTCTTGACTTTGAAAACTACGTTGCCCTTTTTAATTTTGGCGTCCTTAATAGTCGCGCCCTTACCGAAACTTATAATATCGCCGTCATCGTAATTGGAAATAAAGTCTTTACCGTCGCCCTTGTTGTAGACGAAAGTATCGGAGCCGTCGCCACCGTAAAGCGAATCTTTTCCTTTACCGCCCCTTAAAGTCGAACCTTTTCTACCTGCCATTATGACATTTGATTTCTTGTTGCCGACGATTTCAATCTCTTCCGTCGCTGAGCCGTCTATTGTTACCAGTTTGGATTCTTTTGAGGCGTCAAAAGTTTTTGTCGAATCGGAGAGCGTCATAAATTTTTTCTTACCGTCGAAAATGCCGTCTGACGTATAGAAATTTACAGCGGAATTGAAGTTAATCGCTTTACCTGCGCCGCCGCTTATCTTCAAAGAATTTTTACCGCTAAAATTAAAAATAACATCGTCGCCGTCAACCGTGAAATCTTCATAATCGGAGCTTACGCTGATTTTATCTTTGCCCTTCTCGTAGTCGGTGATAATGCCTTTGCCACCGCTGTATATGAAAACGTCCTTACCCTTGCCGCCCGTGAGCGTGTTATTGCCGCCTGCGCCGTCGAGAATATCGTTGCCCAAACCGCCGATTATTTTATTGGAGTGTTCATTACCTATGATTTTAATCGGTCTTCTATGCTTGGAAGCGTCGGCAACTCTTTTATGCACGTCGAGATTTACAAACGGATTTGTTCTTGTACCGATTGTGAAAATCTCTTCTTCGCTGAAAAATTCTTCGGTGTCGTCAGTATCGTCAATAGCGTCGTCGGCGTCATCAGCATCATCGGCGTCATCAGCGTCATCTGCAACATCGTCAGCATCATCTGCAGTATCGTCAGCGTCATCAATATCGTCAGCGGCGTCGTCTGTAGTATCATCAACAGCGTCGTCAGCGTTATCTGCAGGATTATCTGTGGGATTTTCGGGATTTGGATTGGTAATCGTTGTTTCGTTAATATTAATTCCCGACAAGCTCGCTGCACCAACCAAGCTGATTTTGCCGTCGCCGACAGTGACAATTATATCCGAGCCATTTATCGAAGTGGAGTATTCGCCGCCCGTAATTTTGAGCGTAGAATTTTCGTTGAAACCGTCGATTAAATCATTGCCGTCGCCCAAAGAATATTCGTAGAGGAAATTTGCCGCCTCATTGACAATATAATCATCGCCCGCGCCGCCGTTTAACGTCGAATTGGTGTTATCGGTTTGTATCGTGACGGGAACTTCTATTTCTTTTGTGACAACCTTATCTACTGTCTTTGTGCCGACTTGTACCTGCTTTGTGACTGTTCTGTAAGAGGGTGTGTCAGAGAAACCGCTCCTTATCGTTTCATAGGTGTAGTAAGCTACAACCAGACGTGTTCGCCAATCGCCGGGTCTGACTTGGTAACGTTCAATTTTCTCATGTGGTATCGCAATAACTTCGTATTCGTCTTCGTAATATTCTTCCTGAAAGGTTTGAGTTTCATAAACAGGCTCTTCAACCTGCACAATCTCGGTCACGGTTTCCGTCTTGGTGCTTAAATAGCTAGTTTTGTTGAAAATGGAATCATTGCCCGCGCCGCCGCTTATAGAGACGTTGGAGCGATCTGAATAAATGTAATCGTTGCCGTCGCCGCCGTCGATTGTTACATTGGAACTTTTATTGGAGACCTTATCATCGCCGCCTTGAGCCAGAATTAAAAAGTTTTCTTTACCGTTCAGACTGTCTTCCGCTTCAGTTCCTACCACTGCTTTGTAAATGGCAAGTGATTCAACTTCACCGTTTGCGTCCATAAGATTTATATTTTCTAAAGAACTAAGCCCTTGAAGAATAACGCGCCCTTCGCCGATTTGCAGAAAAGTATCTTTGGAGTCTGTGTAGGCAAGGTCAACTGTGCCCGACAAAATTTGTAAAGTACTGGTGGATTTAAAGCCTTCTATAAAGTCGTTGCCGTCGCCGCTACTGTAAACGAAAACATTATTCTCGCCCCAGTTGCGAATGGCGTCGTCACCTGCGCCACCGTTTATCGTGACGTTATTTCCATAGTTTTCAATGGAATCGTTATCCGCGTCGCCGTCGATTATCGAACTGAAACCATAGTTGGTTATGGAGTCTGCGCCTAACCCGCCGCTTATCGAAATATTTTCGCCATAATCGGTTTCAATGGTATCATCGCCGTCGCTACCGCTTATTGTCGCCGCTGATTCGCCCCAACTTACAATGTAATCGTTGCCTGCGCCGCCATCGATTGTTATTCTTGAGCCGAGATTGAAAATGGAATCATTACCGTCGCCGCCGTTTATCGTGACATTTGAACCGCCATTGAATGATAATCCTATTGCGTAACTGCCATTTCTAATGTCATCGTTGCCGTCGGTGCCCGATAAAAGAGTATTGAAATGCTCATTGTAAACTTCAGCCATAAAAATTCCTCCTTTTAACTTAACACACAAAATAATTTTTTATTATTAAACTCTTAACCAATGGAACTTGTCAAGCACTTATCAAAATTTAATCTTGCGAACAAAAAATCCCGACGAAAATTTTTCATCGGGTTTAAATTTTTATTGCTTATCTCTTATTTGGCGTCAGGAATAGGAACTTCTTTAAGGCGCGTAATTCGTCCGACTTCAATGCCTTTCATACCGACTTCGTTCAGATAATTAGTTAAAATTTCGTCACAAGTACCGAGTTCGCCGATAATTTTTAAATCTTTAAGCATATTATAGCCGTCGCCGCCCGCCGTCATAAAATCGACTAAAGCTATCGTATAAATTTTTTCATCGTCAAGCGGAGAACCGCTGATTAAAACTTCTTTGACGCGATTTTTGCCGGGTTGCGAAGGATCATAGCTGAAAGTCATGCCGCTGACATTAAGAAAACCGCCGAATGACGCAGGATAATATTCAACCGAATATTCTAACATCTCGCGAATCGTCGCCCCTTTAATCTCGGCAATGCGCAAAGTATTTCCGAACGGGAAAATCGATATTATGTCGCGTTTTCTAATATCGCCTTTGGGCAAGTCCGAACGTAAGCCGCCGCTGTTTATAATGGCAATATCTGTCTTCGCCGCCCAACGGAAAGCATCTGCTGTAAGGTTGCCAAGCTCGGATTCATTGCGTCTTACAAGCAAGCGTTCACTTGAAAGTTTTTTATCACTGTGAGCAATGACTTCATTCAAAAGTACTTCGGCGCGTTTGTTGACTTCAGCAAGCGTAGTTAAAATATTTTTATCGGGTACGGGCGCAATTTCTTTAACTGCGTCGGCATCAAGGAGTTCTGCCTTTTTAGAAATGATTTTGTGATTTTCAACTTCAATGGTGGCACGTCCCAAGAAATGTTCGTAGCAACCCGCTTGAACAATCAAAGTATCGCCAACCAATTCGCCGTCGGCAAGCGCGGTGTGGCTGTGTCCGTCAACGATTAAATCAATTCCCTTTGTCTCGCGGGCAATGCGTTCGCTGGTATATTCGGAGCTTGCGTCAACGCCCATATGCATTAACGCAATCAACACGTCGCATTTCGGACGGAGTTTCTTAATCATAATCTGCGCGGTCTCGAAGGGATTTAAAAATTCAACCGCCGTTAATTTTGTCGGATTAGCTTTATAAGCCGTCTCAGGCGTCGATAATCCGAACACTCCAACTTTAATTCCATTGAGCTTGAAAATTTTATACGGCTCGAAAATTCTTTTGCCGTTGCTTTTGCGGATAACATTGGCATCGAGTAACGGGCAATTTAATTCTTTGGCGAGCTTTTCTAACTGCTCTGTGCCGTAATTAAAATCATGATTACCAGCAGTCATGGCGTCGATTCCCGCCGCGTTAAGGATCGGTATTATATTTTCTCCATTACTGATTGTTATCATCGGCATACCGTGAAGAGTATCGCCAGCGTCAAGCCAAAGCGTCGCGGGATTTTTGGATTTAACTTCCTTAACAGCCGCCGCTATTTCTGCAAGTCCGATACTTTTTCCGCTGTCGTCAGTGTTTTGAATTCGTGAGTGCATGTCGTTTGTATGGAATATGACAAGTTCAGCCGCCGCGCAGATTGAAAAGTTTAAAATCCACACGGCAAGCAATACACCCAAAAACTTTTTTAGCATAAAGACACCTCCAAAAAACTTTGCCAACATTATATCAAAAATCTTTTTAGTAAACAAAGGAAAGTTAACGTTGACAAGCTCGGCGCGGGCAGTTAGACTAAACACAAAACTTTTGAAACTAGGGTTGATAATGTTCAACTATCCTTTAGATATAATCATGATTCCGATTCAAGCCGTGTTGTTCATTTTTACGTTTTATCTCTGCTTGATTGGATTCTTCGGCATGTGGCGACGCAAGGAAGTTAAGATTAAGACGCCGCAAAAAAAATTCGCCGTACTTGTCGCCGCTCACAACGAAAGCGCAGTTATCAAACCGCTCATTGAAAATTTAAAAGCCCTTGATTATCCCGACGACCTCTACGATATTTATGTTATCGCCGATAATTGCTCCGATGACACCGCAGAAATAGCAGAACGGGCGGGCGCGATTGTTTGTTGCCGCGTTGACGAAACTAAAAAGTCTAAAGGTTACGCTCTCGATTGGATGTTCGCAAAACTTTTCGAGCTGGAAAAATCGGGCAAAATTTATGACGCCGTTGCCATTTTCGACGCTGATAATCTCGTTCACCCGAATTTTTTAATGGAAATGAATAATCGGCTTTGTAAGGGTGACAAAATTATTCAAGGTTTCCTCGACGCCAAAAATCCTTACGATACTTGGGTCAGCGGCACATTCGCCATAGCGTTCTGGACGATAGATTACGTTTCACATTTGGCTAAAACTAATCTCGGCTTGTCGGCGGTTTTGGGCGGAACCGGCATGTGCATTACCCTTGAAGTTTTGAGAAAACACGGTTGGCGAGCGAATTGTTTAACGGAAGACATGGAATTTACAATGAAATCACTCGCCGAAGGTTTGAAAACGACTTGGGCGCACGATGCCATTGTTTACGACGAAAAGCCGCTGACGTTCGCGCAATCGTGGACGCAAAGGAAACGTTGGGCGCAAGGACAATTCGACGTTGCACACCGCTTTATTCCTAAAATGCTCCGTGAAGGTTTACGCAGAAAAGATATTCGCATGTTGGACGGTTGCCTTTATCTTTTGCAACCGCATTTTTTAATGTTGTCGTCGTTTTTTTTCCTGATGAGTTATATTCAGATGCTCACGGGCACGATTTACACCAACATTTATTCCGTCCTGCCGTCGCAAATTTTAATGGTTATTATGGTCGCGCAATACGTCTTGCCAATGATTATACTCGTCAAAGTCCGCGCTAAATTAAAATCGTGGTGGTATCTGCTTTTCTATCCCGTATTTATCTATTCTTGGATACCGATAATTTTTATAGGATTCATACACCGCAACGAACACGAATGGGCGCATACTCAACACACGCGCTCCATGAGTTACGACGACTTTGTAAAGAAACGAACTTACTAATAAAAAAATGCCTCGAAGATAATCGAGGCTAATTTTTTTGCTAAAAATTTTTAAGTCAATCGATGTCTTCGACTTCCTTAATCGCATCTTCGGGTTCCGCCAAGCCGAATATAACTTTCATAAGCGAGTTTCCGTATTTCTTGACCATTGAAACCGCGATAATGACCGAGTAATCGATTTGCTCGTAAGTGGGCGGCGTAAAATCATCAATCCCGCAGAAAAGCGACATTCTGTAAGAAATTCTGCCCGTGTCGTAGTCGAAATCGAAACAACCAGTTCTCAAGCCGTAATTAGCACGCATTAAAAATTCTCCGACTTTAGCGCGGTCGTCTTCCGCATTAATCGGAATTATCGTATGGATGATAAGGTGGCTTTTGTAGGCGTGAAACAAAACGTCCACATGTCCGAACTTCGATTTAACTGCAAAGCCCGTTCTGGCAACGTCATTTTCGTCGAAAGGCTCGTATTTTAAATTGTCCTTCTCGAAATAATTTTCTACTGCCGCCTTAACCTGCTCAAGTGCATTTTCCATAAGCTTTCGCCTCCATAAATTTGGTAAGTGAATTTTAAAATATTTATTAAAATTTTTCAAGACTTTTTAGCGTTGACAAGAAATTTTTGAGTAAAAAACCTAAAACCTAGTCCCTAGTTCCTAGTTCCTAACAACTAGTTCCTATCTTAAAGCTTTTGGCTTGCCTAAAATTTCGCTGAGAATAAAGGCGTTCATGACGTTTGAAGGCGTCAAATTTAAATCAAGTTCGTTAGTGTCTTCCGTTTGAGTTTCAGGCTCGGAAATTTTCTGCCTAATCTGCGCGGAAGATTTTTTTATCGGACGAATTTCGGCTTGATTAGGATTTTCAATAAAAATCGGAACTTCTTCGTCGGGAAAATTCGGGTCGTTAGCAAGCGTCGGTATGTCAAAGTCGGGCGAATTTTCTTGAGGTGGCGGGATTCTGCTTTTTTTGCGCTTGGCAAGATTGTCAATTATCGTGAACGCTAACCAGATTAAAAATATGGTTGCCAGTTCCATAAAAAATCACCTCGCTAAAAATTTATTCCTTAGTCGAAACGAGCTTGCCGTTAAGATATTTACTCTCGGAATTGTCGGCGAAAACAAATGTAATTTCGTCGTCTTTGGCGTTGCGAACTTTAATCGCGCCTGCGCCGATTTTGAACTTGGCAGTCGAGCCGCTCATCATAACCTTATCGATTGAACCACTCTTCAAGAAAATTTTATCTTCGCCCGCCGCGTAGTCGAAAATCGTATCCGTGCCGTCGCCGCTCTCATAAACGAAAACGTCCGCGCCGTCGCCGCCCCAAAGGCTGTCGTTGCCCTTGTTGCCGCATAAAGTATCATTGCCCGCCGCGCCGTAAAGTTTATCTCTACCATGTTCACCGAAGAGTAAATCATTTCCTTCGCCACCGCGCAGAGTATCATTCCCCTTGCCGCCGCTAAGTAAATCATTTCCGTCGTCGCCGTAAAGTCTATCGTTGGCAGTCTCACCGTAAAGCGTATCATTGCCCGTCCCGCCGTAAAGCGAATCATTACCTTTACCGCCATAAATCGTATCGTCACCCGCGCCGCCATAAATTTTATTAGCTTTGCTGTTGCCGACAATTTCAATCGCGTCCGTGAGTTCCGTCGCATAAATATTTTTAACTTTGCTGTAGTAATTGGAAGAATCAAGCTTAGAATCGTGTCCCGCCAAGACGGTCGCATTCGTCAAGGCTAAATTGTATTTGAGATAAGGATCTCGCGGGTCGGTAACGTCGGGCAAAGCCTCAACGACGACGCTAACATTGTTTTCCGCTAAAGAACTGATGAGCTTATTTTGAGCCTTAAGATATTTTTCCGTCGCCTTAGAAATGCTCGCGTAAGTACTCTTGGACGATTCAATTTCTTTCTGCAGATTGTTATAAAGCTTGGTGAGTTTGCCATAATCGGACAACGCGCTGTTAAGATAGGAATTTTCGGGCAGAGCGTCTTTGATTTTGGATTTAACCGAACTTTTAATGGAGCTAATGTCGGTGCCGAGAATTTCGTTAAGGTCGGCGGAAGAGGCTGTTGAATACGCCGCCTGCAATAAATCTGGAGCGTTCGTCTTAAGAACGTTAAAGCACGCGCCTAAAACTTCGTCGGCTAATCTTTCCTCGATAGTCCACAGCGAAAAAAAATATTTAAACAGCGCGGTCTTGCCGAAGAATTCATTATCCCAATTAAGATAGGAAATTTTGGAGCCGCTTTTAATCTGCGCAACGCTGTCAATACCGAGTTTGCTCAACGGGAACGAAATTTTATAGGTGTCGCCGTCAACCTCAACGCTTTTGCCGCTTACGGGGCGGGTGAGCATGTCCTTAACGTCGTCAACTTTTTCGTCCCAAGTTTTACCGCTCGCCTTGAGTATATTAAAAACTTCTCCAGCGTCTTTTTCCTCAAGCGCGTCGTAGTATAAATCCATAATTTCGCGATAAACTTCGTCGGGAATGTTTTTCAAAGTGCCGACGGGCTTTTTGCAAGAACTTTTAAAGCTAGCAAGTTGGTCATCGTCTTCGCTGATAAGGCTGATACCTTCGCTGACTTTTTCGCCAATGACGTTGCCGATTGCGTCCATGCTTGCCGTTGCCATTTCAAAAAGTAAATCATTTGTCGTCATATGAATTCCTCCTTTTAGAATGGATTATATAAAAGTAAAAAAGGTTTCACAAGCTTAAAAATGGCTCGTGAAACACTTTTAATCGACTTTTAATCAAGGCAATGCGGCAACATCATCAAGTGGCCAGAAAATCAGCGCGGCTTTACCCTTGACAAGCTCAAGCGGAACAAAGCCCACGTCTGGGAAACGCGAATCTAAAGAATTTCTCCGGTTGTCGCCGCAGACAAAGAGCGTACCTTCGGGCACAGTTTGCTTAGGATATTCGGTGCGCGTCTTTTCGGAAATATAGTCTTCGTTGACAATGGCGTCATTAACATAAACATGTCCGTCCTTAATTTCGATTGTGTCTCCGCCAACCGCGATAACGCGCTTGATAAAATCGCGGCTGTGATCTCTCGGATAGCGGAATATTATCACTTCGCCCTTCAACGGGGTGCGTACATGGTAAATAAATTTGTTCACAACCAATCGTTCGCCGTCTTGCAGTGTCGGTTGCATACTCGGCCCGTCCACTATGTACAATTCAACAATGAAATATCGAATCAACGCCGCTACAATTACTGCAGACGTGATTGATACTATCCAACTTCTCACTTCTTCGCTTGTTATTGAATTCATTTATATCTCCCCGTTAATCTTTGTTTTTAATCGTTTGACAATTTTATTCTGCCCGTTAAAAAATTTTCCTGCCGCTATTTTATCAGTCCGCGCAGTTTTGCCATATTAAACAGGTCGACGCCATGAATTTCAACTTCAAAATCAGCCGCCCGATAAATATTTTCTTCTACATTCGGCGGACACAATAAATAAATTTTCTTCGCGTTGTATCGTTTGGCATAAGCGAACATTTGATACATATCGCCTTCAGTCGGCTCAAATTTCCATTTCGTGTCCATGATAATTTTCTCATTGCCGCGCTCAAGTAAAATATCGGGCTTGAGTATGTAATCTTGCGGCTCGCAAAATAAAAATTTTTCTCTGACCTGCGTTCGTACAGTGAATCGGTCGGAGAAATATTTTTTTATGTGAGCGGCGACGTAAGCCTCGAAAAGTTTATTCATATCGAACAGCAACACCATTGTCCGCGATTTTCCTGCAAACGGTGTAAAACTTTCGCCGCGCAGAAAAATTTTCGTCCACTCCATAACTGTTCGATAACTGCTGTTGGTTCGGTCGATTGAGACTGCCGCAAAATCTTTCGCGAAATTTATTGACTGCGTTATCGAATCAAAATCGTTGAGCAAATGTCTTGCCAAACGAAAATTTTCTCGTGTCGTGCGCAGAATTTTTATCAGCGTCGCCTTAATTAATCTGTGTTCCGGGCGGTCAAGGCTGTATTCGTCATACGCTACGAAAAATTTTTCTTTGTGTGCGACGTTTCGCCTTAGATTTTCCTTGATTAACAACTTGCCCTTTAAGATGTTCAAATTTTCCTCATGCACGACGTACGATGACTTCAAGCCGCTATTAACCAAATCTTGAACCATTTCCAGATATATTCTGATAAAAATTTCATAGAGATTAAGCCGCGCAGTATCCAAATCGGCGTCGCGAAATTTTTTGAACTTAAAATCTTTCAGCGTGCAAATCATTTCAATGACAAGTCTGCGCAGTTTAATTTCGTCGCCGCCTTCGTAAATTTTCGGAAGAATCTCCAACTGAAAGCCGCTCGGTAACTGAATAACTCCGACATAATTTTTAGCTTGAACGAATTGCCAACCCAAACTCAGAAATTCGCTTGCTTGAGCAAATTTTATCAGCTCGTCGAAGTTCGGGCAGTTATCGGCGAAAATTTTTTCATACTCGCGGACAATCATAATTTGTAACCTTCGGGAAGCACTTCATTAATTCGCGTGTCGTCCTCGAAAAAATATTCACGCAGGAGCGGAATTATTTTGTTACGGAAAACTTTTTCCACATCTGCGCGGCTCTTGCATTTCATAAAATAAGCGTGCCCGATTCTGTGGTCGCGGTCTAAGAGTTTTTCAATCTGCGTGTTGAGTTCGCTCAGCAATTTTTGCAAATTTACGCCGTCAATATCGGCAGATAATAAGTCTGGGCGCGGTTCCATTTCGATAAAATCAAATCTGCGGCGTAATGCAGTATCAAGCAGTGCGATTGAGCGGTCGGCTGTGTTCATCGTCCCGATTATGTAAACATTGCGCGGTACAGTGAATTCTTCTTGCGAACACGGCAGAATTACAGAGAGTTCCTCGCGTTTATCGTCTTCTATCAGAGTTATCAGCTCGCCGAATATCTTTGAAATGTTCCCGCGATTTATTTCATCGATTATGAAGACAAAATTATCCTGCGGTCTTGTTTTAGCTCGCTCACAAAACTTTTTGAAGACTCCGCTCGCAATTTCGTAAGAAATATTGCCATTTGCGACAGTCGGCTTAATTCCTTCGATAAAATCTTCGTAACCGTAGCTTTGATGAAACGTTATAAAATTTATTCTGCCTGTTGCTTTGAGTTTGTCATATTCGCGCTTAGTATCGACGTAATTACCGAGTTCACTGAGCTTTTTATTGCTGCAAATCGCTACGGAATATGAAGTTGTCGAATAAGTCTTTCCTGTTCCCGGTACGCCGTAAAGAACTACATTGATAGGAAAAATTCTTGGCGGTGATTGTGTTAATGGTTGTTGTATTGTCGTTGTTTTTACACGATTTGTTTTTAACCATATTAAATCTGGAAAATCTTCTATACTTACGCCAAAAAATGGACATAGAATGGCTTTTTCAAAATTTATTGATTGAACTTGAGGTATCTCATAAATTGTTGATTTCTTATCCATGTTTGGAGCAAAGTTGTACTCATATCCAAAATAAAATTTACCGACTAAAGGGATTCCATTTTTTGGGAAAATAATTCTGTAATTACGTTGAAGACAAGTCATTGTGCTACAAAATTTGGTTGATTTATCGATTATCTGTCCGATTAACTTTACTCCGCTTTGAGAGTTATTCTTTTCATTTCCATGACAAAGATAAAAGTAATCTCCACTCTTCATTGCCTTTAATTTTTCTACTTCATCTTTTCCAAAGGCAACAATAGCTTTTTGCCCCAAAAAATATGCTAATTTCTCTTTTGAAAAATTAAAAGGAGAATGATTTACCTTCCAGAAAGTTATTTTATCTCCTGCATATCGTTGGTAAGCCATAGAATCAATTCCTTTCGATAAAAAATGTTGCTGAGAGAAAATTTCTTAGCAAGATTATAAAATTTTGCTGTTTGACAATCAAGAGGCAAAAAAAATCGCCCGCGAAGGGCTGTGAGAAGAAAATTTTTACGATTTGGAGTAGCGAAGTTAAAATTCTCATATATGACATTTTTAATTGTCAGGCGTCGAGGAAGTTTTTAAGGACTTGCAAGCCGACATCGCCGGACTTTTCTGGGTGAAATTGAGTGGCGAAAATATTTTCAAACTCAACCGCCGCCGTAACTTCTTCGCCGTAAGTTGTGGTCGCCGCAATGATATTTTTATCGTCGGGTACTGCGTGATAGCTGTGAACAAAGTAAAAATACGAATTATCTTTTATGTCTTTGAACAAATTACGCATTACGCATTGCGAATTGCGAATTGCTACCGCGTTCCAACCCATGTGCGGGATTTTCAAGTTGTCCGCGCAGATTTTTCTAACATTGCCGCCAAAAATTTTTAAGCCGTCAACGTTGGGAGATTCTTCACTGCCCGCGAATAAAATCTGCATTCCGACGCAGATACCGAGAATCGGCTTGCCGGCAGAAATTTCTTGTTTAATAGTCGGGATTAGCCCTGTAGCCTCAAGATTTTTCATACAATCGCCGAAAGCCCCGACTCCCGGCAAAATAATTTTCTCGGCACGTTTAATATCTTCAGCCGCGCTTGAAATTTTCACATCTCCGCCCACATAAGCTGTTGCCTTCGCTACGCTGTATAAATTTCCTACGCCGTAATCAATCAAAACTATCAAGTTCATACCTCCAAATTAAAAATCATGTCAAAATGTTTTTAGCATAAATAAGACGACAGGTCAATAAAAAATCCCTGCTCAGAGAACAGGGGTTAGGGACTAGTAGGAATTAGGGTTTAGGAGCTAGGAACTAATTTTTTGTTGCTGATTTTGTAAGAGTCGCCGTTGACGTTGAAACTCGTCGTCTTGCCGAAATCTTTCAGCGTAATTGCGCTTGAAGTCTTGCCGACTTTGAAATAAATTTCCGTGCCTTTGGTATTAACCGTGCCCGTGATATTCTTTGCTTCAACGTCCATGATTTGCAACATATCCGTATTGTCGAAACCGTAAATAATATCTTTGCCGTCGCCGTTAGAATA
>JAFYNH010000052.1 GCA_017549815.1 Selenomonadaceae bacterium
CTCAGCATTTTCTGATAACTTTGTCGTTAATCTTCCCGATGGCAATACTTTACGTCCCGATTTTATTTTTATCAGCGCGGAAAATGATAATATCGTCTTCAACAATGAAGATGAAAATTTTTATGGCGTTCCTGATATGGTTGTCGAAATTTTTTCTTGCTCGACCATGAAACGCGATATGACTATTAAAAAAGATATTTATGAGCATAATGGCGTTCGCGAATATTGGCTTATTAACCCTTGGAGTGAGAGCATTGAAGTTTATCTGCTTCGCGATAGTAAATATGTGCTCGATAATGTCTATCAGAACTACAGCGAGAATGATTTAGCGAATATGACCGATAAAGAACGCTCCGAAGTCAAATTTGAAGTGCCCGTTGCAGTTTTGGAAGGCTTCAATGTTAAGATAAAAAATATTTTCGGTCGATACTTTGAATAGGAGGCGATTTTATGGCTGAAATTTACAATTTTACATCAAATACACTGCTCAGCGGCACTAGCGGCAATGATTCTGTTTATAACTCTAGCTATGGCTCCTCAGTGACAATCAACACTGGCGCGGGCTATGATGAGGTTTTGAACAGGGGCGAATCAGTAACAATCAACACAGGCGAGGGCAATGATTATGTTTATAACGGTGGCTCCTCAGTGACAATCAACACTGGCGTGGGTAATGATTCTGTTTTTAACTGGCATGGCTCATCAGTGATAATCAACACAGGCGCGGGCAATGATTCCATTTTTAACTCTCGTGGCAACTCAGTGACAATCAGCGGCGGAAAAGGTAACGATTCCATTTACAACAACTGGGACTTTGATAAAGACGCTCCAGATGACTATGACTGCGAAAATGTTCTGTTCAAATACGCTGAAGGCGACGGAAACGATATTATTTATGGTTTCAAAAAGAATTCGACGCTGAGCATTGGCGGCGGCTCATATTCTTCAGAAAAGAGCGGATCCGATATTATTTTTACGGTTGGCGAAGGGAAAATAACACTAGTGGGCGCGGCGAGCTTGTCAGCTGTCAATATCAATGGCACAAAAACTTCTACACCTTCCACAGAAACGAATAAATGGACATTAAGCGGCACGACGGCGACTTTCGGCACCTCAAGTAAAACTTTGGTCACAGTCTGCGGCGTAAAGTCGGCAAGCGGACTTTCAGTTAATGGCAAAGTCATCACCGTTGCAAAATCTGCCCTTAACTCAAGCAAAGTAACCGTAAGCGGCGATTATACCCTTGCACTTGCCAATGACGTTGATAAAACTGCCAAAACTACAAAGTCTTGGAGCTATGGCAATTCAACCTCCACTTATAATCAGAAAACGACGGCTTATTACTCACTAGCTAGCGATAAGAAATCTATTTCCTTCAATAAAGCGTCGAGCAAAACTTTAGTGACGGTTAAAGGCGTCAAATCGGCAAGCGGTCTTTCGTTAAGCGGAAAAACTGTGACTGTCGGCGCGAGTTCGCTAAATAAAAAAACCGTTACAATCAGCGACGGCTACACTTTGAAAATTGCCAATGGCGTTGCGACTCCACAAGCAACTTCGGCAAATTGGTCTTACAAAAATAATGCCGCGACTTATAAAGCGGCGTCTACAAGCGCGGGCTATTCCATTTCAAGCGACGGCAAGTCAATTACTTATTCTAAAGCAAAAACCGCCTCGACCCTTGCGACTATCAGCGGCGTTAAATCGGCGGACGGTATCAAGATTAAAAATAAAGTCATCACCGTTCCGAATTCGATTATCGGCTCGTCTAAAAATGTCACGCTAAACAATAACGGCAACGGCTATCAATTTGTCACTTCGGTTTCAAATAAAACGGTAAAAGGCAGCGCGAATAAGGACGCTATAACCAGCAAAGGTTCCAATCTTTCAATAATTGTTGTAACGGCTAATGATACCGTAAAAATCGAGGGAAATAACACGACAATAAATGGCGGCAAGGGCAATGATGTCATTAGCCTAAGTTCCGCAGCTAAAAATAATGTTATCGTCTATAATTCGGGCGACGGCTCCGATATTCTTTACGGATTTGATGAAAATGATACGCTTAAGATAGCAAAAGGCAAGGCGGCGACTTCGACAAGCGGCAATGACGTTATATTTACAGTTGGCAAGGGCAAAATCACCGTTAAAGGCGCGGCTGATAAAACTTTTAGCTATTCCGACGCGAACGGTACAAAAACTTATTCGACAGTCCCGACGAGTTCCGAACCTTACACGATTAAAGGGGCGGGCATTACTCTTTCAAGCTCTTATTCCGAAAAAGAATTCGATGTTACGACGGTTAATGGCGGCGACGATATAATTACGATAAACGCCTCAATAAAAAGCGGTCTTGATATTACGGGCAATGATAATGCGAATTTTATTATCGGCGGCAAGGGCGCAGATATGCTCGACGGCTATAAAGGCAACGACACCTTGACGGGCGGCGCAGGTGCCGATACTATTTTTTACAGCACGGGCGACGGCAACGATATTATTACCGATTATGAGGAGAAAGATACAATAAAGATTGCTAAAGGTACGGTCAGCAATATTTCTTCACCAGACGGCAGAAATGTTGTCTTGAAAGTCGGAAAAGGCTCAATCACTGTTCAGAATGCCGCAAAAAAGGAAATTGGAATAACATATATCGAAAACGGAGCCGAACAGGGCTATATAAATGACGAGAAAACTGTTATCAAGAACGGAAATGAAACTTCCGCCACAATTACTGCGAATTATTTTAAAAACAGCTTCGATTTCGTTGCGAATACTAGTATTATCACCTTGAACGCCGCGCAGGCTATGCAAGGTATGACGATTACGGGCAACAAGATAAATAACAATATTAATGGCACTACCGAGAATGATTATATAGACGCAGGCGCGGGCAGAGATACGATTTTTGGCGGGACGGGCAATGATACATTGATAGGCGGCAAGGGCAATGATATTTTGCAAGGTGATGACGGAAAAGATGTTTTCGTCTATGAAAGCGGCGACGGAGACGATGTTATAATTGATTACAGAGCGAATGACGATATGATTCACATAAAATCCGGAAGGCTGGCTGATGCCTATGTTTTGGAAGGAGATGTAATTTTAAGGGTTGGTTCTGGAAAAATAACGATTAAGGACGGCAAGAATAAATCCATAAAGATTAAAGACAGCACTGGAGAAACGACATCTGAAATTTATAAAGAAAAGTCAGAAAGCGACGCTTCATTATTCTTGGCTGATGATGACAACTTTAATACGGATAATCAGCTGAGTTTGCTTGTTAAAAATAATTTTGCCGATTATTATTTTGATGATTTGAACGGCTCGGCGCAACTTGCCAAAGAAAATAATTTGATTGCCTATGCTAAAAAATAAATCTGCGCGGAAAAAATTTAAACCCCGTCGAAAATGGCGGGGATTTTTTTATGTTATAATCTTCGCGGATGAGGAGTTGATTATTTTGGATAGTACAATGTTAAGTAATTTTATCGTAGCAATTAGCGCGGTCGTTCCGATGTTTTGTTTAATGGCAATCGGCGCGTTTGTTAAGTTTCAAAAGTGGCTGACTGACGAAGAACTTAATCATATGAATCGCATGGTCTTTCGCGTATTTTTTTGTTGCATGATGTTTTATTCGATCTATACGACCGAACTGGCTACGAGTTTCCGACCTAAATTAATGCTGTTCGGAGCTGGCGGCGTACTGATAATTTTTACTTTGCTGATGATAATTATTCCACGAATTGAGGCGAATAATCGGAGGCGCGGCGTCATTGTTCAAGCGATTTTCCGAAGTAATTTTGTTTTAATGGGCGTGCCGATAGTTGCTAACATATTTGGCGACGAAAATATTGCAGTCTCGACGATGATGATTGCAATTATCGTGCCGATTTATAATATCTTAGCAGTTTTCGCGCTGGAAACGTTTCGCGGCGGGAAATTTGCATTGTTGCCGATTTTAAAGGGCGTCTTCAAAAATCCGATGATACTCGGAGCAATAGCGGGCGCGACACTTTTAATTTTGGGCGTCGAAGTGCCAAAACCGATTTTAAAACCTATTGGACAAATTTCGGCGGCGACAACACCTGTTGCACTGATAATTTTAGGCGCGTCCTTCAGATTAGGGAGCACGCACGAGCACAGAAAACAATTATTCGGCTCAATCTTCGGGCGATTAATTTTAGTTCCCGCGATAATGTTATTCACGGCGGCATTTATATTTGGATTCAGCGGAATAGAATTCGTAACGTTAATAGCGATATTCGGAACGCCCTGCGCGGTTGTTTCGTTCGCAATGGCTCAACAAATGGGCGGCGATTCAGATTTGGCGGGCAACTGCGTTGTATTTACGTCGGCTCTATCGTGCTTTACGATTTTCTGTTGGATTTTACTTTTCAAGACGCTGGGGGTTTTCTGAAATTCCTTGCCGACAAGAAATAAAAAAAAACGCCCGCCGTTTTCGACGAGCGATATTTTTTTATTGATCAACGCGCTTTATGTCTGCGCCTAAGTTTACAAGCTTTTGAACAAGATTATCATAGCCTCTGTCAATGTGATGAATGTAGCCGACTTGCGTCTCACCTTCGGCAACCAGAGCCGCCAAAACTATTGCGGCACCTGCGCGGAGGTCAGTAGCTTTGACTTGGCAACCCGTCAATTTTTCTTGCCCTTCGACGACCGAAGTCCGCCCGTCAATTTTTATTTTCGCGCCCATGCGTCTAAGTTCGTCAACGTGCATAAATCGATTTTCAAACACCGTCTCCGTTACCATGCTAGTTCCCTGTGAAATCGCCAGCATAGCCATAAATTGCGCTTGCATATCGGTCGGAAAACCGGGATAAGGCAAAGTTTTAATATCAACGGCTCGCGGACGTCTGTCGCAGATAACGCGAATGCCGTCAACGTCTTCGATAACTTTAACGCCCGCCTCTTTAAGCTTGGCGATAACGGGCTTAAGGTGTTCGCTAATCGCGTTGGCAATGTAAACGTCGCCTCGCGTCATTGCGGCGGCTATCATGTAGGTTCCCGCCTCAATTCGGTCGGGAATAATCGTGTAGTCGTGCGCGATTAATTTTTTGGAGCCTTCAACCTTGATAACGTTGGTGCCCGCGCCTCGAATCTTCGCGCCCATTATGTTCAGATAATTTGCTAAGTCGACAATTTCAGGCTCCTGCGCGGGATTTTCTATAATCGTTTGACCTTCAGCCATCGACGCCGCCATTAAAATATTTTCAGTCGCGCCTACGCTGGGGAAATCCAAATAAATCTGTGCGCCCTTCAAACCTTCGGGAGCGACAGCCTCAATATAGCCGTGCCCGATAGAAATTTTCGCGCCGAGTGCCTCAAAGCCCTTTAAATGTAAGTCAATCGGGCGAGTTCCTATCGCGCAACCGCCCGGCAATGAAATTTTCGCCGAACCGAGCCTTGCCAGCAAAGGTCCCATTATCAGAAATGACGCCCGCATTTTCCTTACTAAATCGTAAGGCGCGGTTATATTTTCAATCGCCGACGCATCGACGAATAATTTATTACTTTGTGGCTCGTAACGGACTTTGACGCCGAGTGTCTTTAAGACTTCGCTGATTGTGCGAACGTCGTCAAGGTTAGGCACTTCGTCCAAACAAGTTTCTCTATCCTGTCCGAGCAACGTTGCGGCTATGACGGGGAGAACGGCATTTTTTGCGCCGCTGATTTTAACTGTGCCGCTTAATCGTTTGCCGCCTCTTATTATCAATCTCTCCAAAATCTCAATCCTCCTCTAGGGACTAGGAGCGAGTTTCTAGGAACTATTTCCTACTAGTTCCTAATTCCTAACAACTAGTTCCTAAATCAAACTTTTTCGACGCTGAGAGTCGTGCGCATAACGTTATCGATTATATAATTCGTGTCAACCCTGCTGTCAGACCGCTTTGAAATTTTGCCTTCCTTCTTCAAACGAGCTTGCGCACGCTTGGCTTGGGCAATTTCTCTGCGGATGTCTTTCTCGGTTTTATTTTCGAGCGACGAGCCGACTTCCACGACCAACTGATTATTTTTGCCCGCCTTGAGGAAATCTTTTATCTTGTCTTCATAACTTTTAACAGAATCAGTAGCCGTAACAACGCCCGAATTCGCCAAAGCCTGATTGACGGGAACCAATGCGCCGCCGTGAATTTCAAGCGTTAAATTACCTTGCCGCGCAGTCAAAGGCACGGTATAAGGAACGACAACTTGCTCAACGGGCTTGCGATAGGGTTGAAGGTCAACTGTCAAATTAACAGTCTCGCCCGGCTTAACTCTTTTCTTATCGGGAGTAATGGCGACGATTGACGCTGTGCGCCGTTCGGTTTCAAAAGAAATATTCACGTCAACGCCGAAAATATTTGATTCCTGCTTGGTATTGGAGCAGACCAGATTAAGTGCTTGCATAAGTTCAAGAACGGCGACTTGCCCAACGTCCGAAGAGTTGTAGAACATATTCTTGCGAGAAATTTCGCCGCTGGCAACGGAGTCAGTCTTTATGTTGAAGTCAATATCAACGGTACTTTCCGCCAAAGTGTCCGCCATTTTGCTAAGCGCGGTATAGGCAATGGACGCGCCGAGCTTTGGAACGAGATTTTCATTATAAGCAATGGTTGCGTTATAAGTTTCTTCCTTATCAAGGGCGTTGTCTTTAATCGTAACGGTTATAGGAACGACGGCGGGGAAAGTTCCGAGAATGCCCGCGACGCCCGATTCTCTGTCCTGATTGATTCGTCCGATAATTTGTCCGATACCCGCGAGTTTAATTCCTGTAGAGTTCGCGCCGCTTATCGAGCCGATAACTGAGGCGTCCGTCATGAAATAATTGACGTTGCCCGAATGCGTAAAGGGATGTCCGAACGCGAGAATTCTTTTGCCGTCGACTGCGGTAACTGTACCAGTTGCGCCGAGTGAAAAATCTCCGTAGATAATTGCGACGCCCAATGCCGAGCCGGGTTCAAGGGTTGCGTCGAGTTTAAGCCCACGTTCGGTAGACGAAGGAGCCGCCTGTAAATTTTTCAAGCCCAATGTTTGACATAAAAATCTTGCGCCTTCGGAGTTAAAGCCGTTCAGATATAACGCGCACAATTCTTCTGTCGGGTCTTCTTCTTCAGGATTTTCTTCTTCAGGCAATTCTTCTTCGGGAGTTTCCTCTTCGGGAGTTTCTTTTTCGAGTGTTTCTTTTTCGGTTAATTCTTCTTCAGTCTGTTTTTCTTCTGTTTTAGTTTCGGATTCAGTTTTCTCTTCGTCCTTAGGCTCGTCGTCTTTAGGCTCTTCTGCTTTGACGACCTTGAAATAATTTACTTGCGCCTTTGGGTCGGGTAGAGTCCACATTTCGAGCATATCCTCAATCGGCGTTATAAAGAAGGTGTAAGGATTCATTTCCTTAAGCGTGGCGGCGAGTGCTCCGACGAGTTTGCCATTAATGTAGACGGGACTGCCGCTCATGCCCTGCAGAATGCCGCCAGTTCGTTTTATAACGTCGCCCGAAGCCTCCGCCATAATCATACGCTTGGAGCCTTTGCCGTCGTCCGTCATGCCGACAATATGCACGTCGAACGATTCGATTTTGCCAGAGCCGTCGACAACTGTATAAGCTTTGCCCCACATGCCGCTTTTTAATTGGTCGAGCGGATAAATTTCGGGCATTGCCGACGCCGTATTCGACGCTATAAAAATTATCAGTGCAATCGCTAGGAATAATTTCGATAAAATTTTGTGCAAATTCTTCAACTCCATTCAGGAAGTTTTTAATCAACGGTTAATATGAAGCATAGTAAATTATTTTCTTGAAATCGTCAAGGCGTGGAATTTGTACTTTCGTTTGTTAAGCAAAAGGACTCAAAGACAACTGGAATTGTCAACTTCTGTTTGTTGAAAAATTTTCTCTTTGCTCTTTGAAAAACTTTTTCTTTGCGCGCCCAAAGAAAAAGTAACAAAAAGAAAGGGCGAAAGACCGGCAAAGAAACATCCATGTTTCTATTGCCGGCGGCGCACGTCCATGTGCGCCGGGTTTTCGCTTACATTGATAAAAAAATCTCCTCGTCGAGTGGCGGGGAGATAATTTTTTTGATAACGATTTATTTCATAGCACGAAGAATTTTTTCAGCTAAACCGTGCATTTTTTCAAAGGAAGTCGAACAAGCCGCAACTCTTATTCCTAACTTCAACGGGACAGCAAAAATTAAATCGTCATGAAGTTTCTGGCAAACGGCGGCGGGATTTTCGGCAGGTATCGCGATAAAGAAACCGCCCTTGTAAGGCACAATCTTTAAACCGCAAGCCTTAGCCTCTTCGACGAAAACATCTGCGCGGCGTTTAACCATTTGATAAAGTTCACTGCGCTCCGCCTCATATTTGGCTTGAATTTCTTTGCCGGCATTGAGTTTGACAAGCAACGCTTGCGCCCCGCGATTAATATTCGACCAAGCGGCGCGACAAGAATATTTGCTGACGTTTTTAAATTCGTCGATAACTTTTTCGTCCGCCGAAATGCCGATAAGTGCGCCCGTCCTCTGTCCATAAAACGTGTAACTTTTCGACATGCTGAAGGCTATCATCACAAAAAGATTTTCGGGCAAGTTAGAAAATTTTTTCATGAAGGCGCGAGAGATATTCTTTTCGCCCGCAAAATCGATATAGGCAATGTCGACGAGCAACGAAACTTTTTTACCAGTCGAAATCTGCGCGGAAAGCACGGCGAGAACTTTATCCCATTCGTCGTCGCTGAGTGCGTAGCCCGTCGGATTGTGCGCGGGCGTGTTAATAATCACCAGCAAAGATTTTTGTTTCTTCAAGAGCGCGTTGACCTTAATCGCAAAGTCATTGATATTAAAATTCAGCGCGTCGTCGAAGAGCTTAAAAGTTTCAAGGCGTTTACCCGTCTCGTTGCAAATTATATCGTAAGTGCCCCAACGCCAATCGGAAGTTAAAACGGCGTCGCCACGTTCGGCATAGTTAGCTATCGCGTGATGAATCGCGCCTGTACCGCCCGCCGTTGCCACCGCGCCAAAATAACCTTCGGGCTTGTTGTCGGCAAAAACTAAATCTGTTGCCGCGTCCAGATAAGCGGGCAATCCCGAAATAGGCGCATAGGCGACAAGCTCCGAAAATTCCATTGAACGGAAAATTTCTTCGACCGTCGAGAGCGTCGCAAGTTTGCCTTCTTCATTTAAAACTACGCCGATTGTCGCGTTGGTAACTTTGTCCTTGCCGTGAATTTTTATCGCCTCGTTGCAAGCCTGATTCGCGTCGAAGATGGCATCCTTCAACTTCCTACCCGCCGCGTGTGTTGCTGTCATATTCAAATTGCCTCCGTTAAAAGTAATTTTTTAGCCGCGCAGATTATACCAGCTCGCAAGCCTTTAGAAAAGTTTCCTGACAATGTATTCAAGTATTCAAAAAAACGCCGAGTCTTTTCTCGACGTTTTTATCCAAAATAGGCGAGAATACTCCCGCCTCTAAGCGGTAGCGTAGGCGGGGGATGAATCACCATCACAACTTGTATTTTGTTTTCAATCATGTAATACTGCTATGAAGTTGACGAACAGGATTTGAATTTGAATCGGGAGACTCATTGGCGATTGATATAGGGCTGGATAATTTGGCGACGTGTGTAACCAATTTTGGGACTTCGTTCATTATGGACGGACGTAAAATCAAACATATCAATCGGAATTGGAACAAGCATCGCGCATATCTTCAATCAATCCTCATGAAACAAGGACGCTACTCGTCAAAAGTACTTGAGCGAATCACGCTGAAAAGGAATAATCGCGTTAATGACTGCCTGAAGAAAACTGCCCGCTACATTGTAAATTTTTGCATAGCTAACGACATTGGAACAGTTGTAGTTGGTTACAATCCAGAATTTAAGCGAGGAATGAATTTAGGCAAGAAAATTAATCAGCAGTTCACGCAAATTCCGTTTAGCGCGTTGCGTCGACAGTTGCAAAATCTTTGTGCTTGTTACGGCATGAAATACGTTGAGCAAGAAGAATCGTATACAGCAAAGTGAGTTTTTTAGACTTAGATGACTTACCAGTCTACGACGCCAATAATCATAAGGAATACGAGTTCAGCGGAAAGCGTATTAAGCGTGGATTGTACAGGTCGAAAAGCGGCAGGCTAATCAATGCCGACGTGAACGGCGCGGCGAATATTTTGCGCAAAAGTAAGCAGAGACTCGATTTTGAGCGACTGTGTAAGGGGTTTTTGGGCAACCCTATGAGAATAAGGGTGGCTTGACTGCCAAACTTCTCATGAATCTCCCGCCTCTTTAGGCGGCGAGTATTTCAATTGTTTCCTCTGACAAAGTACGGATATTTTTTTAGGAAATCTTTTAGCGCAGGCAAAGTTATTTCGCTCAACTCGCAAGGTACAAACTTTGCTGGCGTATGAAAATATTTTCCGTTCGCCATAGCCTCCGCCACAAAATTTTTATCAAGATATTTTTTATCGACGGCGGAAAGTTCTACGCATTCAACAGCCGCCGCCATTTTTTCTATAACTTTGTCGACGCCTCCCATATTCGAGAAATGCCAACCGCCTTCCACAATTCGCGGTAAACATTCGCGGGCTTCTCTGAAAGCTTGCGGCGATTTCATATGCTTAAACTTCCCAATAACCGTGCCCGCCCAATTCAATTCGCGACAAACCCAATTAAAATAATAGCTATGAAACTTTTGCTGACAGCCGAGCGGATTCAAATTCAGAAAAGACGAAACTATCATGCCGCTATGAAATTCAATCAATTTATTTTTCGTGTAAGGCGTCGTGTCGTAAAACGCAACAAAATCGACGTGCTTGTTTTTATCAGTGAAACTTTCGCGAATCGTCTTTATCGTCGTGGGATTAGGAATCTCGTCAACGTCGGAAATCATAATCAAATCGTCTGGCTCGGCGTCCGTTAAGCCCTTCATAATCATGTTGCGCTGATTATTTTCAAGCGACCAATCACCCACGCCCTTATAAGGAACAACCGATTTATCCATAACGTAATGAATTTTCGGCAGATATTTTTCGTAGTCGCGCAAGTGTTCATAAAAATTAAAGGGCTTGGGAATGTTGGCATGAGTTTTATCCGCCTCAACGATAACGAATTTATCCACAACGTCATAAAGACTTGCGAGCCTCAACTCCAAAAGCTCCAACTCGTTAAAAAACGTGAAGCAGTCATAAATTTTCATCGCGGCTTACCTGTCGGGGAAGAATTCGTCGTGAATGCTGTTGACAGCCTCCGTAACCTGCGAGCCTTTAATCAAACACGAAACGCTAATCTCCGACGTGCTGATAATATCAATGTTGACATCTGCGCGGGCGAGTGCGCCGAACATTCTAGCGGCGACGCCCGGACTGCCCAACATGCCTGCGCCGACGATCGAAACTTTCGCCATATCCTCTTCAACGAGAACATGCGCCGCATTAATCTTTTCGCTGGTGACACCGATAACTTTTTTCGCCTCAGACAGGTCGTTGAGGTTAATCGTAAAAACAATGTCATTTATATTGCGGTCGATATTGCGAATGCTCTGGACAATCATATCGACATCGATATTGGCGTCGGCAAGGGCTTTAAAGAGCGTATGCGCAACGCCGGGATTATTCGGGACGCCGATAACGGAAATTTTGGCAACTTTCATGTCGTGAGCCACGCCGCGTATTTCAAAATCTTTTTCCTCCACCGTATAATCCTCCCTGATAATCGTGCCCGTCTCTTTAGTAAAAGTCGAGCGAACGTGAATTGGAATGTTGAAGAATTGCCCCATTTCGACGGAACGGGGTTGCATAACGCCTGCGCCGAGCCGAGCCATTTCCAACATTTCAAAATAGGTAATTTCTTTCATCTTGCGTGCGCCTTTGACGATTCGCGGGTCAGCCGAGTAAACGCCGTCAACGTCGGTGAAAATTTCGCATTCGTCGGCTTTAAGTGCGCCCGCCAAAGCAACGGCGGAAGTATCGGAGCCGCCGCGACCGAGTGTTACGGGATCGCCGAATTTATCTGCGCCTTGAAAGCCCGCCACGACGACGATTTGTCCTTTATTAAGTTCTTCGTGGACGCGCTTAGGCTTTATCCCTAAAATTCTGCCCTTAGTGTGAACGGAATTTGTCCGCATACCGACTTGTGCGCCCGTCAGAGAAATTGCAGGTTGTCCGAGTTTTTTGAAAGCCATAGCTAACAGCGCGATAGAAATTTGTTCGCCAGTCGTCAAGAGCATATCCATTTCGCGAGCGTAGCCGGCTTTATAAGGTTGCGTATCGATGCCGCTTGCCAACGTTATTAAGTTGTCGGTGGTCTTGCCCATTGCGGAGACTACCACGACAATTTTATCGTCGGGTTTCTTTTCGGAGAGGATTCTTTGTGCCACTGCCAAAATTTTTTCAGTCGTTGCAACCGAAGAGCCGCCGAATTTTTTTACAATG
Source organism: Selenomonadaceae bacterium (assembly GCA_017549815.1). Taxonomy (GTDB): domain Bacteria; phylum Bacillota; class Negativicutes; order Selenomonadales; family Selenomonadaceae; genus Quinella. The sequence continues at coordinate 12,424 of JAFYNH010000052.1, forward strand.
AGAGCCATCTTCTGATTTTTACCTCCATAAGCAGGAACTAGGAACTAGTTATTGGGAACTGGTAGGAACTAGTTCCTAGAAACTCGCTCCTAGTCCCTAGCTAATTATCTTCTTGACGAACCTTTAGATGCTTTCTCCGTAGTTTTCGTAGGAGCGGGAGTTGGTGCGGGGGCAGGTGCCGGAGTCGTCATCAATTCCTGCAAAATATCGACGAACGCGATTTTCATAACGTCCAAAGCGTCCTTGAGAACCGCGTTATAGAGGTCGCCACCGTCGACTACGCCGCGTCCGTTTTCCGTGATGAAAAATTTCTTCGGGTGCTCACTCGATTTTAATGCCGCGTCAATTTTATTCGCAACCATTTTCGCCAGTTGTTCTTTATCCATTAAATTTCACTCCCAAAATATTTTCCAAAAAATTTTCTGCGCTATGAAAGAAAATCCTGCCGCGCCGCAAAATTTTAATCTGGGTTTAAAGACAAACGCCAAATTTTGTTCTATACTTCGCCGCGAGGTGAAAAATCATGAGCATTAAGAAAAAAATATTGGCGGGACTTTTAGGCGGCGCATTGTTATTGACAGGCTCGCAAGCTCTGGCGAATCCTCCCGAAATGCCCGACGACGATAAGTTTTGGCAGGAAGAACAAGCAACCCATGCCGCCGACTTAGCAAAATATATTTCCGAGAAATACGGCGTTGAATCCGCGCAGGTTGAGGCGGCTTTAAATGACGGCGTTCACTTTGGCGACATTAAGCACGCGGCGATTTTGGCGAAACTTAGCGGCAGAAGTTTTTCGGAAGTCTTGGCTATGAAAGTTGATTGGTTCCAAGTCGCAGAGAGATTAGGCGTTACTCGCGAACAAGTTAAAGACTTTTTCAAGCACGAACGCGAAGAACATTTTGCTAAAATGGCTTGCATAGACGTTAAAACGTTCAGTGCTTTGCTCAATGACGGCTACGACCCACATGACATCATGATTGCTGGGAAAATCGCGCAGGCGTCGGGCAAAAATGTTAAGAACGTCCTCAGCAAACGCACGATTAACAACACGTGGGAAGACGTAGCGAAATCTTTTGGCGTCGACATTAAAACAATTATGCCGCCTCCTCCCCACCCTGAACATTCAAGACATATGCGCGGCAGATAAATCTTTATCAGAAAAAATTTTAGCGACGAGCTTTTAAGCTCGCCGCTTTTTTTATGCCGTAACCGCTCCGGCTTTATAACCTGCTTTGTTAATAGCCTCGCGCAAGATTTCATCAGAAATATTTTCTTTTAAGCCGACCTGCGCGGATTGTTTTTCGAGACTCGCCGCCGCTATCGTCACGCCGTCAACCTTTTCTAAGGCTCTGACAACTTTATAAATGCATTTTTCGCAAGTCATGCCGTCAACGTCAATCGTGCGGTGAATCGGAAATTTTTCTATCTTTTCAACACGAATTCTATAACCTTCATCAAGAATTTTCTGCGTTGAACAATGACCGTTGCAACCCGAACAATTACCCTCCGAACAACATGCCGCCTCTCCTATGAAAAAACTCCTGTAAATTTTCTTCAGCCCGTAGCCAAAAGCCGCCGCGATTAAAATTCCAAGAATAACCGTCGCAATCATCATTCAAACCCCAAAAGTTTTCCGCCTTGATAAACTATCAGTGACGCTAACCACGCAACCGCGCAGGTGTAGAAAAATACAAACGCCATCCATTTAAAGCCTTGAGCCTCTTTTTTTACCGTGCCTAATGCCGTCATGCAAGGAGAATAAAGCAAAACAAAGACCATAAACGCTAAAGCCGATAATGGAGTAAATGCGCCGCTCATTGCGGTTGCCGATAAAGTCTGCGCGGTGTCGTCAGCGTCTTCAACTTCCGTAGAAATTTCGTCCGCGCCATATAAAATTCCAAGTGTTGAAACGACCGCCTCTTTAGCCATAACGCCCGTAACGACTGCTGCGCCCGCTTCCCACGTGTCAAAGCCTTGCGGAGCAAAAACTACCGAAGTTGCAGAACCTATTTTAGCTAAATAACTCGTGTCCATTTCTTCCGTCATGCCGTCCGAATTAAAATTGCTCAGGAACCAAATCATCACAGACATTGCAAAAATTATCGTGCCCGCTTTAATCAGATAGCCTTTGCCCTTATCCCACGCCTCAAGCAAAACTGTTTTAATATCGGGCAGACGATAAGGCGGCAATTCGAGTAAAAATGTTGATTCTTGCCCTTTGAACATTGTTTCGCCAAAAATTTTCGCCATAATAATCGCAGTCGCTATGCCGACAAAATACATTGCAAAAACTATGTTCGCGACGTTATCGGGGAAAAACATTGCCGCAAACAACATCAACACGGGGAGTTTCGCGTTGCAAGTTAAAAACGGCGTCACGAGGATTGAAATCATTCTGTCCTTGTGAGTGTCGAGAGCGCGAGCACCCATAATCGCTGGCACGCCGCAACCAAAGCCCATTATCAGCGGCATGATACCTTTGCCCGTCAAACCTGCGCGGCGCATAATCGGATCCATTACGAACGCGACGCGAGCCATGTAGCCCGTACCGTCTAAAAAACTCAAGCAAAGGAACAACGTAAAAATCAGCGGAACGAAATTTATTACTGCGCCGACGCCCGCAATTATGCCGTCCGAAACGAGCGATTGCATCCAATCTGCAACTCCAGCCTCTGCCATTGCCTCTGCCGCCGCAGGTGCTAACGTTTCGTCAAAAAATTCTCCGACTAAATCCGCCAGCGGTTGCCCTATCCAGTTGAAGGCGATTTGGAACATCAGATAGAACGCTACGACCATTAAAATTAATGACGAAACGCCATTTGCAAGATAAGAATCCAATTTATCGGTTAAAGTTTTGCCAGCCGCGCTGACCGTTACTGCTTGCGCTAAAATTTTATCAATCAAATCGTACCGCGCAGATATAATTTCCTCGTCAATTTTATCCGCCGCCAAGCCGCTCCGTTGCAACTCGTGAACTTTGTCGATATGCTCGCTAATCAATGCGCTGGGTGTGTAATTCGTCATAACGGCATGGGTGAACACGTCCAAAAGTTTTCTGACGCTTTTATTACTGCGTCCGACCGTATTGGTTACGGGCATTCCGAAGGCGGCTTCCAGTTTTTGCATGTCGATTTTAATTCCGTGCCGCTGAGCCTCGTCCATCATGTTCAGATTTATGATAAGCGGAATTCCATTTTCCATAAGCTGAACGGTAAGAAACAAATTGCGCGAAATATTTGCCGCGTCAACTATATCAACGACGATGTCGGGTTTATTCTCCTTAAAATAATCGCTGACAACCTGCTCTTCCTGTGAGCGTGCGTTAATCGAATAAGTGCCCGGCAAGTCGATAACCGAAATTTTTCTGCCGTCATATTCGACAACTCCGACTTTCTTATCAACCGTGACGCCCGGCCAGTTGCCGATTTTCTGACGTGCGCCGGTCAGCTCGTTAAAAATCGTCGATTTGCCTGTATTAGGATTGCCCGTCAAAGCTACGGATAATGCTGACATAATCTTTTGCCCCCTCATTGAACTTGAGAAACTTGAATCTGCGCGGCGTCATCTTTACGCATTGCCAAATTATAGGAGCGGAGCCGAATCGCTATCGGGTCGCCCAGCGGTGCCGCGTTTAAAATTTCTATCCGCGTACCCGGTATCAAGCCCATTGTCATAAGCCGCTGTTTAAGTTTCGATTCGCCGACTGAATCTATTCGTACTATCATTCCTGTTTTAGTCTCGCTGAGTGTCAAGCTCCTCACTCCTTGAAAAAGATTTTCGTTTACGCGCAGTTTACCACACTTGAAAATAACTATCAACACCTTTTGAAAAATATTTTCGATAAGAATCTGCGCGAGAAAGATTTTCATAAATACTTGACCATTACAGAGAGAGGGATTATATTAACAACATTAAGGTTTGTCTTAACTTAAAGGGAGGAACTTCTATGGCAACATTTGAAAATTACGAATTTGGAGAGACTATCACTGGAACCGACAATGACGACAACATTTTAAACGGTAAAAAATATGGTAACGATGAAGATGATTATGAAACTCCCGACGAAGTATTAATTGAAGCCAACGGCGGCAATGATAGCATTCGTAATTACGGCGGCAAAGTTGTTTCAATCGACGGTGGCGCGGGTGACGATGCCATTGGCAATTACGTTTACGAAGTGTGGGTTGAAGAAGATGACGCTTATGAGGATTTAGCCGACGCATTTTCTCCTGACAATGCCGTTATTCTCGGTGGTGAAGGAAAAGATTCCATTTTCAATAACGGCGGCAAAAAAGTTTTAATCGACGGTGGTGCGGGCGACGATTTTATTAGTAATTACGTTCATGAAGTGTGGGTTGAAATTGAAGGTTATGAGATTTTAGAAGACACATTTTCTCCTAACAACGCAACTATTTTTGGCGGAGACGGTAACGATTATATTGAAAACAGAAGCATAAGTTCAACAATAGACGGCGGCACAGGCAACGATACGATTTCTAACAGCGGCTCTAATGTTCTCTTCAAATATGCGGCGGGTGACGGCAACGACGTTATCACTGGCTTTAATGAAACGTCAACTCTTTCAATTTCAGACGACTCTTATTCGACGGTGACAAGCGGGTCGGATTTTATCGTCAAAACCGATACAGGAGCCGTTACTCTTAAAGATGTTTTAACAACTATTGATGAACTCCACATTAACAACGAGATAATTTCTCTCGGTAAAGCTTTGATACTTACCGACGGCGACGATTCAATCAAAAATTATAGAAAATCTGTAACAATCGACGGCGGAAATGGCAATGATTACATTGTGAACCTCATGTACAGCTCCAGTGTCTCAATCGAAGGTGGCGCGGGCGATGATTCCATTAGAAACAGCGGTTCCAGCGTAATAATTAACGGCGGCGCGGGTGAAGACAGCATTAACAACTGGGGCTATAACGCTTCAATCGCGGGCGGTGAAGGAAAAGATTACATTGAAAATAAAGGCGGCGAGAATGTTTTAATCGACGGCGGCGGCGGCAACGATTCTATTGCCAATTACGTTTACGAAGAATTTGACAGCCATTATGGTTACTTAAACGACGCATTTTCTCCTGACAACGCAACTATTTTCGGCGGCGACGGCAACGATGAAATTTCCAACAGCGGCGGCAAAAAGGTTTTAATTGATGGTGGCACGGGCAACGATTATATTAGCAATTACGCTCACGAAGTTCAGAGTGACGACTATGGCGTCGAAACAGTAATTTCCTCTGATGATGCAACAATCATTGGCGGAACAGGTAACGATACCATTAACAATGAAGGAGAAAATGTCCTGTTCAAATATTCTTCGGGCGATGGCAATGATATTGTATACGGTTTCAATGAAACTTCGACGTTAAGCATTTCAGGTGACTCCTATTCGACGACCAAGAGCAACTCAAATATTATCGTCACAGTCGGCACGGGCAAAATAACTTTACAGGGCGCGGCGAACTTGTCCAAAGTCAATATCAAAGGTAAGGAAAAATCTTCAACGACCTCAACAACTTTAAATGTCACAAACTCAACTAAATCGCCCGTGACTGTTGGCTCGGCTATTAAGACTATCAACGCCTCCAAACGTACTAAAGCTGTTAAAATTACAGGCAACAAACTAGCCAATTCGATTAAAGGCGGTTCTGGTGCCGATACCCTTTACGGTGGCGCAGGTAATGATACTTTAACGGGCGGTAAAGGCAAAGACGTATTCATTTACAAATCTGGTAAAGATATTATTACCGATTATGCGAGTGGCGATAGAATTTCACTCGGCGCGGCAATTTCCAAATCGACTGTTAGCGGTTCCGACGTTATTTTTACCGTTGGTAAAGGTTCGCTCACTGTCAAGAATGCCAAAGGTAAATCGCTTAGCCTAATAACTTCGGCGGGCAAGAGTTTATCAACGATAATAGGCGGATCAACTACTTCGACGCTTTTTACTGTCACAAACTCAACTAAATCACCTGTAACTGTCGGCTCGGCTATTAAAACTATCAATGCCTCGTCAAGGACAAAAGCCGTTAAAATCACAAGTAACAGTCTTGATAATACAATTACGGGCGGCTCTGGCAAAGATACACTTTATGGCGGTTCGGGTAATGACTCTATTCTCGGCAACGCGGGCAATGATAAACTTTATGGACAAGCGGGCAACGACTTTTTGAAAGGCGGCAAAGGCAACGATTCGCTCTGGGGCGGCGCGGGCAATGATACCCTTTATGGTGACGCAGGCAAAGACGTTTTCATTTATGAGAGCGGCAACGGCAAAGATGTTATTTATGGTTTTGAAAATAATGACATGTTAAAAATCACTGGCTCGTTCTCAACCTCTTACAACAAATCCAAAAAGGAAATTGCCTTTAAAGTCGGCTCAACGTCTAATGCAATCGTTCTCAAAGAATTTACGGCTACGAGTTTCAATATCAACGGCACGAATTACAAAATCAGCGGTTCCAAGCTCGTTAAGAAATAATCTAGTTTCTAATCCTTAGTCCCTCGTCCCCAATGAGGGATTTTTTTTTGCAAAATTCTTAACGAATATTATTGTTTGTGTTATAAAGTACTTGAAAATAACTTTACCGGAAGGAAGGAATTTTCATGGCTACGCAACACGAAGTTATAAAAAAATTTATGAAGTCGCTGGACACAACAAAGAAGTCTGGAGAAGCCGCGCTTGACGAAGCGATTAAAGCTTGCTCGACATTCAAAAGTTTTAAAGAACTCCGAGCCGCCTTGATAAGGGATTGCAAAAACGCTAAGAGTGGCGACGATTTCTTGAAAACTTATTGTGGGATTGACTATTCCAACGGCGACACGGGCTTAATCACAGGCAAAGAGACGGGCGTCTCGAAGACCGAAATAAATGACGCCGATTCTGTGCCCGAAGAAGGCAAATTAAATACAAAGTTCAAAGCCAACTCGTTTACTGTCAACGGATTAAAAGTTGTTCTTGACGACGATAAAACTTTTAGCGATTTGACTACCTCCGAGAAATTTATTTGGCGCGGGCTTTACACGTGGTGGATAAAAAATTCGCTTGACCTTATCTCTAAATCTTATGGAGAAAATTATAGTTTCGGCAAAAAATCTTCTGCTACGACTAAGAAAATTTACGTTGAATTTATTGATGACGGCGATGAACGCATGTACGCAGGAGTCAGCGGCTGGTACGACGAGGACGGCAAAATCAGCGGACTGCGCCTTACAATTAACATGAAAAGATACGAAGGCTTTATCGAAAATAATTTGGACGAGGCGAATATTAATTTTGACCGCGTCTTGGCGCACGAATTAACTCATGCCGTCATGTATGCCAATGTGCTTTATAATCCCGTATTAAAATCTTTGCCGGGCTTTGTAAAAGAAGGGTTGGCAGAGCTTACTATTGGCTCCAAAAATTATCGCGCTAAATACATTAAAGCTTTAGCGGAAGACGCTACAAAATTTGAGGACGGGCTTGACGTAACTAAAATCAGTACTGGCGAAAGTTTTATGTACGGCGGCGGCTTTGTTTTCTTTCGTTATCTTGCTAGGCAAGCTGGCGATTTGACAATAACCAATAAGAGCGATTCTGCAGTTCAGACGTTTAACGGCAATGACAGCGTTACCAATTTTGTTAAGAACGCGACAATAAGTAGCGGCGCGGGCAATGATATTTTGATTGGCAAGAGCGGCAAGGAAACATTTTTTGGCGATTCGGGCAATGATTCGATTATGGGTGGCGGCGGAGCTGATACTTTATCTGGCGGGACAGGCAACGACACCCTCAAAGGCGGCTCTGGAAATGATTCGTTAAGCGGCGACAAGGGAAATGACAAACTTTTTGGTGAATCAGGCAACGATTCGATTTTAGGCGGTAGTGGAACTGATTATATTGACGGTGGCGCAGGTAACGATAAACTCGACGGCGGAAGTGGCAACGATACTTTAATTGGCGGCAAAGGGAATGACAGCTTATGGGGCGACGCGGGCAAGGATACTTTCATTTATTACGACGGCGACGGCAAAGATATTATTTATAATTTTGCTAATAATGACATGCTCGAAATCACGGGAACTTTTTTCACTTCCTACAACAAATCGAAGAAGGAAATTTATTTTAAGGTAGGTTCCACTTCTAAATCTATAACGCTTAAAAATTTCACGGCGACTAGTTTTAACGTCAGCGGTACGAACTACAAAATTAACGGATCCAAACTCAAATAAAATTTTCACAAATGCTTGACAATTCGGGGGGGGGCATTTATAATAATGACAAACATTTTTAAGGAGTGGATTTTATGGCAAAAAAAAATTAACAACAGCAAGTCCAATAAGCTGGTAACGGGCACAAGTAGTAATGATTCAATTACCAATTCCGGTAACAGCGTATCGATTAAAGCCGGTAAAGGCAACGACACAATCGATAACAGCGGCTCTAGTGTTGTCTACGTCTATGGCGCGGGCGACGGCAACGACCTTATCATGGGCTATGGCAAAAGCGACACACTTTTAATTAATTCTGGTGAATTAAGCGGCAATATCAAAGTCAAAGACGATACAGTTATCTTCACGGTCGGCAAGGGAAAAATCTCCGTCAAGGGAGCCGCCGATAAATACATTCACTTACAAGACGCGGACGGCGACGACTATTGGTTCCCAAGACAGCCGCCCACTCCCATTAACGTTAATAAAAACGGCAAAGCAATTACGTTGACTTCCGGTTTCATTGACGACAGCATTGACGTTAAAACCTCTACCGAAATTTCCGCATACGCAAATACCGTCGTCACCATCGACGCTTCGGCAGTTGAACAGGGCATTGCCATTACTGCTAATAAAAAAGCAAACAAAATTATCGGCTCTGAGGAAAACGATTACATTGACGGCGGCTTGGGTAAAGATACGATTTATGGCGGCGAAGGCAATGATACGCTTTACGGAGGCAAGGGAAATGACGTTCTCTACGGTGGTAACGGTGCCGATATTTTCGTCTACGGCGCAGGTGACGGCAACGACATCATAAAAGATTACAGCAACGAAGATACTATTAAGCTCACGTCTGGAACAATAACTTCCGCAGTAATATCTGGTAGCGACTATATCTTTACGATTAGCAAAGGCAAAACCACAGGCAAAATCACGGTCAAAGGTGCTACCGATAAATACGTTCACTTCGTCGATGCAAACGGCAACGACACTTGGTATCCTGAAGTGCCGCCCGCTCCTATTAACGTTAATAAAAACGGCAAAGCAATTACGCTGACCTCTGGTTTCATTGACGACAGCATTGACATCAATACTAATACCGCAATTTCCACATTCGCAAATACTATCGTTACTATTGACGCTTCGGAAGTCGTTCACGACGTTGTTATTACTGCCAATAAAAACGCAAACAAAATTATCGGCTCTGAAGAAAACGATTATATTGACGGCGGCGCGGGTAAAGATACCATTCTCGGCGGCGACGGCGATGATACTCTCATTGGTGGCAAGGGCAATGACAGCTTAAAAGGCGGCGATGGCGCGGACATTTTCCTCTATAACAATGGCGACGGCAACGATATTATCACCGACTACACCGAAGACGATATGATTAAAATTGACAGCGGGACAATTTCTAATGTGAAACTCAGCGGCTCAGACGTTGTTTTTAAGATTGGCAAAGGCTCGCTCACCGTTAAAAATGGCAAAAATAAATCGCTCAGCTTGATTGATTCGTCAGACAACAGCATTTCGACGATAATCGGTTCAACGTCATCAACAACCTTGAATATCACTGATTCTACAAGCTCGGCAGTAACGCTTAATTCGGGAATTGAGATTGCTGATGCTTCGACGCGCACAAAGGCGATAAAAATTACTGGCAATGCTAAAGATAATTCAATCGTTGGTGGTCACGGCAACAATACGATAATCGGCGGTTTTGGCAACGATACGTTGGTTGGCGGAAACGGCTATGATGTTTTCGTTTACAATAACGGCGACGGAAATGATCTTATTAAAGATTGGGACGAGGCTTATACTCTTAGGATTGATTCTGGCTCATTAAGTGCCAAAGTCAGAGTCGAAGACAGGACGGTTATCTTCACTGTCGGCAATGGTAAGATAAGCCTTGAAGGCGCGGCAGGCAAGAGAGTTGCCATTGAATATGATGACGAAGTAAATGTACGGATTTACACCTCTGCTTGGTTCCTCGCAGAGAATGACGATTTCGCTGATACAAGCGACGACCTTAGCTCACTCGTCAAGAGCAAATCGCTTGATTATTCGGCTATGCAGACAGACAATTTCAATCCGAAAAGTGATTCGCTTCCGACTTATACTTACTCAGGCAAAAAGAAATAAATTTCAGACGTGATAAAAAAATAACGGCGGACAATTAAGTCTGCCGCTTTTTTATTTCAATCGACCGATAAATTTCTGTCGCCCAAAAGATTCATTGTCTTTATAACTTCCGTTCGATCGCGCAGATTTATTTCTGCAGTCAAAATTTCTTCGCCGCGTCCCGATTCCGCCAAAATTTCTCCGAGCGGATTTATAATTTCCGATTTACCCGAACTGTTCGCGAAGACAACGAAAACTTGATTCTCAATCGCCCGCGCCTTAGTAAGAATTTGTCTAGGCGTCAGACGTTTCAAGCTCCATGCGGCTGGGATAAAAATAATCTCCGCGCCAGCCAACACAATCTTCCTTATGAATTCGGGAAAGCGTAAATCGTAACAAATCGCCAAGCCGCAACAAATTCCGTCAAGCTCGACTGTAGAAATTTTGTCGCCCGCGCTGAAAACTTCATTTTCTTTTGCAAAGCTGAACAAGTGCGTTTTATCGTAAGTCGCCGCGATTTTTCCTTGCCGATTAGCAACCAGACAGCGATTAAAAATTTTACCGTCGCTCTCAACTATGACCGAGCCGCCGATTATATTCACGTTAAACTTTTCAGCCGCCGCGCAGAGAAAATTTTTAGTGCGGAGTCCGTTTTTATCGGCGAAAGTTTCAACAGGCGTCGGATAATAACCTGTCGACCAAAGTTCTGGCAAAATAATCACGTCGGAATCTTTAGCCGCCTCGATTAATCGTTCTGCCGTCGAAAAATTTTCTTCGACCGCGCCGAGTTTCGATTTGAATTGAGCGATTGAAATTTTCATTGCAGATGAGCCTTCATATTTAAAATTCTGCGGACGGATTCATTGATTCGCGCCTCAGAAATTTCTCCGCGCTTAACCGCCGCCAGTATGCTGTTATAAACAATTTGCTGATGTTCGTAGTTGTGACAGACCAGCGCAATATCGCCTCCTGCTTGAATCAGCCGAACACCCAGCGTTGACAAGTCGACATTATTGGCAATCGCGCCCATCTCCAAATCGTCAGTTATCACAACGCCGTTAAAACCTAATTCTTTGCGGAGCAAATTTGTCATGACGGCGGGCGATAAGCTTGCAGAGTTTACAGAGTCAAGCGCGTCGTATTTTAAATGCCCGACCATAACCATAAACCTTGAATTATCGTGTTCGCGAATAACTTTTTTGAAAGGCGGCAAGTCTTCCGCGTCAAGGGTTGCCTTGTCTACTTCGACGCTTGAAACTTCTTGGTGCGTGTCGATTTTACCTTTACCAATGCCCGGAAAATGTTTCAGCGTGTAAAGAAAATTTTCTTCCTCGTAGCCCTGCGCGGCGGCATTAACAAATTGAGCAACTGTTTGCGCGTCGGAACCAAAGGAGCGCGTGTCACGACTGCCAACGTCGGCAACGGGCGCGAAATTTATATTTACGCCGATACTTTTTAGGATTTTCGCGTTATGTTTAGCCCAATATTTAGCAAGTTCGGTGTCGCTGCTGTAACCTATTTCCTCTTGAGACGGTGCGACTTCCAAAAAATTTCTGCCGCGAGCAACACGACCGCCTTCCATATCAATCGCGAAAAACAGCGGAACTTTTTGATTTGCCGCATATTCAATATCGTTAGCGAATTTTTTAGTCTGCGCAACGCTCTCTAAATTTCTGTCAAAGAAAATCACGCCGCCGAAATGAAATTGATTCAGCGAATAAATTATATCGTCGTTTATCTCGGTTCCGTAAACGCCAATCATCACCATTTGTCCGATTTTTTCTTCGAGCGTCATAGAATTTAATTTTTCTTCAATCGGGTCTTGCAAAGGCACAACGTCGGCTTTGACTTCCTGAACTTCGCCGCAACCAGCTAATAAAAATATTGTCGTAAATATTAATGCTAAAAATTTTTTCATCTCATCGCTCCAAATTCACAACGCCAATTTCTCTAAACGTCCAGCCGTTTTCTTGGTCATACGTAAAAATTGCGGGCACTTTAACAATATATTTTGTATAAACGTCGTCCTCAAAATTCATCGTGTAAAGTTCCTTCATGCCGCCGTATTCGTAAAGGGTTTCATCGCAAGGATTCATGGGATTAGGCACGACGGCGAATTCGTCGCTTGAACATTTAAACGCCCAATAAATACTGTCTTTAATGTCGATTGCAGGCTTGAAATTCGCGGAACTGCCGCAAGTCAACAGTTTCAATTTATTATCTTGGACAAATTTCTCGCATTTTCTTAATATGCCCGGAGCCGCCAATGAACCTGCAAACTCATTATAAGCTTGGACGAAGTTAAGCCACATTTTTTGCGGCGCGAGTGGCGTGATTCTTAAATCTTTTTGCTCGTTTAAGCTCAAACCGAATGGCTCGGCGTCTGGAACTTCCGAAATAACTTGCGGCTCTCTTATCTCCCTTACTTTTTCCTCAAGAGTGCTCAAAGATTTTTTTACTTTTTTCAAATCCGTTTGTAGCTGTTGTATTTCAGCACTTTTGCGATTGTTGCTCGACCAAAGATAAGCCGTCGCCAATAAAAGTACGATACTTAAGCCGAAGCTCAAGAAATGCAGTGTCTCTGAAAAAACTGTTGATTCTTCCAAAGTTACGACCTCCCAATTTATTTTGTAATTATTAGCGTTCGGATTGCGTTAAGGACGGCGAGAATCATGACGCCGACATCAGCGAAGATAGCCGCCCACATATTAGCTAGACCGACCGCGCCGAGTATCAAGCACAGAATTTTTATACTGATAGCGAAGAAAATATTTTGTTTAACGATAGCAAGGCATTTACGGGAAATTTTCATAGCCTTAGAAATTTTTAAAGGGTTATCGTCCATTAAAACCACGTCAGCCGCCTCAATCGCCGCGTCGGAGCCGAGTGCGCCCATAGCGATTCCGACATCTGCGCGGGATAAAACAGGCGCGTCGTTAATGCCGTCGCCGACGAAGGCAACTTTGCCGTTTGCAGTCGATAAAATCTTTTCAAACTCTGAAACTTTATCGGCGGGCAGGAGTTTGCTCCGATAATTTTTAATGCCGAGTTCGTTAGCGACTTTAGCGGCGATTTTTTCACTGTCGCCAGTAAGCATAAAAATATTTTTGACGCCCGCGCAGGTCAATTCGTCGATAGCTTGTTTAGCGTAAGGCTTAAGCGCGTCGGAGATGACAACATGCCCCGCGTATTCGCCATTAACGGCTACATGAATAATCGTCCCGACTTTGTAGCAAGGTTTCCACTTCGCGCCGAGTTCGTCCATAAATTTTTCGTTGCCGACACAGACAATTTGCCCGTTAATTTTGGCACGGATACCGCGTCCAGCAATTTCTTCAACGCTTTCAACGGTGCAATCGTCGCGCTCGTTGGGATAAGCTTTTCTTAAAGAATTGGCTATAGGGTGCGTGGAATATCTTTCGACGTGGGCGGCTAAATGGAGCAATTCATCTTCGCTGAAATTAAGATTTTTACTATGAACAGCTTCAACCTCAAAATTTCCCTGCGTCAGCGTGCCTGTCTTATCAAGGACGACGGTTTTGACTTTAGAGAGGGTTTCAAGGAAATTGGAGCCTTTGATTAGAATACCTTCGCGACTTGCGCCGCCGATACCTGCAAAGAAACTTAGCGGAATACTGATAACCAACGCACAGGGACAACTTATGACTAAGAAAATCAGCGCACGATAAATCCAAGTGTTCCAATTGCCGTTAAAAATTGGCGGGATAATTGCAAGGGCGACCGCGCAGATTACGACGGCTGGCGTATAGATTCGGGCAAATTTGGTGATGAAATTTTCGGATTTAGATTTACGGGAACTAGCATCTTCGACGAGTTCAAGGATTTTAGAGGCGGTAGATTCGCCGAAATCCTTAGTGGTTTGGATTTTAAGGACGCCGTTAAGATTAATACAGCCGCTGATAACTTCGGAGCCGATTGAGATTTCACGCGGCAGACTTTCACCGGTAAGCGCGACGGTGTTCAAATTAGAATTGCCTTCAACGATAACGCCGTCAATGGGAATTTTTTCGCCGGGCTGAACGATAATAATTGTTCCGATTTCGATTTCATCTGGGTCAACCTGTTCGAGTCCGTCAGCGGTTTCGACGTTGGCATAATCGGGGCGAATATCCATGAGTTCGGAAATATTTTTGCGACTTCTGACGACGGCGTAACTTTGAAACCATTCGCCGATTTGGTAGAATAGCATGACGGCAACGGCTTCGGTATAATCGCCGTTGTCGTAAACAGCCAGAGCGATTGCGCCGAGCGTGGCAACAGTCATTAATAAATTTTCGTCGAGTCCGCGCAGATTTTTAATTCCGTGAAGGGCTTTAAGCAGAATATCATAACCGACGACGAGATAAGGGATAAGGTAAAGAATAAATCTTGAGACGCCCGAAATTTCGACGAAGTTAAGCGCGATAAGCAAAGTTGCGGCGATTAGAATTCGTGCAAGATTTTTTTTCTGCTTAGTGTTCACAAGAAAATTTCGCAGTCCTTTTCGACTTTCTTGCAATTCTCGCGGACGTGCTCCATAACTTCATTGACGTTGATGCCGTCCTCGAATTCGACTTTAATTTTGAGCGTCATGAAATTAACGACGGCATCTTTAACGCCCGCAGTTTTTTTCGCCTCGACTTCCATGAGGTTCGCGCAGTTAGCACAATCGACATCGATTTTATAAGTCTTTTTCATATCATCAACTCCCTGAAAATTTTATAAAAATTTATAGCACGGAGGATATTAAATGTCAAATATAAAACTGGTTCGCAAGTTAGCACAAAAAAAATACCGCAACGGGTTTAAACTTTTCGTGGCGGAGGGATTGCGGCTTTGTGAAGAAGTACCGCCCGCGCAGGTTGAATTTGGATTTTATACGCAGGAATTTTTATCGGAGGAACGGGCGCGGAATTTAGTTGGACGCTTAAAGAATTTGGAAGAGATTTCGGCGTCGGCAATGGAAAAAATTTCTGATACTCAAACGCCACAAGGGATTTTATTAGTTGTCCGACAAAAATTTTCGACGTTGGAAGAAGTCATTGCAAAAAAAATAATCATCGTGTTAGACGGCGTACAAGATCCGGGCAATGTCGGGACGATTTTACGGACGGCAGAGGCTTTTAATTGCGGCGTGATTTTATTGGAAGGTTCAGCGGAGCTTTATAATCCGAAAGTTGTCCGATCATCAATGGGCGCGATTTTTTATTTGCCGATAATGATAATGAGCCGCGCAGATTTTTTACGGGAAATGAATTCACGCGGCGTAGAAATTTTGGCAACGGCAATTGATAAGTCAGCGGAGATTTATTATCGTCACGACTTCAAGAAATTTCCTGTCGCGATAGTTTTTGGCTCAGAGGCGAACGGCGTTTCAAAAGAAATTCTCGACGCCGCCCGAAAGATTTTCATACCGATGAGCGGGCACGCCGAGAGCTTAAACGTTGCGACTTCAGCCGCGATTATTTTTTCGGAAGTGATTAGGCAAGAAAATTTTCTTAAATAATTTTTGATGTTGGTTATAATCCCAGTTTGTGATATAATTAGCAACAAAAGGAGAAATAATTATGTCAACAGCAGAATATAAAAAAGCAACCTATGACAGAATAGGGCTTGTAGTGAGAAAAGGAAAACGGAAGGAATATCAACAAGCAGCAGATGATTTTGGACTAAGTCTTTCAGAGTTAATTAAAATTGCTATCGAGAAATTTATTGCTGAGCAATCTTACGAAAGCTTCACGTCACAAACAATCAAAACACCTTTTACACCAAAATCAGAACAAAAACTTACTGAGGAGCAAAAAAGACTTGTCGAAGAATTTAGCAACCTGCCTGTCGACACTCAAAAAGCTTTTATGAAAGTCTTTACGTCTATTAATAACGCATCGAAAGGTGGCGATTAAAAATGGCAACAACGGATGAAAAAGTTGATAAGCTGGAAACTCGATTCTCAACACTCGAACAGCAATTTGCAATAACAATGGCGAAGGTCGATTCCCTCGCAGAAGAAGCAAAACAACAACGCGAAGACATACGGCAACTAAACGTTAGGATTGATTCAATGCAGGCAAGGATTGATTCAAAGTTCGATAACCTTACGAATCAGATTCATAATCTTACGATAGCGGCAGTAGTAGGATTTAGTGCAATAGTCTTAGCAGTCGGAGGAATACTTTTTACAGCGTTAAAGTGAGTTCTAACATCAAAAAAAAATTATCTCGTCAAGAAGGCGAGATTTTTTATTAAGACATAAAGGTTTATTCGTATAGAAATTTTCAGGCAGACAAAACTTTAGCCATCATGTACAGAACAAAAAGCAAATGAGCCGCCGCCGCGCAGATTATTGCTCGTATTCCCCAGCGCATTAAGATATTCATAATAAGCACCTCCAAAACTCGAAAGAGCCGCGTCGCAATGACAACGGCTCTGAATTTTCATAGTGGCAGGGGCAGTAAGACTTGAACTCACAGCCTACGGTTTTGGAGACCGTTGCTCTACCAATTGAGCTATACCCCTATGGGGCGATTGATGGGGATCGAACCCATGCGTGCCGGAGCCACAATCCGGAGTGTTAACCGCTTCACCACAACCGCCATTTTGAAAGACAGCCTTGAATCTCTTAGGACTCAAGGCTGAGTTTTTACCGGCAAATCCCTAGTCTACCAAGACGTCGCCATCTAAGTACCTTTGGCGTATGAGTGCTTAACTGCTGTGTTCGGAATGGGAACAGGTGGAACCACTCAGCCATCTTCACCGCTTAGGGAACAAGTTCCCTGAAAATCGCACAGGACAATAACACATTGGAATTCGTAAAGAAAAGCAAACGACAGATTAGTATC
>JAFYNH010000053.1 GCA_017549815.1 Selenomonadaceae bacterium
GAAACGTCCAAGAGCAACATTAAATCAACGGGAGATTCTTTTTTCTGCTCAACCTTTTGTCCAGACTTTATGGCTTTGGTTTCGGAGTCGCCAGTCTGCGTATCGAGAGCCGTGATGGTTAAATTTTGGTTATCGTCATATTTGAAGGTAACTTTTATTGTTGGAACGCCTTTGGGCTTAGGTGCGATTCCGTCCAAAGTCAAAGTTCCGTAGAGTTTGTGGTACTTAATGTCGCTTTGAGCTTCAGCGTCGTTGCCCGCTTCGTAGACGTTTATATCAACCTGCGTTTGATTGTCGAAAGTCGTCGTGAAATCTTTTGAGCTACTGCAAGGATATTTTGAGCCTTTAGTCAAGATTTTTTCAAAGACGTGCTCGCGTTTTTGGTTGACAATCTCCACGCCGAGAGAATGCGGGATAATTCCCTGCAGAGTGAAAGCAATACCGCCTTCGACGCCACCATTTTCCCATCTCGCTAAGTGCGCCGCACCGTAAGCAACGAGCATAGATTTTTCGAGACCTGTATCAAGTTCAATCCCGAACATTTTTTCAATCGTCTCGCCGATTAACGGCATGTAGCACGTACCGCCCGCCAAAATTATTCTGCCGATGTCGTCGATTTTGAATGCCTTACTGTTATTGACGAATTTTCTTGTTCTGGCGAATATCTTATCAAAAATCTCGCCGCAGATAGAGTTGAATTCTTCGCGGCTCAAAGTCATTTCGAGGTCGTAATCGTCGAAAATATCTTCGATTTCAATGTCGGTTTCTTCGCTGTCTCCGCTTAATTCTTTCTTTGCTCTTTGCGCCGCCTTGAGAATAATATTTATCTTGCGATGATAATCCGATTCATCAAGTCCGGAAGAGCCGAGCGAAGATAAATCTTTTCCCGAATCATCCTTGATAATTTCGATTAATCTTTTGACAAGAGCCTCGTCGAAGTCGTCGCCGCCGAGTCGCGGGTCGCCGTCTTTATCGATTTCTTTGTAAATATGTTGTTGTTCGTCAGCTTCCAAGACGCTTAAGTCGAAAGTGCCGCCGCCAATATCCACGACGAAAACTTTTTTATCAAATTGATCTTCATGAATTACTTCAATGGCAGCCGCCACAGGTTCTTCAAGAATCCGCATGACTTCAAAGCCTGCCGCCTCGCCCGCCTTGCGCGTCTCAGTACGTTGGTTATTGTTGAAATATGCGGGAACAGTTATAACTGCGCCGATTTTTTCCGAAGGGTCACAGTCAACCGTCCGAACGAAATTTGCACGAACTTCTTTTAAAATTTCTGTCGCAACGTCGGTTGGCGTGAACTTCTTGCCGTTCAAATTCCAAACTTTATTCGTTTCATAGTCACCGATGTACCTTTTCGAGGAGCGCACCATATTACGCGGGTCGGTCGCGCCTCTGTTCAAGGCTTTATTCCCAATATAGACTTTGCCATTTTTATCGACGTAGAGCACCGACGGCAACAACGGTTCGCCAGCAAATTTTACCAATTCCTTGCGCCCGTTCCTGAAAAAACAAGCGAGCGTATTTGTCGTACCCAAATCGATGCCTACAACATACTTATAAGATTCTGCCATTTACCTTAATCCTTTCTACATTCTTTTAAAATCTTCGTCGTCTTGCCCATTATTTTCTGAAGACGCAGGCGGATTTTCGCTTTCCTCTGTTGGCGGAGTTTCTGGAGCCGATTGTTCCGATTCCTGATCGTCCAAAGAGTCGTTATGTTCTTCGTCGTGAACATTATCTGCGCGGTCGTCGAGAGAATTGTTTTCTTCTTCTACCTTGTCATTTGAAGAATCAAGCTCTGCCGTGCGTTCGTTCAAGGATTTTTCGCGTTCCTTGAGTTCTGCCTCGAATTCTTTCAAAGATTTTTCGCGCTCATTGAGTCCCGTCTCGCGTTCACCCAGAGATTTATCGCGTTCGTCAAGCTCATTTTTTCGCGGCTCTAAATCTTTTTGCCAACCGTCGAGCTGTTCTTGACGAGTTTCCTGATTGCGCTTTTGTTCTTCAAGCTGATTTTTCCAACCTTCGAGTTCTCCTTGACGAGTTTCCTGATTGCGCTTTTGTTCATCCAGTTGACGTTGCCAGCCGTCGAGCTGTCCTTGACGAGTTTCTTGATTGCGCTTTTGTTCGTCCAGTTGACGTTGCCAACCGTCGAGCTGTCCTTGACGAGTTTCCTGATTGCGCTTTTGTTCTTCAAGCCGCCTTTGCCAATCGTTTAATTCGTAACTTTTTTTATCGAATTGTTTTTGCTTATCGCGAAGGTCGCTTTCACCCTGCCTAATGGCTTTCTCGCGATTTTCCAATTCGTTGCGCTTGTCGTCATAAAATTTTTTCGCCTCAGTCAGTGGCGCGATAGAATTTCTGGTTTTGAAGATTTCATTTTGAAGGGCGGAAATATCCTTCGCGTGAATTTCACCGACTTTATTCAAAACGAGCTGGCTTTTTTCGTCAATATTTTTGTGAAGGCTGTTAATTCTCTCTGTAATGAGTTTTTCAAGCCCTCCGAGTCGCGTGTTTTCCCTTTTCAAATCGGCATTTTCTTTTTTGAGTTCGACCAATTCTTTGTACCACTCGCCGCCGATTTTATGCATGTGATCCAAAATGTCGCGCATGTAATTCAGATTGCGTAACTTACTTTCCATACGCTGTACCTCCTATCATCAAAATACAACATTGCTTGTCGCCAAGCTGACTTTCGCGTTTGTAAAGTTTTCCATGCGATTACTTTCCCGCGTCAAAAGACATCATTGCTTGCCGTAAAGCCGATTGAAGTCTCTCGTAATTGGCATTGTCCGCTTTCAAGTTTTCGATTTCTTCATGCTGAGCGCGAATATCATTTTCGATTTTGCCAAGCCACTCAACGCCGAAAGAGTACAGTTGCTCAAATTGAGCCTTGCGTTCGTCTTCCATTGATTAACCCCCTATCTCTAAAAAATGTTCTTCCGTCGTGACGAGTTCTTTCGAGCCGTCCGGAAAAGTTTTGTTGTCAAAGAATTCAAGGCGCAAACGTCCGTCGCGCATTATCTTTATCTTGAACAGCGGAGATTCTTCTTTAGCGTAAAGCGATTTATCTAATTCGATTTTGCCCATATAAACCGCCGCGCCTTCTTCACTGTCCAATTTAGAAACTGTTTGATTGCTGAAACATTGGTAAAACGAAATAGCCCAAGAATTTTTTTCAAGGAAAGTCAAGGGCAAGAGCATAGACCGCGTCTCATAACCAAAAGGCATGTTCCTGTTGAGGCAACGAAGAAATTTCCCGTCCTTGCCGTAACCGATACAATACGGAATGACATTAGAACTTTCGGTTCGACTTCCGTCTTGCTTGCGATTGAGATAATGCGCCGCGCCGCTTGCCACTGCGAGATAACGGTCGTTCAATCCCTTCATCAAGAATTCGTTGTCGTTGAAGTTAAAATCTTCCTTATTGAAAGTTTCCGCTCCAAAGTATTCCTCAAGAATGTCAATGAAGAACGGGATTTTACACGTTCCGCCGATTGGAAAAATTTTGGCTATGTCTTCCTTTTGATAAGAATAATTAGGATTGTCTTCCAAATCCTCAAACAGCGCGTCGAACATATCAAAAATTTTTTTCTTGTAATCGCTCTCGGAAAAAAGTTTGTCGACATCTTTGCATTTCAAAATGACATCTTCGAGACCTTTGATAGTTCCTTCCGACAGCTCTTGTGCTTCGGCATCTTCGCCAGTTTTAAAGAGTAATTCCTTAAGCTCGCGAGCAAAATTCAAGTAAAAGTCTTCGCGATTTATGGCGTCTTTTACCGAACTATTGTCAAACAACTCTTTGAAATCGCGCAGGAGGATTTTTTCATAAATATCTCTGTCAATGTCGAGACCGCCGAAACGAATTCCCGCCGCCGCAAGTTCGATAATTTTCAATTCGTCGGTTGAAGGACATTCAATCTTCGCGATACTGACATCAAGAGTGGAGCCGCCAAAATCAAAAATCATGATGAGCTTGTCTTTGTAGCTCGGCAAATCTTTCAGAGAAAAAATCGCGGCAAAAGGTTCGCTAATCAGAGTGTCTACCACAAGCCCTGACTCCTCAGCGGCGCGACGAATCATATTGCATTGAACTTTTGAAAAACAAACTGGCACTGTCAAGACCGCACGAACGCTTTGAGATTTTTTATTGTTGAAGAAATGTTGAATGCTCTCGAAAATGTCGCGTATTACCTCAAAGGCATTAACATCGCGGTCGAGATTCGCTATTCGCTGTGACCAATCGGCTATTTCCATTTTGCGTTTGATATTTGCGACAAAATTTTTCTCCTTGCCTATGTCCGTGAGGCTACTAACAAAGGCAACTTGACCTATGATTTTATTAATGGTACCGTCCTTTTTATTTTTCCTGTAATAAATAAAGTTAGGTGCGTGTTTTGTATCGCCCTCTTGAGCGTTAAGTTGAATAGGTTTAAATTTTTTTCCGTTGACAAACACCGCTGCTTTCAAATTACAGGCACCGAAATCAATTCCTACTAGATATTCTTCCATAATCATCACCTTTATCCTCATAAGCGTAGACGACGCATTTACCGCCAAAAGTGCGTCGTATTTTTTTGTCGTGTTCGTTAATGAATTCGATATAGTGCGGCTGAATGTAAATTTCTTTCAAAGTGTCATGCTTGCGCCTGTCAGAAGTGCTTTCGGTTATCGGCATTTCACTCATTGCAAGATCTGCCCACTTATGATAGTCATCGCCAACCTTGAAATTCATCGAATGAACGCCAAGCCTTGAAAGGTATTCTTCAATAAAATCGTAAAGCTCCTGCGCGGCGACTGAATTCTTTGCGGGATTTCCAATTTTACGTTTGCAAGTGTCTAAAATTTCGATAAAGTCTTTTACTACATCGACGGTTTTATCTGTTATAATTTCAGTCGTGTACTCGTCGAATTCATTAGGCTTTATTTTGTCAATAGCAGTTTCTATTCTCCTTAATCTTGAGGCGAAAATTTTGAACTCGACAGGATTTTTTTCCGCGAACAGTTTCAGCTTGCCAATATCTTTTAAGCGTTTTTTATATTCTAGCCAAGAACTTTCGTCGCGAATGATGAGGGGCGTATATTCTTCCGTCGCTGGCTCGAACTTCACAGTTGCGGTTTTTCCCTCAACGGCAGAGAGACGCGCCTTTAATTCTTCAATTACTTTTTGTTGAGTGTCGACTAATTCTTTAAGCTCTTTGATATTATTACGTTGCTGTTGAAGGGTAAGATAACTTGAAGGATAAATCGCGTTGCCTGCTTGAGTTTTTTGGCGTTCTTCCTTAACAGCTTTGGCAACTTCCGTTTGAATTATCGAAGTGAAATTAGGCGGCTGAATATTTCCAACGGCTTTAGCAACTTCCGTTTGAATCATCGAAGCGAAATTAGGCGGCTGAATATTTCCAACGGCTTTGGCAACTTCCGTTTGAATTATCGAAGTGAAATTAGGCGGCTGAATATTTCCAACGGCTTTAGCAACTTCCGTTTGAATTATCGAAGTGAAATTAGGCGGCTGAATACTTCCAACAGCTTTAGCAACTTCTGCTTGAATCATACTTTTTAAAACAAATGCTGAAGTTTTTTTGACTGTGTTAATAACCTCCGCTTGAATCTTATTGCTGAAATCGGGCGGCTGAATATTTCCAACAGCTTTAGCAACTTCCGTTTGAATTATCGAAGTGAAATTAGGCGGCTGAATATTTCCAACGGCTTTGGCAACTTCCGCTTGAATTTTTTCATCAATGTCGGGCGCGGGAGTAGCATCTTTGACGGTATCCTCGACAGCTTTTTGAATTACACTGCTTAAATCAGTAGCTAGAATATTTTTGACAGCGGCGTCAACTGCTTTTACAACTTCGCTGTTTAATTCGGTCTTAAAATTTTTCTCAAGCTTTTCTATTTTGCCGTTGAGTGTCGTATAAAGTGTGTCGACAGTAGCCTCTATCTGCTCCATATTCGCGGCAATAGCGTCCTGCTGACGTTTGTAATTATCCACGTTGGATTCAATCCTCGTTATTCTGTTATTGAAATTGTTAAGTGCCCGTTCGACATCTTCGCTGTAGGCGGCAGAGCATTCTACAATTTTTAAACGATTTTCCAATTTGTTCAAACGTTGAACAGCGTTTTTATATTCCTTTTGAAGTTCAGATTGAAGCTCCGAAAAAAGTTTTTCAAATAGTTCTTTTGCTTCCAGAGATTTTTCTTGATTGCGTGCGTAAAAAGAATAGCCAAAGAGTTCTACAATTTCGTCGCTTATCTCGACTCGAACGTCTAACATCACAAGAATCACCCCCGACAGGCATAAACAGCGCATTGCCCGCCGAAGACGCGCTGAGCTTTTTTATCGTGTTCGTCAATGTAATCAATATAGTGCGGTTGAACGTAAATTTCTTTCAAGGTATTGTGCTTGCGCCTGTCAAAAGTGCTTTCGATTATCGGAGGTTCACTCAACTCAAGGTCTGCCCACTTCTCGAAATCGTCGCCAGCTTTGAAATTCATCGAACGAATGCCAAGCCCTAAAAGATATTTTTCAATCAAATTATAAAGCTCCTGCGCGGCGGTCGAATCTTTTGAGGGATTTTTGATTGTGCGACCGCAAGAGTCCAACGCGGCGATAAATTTTTTCGACATGCCAACCGTCGCCGTTACGACAGCTTCTGTAGTGTATTCATCAAATTCGTTAAACGTCATTTTTGAAATATCTTTCTTGACCTTATCCAGACTTTTGACGAACCATTTCCAGTCGGCAGAATTTTTTTCGGCAAATTTATCAAGAGCATCGAGTCCAGATAATTTTTTAAAGTAATCGTTCCAATCCTGTTCGCTACGAATTTTAAGCGGCTTAATTGAAACAGGCGACGGCGGAGTTGCAGGAATTTTTTTCGCCGTTTCCAGTTCCTTCAGGACTTCTCTTGTCGATGGAGTCGGTTTCCTGCCCGTTTCCTTAAATAGCGACGCGATAAGTTCAAATGTGTTCATAATTGTCCTCCCAATCGCATTAAAGATAGATTTTATTACGCCCATAGTTCACTCTCCTAAAGCAAATCACTTTCCTTATTTACATGAAGCTCGCCGCTGTCAATCGGGTTGCCCTTGTTGTCCAAAATTTTAGCGGAAAGATCCAAACTGCCGTCAGCCTCTGCCGTGAACGTAACGCGCACAGTCGTATTATTCTTTTCCAGACCTTCGGGCAATTCAATATGAAGAACGTCGATTTCTTGGAAGCCATCACTATAGGTTCGGGTTGCCTTCGGATATTTTTTTACGTCGTATTCGTAATAAGCAATGTCAAGTCCGCGCTGATTGTCCTGAGCAAGTCTGAAGTCCCGCGTGTTGCTATAGGGAAGCGAAACATTTTCGGGAATAATCATCTGGAATTTTCCGTAGTTCATTCCCACCGTTGCAGAGATGCCGATTTGAAAGCTCGTAACCTGTTCTATGTCGTCGAGTTGATTCATGTCTTGCGCAAGAATTGCCGCGCCGCGAGATATGAGCGTCGAAACTTCATCGCTACATTCGACTTCCCTATCCAACTTTTCGCTCAATAAATCTTTTATCAAAGGAATTTTGGAACTGCCGCCAGCGAGTACAATTTTATCAATCTCTCCGACGGCGACAGATTGCGGCGAAGTTACAACCTCGTAAGTTTTATTCACCGTTTCTACAACTTTTTTCTTAATAAGCTTTTCAAATTCCTTGCGCGTTACGGGAATGTCCGTCTCTTCGGAATTTTCTTCGCTCGTCCAGAAATTAAAGTTCGCATTCGTTACTTCGGTCTCGGAAAGCTCTTCTTTAACTCTGTTAGCCTCGCGCCTTACAGCAATTAAATTTTGTTTATATTTTTCTTCACTTATGCCGTAATCTTCATCGAAGTAATTCATCTTAAATTCTGTGCCGTATTCTTCATTAGCCCAGTCCAGCAATTTTTCTGCGAGTAATTCGGTAAAGAGATTGCCGCCAAGATTTTTATCGCCGTCCGCCGGTATTACATGCTTAAATTTATTTTTCTCGTTATTGCGCTGAATGAACGAGACATCAAACGTGCCGCCGCCCAAATCGTAAATCAAAACTTTGTTGACAGCCTCGCCGTCTTCTTCCATAGCCGCGACTGCCGCCGCTGTCGGTTCAAAAACTGCGCGGACCTTAAGATTCAAAGCATCGCCTGCCGCTTTTTTAATCGCCTCAATTTCAGTCGGGTTGAACTTGGCGGGAACAGTTATGACAACGCGGTCTATAACTCCATTGTCGGTGCCGAATTCGTCAAAAAGCTTTTGTTCAATGTCGTTTATAATCTTGGAAAGAAAAAGCTTAACCGCCCTGCGCGGCAATACTGTAATCTCGTCGCCGTTTTCCGCCTTAACTTTGTAAGAAAAACCTTTCTCGCCGAGTTTCGATTTAAAATTTTCGACGCAAGCGGCATGATTTGTCGCCAAATTATTTCTCGCAGAATGACCGATAAGATAATTATCTTTAGTCTTGAAATAAATCACGCTGGGAATCAAAATGTGACCGTTGTAATCGAGTTGTTTCAAATTTCCCCGCTTATTTTTGTAAGAAACGACGGTGTTCGTCGTCCCGAAATCTATCCCGATAGCTTGTCCCATTAGTTTAACTCCTTTCAAAAAATAATCATTTGGTCGAGCCGCATCGTTTCTGGCTCACCGATTATGCCGAAATGATTTCCCCAAAAAATTTCTGGCGTTCGACATGAAATATCCAAAAACAAAATCGTTGACAGCTCAATAATTTTTTTCCCGTCCGAGCTTTCCACTTGCGGAAGGTATAACAAAAATTTTTCCTCGTCCTCATAAAAATAAATCTTTGCGCCCGCGAAAAATTCTTGTATCGCCTCGCGGAAAAATAATTTTCGTCCGCCGCATTCTTCTTGCAGACGAAGAAGCCGCGCTATTTTTCTTTTCGCGTTTGAATTGAGTTGCCTAAAAATTTCGCCTGCGCGGTCGCCATAAAAATTTTTTGCAAGCTCCTGTTCCAAAAGCTCTTCGACGAAAGAAAATTTATGCTTGCCACAATTCCTGTCGAGTTGCGCTAAGAAATGATAAAAAATATTCTCGACTTCACGACGATTTTCAGGCTTAAAATTTTCAAACAGCGGCAAAAAAATTTCGCTGAATCTTAGCAAAAAATTTATCCCTACACTCTCGACAAACTCGCCGCCGCGCTCTTGCT
This sequence comes from Selenomonadaceae bacterium, assembly GCA_017549815.1. Lineage (GTDB taxonomy): Bacteria > Bacillota > Negativicutes > Selenomonadales > Selenomonadaceae > Quinella. Next base: position 9,190 of record JAFYNH010000053.1, read on the forward strand.
TAGTGAATATAGTCCGTTCTTCAAACGGGAAAGTAGGCGTCGTGTCGGAGAAATAAAAAATCTCTTGCCGATAATCCGTCCAAAGATAATCCAATCAAATCACTCCCGTCCAAGAAAATTCAGGATAGTTCCTGTTGAGAAAGTGAAGGACGAAATTGGCATAATCCGCCCGATATTTTTCGGGAGCTTTGAATTTGACAAGGCAATATGGCAACTTCGTTTTGAATCGGAAAAGTTCTTCGGCACGACTTGTAAAATAATTGTGCCCGAAATTTTCTTGATAAGATTTTATCTGATTGTCAGGCGGCGCGTCGCTCAAGGTTTCAAACGTGCAAGAAAATTCGCCTTGTGCCAATGACGACAAAATATAATTTACGTCGCCCGCAGTGCGCAATTTGTTCTTTTCTATGACGCGGTCAGTGTCGCAAGTGTTTGAAAAAATTTCTATATCGTCGGGAAAAGTTTTATCTATCTTGGGCGCGAATATCTTCAAAACTTCAAAATCGTCCTCAAGCTCGCCTGAAGAAATAATATCAATTCGAGTATCGTTGATTCTTTTTGCCTCAATTAAAATTTTGGAAGTTATGGGCGGCAGGACGAAACTTTTTTTGTTGACGCCGCTGTCGAAAATGTAGCAATGAAATTTTTCGTCATCATGCGGGCTGACGTAACCCTTGCTCTCAACATTCGATTTCACGGAAACATTCCACATCAAAATATAATCGTCGACAATCTTTCCTTTAAGTTCGGCATTGCCAGAAAAATCAAAGTCAATTTCTTTCGGCTCGATTTCGTCAAGAATTTGAATATCAACTGCGCGGCGGGCATAAGGCGAAAAAATTATCGGCGTTTTGATTTTGTAAAGCTCTGCCAATCTGAAAAGCCTCAACTCTTGTTCGACGAGTCTTTTTTGAGGAACAAGACGATAGCTAAAAGTTTTTGCCCCGTTCCGACCGACGAAAGTTTTTTTGCAAAGTTCCTCGACTTCCTCGTAAGGACAGCATAAAAAATAAGAACCTAAATTTGATTCGTCAAAAATTTTTTTAACGTCGAAGGCGGGCGGCGTTTTAAAAAATACGCTGATATTCTTATCGGACAATCCGTCTTTATCGACAGCATAAAAATTTTTTTCGTTCATTGCGGGAATTTTTTCGCGGGGAACAAGTGCCGTAACTATTGGCAAAAAATTTCGTCCGGATTTCAATTCGGCTTCGACTTCTGATTTAAGCTCGGAAATAATTTTTTTTTCGTGAGAGTAAATCGCGTTCAAAGATTTTTTCAAGCAAGTTTTCAAATCCGCGTCCAGTTGCGCGGTGTCGATAATTTCAATTAAAGTTTTTTCTATTTCATCCAAAGCGTTGCCTCCTCAGCTAAGATTTATATTGTTGCCTTTGATATTAACATCGCCGCCGTCAGCCTTAGCGTTGAGCGATTTTCCTTTAATTTGTACGGAACCTTTAGCCTTCAAATTCAAAGCTTTATCCGTCTCAAGCGTTGTATCGTTGCAAGTGTTAATGTTTAACGCGCCGTCGCTCTGAATTTCAATTCCCTTTTCACTCATGAAAATTTTATTCTTTGGCGTCTGCAGGACAATGCTTTTCTTATCGACCAAAAGTTTATTCTCGCCAACCGTAAGTCCGATTTTATCTTTGTCGAGAAAAATTTTATTCTCGCTTGATAAGATCTCAAGAGAATTTTCGCGCCAAAAAATTCGTTGCAAAGAGTTGTTGCCGATATATTTATCGCCGACCTTTTGGCACTCCTCTTGTAATTTATTCTCGCGAAACGTCGAGCCAACAAAGCACTCATCATTTGAAAAAATTAATTCAACGGCGTCGCCGTCATCGGGCATAAAGACGATACCGCCCGCCTTTCCGCTGTAAGGACTGCGATACGGCAACCAAAGTTTTTCTGTGTCCTCGTCTTCGGCGTCGGAGGAATCGACTTGTACTTGAATACGCCCAAAATTTTCTGCGTCCCGTGAATTTTTTACATGCGCTTTGAGCTTAACGGTTTTTTCAAGCGGCGCGGGGTTGAATGAAAATTTTTTCGGCTTGTATCCTTCCAGTTCATAAAAAATTTCATCCGTTCCGTGAACCTGCTGAATTTCCAATGCCGTAATCAAATATTTGCAAGTATCCGCGCCGACATAAATGGTTGTGCCGAGCGAAAAATATTTTTTCGTAACCACTTGCATTGTCTTTAAATTTTTTTTCCGACCCGTCCTGCAGAAAAAAATATCTTCTGGCGAAAGTCTATGTTCCGAATCCTCCAGACAATAACCGACCGTCAACGCCGCCTTACCTTGTCGCGTATCGACAACCCAGAGCCGCGTTCCGCAATAATTCGCTAGACGTTTTATGAATTCAAAATCCGTTTCCTGATTCTGCAACAAAATTTTTTCATACTTTTTCGCGGCAAGTTCACTGGGCAAATTCAGCCGACAATTTTTAAGTTTTAAGCGTGTCGGATTTAAAATTTCGCCGAAAGTTTTTTTAGGATTTTGGAAAAGGCGCGTATGTGCTTCTGCGTCTGTTTTCTTAGAGTCAGAAAAGGCGACAACTTCAATACAAGTACGAGAAATTGTGCGTTCAAGAGCGATTTCATAAATTTCGCCAAAAAAAACAGGCACAGGATTTTCAACGCCGAGCATGACGGCAAGCGGCTCCCCAACCTTATTCATAAGAGCCGCTACTTCGTCGTCACGAACATTCATACGAAATTTGCAAACACTGTGCTCACCAAAAATTTTCTTGAGGGAAAAACTTTCAAAGTAGCCGTTTACCTTGTCGAATCCCAAAACTCGCATTTTGTTTGCTCCCCGAAAATTTTTTCAATCAAAGAACCAGAATTTTTTTCAAATCATTTTCCTGTTGAGTGAGGTCGAGTTCAAACATGCCGCCCTTGTCGCCCTGTCCGCCTTTTTGGTCGCTATTTTGATACGTTTCTTTGTAATCGCGAACGAACATATTTTCTATCTCGTAAGTGCGCAGGACGGTAGCAGTGTCTTCTTTGATAGTTAAAGTCACCTTGCGATAGGTTGAATCGACTTCAAAATCTCTCGCCCAATTAAAAATATCAAGCAAACTTTCTTTGAGCTTTGGAATTTTTTTCCCGATAATTTGTCCCTTGACGTTGATTTTCGCCAACATAGCCTTCGATTTATTTCTGGTAGTTTCGTCGATAGTGTCAAGAAAGACTTCTACGTCAGTGATGACGGTTTGCTCGTCTTCGCTTGCGCCGATTTCAATTGATTTTTCACCGTCGTCCCATTCAATTTTCAAAGTATAAATCATTTAAGCCCCTACTCCCTTTCAAGATTAAGATCAATAAAGGTTTCACCGTCGCCAAGTTTCACGCGCAAAGTACCTTCTTTAACATCGGATTTTGTAATGCTCTCGTCCTTGCGCAAAATGACGTTGATAATTCCCTTAGCTTCAGCGCGTTTAGTAAATTCTTGCCAGTCTCGCCCGACTTCGCGCAGAAATTCTTTGAAGATAGTCCTTGTAGTTTTCGCGCCGTAAGTTTTCAAGTAAGTCCAGATGAAGTCGTTCGTCAACGTTTTATAAATCGGCTGATAAATTCCATTTTCATTCTGAAACATTGTCCGCGCAGAAAAAATGTAGCTGTTTTTCAAGTCTACGGTTTCATTTTCAACTTTAACTGATTTTCCGTCGCCGCTGAAAGCGAAACCAAACCTATCGTCGGCAAGCGCGTCTATAATTTCCTTTTGCCAAGAACTTGAAAGCTCAAGATTAAAATGAGTACACAGATTCTTAACGAAATCTTCTTCCTCAAGATCTAAACGAACGCAAACATTTTGGGCGTCGATTCTTCCGCCGAAACCGTGATGCAGGAGATAATCAGGCTGTTGCGAGGCTACAAGTAAACCAGCGGCGACATAAGCAGCGTCAACGTAAACCGAACTGACTTCAATAACTTCGGCATCTTCTCTTTTATCGAGGGGAATTTTTGCGTCGCGCACAAGATTAAAGTTTGGAAAAGCGAAAACCGCATGTTCGTAAATTATCCCTAGCTCTTTTAACTTATCCTTTATTTCTTTGATTGCAGTGTCGGTGATTCCGCCGAAAGTAAATGGCGCGTCTTCGGCAACTGCGGGATTGAACACGGTTAAAATTCTTGCCTTTTCGAGTATGGCAAGCAGTTGTTTTGCCTCGCCGAGTGCGGTAACTGCCGCCGTTTTTTTCGTGCTATCTTTTATGTCGAAGTCCATATTAATTGCAAAAGGATCAATATCGCCGTCGTCTTCTTGTTCGTCAGGATTTATGTCGCCAATAATGACATGTGGCAAAATTCCGAACCAGAGTTTATGATTGCGCGTCTGAGTTGTGCCGCGATCCACGATAAACTTTTCAAACTTACTTTTGATTCTTTCGTCGAGTAAATCACTTACAGGGCAATTCGTGACGAGCAAGCCTTGATTTTGGGGTAATACGCCGTCTTCGCCGCCTTTAGTTGTCGCGTGGTCGAAGAAAACTTTAACACCGAGCATTCTTGTAACGATTTGTTTCAGCATTTTTATAAATTCCGATTGTGCTTGTGAGTAAATTTCTTCAAAGCCCTTGCGCTCTAATTCGAGTTTCTGACATTTATCGGAAATGCCCGCCGGTGTTAGAGAAAAACTTTCTTCTTCGTAATCTGGCAAATAGGTCGACAGAACCATATTTTTTGTAAAGCTTTGTACTGTCAAGCCTCTTGATTTGTTTCCTGCGTCTATTGCCGTTGCAACTCCCGATTTTAATTTTTTCATTGATTCGCCTGCGGTAAGGCGGGGAGTAGAAGAAAAATTTTCACCAGATAAAATTCCAGACGCCAATTCTTTTATAATCGGCTTGCCTTCCTCGTCGAACTCAAGAACGCCGCGTTTTATTTCAACGTTTTCCGAACCCGCTGGCAGAGCCTTAAACTTTTTTGCTTCGCCCCTAAGATAATCGAGCTGACTATTTATGCCCGCGATTCTCAAGCCTAATTTTGACAATGAAGAACCGTAAGCTTTTTGCGCAACTTCTCTTCCGAGGCTTTGCATTTGCTTAGCGTAGAAATTGGCATTTTCTTTTTTGTTTACGGCTTCGGTGTATTGGACATTTAACAGCACGGCTTTTTTACGAATGCGCTGTACTTCTTTTTCTTCAGCCTTCGGGGTAAGAATTTCTTTTAACTTGCTATCGTCGAAATCGCGATTGGATTGTCCGCTGTCCTTTTTAACTCCGTACATAGCGGACAACATTCGATAATAAGCGTGTTCGTTAAGCTTAATTGGCACGCCCGACGCTTTGCCATCGTCGAAAGTGTAAGAAAAACTCCATTTTCCGCCGACTTGCTGAACGTTTTCATAAATTTTCGGCGAGAACTTTTCAACAAACTCTTTGAAACTATGAACTTCCAGACGAGAAATAATTTCGAGCATGTCATCGGCATCTTTATACGTGCCGTCCAGAAGTGTTGCGAGATTAAACGAATCTTGTTGCCAGCCATTGAATTCTTCAAAAAGAATGGCTTTGTGGGTTTGTTTGACGCTGTCCAGAGTTCCTCTCATAAAGTTGACATGACGATTTTGTCAATCGAGCTTCGTCGCCACGTCTATTCACGTCCTTTCTACTTTTATTCACAAGTTTTTTAATCGCCATGAAAAAATTTTCCGTCCGTTCCGCTTTGTTTAACGGTTATTTGAACTGGTACGGGCGGAGCTACCGTGCAGAAATTTTTTGAGCTATCAGTTAGAAGAACCTTTCCGCAAATTTTGGCAACATTATCCGTTGAAATCCAACCTCGCAAAGAACAACAACAAGGAATGGGGGTTCCTTGCGCCGCCAAAGTCAACGGTTCGCACTGCCCGCGACCGATTAACTTCACACTGTCAGTCAAAATAATTTTGCCATTATATTTAACTTTTTTATTAACGCTTTCCAAACAAGTAAAATCTACTCTTGGTGAGGCATTGCATTTAAACTTCGCGTCGACCGTCAAATATTTTTTCATGTTAAATGCTCCGATTTCTTAAAAGCCTTTACAGTTAATAGTTAAACATCATTAGATATTTTAACACAAAATTTTCTGCGTAGGTTTACCTTGTAGCATTACTTTTTTACCGAATAGCGTAAATAAAAGTCTTCGTCCGCTACCATTAAAGCTGGCTTAAGCAAAAACTATAACGAGAAAGGTGGCAAGCATTTCTTCAAACTCAAGGGCGATTCACTGAAAAATTTTCGTTTGGATTTACAGGTCGACGAAATCGACTTACATCTCATCTGTAACGAGTTTAACGGCGAGCTTTGCATTTTGGCGAGCAAGTTCCCGCAACTTTTTTAAAAGGCTGTCGTCACGGAACTCCGTCCGCTCCGATAACTTTTTAATCGTCGCGTCGAAAATTTTATCCGCCGTTACGTCCGACATATTGCCCAGCGGCTTTTCGCCAATAGAATCAAGGAAACGTTCAATCTTCGGGTCGTAGGAAATGCCGAGCATAGGAACATTCATAACGCCCGCAAAAATCAGCGCGTGAAGTCGCACGCCAATTAAAAGATTCATGCAACCAACCAAACTTAAAATTTCCCGCGTCGCAAATTCTTCTTTCAACACGACGCAATTTTTTTTCATAATTTCGGCTGTCGACTGCGCGGAGCGAATATCTTCTGGAAACTTCATCGGGATAAAAATAATTTTCGCGCCCGTCGCCTCGACAATCCTATCAAGCGCGGCGGCAAGTTCAACTTGAAAACGTTCCCAGCCCATCCAATGACGAACCGCTACGCCGATAAATTTCCCGTCCGATTTTTTTACCGAGTGACGCGATAAAATTTCCTTGCCGACTTCAAGCGACACGGGCTTTATTGCCAAGACTGGGTCGGCTGTACAGAAAATTTTCGGGCGCGTGATTTTCAGCCGCTCTAATTCTTCAAGTGAACCTCTGTCCCTAACCGTTATCAAGTCGACGCGGTTTACGATTAAATTCATGAGCTTATGAGCCAACGCGCCGCGAATTGGTCCGATACCTTGCGCGTAAAGCATGACTTTTCGCCCCAACGCCAGCGCAAAAAAAATTATCGCGAGGTAATAATAAAGACTGCGACCGCTCGTTACGTTCTGCAATAGCGAGCCGCCGCCGCTTATCAGCAAATCAGCCGCACGAATTTTCTTTATGATAGAAAAAATATCCGGCATGGGCACGGCGTCTACCTTATGGCGGAGCCGCGTATATTCGGGATTGAGCGAAATAACCGTAACTTGCAAGTCGGAAATTTCCTCGCGCAGGACTTCGAGCATAGCCGCGAGCATTGCCTCATCGCCGCCGTTCTTCGAGCCGTAATAGCCGGAAACTACAATTTTCATATTTTTCCTGTTCACTACTCCCTAACAACTAGTCCCTAATTTATTCTGCCCGCGCCGCAATTCCCCTGCAAATTAGGAACTAGGAAATAGGAACTAGGAACTAGTATATTGCAACGAAAAATTTTGCGTGTTAAAATTCCCAAAAATAATTCTGAAGGTGATGATTCGTATGATAAAAAAAATTTTGTTAGCACTCTTTGCAGTGGTCGTACTGGCGATGATTTTCGGCACGGAAGACGACCATAACCACTTGACTTGCGTTAATGAAATTTCTGACGGAGGAGTTGCGCAGGCGTCGAACATTGAAAAAAATATCCCGAACTTCACGGCTAAAACAATCGACGGCGAAACTGTCACGAACCAAATTTTTACGTTGAAGAAAATTACTGTCGTGAATATTTGGGGAACGTTCTGCCCGCCGTGTATTGAAGAAATGCCCGAACTCGGCGAAATGGCTCGCACTCTGCCCACCGACGCGCAGATTATCGGGATTGTTTGCGACGCCTCCGAAGATTCCGCTCAACAAATTAACAAGGCAAGGCAGATAACCCAAGAGGCTCGCGCAAATTTCGTGAACATTGTCCCCGACGCGCAACTTATAAAATTTATGGAGAGTATCGAGGCTGTGCCGACAACGATTTTCGTAAACAGCAGGGGCGAAATTGTCGGCGAAATGATTATCGGCGCGGACGTTGAGGGCTACAAAGATGAGCTTAAAAAACTTCTCAAGAATTAGGCTGATAATTTTTTTAGCGGGCGCGGCGATGATTTGGTTTGGAATTGAGCGCGGAGAATTGCCGATGATTTTTAATAAGGCGACGCGGATTTGTCTTGAATGTATTGGGCTGGGCTGATGAAACGGCGATTGATTCAGCTTGCGGCGACGATTTTGACTAATCCTCATGCGGCGAATTTTTTAAGCGGCAAACTTTATCGCGGCGACTTGAAAAATTTCTGTGCGCCCGGATTGAATTGTTGGTCGTGTCCTGCGGCGACGTTAAGTTGTCCGATTGGAGCCTTGCAAGCGGTCGGCGGCGCGGGCGGTAAATTCGGCTTTTATGCGGCGGGTTTCATAATTTTAATCGGGTTGTTACTCGGACGAGCCGTCTGCGGATTCTTATGTCCGTTCGGCTTGATTCAAGAACTCCTGAATAAAATCCCGTCGCCTAAATTTTTTTTGCCGCGCAGATTGACTTACGTAAAATATTTTTTGCTGATAATGTTCGTGCTGATTCTTCCCGTCGCAACCAAATTCGGCGAGCCAACGTTTTGCGAATACATTTGCCCCGCAGGAACTTTGGAGGCGGGTTTACCACTAATTGCCACTCATGAAGAATTTCACCGCGTCTTAGGGAAATTATTCGCGCTGAAAATTTTTATCCTGTTCGCCGTGATTATCGGTTGCGTTCTTATACACAGATTTTTTTGCCGCGTAATGTGTCCACTCGGCGCGATTTACGGCTTGTTGAATAAGTACAGTTTCTATCAGCTAACCTGCGCGGCGGATAAGTGCATTAATTGCGGGCGTTGTAAAAAGATTTGTCCGCTCGACCTCGACCCGACTAAGGAGCTTAAATCCGCTGAATGCGTCCGTTGCAAACGTTGCGTCGAAGCTTGTCCTGTGAAAGCCATTGATTAAAATTTTGATTAAAAATGGCTTGAATATATTGACGATTATTAAGGTACCGTTTATCATTATGTTACACGGTACCTTTAATTTTCGGGGAGGGGTAAATAATGGAGAGCAAAAAAACTCTGACAAAGAGTTTGCTGGAAATGTATCATCTTTTGCACCGCTATCACATGATGTGGTACGGGAAAAATTTCGGCGGACTCGACCCGTGGCAGGGACAAGGTCGTATTCTTTCGGCATTGCGGCGTATGCACAGTATAACGCAAAAGGAACTTGGCTTTATCTTGGATTTGCGTCCGCAGTCGTTAGGCGAACTCTTGCAGAAGCTGGAAATGAACGGCTACATAATTCGTTATCGCTCCAAAGAAGATAAGCGGGCAATGGTTGTTGAGCTGACGGAAAAGGGCGAGACTTTCCAAGTGCAAAAGCCCGATTACGACGAATTGTTTATTGAACTTTCCAGACAAGAGCGCAAGGAATTGCAAGCCGCGCTTGATAAAATTTCTGTGCAGTTGCGGGATTGGATTAACAATGAATTGGAAGACTCGGATTATTACGAAGGGCAAAATTACCCGACGTTCAGATTGTAGCAGAACTTTTTAACAAGGAGGATTTTCAATGCTTAAGGATAAGCTGAAATTTTTCGCAGAGAGTTATTCGGCTCACAAGAAAGCGTTTTCGTTCGTAGTAATCGGCTCGCTTATCGGCGCAGGGCTGGGACTGCTTGCGCCAATGCTGATTCGCCATGTCATGGACGAACTTTTACCGCACGGAATCTCAACCGAAATGATTTTAACGTCGGGCGCGTTATTGACGATTTACGCGACGAATTATTTCTTGAATTACAAAGTCGAAGTCGTCGGGCGCGGCATGGGCGCAAAAATCGAATTCACAATGCGCGAAAAACTCTTCCGCCACTTGCTGAGAATGGGCTATTCGTTCTATGACAACGCGCAGAGCGGACAACTTTTATCGCGTCTCGTCAATGACATTTCAGAAGTCGGCGGGCTAATGTTCGCAATCCCTCATTTGTTCGTAACTTGCTCAATAACAATGCTCGGCTCGGTCGCGTTGCTGTTTTATCTGAATTGGAAACTGGCAATCATCGTTACGGCGTTGCTTATTTTCAAAACCTGCACGACGATTAAACTCAACGGCGATATGAAAAAAATGTTCATGAAGGCTCGCGAAAATACGGGCGATTTAAGCGGACAAATTTCCGAGAGTTTGCAGGGCATTAGGCTTGTAAAAATTTTCAGCAACGAAAATAAAGAACTCGATAAAATGCTCCGCGCAGGCGAAAATCTTTTATCGGTTCAGAAAAATTCTTTTAAAAAGGTCGGCAAACTGCACGGCGGCGTTGATTTTTTCGCTAACGTCATGAATTTAACGATAATCGTTTTGGGCGGCGCGTTAATCAGTTTGGGGCAAATGACAATCAGCGATTTAGTTGCTTTCTTGCTTTATATGATGATGTGCATGCACCCCGTATTTCAGCTGATGATGTTGACGGAAGTTTATCAACGCGGCATGGCGGGCGTCGAACGTTATCGCGAACTGATGAATCTGCCCGAATCTGACGAACTCTCCGCCGAGCGTATTGAAAAAATCGAAGGCACTTCGCAGGAAATTGAATTTTCGCACGTGAATTTTGGCTACGAGAATAACGCGCCGATTTTCAACGATTTTAATTTAAGCATAGCGGCGGGCGAACACGTCGGAATTGTCGGCATGACGGGCGGCGGCAAAACTACGCTTTGCGAACTGCTTTTGGGAATGTACGACCTTAACGGCGGGAAAATTTCAATCAACGGGCGCGATATTAAGACTGTTAAGACGGACAGCCTGCGCAAGGAAGTCGGCATGATTCAGCAAGATACTTTCCTGTTTTCGGCGAGCGTCAAGGAAAATATAGCTTATGGGCGCGAAGACGCTACTGACGAAGAGATTATGGAGGCGGCGCGACTTGCTGAGGCGCATGAATTTATTTCTGCATTGCCGAACGGCTACGACACCTTTATTGGCGAACGCGGCGTTAAACTCAGCGGCGGACAAAAACAACGTCTGGCGATTGCAAGAATGTTCCTGCGCGATCCGAAGATATTAATTTTGGACGAGGCGACTTCCGCGCTTGATAACGAAACCGAACGTCAAATTCAGAAGGCTATGCAGAAACTTTCCGAAAATCGCACGACGATAACGGTAGCGCACCGCTTGGCGACTGTTCGCAACTCGAATAGAATTCTTGTCCTTGAGCACGGCAATATTACGGAGGAAGGCACGCACGAAGATTTAATGGAGCGGCACGGCGTTTACTACAATCTTTCTACCAATGTTGCGGCTTGAAAAAATAGACCTTTTTACATAAAAAAAGGCGCGGTATTTCCCGCACCAAAGTAAAATTTTTATGTCAAATTTTTTAAGGCGATAAGAGCCGCAATACGCCCCGTTCGGTCTAAGCCTTTTTTCTGCGCGGCTCGGTAGGAAAAATACCAAGAACTTTCGCAACAAGTACATTTGCCCGCAATGTCGATATTTTCTTCGGGCATGCCAACTTCAAGCAACTGAATTACATTTGCCCGCCATAAATCTAAAAAAATCTTCCCGTCGCGCTCAATCAGCAATTCATTATGATTAGGAAATGCTTTTTGGCATTTTTTTTTGACTTCATCGCCGACTTCATAGCAACACGACCCGATTGACGGTGCGATACCGATTAAACACTTTTCAGGCTCAGTTCCGAACTCATTTTGCATTTTCAAAAGGGTTTTGGCGGCAATTTTCTTTAAAGTGCCCTTCCAACCGCCATGCGCTAAGCCGATCGCGCAGTTTTCAACGTCGACAAAAAAAATCGGGACACAATCGGCAAAACATAGCATAAGCGGCAAATTTGGAGTATTTGTTATCAAAGAATCGGTTTCGGATATTGAATCGGCGTAATTTACACAGCCGCAACCGCGATAATTTTCATCGACGCGAAAAATATTATCTCCGTGAACTTGATTAGGCGTAACTATATCGGAAAGCTCAAAACCCAACGATTTAACGAACTTTTTTCTATTAAAAAGAACGTCTTTAGGGTCGTCGCCGACGTGGAGCGCAAGATTTAAACTATCGAAAGGCGGCTTACTGACTCCGCCAAACCGCGTTGAAACGGCATGTGTTACTAAATCTTCAGGGAACGTCGAGAATTTCCCATGCCAAAGATTATTTTCAGTACGTCTTAAAAAATAACTCATAAAAGTTTCCTCCAAAATAAATTTAGTCGCAACACGGCGCACATGGACGTGCGCCGCCGGCAATAGAAACATGGATGTTTCTTTGCCGGTCATACGCCCTTTTCTTTTGCATACTTTTCTTTTGGGCGCAACAAAAGAAAAGTTGAAAACCCACGCTACGGAAGTTCGGGCAATTTACGCGCAACCGCCGAATTGTGAACAATTTCTTCTGCGCGTTGGTCAAATATCATCTCCTGCTTATGCAAACTCGCCGCCGTATCCAAGTCCGCCGCGCTGTTTTCCGTTATCCCCTTGATATACGACCGCCAAGCCAAAATCGTTACCCGCGTCGACTCTTGCCGTAAGCTCGCTAAAAATTGTGCGCCCTGCGGTATCGGAACTTGATTTAATTCGTCCTGCCGCTCTTCCAGCGTGGGAATCACTGTGTTTTTAATAAAATCCGCAACTTCCGTGCGCTGATTCGTCGTCATTATCCCGCTCGGCGATTTTTGCAACGTGATAAAAACGTCCTGTTCTTCCTCAAAAATCCCATTGTAATGAGAGACAATCTCCGCCGTGTTGTCTATGTACTCCGCCAAATTCTGTCGCAAAATCGGCGAAACCGTATCTAAATAGCCACGATAGTTATCTACGCTGACAATCTTCCAATCGCTCCCACCCAAATTAAAACTCAAGCCCGGAAATTTGAACTTGCGCCCGAAAATTTCAAACTCCTTGCCGCCAATGTTAAAGCTGTCGTTCGCCAAGTCCTTAATCGTAACCTTCAACACGAACGGAACTTGCGAATATTCCTCGACAATGCTAAAAGTCGCCGTCGCCTCCTCGTCTTGAATCTCAACTTCTTCAAGCTCCAAAAACGACGTATGCCGAATCAAACTTCGATCAAGTAAAATGTCATAGTCAACGCCAAGTTGCCGCCCCTTTAAAATTTCGCCCGGCAAAGTCCATTCGCCCGTGTCAAGGTAAGTGTTGATAACTTTAACCGCGCCTTTGCACATTTGCCGCCTAATCAACACATAAAAATTTTCAAAAAGACTCCGCTCACGGTCGGAAAGTTGCGTGTCATATTTAAAAAGGTCGCTCGTCAAATCGTCGTAAGCCTTCAACGTAACCGAATTCAAATCAACATGCCGCCGAAATGTATTCGCGTCGCCCTCCTTAAACGCCGTAACCATTTCGCGCATCGCATATTCGGGCGTCTTCGTGTAGACAAAGAAATAGAAAAATATCCCGCCGAATATCATCAGGAAACAAAATATAACAAATAATCGCTCGCGCTCGCGACGTTTGCGCCTTTCGCTGAGTCGTCTCCTCCAAGTATAATCGTCCATTTTTAACCCCTAAAAATCTTGCGAAGTTCAATAATCGCGTCGTAGTCAGCAGTATCGGCATGAAGCGGCGTCACAGCAACATAGCCCAGATTAACCGCGTGAATATCAGTGCCCTCGCCCGCGTCCAAGTCGTAAATCGTCCCACCAATTCGGAAATAGGCGCGTCCTTCGTCGTCAGTGCGTCGCGCAAAGGCGTTAATGTAGTCGCGCTGTCCAAGACGAGTGCTCACGAATTCGGCTTTATCTGCGCGGAATTTTTTAGGAAAATTAACATTGTGCAGGAACGGTTCGCTCTTAACGCTCAAAATTTTTTCCAGATAATCAATCGTCGCCCGCGCAGTTTCGTCAAAGGAAATTTCGGAATTTTTATCGCGAGAAACCGCCAATGACGGAATCGCATGAAGAAAACCCTCCAAAGCCGCGCCGACTGTCCCCGAATAAAGTACATCGGTTGCAAGGTTCGCGCCGTCATTTATGCCCGAAATCAGCGCGTCGAAGTGCTTGCCGTCATTCATACCCTCCAAATAAATTTTAACACAATCGGTCGGCGTCCCATCGAAAGCCCACGCCTCAAAGTCGTCATTGTCTACGCGCTTATATTCAATCTCGCGCAGGACGCTAAGCGCATGAGACATTCCGCTTTGCTGATTCAACGGCGCGGCTATCGTCACTTCATGCCCGCGAACTTTTAACGCATTCGCTAAAGACCAAAGCCCCGCGCCCTTTATCCCGTCGTCATTCGTTAATAAAACTTTCAAAAATATCACCCCGTAAAGTCGCCTTGCTAAAAAATTTTTGCTATGATAAATTGTCAAAAAAATCTAAAGGAGACAGCGACTTATGAAAAAATTTTTGTCAATATTTGCGATTTGTCTTGTATCTGGCGGCATTGCCAACGCCGAAGAAATTCCCGCGCCCGAAAAAATTTCCGATAAGAAAATCTTTGAAGACGGTAACGAAATTCAGTTTGAATATTTGGAAGGCAGGCGATTTTCTCAACGCAACGTCAACAACTACAATGTCCACTTTTTCGAGAAAGTTACTGACAGCGGCGCGATGAGTTATTGGCGCGGGCTGACTTTTACGCGAGCACTCGGCTACACTAATCCGCGTAAAGATGGCGGCGTTCATCATGACAGTCAAGGCGTCGGGCTTGGTCCTGCATTTATGTTGCGCTGGGATAAACAGGCGTCGGGCAAACTCCATGCCTCGATAGATTTCAGCGGCTCTCTCATGATTTATAACAAAGCTCACCCCTATGACGGTCGCGCCTACGGATTTTTATGGCGGCTCGGTCCTCGTCTGACGTGGCAATTCCGCAAAGAAGATTCTTTTAGTCTCGGCTATTCGATAAGCCATTTTTCAAACGGACTTCGCGCTCACAATCCCGGTTATAACACGCTTGGATTTTCCGTCGGCTATACACATAACTTTTAGGAACTAGGATTGAGGAAATAGGAACTGGTAGGGATTAGGGAACTAGTTCCTAAAAACTAGCTCCCAGTTCCTAGACCAAAAAGCGCGTCGGCAAATTCTTTAGCATTAAACGGACGTAAGTCGTCAAGCCGCTCGCCAACTCCAACCCATTTAACAGGTATATTCAGTTGCTCCTTTATCCCGATAATCATTCCGCCCTTTGCCGTACCGTCGAGTTTCGTTAAGACTATGCCCGTTATGCCCGCCGTCTGTGAAAATAATTCCGCTTGCCGAAGTGCATTTTGTCCCGTCGTCGCGTCGAGAACTAATAAAACTTCATGCGGCGCACCCTTTATCCCTTTGCCGAGTATCCGATTTATTTTCTTAAGCTCTTCCATAAGGTTATATTTATTTTGCAAGCGTCCCGCCGTATCGACAAGGAGCACGTCCATATTTTGCGCAACGGCACTGCGAGCGGCGTCCAACGCAACACTTGACGGATTAGAGCCTTCGGAGTGTTTGACAAATGCCGCGTCCGTCCTTTCAGCCCAAATTTCTAACTGGTCGATTGCTCCTGCGCGGAAAGTATCAGCCGCCGCCATCATAACTTTTTTGCCTTGCGCCTTATAATACGCGCTAAGCTTGCCGATTGTCGTTGTCTTGCCTGCGCCGTTTACGCCAATCATTAAAATCACGCGAGGCGGTTCAATATAATCGAAATGCCCTTCTTCCTCAGTCAGTATCTCGCGAATCTGATTCGATAAAAAATTTTTCACGTCGGCGGGCGAATTTATCTCGGCGCGGCGAACACCCTTGCGCAAGCCAGCAATTAATTTCTCCGTAGTCGCCATGCCCACATCGGACGTTATCAAAGTTTCTTCCAGCTCATCCAAAAGGTCGTCGTCAATTTTCGTTGAGCCGTGAAGAATTTCGTCAATCTTATCAATAAATTTTTCGCGGGTTTTCGTCAAGCCCGCTTTCAGTCTGTCAAAGAATCCCATGTTAAGACCTCCTCGCGAATTATTTTAGCAGATTGTTAATCGTTCCTGCAACTTTTCTAAATTTTTTCCTGCCTAATAAAAAATGAAAACCGCTTGAAAATCAGCGGCGAATTTTTTTGTGGCTACTTGAAAATATTTTCTGCTCCTTAAAGATTGAGCGCGAGGATTTTTTCCGTAATGTCGTCGAGTTGTTGAGCCGTCGGAACGTTGGCAATGCGAATTTTATCAAGAATAATTTCAAAGCCAGCCGCCTTGAGTTCGTCCTCAACCATGCCGATACTTTGTCCGCCCCAACCATAGCTTCCGAATGCAAACGCCTTGTGATTCACGGGACGCAAGCCTTTTAAGTAGCATAAAAAGCCCGCAATCGTCGGCATCATCTGATTATTAATCGTCGGCGAACCAACCGCCAAATATTTACTCGTAAAAATATCCGTGACAATGTCCGAAAGAGTATTTTTCTTTATATCGTAGTAAGCGGCAGGAATTTTCCTCTTTGCGAAAGCTTCAGTGATTGTCTGCGCCAAAATCTCTGTCGAGTGCCACATTGAATCAAAAACGATAA
The DNA here is from genome assembly GCA_017549815.1 of Selenomonadaceae bacterium. Taxonomy (GTDB): domain Bacteria; phylum Bacillota; class Negativicutes; order Selenomonadales; family Selenomonadaceae; genus Quinella. The sequence continues at coordinate 25,725 of JAFYNH010000053.1, forward strand.
CCGCTCGTTCCTCGACTTCGCCCGCACTCCACTTTTTATAGCTGTCAATAATTTTATCAATATGCGAACGCCAAATTACGCCGTGCCCCGTCGCTATCATGCGCATTTCCAAGCCGCCCAAAGCTTTCAAAGCCGTCTGCGCCTGCTTGCCGAACGGCATTAAAATATTCGCGTAATATTTCTTCGCCTCATAAAAAATCGTCGCCAAATCGTTTTCGTCGTCAAAACGCATTGAAGTCGCCAAATGTTCGCCGAATGCGTCATTGGAAAATAAAATCTTTTCTTCGGGGCAATAAGTTACCATTGAATCGGGCCAATGCAACATAGGCGTCGGAACAAATTGCAACGTCCGCTTGCCTATTGAAATTTCATCGCCCGCTTTGACTGCACGATAATTTAACTTGCCGTAACGCGCCGTCAAACCCTTTAAGCCGTTCGGATTCGTCGTAATAATCTCTGCGTTCGGCGCAAGTGCCGCAATCTCTTTCAACGCGCCGGAATGGTCGGGTTCAACGTGACTTGAGACGATAATATCAATCTGCGCGGGATTAATAACGGAAGAAATGCGCGAAATCAATTCGTCCTTGAAATCAATCTTCACCGTGTCAATCAACGTGATTTTATCGTCAAGAATCAGATATGCGTTGTAAGTCGTGCCGCGTCCCGTCTCGTAGCCGTGAAAATTCCTCATCGACCAATCAACCGCACCTACCCAATAAATATTTTCGATGATTTGAATCGCCTTGCTGTTCATAATAAAAAACCTCCCGAAAATTTTTTGCAATCTTATCATATTCGGGTAGTCTTTACAAATCGCGCAGATTTTTTAGCCTTTGCTGACGTAACACCTCTAAAAAGATTCTAGCAAAAAAAAAATTATGTATGTCGACAAAATTTTTATGCGTGCTATAATACACATAAAAAATTTTTGGAGGTTACAATGGAGATTAAAAAAATTTCGGAAGACTCAACCCTTACAGTCCAACTCGTCGGCAGAATGGACGCCGTCACCGCTCTCGAATTCGATAAATCTATCAATCTCAGCAACGTTTCTAACTTAATTATCGATTTAGCCGGACTCGAATACATTTCCTCCGCCGGTCTTCGTACTCTGCTCAAATTCCAAAAGAAAATGGATAAGCAAGGCTCCATGAAAATCAAAAATATCCGCGATAACGTCCGCGAAGTCTTGGATATGACCGGCTTTAGCACTTTCCTGACGATTGACGACGATAAAAAAGCTAAATTCTCCGTAAATTTCTGAGGTGACGCCATGATTACTAATCTTGACTTTGAAAATCTTTACTTGCGCTCAAAAGTCGCTATTCCGTTCGTCGAAGATAATCATTTTCTGCCTGAAAAAGTTTTTGTCGACGGGATTTTTCCTGCCGGCACCGTTTTTAAATTTTTGGAACCGTTTCGCGGTAAAAGAGTTAGCGAGTTCGGCGAATACGATTATTGCCATGCGGCGTCGCTCCTCTACAGTAATAAGTTCAACGGCGCGGCTCCAGACGAAGATGAATACACAATTATTTTCCACGTCGACCTTAGTGCATTATTTTTGCTCACAGAGCCGCTTAATACTAAAATTTAACTAACAAAAACCCGCGAGGCTTTGAAAACTTCGCGGGTTCGTTTTATTTTACGGCATAAATCGCGAAAAGCGGCACCGAATCATAATCACAACGTTTATCCTTATGTACTGCTTGCGAAATATCTTCTTCAAGGCGCACAGAAAAATTTATTCCCTCCAAAAAGCCCGCGTCCCACATCGGGCGGCGACGTTTGCTTATCGACAGAGAATTTTTAATCGCGTCGCATTCGCTTAACTGCGCGTCGCTAACTTTCGTCTGTGTATAAAATTCTCCAGAAAAATTTTTCTCGCCATAATCCGAATCAAAATTCATCAACACTCCGCCAAACTTCAAAACTCTGTGCCATTCGCGATAAGCCAACTTAACATCTGGTAATGTCCACGTCAAATTCCTCGTAACTACCGCATCAAAAGTTTCATCGGCAAATTCAAGCGATTGCGCGTTCATCTTCCTGAATTCAGCAATAAGTTTCAGCTCGCGAAGATTTTTTTCAGCCTCGCCCAACATTTTTGTCGATAAATCAATTCCCATAACTTTATGCCCCAACGTAGATAAAATAATCGCAAAAAAGCCCGCGCCCGTCCCTACGTCCAGAATTTTTAATCTCTTGCCAACCGGCAAATTTTTTTTGAAAATATTCCGCCATGCCGCACCGTCAATGCCTTCAAGCTCCAATCTGCGCGATTTGCTGAAGTCTTTACTACGCTCATCCCAATAATTTTCAATTCGCCTCGATAAAATCATGTGATACCTCCGAAAGTTCGCCGCACCTCAATTCCAAGACCCGGTCGGCTATTTTTTTTAATGTAAATAGGTCGTGCGTTATAAACAGACACGCTATATTTTTTTCAGCGCAAAGTTTCTTTATCAAAGCTACGACTTGCGCTTGAATCGTCACGTCTAGCGCAGATGTCGCCTCATCGCAGATTAAAAGCTTCGGCGAAATGGAAATTGCCCTCGCTATCGCCGCTCGCTGACATTCCCCACCAGATACCTCTCGCGGATAACGTTCATAATAATTTTTCGGCAATCCGACTTCTATCAGCAAATTTTCTACTCTTCCGCGTAGATTTTCGCCTCCAATAAAGTTTTTAATCGGCTCGCCTATACTTTCTCCTAATGTCCTGCGCGGATTAAATGATTCTTCCGGCATCTGGAATATCATCTGCATATTTTTATAAAAATCATTGCCCGTCGCACTTGAAATATCCTCGCCGCATAAAAAAATATTCCCGCCATCACTCGGAATCAATCTCGCAATTATTTTAGCTAAAGTCGACTTGCCGCCTCCGCTTAATCCCACTATTCCCAAACATTCGCCCGCCTCAACAGTAAAATTTATATCTTTAAGCACAAGCCGATTGCCAAAATATTTCTTGACGTGTTTAACTTCCAAAATGTTCATAAGCCTGCCGCCTTTAGTAATTCTTGCGTGTAAATTTCTCGCGGAGAGTTAAAAATTTGCTCTTTGGAGCCGAATTCGACCGGTGAACCTTGTCTCATGATTAAAATCTTATCCGCCATGCGCCGCGCAATCCTCAAATCGTGTGTGACCAATATTATTGATATTTTTTGCCGCTCGCGCAGTTTTAACAGCTCTTTTACCACTCCGACTTGCGTAATTATATCTAGTGCGCTCGTCGGCTCGTCCGCTAATAATAATTTCGGCTCAAGAATTGTCGCCGCCAATATTCCAACCCTTTGCGCCATTCCACCCGATAATCTGAACGGATATTCTCCCAAAATCTCCGGCAATAGATTTATTTTCTGCATAATATCTGTCGCTCGTTCGATAAATTCGTCTTTTTTCCAATCCCTATGTGCTTTTACGCTCTCAAATATCTGTTCGCCTATTTTTCTTATCGGACAGAATGACAAGCCTGCATTTTGAAATATAAATCCTATCGCGTCGCCTGAAAGTCTTCGTCGTTCACCTTCAGATAAAATTGTTATCTCTTTATCGTCAAAAAAGATTTGCCCGTCGATAATCGCGCCGCCTTTGCCTAATAATCCGCCGATTGCCTTTAAAATCGTCGACTTTCCGCTCCCAGATTCGCCCGCAATTATTAAAATCTCCCCGTGCTTAACTGAAAAATTCACTTCATGAATAATTCTTTTCTTGCCATAAGCTACAACCAAATCTTCAACCGTTAAAAGATTTTCTGACATAAAATCACCTCACCACCATTATAAATTGCTCGCAAAAAAAAATAAGCCCTGTATAGGGATAAATCATAAAAAAATTTACCTTGTCAAATAAAAAAAACCTCCGACACGCGCCGAAGGGCTTTTTATTGATACTTTAGAAATTTTTACAGAGAAAAAACTTTTTTGCCCTCAAAATAAGTCGCGGCGGGCTTTGCACTGTGAATTTCTGTCTCCGGACATGTCAAAACATCCTTATCAACAAGTAAAAAATCTGCAAATTTGCCTGTGCTTATACTTCCGCGCTCCTTTTCAAGGAACATTTGCTTTGCTACGTTGATTGTAAGGGCTGTAATGGCTTGCTCGCGTGTAATCAGCTCTTCCGTCCACCATGCCTTCGATTTTTCAGGATAATATACTCCAGTAAGCATAATTTCCATAATTCCGAACGGATCATCGGGACTGCCACTCAATGCAGGAAAATCCGAGTGCGAAGATACCATTACTCCATTATCAAAGTACGATTTCATCGGATAACCTTTATCCGCCAGCTCTTCAGGAAGTATTTTAAGCAAATCCGCTTGCAAATCGTCGGTTGCGTGGTGCCAAAGCATTCCTTCCGTTACATAAATATTATTTTCCGCCATTCTCCGATAATCCGACTGATTTACGCCGTAAACATGAACTAAAGTATTGCGCATTTCATTTTTGCCGCCGTTGATAAAAGCATTGACAAGACGATTTACGCCTTTGTTTCCCATAACATGAACGTGCATTGTAATTCCATTTTCATTAGCCTTGCGCGTTATATTCGTCAATTCTTCTTCCGTCCAGTTCGGAATTCCTTGATTACCGTCGAGATAAAGCGGCTCAATAAATCCGGTACCAGTTTCAACCGTTCCGTCCATAAAAAGTTTAATCCAATTCGGTTTTACGTGAGTTGAAGCAAATTTTTTGGCGTCGCGGGCTTTTTCCAAAGCTGAATCAACATCCATCCAACTTTCTATCTCATAAGACATGCCCAAGATAAAATTCATCTCGCCGGCATTGTCAAACTGTTTGGCGGCTCTGTAGTAGGTGTCGTTAAAAAGATAACTGGAGAATCCGTCCAGATACATCGTGTAACCTTTTTCCAACAATGTTTTCTCGACTTTTTTCAAATCTGCTTTCGCCATGTCGACAGAATAGAGGCTTTCGTTGTCTAAAAACGAACGAACGTAATTTTGAGCTTGTTCTTTAAGATAACCGGTCGGAGTTCCGTCTGAATCCATTACAATTTCGCCGCCGCGTACCTCTGACTTGAGAACTTTGCCATTTTTATCCATAATGCCCGCGTTGACTAGCAAAATCGTATTCGCAATAGCCTTGTGACCTTCTTCATCAGAAAAATACATAGGAATATCACTGCAAATCGCATCTAACTGTTGACGGGTCGGCATATTTTTTAAAAATTCCATTGTATTCCAGCCCGTGCCATATACAGCCTTTGCTCCTGTAGATTTTGCCTTTTTGACGGCGGCAGGAACGATTTCAGTTAAAAATTTGTCCACGCTGTCTTCCATATTAATTATCGTTCCGAATGATTCGATTGCATAAGCACTTAAATAATGAGCGTGACCATTTCCGCACGACGGCATAACCAGACCTTTGCCATTATAATCAATTACTTCTGTTTTGCCGCGCTCGATAAACGATTTTGCGCCTTTTTTGTCGCCAACATAGATATATTTCCCGTTCTTGACTGCAAACGCTTCAACAATACGATTTTCTTCCGCTGTGAAGATTTTTCCGTAAACAACGAGGTCGGCAACGATTTTTTGACAACTCGCAAGTGTACAAGTGCCAATTATGACGCAGATAACCGCAATACTCGCCAAAAACTTCATACTAATTGCTCGTCTCATAATAATTCACATTCCAATCAGCTTTCATAGACATAGCGCAAAGAATTTAAATTTTCTGTGTTCAAATCTTTATGAAGGACGCAACCTTTTGAGTTTAACTCCATAGTTTGGCGATTGTCGGCTGAATATTTCTCCCAGTGCGGAATAAATTCGTTATTCGGATTGCCTGTAGCCGCGAATGCCTCCCATGTCGCCTGAATTTGCTTTACAAGATTTTGCGGCGGATTCTGATGAAGCATTTCCGGATTATTGAAGGTAAACGGCAAGTCAAGCGCGTGACATGAACGTAAAATTTCAATCGGAGACAATTCACTGAACAAATAGAAGTAAACATCTTCAAATTTCGATTGATATTCCGCCGTAACTTCTTGACCAACTCGCCAATCTATCTGCGTCGCAAAGTCGCCATAAGTATCTGCGTTATCGGGACGATTTTTAAGCCATTTTTTATAAACTTCTTCGTTCGTTTGCTTCTTGTAACTTGAAAATATTGGCGAACTTTTTTCAGGTTCTGCGCGGAAATGTTCAAAGAGTTTTTCATCAGCCATCAAGAAACAACGCCATTCGTCGGCAGTGTTGCCCGTTAAAAATTTAATTCCACGTGCCGCGCCGTTTTTGAGGGCTTGCAAAGGATTTTTCGGCAAAAATTTCCCGTCGCATGTCGGAAAATAATCACCAAGACTTAAGCCGCGAGATTCTGACAGTTTTAAGTAAATATTTTTGATTTCATCAGAAGATTTTTTCATGAGGTCGCCCATTTTTTTCGCGCCGCTCATTTCCATAAACATTTCTGCGAGTTTGGCGGATTTTTCAGGCGTGTGATAGAAATAAAGATGTCCGGATTGCATAATTGCTTTTCCGAAAAGATTTTTTGCGGCGGGCGCAACAGTTAGCAACATACAGGAAATTGAACCCGCACTTTCGCCAAAAATCGTAATGTTATCCGGATTTCCTCCGAATTCAGCGATATTTTCCTTAACCCATTGCAAAGCCGACACTTGGTCTTTCAAACCCAGATAGCCGCTATCCTCAAAGCTCGAATCAATCGCCGCGAAGTTCATAAAGCCGAAAACATTCATGCGATAATCAAAACTCACCAAAACAACATCGTTTGCCGCCGCGAAATTGCTTCCGTAGTAAAGCGGGTCGCTTGCACTTTCAAAAGAAAAAGCTCCGCCGTGAATGAACACCATAACCGGCAAATTTTTCTTTTCGGAACGTTTCCAAATGTTTATCGTTAAGCAGTCTTCACTTTGAGGAATTTCAGAGGCATCTGCTATAGGGTCGCTGATTTGAATCTCCTTAAAGCCGAATTTTTTCGCGTCGAAGGACTTATTTGTCGGTTTAAGCGGTTGCGGAGCACGCCAACGCAATTTTCCGACGCGAAAGCATTATTTGGCAAAATTCCGAGCGTATTAATTGCCAAAAAGCTCATCGCCGCGCCTTTGATAAATTCTCGGCGTGTTAAATCGTTAAACATAACATCAAACTCCTTTCAGAGCTGAAAAATAACATTTATAAGCCGAGACATTATAAAAAAAAAAAATGGACTGTCAATCACTTATCAGAAAAAATTTTTATTGCAATTTGAGCCGAGTTAAAGTAAAATATCGGCGAGGTGATGAATATGACCTACGAATTCACAACTGATAAGGTCGGCAAGGTTACTTTGAACAATTTCGGGGAATACGGTAAGACTTTTACGATTCACGGAATCGATGCGCAACAATCCGACGCCAATATCATTATCGGTGGCATCAGTCAGTTGCTTTCTATCGTTAATTTCCAAAATCAATTCGACCCGGAAGACACTGTAAGGACGGTGAATCAAAATGTCGTCGCTAACGAATAATGTCGTTATCACATTGCGTTTTAATGATGATTCTACGCGCAATATTACCTTCGAGAACGTCGCGAGTGCCGATTTGGCAGATGTTAAGGACAAAATCGAATCAATTAACGCCAATGCGAATAACGAATACGCTAATTTCTATGCAACGTTCGTATCTGATGACGGCGAGCCGGTAGTAAGTATCGAATCGTGCAAAATCGTCAGTACTCAAGAGGATGTGATTTACAGTGGCTAAAGTTAGCATAGAAATTGAATCAACGACCAGTTCGAACAAGAAAAATACTACGACAATCAGCTATGTCAATCCGCAAGCGACTAATTCCTCTTTAAAAGAGTTCGCGCAGATGTTAATTGCGTTGACGACGGACACTTACGAAGGAGTAACTAAAATCACGAAAGAGAGCGTGATATAATGGCTGATAAAGTAAAAACTACGGCGAATTTGGTAATCGAATGCGTGTTTAATGACGGCGACACGCGCACAATCACGTTAAAGAATCCGAGCAATAACATTTCGTCGACCGACATTGAAAATTTGGAAACATTTATGATTGAAAATCACATAATAATCGGCGACCGCGACAGTTCGGACTTTCGGAAGATAAAAAAGGCGGCAATCCGCAATACAACGACCACATATCTGGATTTGGAATAAAAAAAACTTGATTTGTAGTAATAAAAAGCCTCGACGCGAAGTCGGGGCTAATTTATAATCATGAGGTTATCATATGGAAGAAATCAGACGCGAATTTATTCACGGCAAGAAATTTGACACTCAATGGACTGAACTCGGATTAACAGATGATGATTTGAAAGATTTACAGCAGATTTTACTTGAGAATCCTAAAATTGGAAGTGTAATTCAAGGAACAGGCAGATTAAGGAAGATTAGATTTAGCTATGGCAACAGAGGCAAGTCACATTGTGCGCGAGTTTGTTATGTAGACTTTGAAATTCACGGAATAATATTTTTGATAATGGTATTTGCAAAGAATGAAATGGAAAATTTAAGTAAGGCGGAGAGAAATTCGATTAAGCAGATGATAGAGCGACTTGAAAAGTATTTTGAGGAGAAGAATTAAGATGAGCAAGGCATACGATATGATTTTTGAATCACTCAATGAAATAATCAATGATTTGGAAGAAAATGACGGTAAGAATCTGAAACGCGAAGTAGTGACGAAAGAAAAACCAGATACTAAGAAAATCTTGATAAGAGACAAGCAAAATTTCAGTGAAGGAATAATTGAACACAGAATATGATATAAAAAAAGCCTCGACTACTTGTCGGGGCGATTTTTTTTTATTTTTTCTCACTACGGAGTTTAAGAATACGTTTTTTACGCCGTAAACGAACTTCACGCTCTGAATCGAGATTGCAACGGCGATTCCACTCTGCGAAACGTTCTTGATAGTCGGAATTATTCATAACGAAGCGCGGATTAGCCATAAAATCGAAGTCATCAGCCATTTTGAGTTCTTGAATGAGCAAATTATCCTTAAGCCACTTAATGGAGCGGAAAATAATGGCTTGTTTGAGGTTTAAATCGATAGCGAGCTGAATTTTGGTGTAACGGAAGCCGTGAATACCGTCTTGAGGCTGATTAGTGGCGATGTAGAAGAAAATTTTAATTACAGTGGCAGAGGAAGCCTCTTTAAGAATATTCCAAACAGAATTGTCGATAGAAATCATGCTGAACGACCTTTCAAAGTTATTTTGGAGTAATTTTATCATATTGGAAGTTGATTTGGAAGGGCGAAATATCGATTCTACATTTGTATAATTTATATATTGTGTAAATGGCGTAGCTACGCGGATTTTTCTGGCATAAAAAAAACCCCTGCAAAAATGGGGGGTATTTTAGACGGTCTGAAGTAAGGATTCTATGAGCATAGAATTTAAGTTTTGAATTACTTTTTATTGAGTTCGGGAGTAATTTCGTAGTAATCGGATGGGTGAGCGTTAAAGCCTTCGACGTTCGGTTTCATGACGAAGGACATTTTCAAATGTGAGGCGTAGAACAGAGCGCAATCGTCCAAAATTTGTTGAGACATTTTGATAGCGAGTTCGGAGCGTTCCTCAGTGCCGAAAGTGTTATGCAATTCGTTTTCGAGAGTAGAAATTTCCTCGCTGTCATAAAAACCTGCATTATCGACTGCGCCGGGGACAATATGGCTGGTGAAATAATATTCAGGGTCGCCGGTGGGAGCGGTAACGATAGCTTTACTGAAAATATCGTAGTCGCCCGCCTTCAAAAAGGTTTTATAGTTATCGGTAGCGTTGACGTTGAGTTTAATGCCGATTTTTTTAAGATTAGCCTGAGCGGCTTCTGCTAGAAGAGGCAATTCTTGGCGCGAGGTGTAAGTCAGATAGCGTAGTTCAAGATTTTTGCCGTTTTTATCGACATAACCGTCGCCGTCGGAATCAATCCAGCCTGAATCGGTTAAAATTTTCTTAGCGGCGTCGAGGTCGTAGGGTTGAGCATGGACTTTATCGCCGCCGAAAGTCAAATTAGCAGGGAATGCGCCGATAGCGGGCGAACCGTTGCCGTTAAGCAGTATTTTGCAGAAATTTTCCTTATCAATAGCCATAGAAATAGCTTTACGGACGTTTAAGTCTTGAAGTTCGGGAGTTTTGAAGTTAAAAGCGGCTTGATAGACGCGGGAAGTATTTACTTGGGAAATTTTATAGTTATCGCCGCTGAAAAGTTGGAGACTGGAGTAAGGTAGCCCTTGAACGGCGTCGAGTTCGCCATTTTGCATAGCCATAGTAAGTGTATCGCCGTCGGTAATGCTTTTGATGATAACCTTATCCATTTTAGGCTTAACTCTGCCCCAATAATTATCATTTTTAACGAGGTCGATTTGGGTATCGGTAACTTTGACGGCTTTATAAGGTCCGGTACCGACGACGATATTATCATTAATGCCGGCGTCAACGTCGATAATGCAGCCGTAAGGGTCGGAGAGGTAATTTAATAGCGCGGGCATTTTTTCAGCAGATTTAATGATGATGGATTGTCCTTCGGCTTCAATTGAAGAAATTTTCAAATCTCGCGGCGCACGGTCATGATTTTCGATTAAATGTTCCAAACAAGCTTTGACAGCGGCACCGTCGACTTTTTTACCGTTAGAAAAGGTAGCGGCGTTATTGATTTTAATTTTAACGGTGAAGTCGTCGATTTGCTCGAAACCTTCGGCGAGCCAAGGCTCAAGTTCCATGTTTTCGTTGAATTTGAAGAGAGTTTCGCCGATACCGTAGCGGAGAGTGCTCCAACCGGAGTAACTTTCATGCGGATTAGTGCCGGTATTCTCCATAGCGACGCCGTAAGCCATAGTTCCGTAAGTAAAGGTTTTTTCGTCGTTTGAAACGGTTTTTTCACCTCCGCAACCTGTAAAAAGCAAAGTTGCCGCGCAGAGTGTTGCAAAAAGTTTTTTCATTACAGTATACCTCCCAAAATACATTATTTTTCAACGTTGCCCGCCCAAAAAGTCTCTGAGCTTGTCGCCCAGCAAATTGAAGGTAGCAACCGTTATAAAAATCGCTGTGCCCGGCGCGAGTATAACCCAAGGGGCAGTTTGGAGCATTGAGCGACCGTTATTCATCATTGCGCCCCATTCGGCGGTTGGAGGCATTGCGCCTAAGCCTAAAAACGATAAGCCCGCCAATTCCATTATAATTGTACCAATATCGAGAGCCGCTGTCACGAGGATTGTACCCGCGATATTCGGCAGGACGTGAGCGAATAAAATTTTCGTCGAACTTGAGCCAGCCATTTTCGCCGCCGCCAAATAAGGCATTGAACGAATTGATAAAACCAAGCCTCTTGAAATTCTTGCGTACTTTGGCCAGCCGATTATTGCCAAAGCCGCCGCCGCATTTAATAATCCGCCGCCTAAAGCTCCCGCCGCCGCGATTGCAAAAACCATTTGAGGGAACGCTAAAAATATATCCGACATTCTCATTAGAAATACGTCGAGCCGTCCGCCCTTGTAGCCGCAAATCGCGCCGATTAAACTTCCGACAATAGAAATTGTTGCCAACAATAACAGCGACGCGCATAAAGTTGTTTGCGAGCCGACGATTACTCTTGATAAAACGTCGCGCCCGTAACGGTCGGTTCCCAAAAGATTTTCTGCGTTCGGCGGAGCCAATGCCCCTTCCAAATCTTGAATATACGGGTCGTAGGGCGTCAAATATTCCGCGAACACTGCGATAAAAATTAACAAGCCCGCCGCCGCCAAATAAGGAATTAATTTCTTCATGATAAGTCACCGTAGCGAATACGCGGGTCGAGCCAATGATAAAGCAAATCCGCCGCCAAATTCATCAGCACATAAATTATCGCCATCCAAACGACGTAAGCTTGAATCAGAGGATAATCGCGAGTCAATATCGCGTCGACTGCCATTTTTCCGACGCCGTCCCACATGAAAATTGTTTCGACTATCGCCGTGCCGCCCAATAACGACCCCATTGACAGCGCAAGCAAAGTTATAATCATAATCAGCGTTGAGCGCAGGACGCTTTTCGTTAAAATCGTCAGCTCGTCGACGCCGCGACTCCTCGCGCCCGTGACATACGGTTTATCCAACTCTTCAAGGACGACTGCGCGGATTTGCCTCGTGTACTTCGCGCCCATTGCGATTGTTAAAGTCAGTGCGGGCATAATCACATTCTGTCCGATTATCGGCAGGAGATTCAACTTCAACGCTAGGAAATAAATCAGCAATAATCCGACAAAAAAATTCGGCATGGAATTTCCTACGAAACTTAGCGTTCGGATTACATAGTCAAGAAATTTATTCTGATTGACGGCGGCTAAAATTCCAAGCGGCGTCGCTATAAATATTGTCAGCAAAATCGAAACCAACATTAATTCTATCGTCGCGGGTAATTTGTCAGCGAACGTTTCAAAGACGAGCTTGCCGCTAATAAACGATTTACCCATGTCGCCCGTCAATACTCCGCCGAGCCACCGCCCGTATTGAATCAAAAACGGTTGGTCAAGTCCCAGCTCTGCGCGTTTGGCGGCTTTTATTTCCTCCGCCACACTGCCCGATTGTTCGTAAATTATATCGACCGCGTCATCCGCCGTAAATTGCATAAGCCCGAACGTCAAGAACGTTATCCCGAATAAAATCGGTATCAGTTGAATCAGCCGCGCCAAAAAATATTTCTTCATGCGTCAAACTCTCCTAAAAATTTTCTTTCCCTTAGAACGCGGCGATAATCTTCAAATTATCATAACCTCGAATCGCGCTCACTGTTTGTCAACTTTTTAAAAGTTGCCGCGCAGATTTTAGCCGAGCTAAGCAAAAAAAATAAGCCCCACATAGGGATTGGGGCTATAAAAATTTTGCAACTTATTTCTTTTCGGGTTCAATATCGATTGTCTTATCGTCGGCGGAAGTTTCGGCAGGCGCGGCGATTAATTTATCCAACTCGGCTTCCTTGTAGGCTTCGAGCTTTTTGTCCTTCTGAAGAACTTCGTCGTCTTTAGACTGCGGCTTTTCAATCGGGAACGTGATAATCTTCAAAGCCTGAATCGTCTTCCACGCGCCAGCCTCCAAAAGTGAGGCGTCACGTAAATCGCTTTCGTTGGCGCATTTATGCCACTTGCCTTCTGCGTCTTGGAAGTACATTTCAAATTCAAGCTGGAAATGACTTTCGTCAGCGTACTTAATGCTGAATTTGCCCGCGCTGTACTTAAGCCCGTTTTTCTCGTACTTCTTAATCGTGTCGTCGAGACGCGGCGAGACTACTTCCGAAATTTTTTCGAGCGTCATATCGGGACGGAGCAGGTCGACAAAGAAATTCTTAGCCGCCTCAAGTAAATCGGTGACCATTTCAATTTTCTGTTCCAATGCCATAACAATTCACCTCTCTCAAATTTTGAGCTGAAAATTTTTTCTTAACGTTTTAATATTGGACTCAAATGCTAAGTTCCAGTTTCTTTTCGTAGCGGGCAGTAACGTCAATCTCTTTAGCAGTCAAACCGACTTTAGCCCAAGCAGGGACTTCAGACTCGGCAATTTCGCGGACGGTAGTTTTTTCAAACCATTGACCGTTTTCTTTGTAATAAAGACGATGAACGAGGCGCATAACATCTCCGTTAATGCTTGAAAAAAGTTTCGCCGCATAATCGACAATGCCAGCGTCTTTTAGCGCAGTCTTGAGTTTCGGGAAAAATTTTCTCTGCCAACTCTCTATCTTTTGCCAATTCGCCACGACCAATGCGCCGCCCACAATGCCTATTCCGAGCCAAAGCGGTATCATTGAAATAAAACCTCCTGCCAATGCACGCTTAAACGCTAAGCTCTTTTGCGTAACGTTCGGTAACGTCTTTTTCTTTAACCGTTAAACCTTCCTTAGCCCAAGCGGGAACTTCGGATTCGTCGATTTCGCGGACGGTCGTTTTTTCGCTCCATTTACCATTCTTTTTGTAATGAATTTTATGGACGAAAC
>JAFYNH010000054.1 GCA_017549815.1 Selenomonadaceae bacterium
AGCGTTGCCGCGCAGATTAAAAACATAAATCGCGCTGAATTCATCGGCAAAACATTTGCGCAAGCCGTCCATAGCCGCGCCGTCAAGCCAACCGGCATTAGTGACAAAGCCGATAACTCCGCCGTCGGAAATTCGGTCGCTAGCCCAGCGAAATGCCTTGATGTAGCTGTCATAAAGCGAATTTTTATTGGTGGCGTCGGTTTTGGCGGCGTAGGTTGAAGAAATTCGCGCCTCAAGATTTTTATACCAAGTATTTTGATTGTTATCGTTGGCAGATTTTTGACCGACAGAATAGGGCGGATTGCCGATAATAACTTCAATGCGGGAAGATTTCTGTTCGTTGACGCGCTCGGAGTTTTCTTTCATGACGCCTTCAAGCTTAAGCGGTTGTTCGCCGCGTTCGTAAAGCTCAAAAGTATCTGTAAAGCAAATCCCCTCAAAGGGTGCGTAATTTTTAGCGGGAAATGCGCTGTGGAAGGCGTTTTCAATGTTGATAGCGGCAATGTAATAAGCAAGCAAGACAAGTTCGTTGGCGTGTAATTCGCTGTGATATTTGCGCAGGAGGTCGCGAGGCTTAATCAAGCCGCTTTGAATCAGCCGAACAATAAAAGTGCCCGTGCCCGCGAACGGGTCGAGCACATGAATATTTTTATCGGTAAGTCGCCGCCCGAAATTCTTATAAAGCACGTCATCAACCGAGCGGAGAATAAAATCGACGACTTCGACGGGCGTATAGACAATTCCGAGCTTTTCGGCGGTCTTTGCAAGCGCGATTCGGAAAAAACTGTCGTAAAGTCTGATGATAATGCTTTGACGAGTGGCGGCGTCGCCCATATTGCTGCACATATCGCGAACTTGGTCGTAAAGGCGATTAAAAATTTCTCTGTCCTTAGTAATGCCGTCGCCTTCGAGTTTATCTAAAATTTTCTGCATGGCAACTGAAACGGGATTATTTTTGGCGAAAGAATAATTTTCAAAGAGAGCCTCGAAAACCGGGCGCGTAATCATATGTTGAGCCAGCATATCAACGGCGTCGGCAGTTTTAATGGTCGGATTAAGATTTTTTTGCAAATCGTAAACGAAATTCCCGAAATCGCGTTGAGCAGTGCTGTCAGTGGCGATAATTTCTTTAATGCGGCGTGTATGACGTTCGACAATATCTGCGACTTTGTTAGCCCATTGAATCCAATAAAGTTTGTTGCCGACGTTTTCGACCATGCGGGCATAAATTTTATCGCGAAGTTCATCCCAACGCAGTAATTCTTCCAAAATCAACTGCGGATTATCTGGATTATCGAATCCGCCGCGAGTTTTGACAGGAATAATCCTTTTGCTGTTGTGATTATTGCGAATGCGTTCAATTTCAATGTTCATGGCGTCATCATGAGCGCGAAGGGCGTTAATAACATTCCAAACCGTAGAAAAATCGTCTGATTTATCCAAAGCGACTTCAGGAGATTTATTCAGCGGCACGACGACGGGAATAATGATATAACCGAACTTTTTATTGGGAGATTTACGCATAACGCGCCCGACGGCTTGAACAATATCGACTTTAGACTTGCGCGAGGACAAAAAAATAATCGCATCGAGTGCGGGCACGTCAACGCCTTCAGAAAGGCATCGAACGTTATTAAGAACGTGGCAGGTATTATCGGGAGGCGTTTTGAGCCAATGCAATTTACTTTCGCGGTCTGAAGACTTCATAGTTCCGTCAATATGAGCGGCTTTGACAGTTACGAGGGAATTTTTATCGGCGTCGGTCATATTTTTGGTATATTTTTCTTGAACGACATGGAAAATCTTGGCAATATGGCTTGAATCTTTAATACGGCGGCAAAAAGCAACGGCGGTTTGCATAAAATCGGGGTCATCGGCGATAAGCCGCGCAGATTGAGCGTCCATATTTTTTGAGAGCGCATTTATACAGCCGACGAGTTTAAGGGCGTCATCAGCGGTTAATGCGGAGTTTTTATCGTTAATAGCCTGTCGAAGTTCGGAATTAAGGTCGCGTTCGTCGACGGTAAGGATAAAAACTTTATAATCTGACAGGCAACCGTGCGCAATGGCGTCGCGGAAGCTGATTCGATAAAATTCTTTGCCGAAAACGTTTTCATTGCCCATAGTCCAATCGGTTAGCTTAGTTTCGTCGTCTGATTTGGCACCGAGCTTGCAAAGTTTAGGCGTAGCAGTCATATAGAGGCGATTTTTACCTTGAACGTTATTATCGCTGTGAATTTTGGTAAAAACGGTTTCATCAGTGCTTAAAGTGGCGGTTCTGTGAGCTTCGTCGCAGATAATGAGGTCGAAATTGATATTCAGTTCGTGGACAACGTCTATTGACTGATAAGTCGAGAAAATAACCTTCAAACCTTCATCGCTGAACACTGACCACTTATCACTGATAACTTTAGCGTCTGTCATAGCGGGCAGCGGCAAGTTTACATCGATAATTTCGTCCTCAAAGCCTGCAGTAGCGGTAGAATCGGAGCAAATGCAGAGTGCGTTGATAGGTTTAGCGGAAAAAGTCGCCCATTCTTCGAGCGTTTGACTAAGCAGGGAGATTGAGGGGACTAAAAACAGGATTTTGCCGTTCGGAAAAAGTTTTTCGGCGATTTTGAGTGAAGTAAAGGTTTTACCGGTACCGCAAGCCATGATAAGTTGTCCGCGAGTATGATTTTGGTAATGATTTTGCGCGGCGTTGATAGCGTCGAGCTGATAATCGCGTAATTGGCGGGAGATAAGGGCGTCTTCATTAGAAAAGCCGTTATCGAGGCGAGTCCAGTTGACTTGAGCGCGTCTGAGAGTTGCGAGGTTGATAAATTCGACGGCGGGCGACTGATTTTTAAGCATTTCGCGAGCGTTATCGGTAAAATTATCAGAAGTAGCAATCCAAAGCCTGCGCGAGAATTTTTTACCGCCGTTAAAAGTTCGTGAGCTGTTAGAAATAAAAGAATCGACGGCTGATTTAGTGATTGCGGTTGATTCGGCGTAGAATTTACATTGCGCCGCCCAAAAATCGCCGTCGTGAGTTTTGACAACCAAATCGATACCCAAATCCTTGCCGCCGAGTTCATTACGGTAGGGAAAATCTTTCCAACGCCAAACATCAGCGACAATGCCGCGCCAAACAGGATAAGTCAGCAAAAAGTTTCGCATGAGCCGTTCAAAGCGTTCGCCCTTCTCAACGTCCGTCATCGCGAATATCTGGTAATCCTCAAGTAAGCTGTCAATCGTCATAAAATAAACCTCCTTTTCCTTATTATAGCAAAAAAAATTCCCGACGCATTGTCGAGGGCAGATTTATATTCAGTTCAAATATCTCTCTTCAAATTCCAAAGTAAGTTCGCCCGAATGAACTTCATGGCGCGATTTCAAAATTCTCAAAGCTTGGTCTGAAACTTTCATATCTTCATGAGTAAAAATTCCGTCGTCGCCTTCTGCAGGATACCAGCCGGGCATGTCCACAGTAATTTTTTCGCCCTTATACGCGAATTCAACGGGACGAATATCTCTATGAAGAATTTCGCCTGTTTCGGGATGAATACGAGTTTGATTTTCCATAGAATCACCTCGACAGTAATTATAAAATTTTTCTGGTTCATGTCAAACGAAATTAAAATTCAATGCCCGATTGAGCGGCGATACCGTTTTTAAAGGGGTGTTTGACCAATTTCATTTCGGTAACGAGGTCTGCGGCGTCGATTAATTCGGGTAAGGCGTCGCGTCCCGTGAAAACCAAATGCAATTCGGGCGGACGAATCTTTATCAGCTCCAAAATATCCGCCGCGTCGAGCAAACCGAATTTTACGGCGTAATTTATTTCGTCAAGGATAATTAAATCCCATTCGTCCGATAAAATTTCATTCTGTGCGAGTTCTATTGCCGCCCGCGCAGATTTTTTTTGTTCGGCGAAATTTTCTTTGGTAATGAAACCGAGTCCGCATTGTCTGACTTCGACGCCCAAAATTTCCAATGCTTTAAGTTCGCCCGATTTTTTCTTGCCCTTTATGAATTGCAAGATTAAAACTTTGAGTCCTGCGCCGAAAGCTCGCAATGCCAAGCCCAAAGCTGCAGTCGTCTTGCCTTTGCCGTCGCCCGTGTGGACGATTATTAATCCGTGTCTCTCCAAGATAATTATCTCCCGCAAATTTTTTCATGCAAATTTATCACAGAAAATACTCTTGCGCAAATAGCAAAATGAATTTATAATGAAAGCAAAAAGGGAAGTGGTTACGTTGAGCAGTGCAAGAGAGAGTTTGAAAACTGCGCGGCGAATCGTGATAAAAGTTGGAACGAGTACGCTGGCGCATTCTGAAAGCGGCAAGTTGAATTTATACAGGATAGAACACTTGATAAGGGAGATAGCCGACCTGCACAACGCCGGCAAGGAAATAATCTTTGTAACTTCGGGAGCAATCGCGGCGGGGCTTGGAAAATTGGGCATGAAGTCAAAGCCTCAGACAATCCCCGAAAAACAGGCATTGGCGGCAATCGGGCAGGGCGTCTTAATGCATATTTATGAAAAATTTTTCGCGGAGTATGGAAAGACAATCGGACAAGTCCTTTTGACTAAGGAAAACGCCGCTGACGAACAGGCTCGCGAAAATTCCAAGAATTCCTTTCAAGCGATACTGGACATGGGCGCAATTCCTGTTGTAAATGAAAATGACGCCGTCGCAGTCGATGAAATTAAAATCGGCGATAACGATAATCTCTCCGCAATCGTCGCCGCAATGACCGACTCCGAAGTTTTAATAATCTTAAGCGACATTGACGGGCTTTATAACGGCAATCCGAAAATTGATAAATCTGCGCGGCTTATAGATGAAGTCACGGAGATAAATTCGGAGATTGAA
This sequence comes from Selenomonadaceae bacterium, assembly GCA_017549815.1. Classification (GTDB taxonomy): domain Bacteria; phylum Bacillota; class Negativicutes; order Selenomonadales; family Selenomonadaceae; genus Quinella. The sequence goes on from JAFYNH010000054.1 coordinate 4,860, forward strand.
AACATTGCGGGCGGCGCGGGTACTAAACTCGCTACGGGCGGCATGATTACCAAAATTCAGGCGGCGAAGTTCGCGACTTCAAACGGCGTGACAATGTTAATCATCAACGGCGCGAACGTCGGGAATCTGCGAAAGGCTTTGAACGGAGAAATTATCGGCACCATTTTTCCAAGGAGGGATTGAACAATGCGTAATGCGCAATGCGTAATTCGTAATTTACTTGTGGTGGTGATTTTTATGCTGTTATCGAGTTCCGCGCAGGCGGGTATTGCAATTCAAGATAATCGGGCAACGGCGGATTATTGGGTCGGCAAAAATAAAAAGGGCGAAGAAGTTTTCGTTGCAACCGTCGATTTGGAGCGGCTCAACCTTCAAATCATGCAGAAAAGCGCGAATACAATCGTCGACCTCGCCAAATATCCCGATAAAGTTTATACGCAATGGATTAAGAATAAAATTACGGCGACAATGACAATCGGCAACTTTCAAAACGCCGAAGTTCCGAAGTATTTTAAGAACGGCGCGGCTTTGACGGAATTCAGTTATAATCAGGCGAAAAAAAATTGCGGACTTGAAGTCGTGCCCGCCGCGAGCGAAGTCCGTTACGCCTTGACGATTGACAGAACAAATTTGCGCCTTTTGCCCGAAGAAGAAGGCTGGTTTACGGATAAAGACGATACCCATTACGACCAACTTCAGGCGACCGTGCTTGACCCTTGCGAGCCGTTGGCAGTTTTAATCGACAGCCAAGATAATAAATTCGTCTTCGTCGAGTCGCGAGCTTATGCGGGTTGGATTAAGACTTCCGAGCTTGCTTTTACCGATAAGACAACGTGGCTTAAATACGTCGCGCCTAAAAATTATTTAACGGTTATCGCGAGCCGCAAAACTATTCCTCACGGCAAAGCTTTTTATCAAATGGGCGGCAAAGTTCTTTTGAGAGCAAACGACTTGCAAAAGGACGGTAGCTGGGCAATTTATATGCCGACGCTTGACGCAAACGGTACAATTATTGAGCAGGGCTTGAATATCCCCAACGATAACGGCGTTGTCAAAGGAGCGTTGGCTTGCTCCGAAAATAATTTGATTAGGCAAGCGTTCAGATTTTTAGGCGAAGGCTACGGCTGGGGCGGTCTCGAAAAAAATGTTGATTGCTCAAGTTTCGTGCAAGATGTTTATCGCAGTGTTGGAATTGAACTTCCTCGCGACGCTAACCGCCAAGAAAAAGTTATGACGCATTCGATTTCGCTAAAAAATATGACTCGTGAGCAACGTCTTGAAATTATTAAGAAGTCAAAGCCCGGCGCACTGCTGTTTTCGCAAAATCATGTTATGATGTATCTCGGCACGGATAATGACGGCGAACCGCTCGTAATTCATTCAATCAGCAGTTATTACACCTTCGACAATGACCAACCAGCTAAACATTACGTCAGAAAAGTTTTGGTGAGCGATTTACATTTTCGCGGCTCGGATAAGAACGAAATCATTGACAATTTGACAAGCGTAGGGAATTTCTAAAATGGATAAGCAGGAGAAGTTAATCGCCCAACTGTTCAAGGATACCTTTATTGTCTTCGTGGTGTCGACATTGACGGCGACGCTTGGAAATTTAATAGACGGCATACTCATATCAAAATTTCTCGGCACGGAGGCAATCGCGGCGTTCGGCTTGACAATCCCCTATCAAAAGTTCACCGCCATGTTGCCCGCAATTATCGCGCTGGGAATGCAAGTGCTCTGCAGCAAAAGTTTGGGCTCAGGTAATTTGCGCGAAGCCAATCAGATTTTCTCGCTGGCAACGACATTTACATTCGTTCTGTCAATTCTGATGACGGCGGGAACATTCCTTTTCACGCAGCCGATACTCGACATACTCGGCGTAGAAAAAGGGCTGGGAAATATCCCGGGCTTGGCGGCGGATTATCTGCAAGCGTATTCTCTGTGCTTGCCCGCAATGGCGTTGGGCGTTGTCTTTATGCCGCTCATGCAACTGGATTGCGACAGACAACGCACGATAATTGCAATAACTTCCATGAGCATTTGCAACGTGATTTGCGACGCGATAAGTATCTTCGTGCTTGAAGGCGGCATGTGGGGCATAGGCATTGCTACGGTCGTGAGTTATTGGCTGGCACTGGCAATTTTATCACTGCACTTTATAAAGCCCGACACGAATTTCTTTTACACGATTAGGGAAATGAACTTTAGATTTTTCCGCGATATGACATTTATTGGCTTTCCGATAATTCTTGGGCGCATTTCTTCCACACTGCAGAGTGGTTTCTTCAATAGAATGGCGGTTGCATTGGCGAGCGGCGTCGGCGTAGCAGCTTACGCCGTTATTGGAAATTTCTTCGGACTCTTGGAGATAATTCCAAAGTCTCTAGGCTCGGCAACGCAAATGATCAGCGGCATTCTTATCGGCGAACAAGACCGCAACTCAATCCTGCGGCTCTTCAAAATTGCGCTGAAATATTCGCTGATACTCTCCTTGACAACGACAGCGGCGGCATTTTTGGCGGCACCTGTAATCGCAGACATTTACATTCGCAACGACCCGCCAGCTAATCAAATGGTGGTTGAAGGAATTCGATTAGCCGTAGCGTTTTTGCCCTTCTACACTATCGCCACAGTTTTTCAGTACTTCCATCAAGCTTACGGGCGATTTAAGCTTGTCAGCGTATTGTCGGTAGTAAGTAATATCGGGTTCATTGTGCCGATAATCTTGCTCTTGAAACCGCATTTCGGAATTGCGGCTTTGTGGCTTGCCTTCCCGTTGAACGCCGCCGCGTACCTGCTTACAATATTTTTTATAACGTGTCGTCATTGCGGGCGAATAACTTTCCGGCTCGAAGATTATCTGCTGTTGCCCGACGACTTCGACGTTCCCGAAGACAGTTGCCTTGATATAACCGTCACGACAAAAAAAGAGGTGCTTGGACTTTCAGAGACGGCTCAAGCTTTTTGTGAAGAGAAAGGCATTGACGAACGGCGCAGTATGTTTGCGGGAATTTGCATAGAGGAAATGGCGAGCAACATTGTCGATTACGGCTTTAACGACGGCAAGAAACATTTCGTCGATGTGCGCATTATCGTTGACGGCAACAGAGTTATCATAAGAATTCGCGACGATTGCCGCCCCTTCAATCCGAAAAAATGGGTAGAAATTTATAATTCCGAAGACCCGTCATCTCATATCGGCATAAGGCTTTGCAGGAAGATTGCAACCGAATTTAATTACGTCAACATTTTAAAGCTTAACAACTTGATTATAAAAATTTAGGAGTGATTCATATGTTATTCATGAAAGAGCACGTAGCAAAACAGGCTACGCGGGCAAAAAAGGCGTCACGGCAATTAGCATGTGTACCTATCGAGACAAGGAACGCCGCACTTTTAGCAATGGCGGACGCGCTTGAGGCTCATCAGGAAGAAATTTTGGAAGTCAACGCCAAAGAAGTTGAGGCGGCTAAGGAAAAGGGTACTCGCCTAAACATGATTGACCGTTTGATTTTGAATCCGAAAAGAATTGCGGGCATGGCTGAGGGCATTCGTCAAATCGTTAAGCTCGACGACCCTATCGGCAAGCTTGACTTTGAAGTTGTGCGCCCGAACGGTTTAAAAATTCGTCGCGTGAGAGTTCCTTTTGGCGTTATCGGAATTATTTACGAGGCTCGTCCGAACGTTACTGCGGACGCGATTGCGCTTTGTATAAAATCGGGCAATGCTTGTTTTCTGCGCGGCGGCTCTGAGGCTGTTCGCACGAATAAAAAACTTGTCGATGTAATGCGTGAGGCGGCAGTTGAAAAGGGCATTCCCGAAAACGCGATTGAATTCTTATCGATAATCGACCGCGACGCCGTTGTTGTTATGTGCAGACTTCGCAAGCTTATCGACGTAATAATTCCGCGTGGCGGCGCAGGGCTTATTTCTCGCGTTGTTGAGCACAGCACAGTTCCGGTAATCGAGACGGGCACGGGCGTTTGTCATACTTTCGTTGACAAGACGGCTGATTTCGACATGGCGATTAAAATTTGCGACAACGCCAAAACTCAACGTCCGTCGGTGTGCAATGCAATGGAAACGCTTTTGATTCACAAAGATATTGCGGAAGAATTTTTGCCGAAGGTTGCGACTGTCCTGCGCGATAAAAATGTTGAACTGCGCGGCGACGAAGCTTGCAGAAAAATTTTGCCCGATATGAAAGAGGCAGTCGAAGACGATTGGTCAACGGAATACAGTGCTTTGATTTTGTCGGTTAAGATTGTCGCCGACGTTGACGAAGCGATTGCGCACATTAACAAATACAGCAGCGAACATTCCGACGCGATTATCACGAACGATAAGGAAAACGCCGCGAAATTTGAACAGCAGATTGATTCGGCGGCGGTTTACGTGAACACTTCGACGCGCTTCACTGACGGCTTTGAATTCGGCTTTGGCGCGGAAATAGGAATTAGTACGCAGAAACTTCATGCAAGAGGACCGATGGGGCTTGAGGCTCTTACGACGATGAAATATTTGATTGACGGCGACGGACAGATAAGGCAATAAGGCAATAGCTTCAAGCTTAGAGCTTTCAGCTTTCAGAAAGACCTTAAAGCTAAAAGCTAAAAGCTGAAAGCTAAGTTAGGAATTAGGAATGTGGAAATTATTTTGCGGGTATGTTCGGACGCTTAGGAATTATTTCCAGACGCCCAAAGCGCGACACGACTTTAAAGATTATGCCCGCGTAGTTGTAATGATTCTTTTAACGACGCTGATAATTTTTTTGATAATTCGGAGGTGACGCGATTTGAAAATTGGAATAATGGGCGGCACCTTCGACCCGATACATTTTGGACACTTAGCGACGGCGGAGGCAGTTCGCGAAATCTTTATGCTCGACGAAATTTTATTTATCCCAGCCGCCCGACCGCCTCACAAGCGCGGCAGAAAAGTTACCGACGAAAAACACCGCTTGGCTATGACAATTTTAGCGACGCAATCGAATAAATTTTTCAAAGTCTCGGATATGGAACTAAAGCGCACAGGACTTTCCTACACACTCGACACGATGACAGAACTCCATAAAACATTTGGTAGCACGACGGAATTATTTTTTATAATCGGTGCGGATTCGCTAGCGGATTTATCGAAGTGGTACGAGGCTAAAACATTGGTCGAGAAATGCCATTTTATAGCGACGACGCGGCAGGGCGTAGACATAGATTTTTCGGCGATAAAGAATTATTTCGGAGCAGCGGCAAGCGAACACATTCACCGAGTAACGACGCCAGAGCTTGAAATTTCTTCAACCGACCTGCGCGAAAAAATAAGGCTCGGACGTTCGATAAAATATCTCGTGCCCGAAGCCGTCGAAGAATACATTTTAAGGGAGAGACTTTATTTAGATTAGGAGAAAATTTTTTATGGAGAAAAAATATCGGGACGGTTTGTTCAGAAATTATTTTAGTGATAAGAAAAGACTTTTAGGCTTGTGCAATCTTTTGACGGGCGAGGACGCAACTGACCCCGACGAGATTAAAATAAACACGCTCGACGGAGTTTTTTTCGGCAAGTTGAAGAATGATATTTCGTGCTTATTTCGCGGAAAATTTCTGGTGATAATCGAACATCAAGCGACGATAAATGAGAATATGCCGCTGAGAATTTTATTTTACGTGTCAGAACTTTTGCGGCAGTACGTGGACGAACAGAAGAAGAAAATTTATTTGGAAAAAATGATAACGTTACCGCAACCGCAATTCTTTGTTTTCTATAATGGCAGGAAAAAGGAAGTCGAGCGGCGTGAAATGCGTTTATCGGATGCCTTCGGTGGCTACACGTGCCTTGAAGTCGTCGTTCAAATGTACAATCTCAGTGCGGGCATGAACGAGGATTTGATTTTGCACGACGAGAGCTTGAATAATTATTGCACCTTTCTCAATCTTTATCACAAATTTTTATCGGAAGGCATGGATCATGCTCACGCGCTGAAGGCGGCTTTCGATTATTGCATAAGTCACGGAATCATGGTCGAATATCTTCTCGAAATCAAAAAGGAGTTGGCGAGTATGTTGGCATTGGAATACGACCCCGAACTTGAGCGGCAAGCTTGGCTTGAAGAAGGACTCGAACAGGGCATAAAAAAAGGCATAAAAAAAGGTCGTAAAGAAGGTCGCATGGAAGAAAGATTTGAATTGGTTAAAAATTTATTACTTGCAAAAACACCGATGAAATACATTATCGCGGCAACAGGTTGGACTGAGGAACAGATTTTGAAACTTGCCGATAACAATTCTTGATTCGCATGACGGAGGAAAAAACGTTGGCATTGGAATACGACCCCGAACTTGAGCGGCAAGCTTGGCTTGAAGAAGGACTCGAACAGGGCATAAAAAAAGGTCGTATGGAAGAAAGATTTGAAATGGTTAAAAATTTATTACTTGCAAAAACACCGATGAAATACATAGTTACGGCGACAGGTTGGACTGAAGAACAAATTTTAAAAATTGCCGAAAAAGGATTGTGTGATTCGCAATAACGAGGGAAAAATTTCTATGACGATAGACGAAATGCGCCGCGAACTCCAAAGGCGGCTGAATAAGAAAAGATTTGCGCACTCAATCGGCGTGGCGAATACCGCCGTCAAATTGGCTAAAAGATTCAGCGTCGACGAAACTAAAGCTTATATTGCAGGAATTCTTCACGACTGCGCGAGAGAATTTGAAGATGACGATTTGCCCACGCAGGCTAAACTTCGCGGAATAAAAATCGGCGAGGTCGAACAGGTTATGCCGCTTTTGCTCCACCCTTACATTGGCGCAAAAATGATTAAAGAAATTTACGGCGTGGACGATGAAGAAATTTCTCAAGCGATTTATCGGCACACGGTCGGCGCAAGAAATATGACTAAGCTTGATAAAATCATTTACTTCGCCGACATGATTGAGCCAAACAGAAATTATCCCGGCGTAGAAAAACTTCGCGCTTTGGCAGAGACCGCCGAGCTTGACGAAATTTTACTGACGGCGTTTAACGAGACGATTATCTTTGTCATAAAGAAAAATTCGCTCGTGCACCCCGACACCATTGCCGCCCGAAATTTTCTACTGCTGAATAAATAAAAAGAGAGTAAGAATTTTATGTCCAGCGAAACCAAAGAGAATGTCGAAAAGAAACGCAAAGTTATGAGGCGCAGGCGCAAGGTAAAGGCTTTCCGCCTGATTTTTGCGCTAGTGGTTTTGTGTTTGATAGGCGTCGCGATTTTATTTGTCGGCTACGGCGTGTACAGCGCGGGCAGTCGCGTTTATAATGAGTTCGCGGAAATGTATCAAGGCTACAACGACAGGCGGACGGCTCGCATGGGCACGGCGGATCCGAAATTCGACGGCTACACGAATATTTTGATTATGGGCGTCGACGACAGCGAGCGTCAAGAGGCTGATACCATTTTGGTTTTGAGTTTCTCGAACGATACCGGCAAGAGTCGAATTATTTCAATCCCGCGTGACACGTGGATAACTATGCGGAGCAATTCGGGCAGAATCGGCACAATTTACGGCTGGGGCGGCGCAAATCGTATGGTTAAAGAAGTCTCGCGGCTTTTGAGTATTTCGATTCATCAGTATATAATTATCGACATGACGACGTTCGCGGATTTGATTGACGTTTTAGGCGGGCTAGATATTTACGTCGAAGAAAATATGGATTACGAGGACGAGGCGGCGGGCTTGTCGATTCATATTGGGCAAGGCTATCAACATTTATCGGGCGAGGAAGTTCAGAAATATTTACGTTATCGTGGCGAGAAATTGGGCGACGTGGGGCGCGTGCAACGTCAGCAGAAATTTATCAAGGCGTTGTATGCAAAAGTTCTTCAGCTCGACACGATACCTAAACTGCCCGCTATAGCCGACATTTTCCGCAATAGAATGGAAACCAGCGCGGAAATTTTTGACTCGGCGCATTTGGCGAACGTTTTAAGGCGAATGAGTTCCGACCCACCGACGACGTTAATGTTACCCGGCTCGGAAAATTTAGACGGGGCATGGGTTCCGAACGTCGCAGAACTTGAGGCGCGAATGAGTGAACTTTTCCCGTTGCAAGACCTAGTTCCGCAATCGGACGAAGGCGACGCCGACAGCGAAGCGATTGTATCAGATTAATAAAAATTTTGGAGGGATTTAATTTGAAGACTTACGATTTGGCGAAGAAAATTTGCAAGGCGGCAAGCAACAAAAAGGCGAGCGAAATTATTACTATGGATATGCGCGGCGTCATGTTCTCGACGGATTATTTTGTCGTGTGCTCCGCGCAGACTACAACGCAAGTTCGGGCGATTGCCGACAACATTGAAGAGGAACTTGAAAAGGAAGGGATTCATTTCAGTCACCGCGAAGGCTATCATGAGGGCGAGTGGATTCTTTTGGACTATGGCGACGTTGTAGCGCACATTTTCAAGGAAGAAAATCGGCAGTATTATTCGCTTGAACAACTTTGGAGCGAGGCTGAAATAAAACTTTATGAAGACTAAAAAAGCAATGCGTAATGCGAAATGCGCAATGCGTAATGAAAAGAATTTAAAGCCGATGACGGTTGCCGCGCTTAAAGTCGTCCGCATAAACGAATTCGGGGCATTTCTCGACGCGGGCACGGGTAATACGTCCGACGATATTCTTTTGCATAAGGCGCAACAAACGGCGGAAGTTTCAATCGGTGAAGTCGTAAATGTTTTCCTTTATCTCGACCCGAAGAAAAGATTAACAGCAAGTATGCGCGTCCCGAAAATGCGCGAAGGACAAATCGCCCCCCTTAAAATTATTAACGTGACGAACGACGGAGCTTTTGTCGATGTGGGAGCCGAACGCGGAATTTTTATGCCGTTCGCCGAAATGCGCGGGCGTCCAAGAGTCGGAGAAATTGTTTGGGCGAAACTTTACAGCGATAAATCGGGGCGGCTTGCAGTTTCAATGAAAGTTTCCGACGAAATTCGCAGAGCCTCCAAGCCCGCTGAAAATATCAAACGCGGCGACAAAGTTAAGGGCGCAGTTTTCAATATCATTGAGGCTGGCGCGTTCGTGTTCAGCGAAGAACGTTATATCGTCTTTATTCCGCAAAAAGAAATTCCGCGTGTCTTGCGAATTGGCGAAATCGTTGAGGCGCGAGTAACTTTCCTACGCGACGACGGACGACTTGACGCCTCACTCCGCGAAGTTAAAGAAAATGCTCTTAACAGCGACGCCGAGAAAATTTTTAACTTCATGCTGGAAAACGGCGGCTCAATGAATTTCCACGACAAGACCGAACCAGAAAAAATTCAAGCCGTGTTTAAAATCAGCAAGGCGGCATTTAAGCGGGCAGTCGGTCATCTTTTCAGCGAACGACGGATAGAAAAAATCGACGGAGGCTTTAAGATTAATGAGGAATTGGGAATGAGGAATTAGGAATTAAAAAGCGTCGGGAGAAAATCCTGACGCCTAATTTTTTTTATCGTAATTCCTTTCAAGCGGCACGAGAACTTCTTTATAAATCATGCGCTTGCCGTCAATCTCGTCAATTAAATAAATCGGTCGGTGCTTGCTCTCGTGGAAAATTTGTCCGATATATTCGCCGATAATTCCCAACGCCAAAAGTTGTATGCCGCCTAAGAATAGCATTACCGTCATCAAAGTCGGATAGCCCGCCACTGGGTCGCCGTAAAGCAACGCCATTGTCAAAACGAAGAACATATAAATCATCGCGAAAAATGATACCGTTATTCCCAAAAACGTCATCAATCGCAGTGGCGCGGTCGTGAAAGAAGTCATGCCCTTCATCGCCAAATTGAACAGCGCAAAAAAATTCCAAGTCGTAGTTCCTGCGGCTCGCGGTTGTACTTCAAACGGAATTTCTTTTTTGTGATAGCCGACCCACGTAAACAAGCCCTTAGTAAATCGTTGATTCTCGCGCAGAAGTTTCAAAGCCTCAATACACCGCCTGTCAAGCAATCGGAAATCGCCAACGTCGCGTTGCATTTCGTAAGACGTGCTAAATTTCTTCATGACGGCATAAAAAATATTGGCACAACTCCGCTTAAACCACGTCTCACCTGCGCGGTCAACACGCTTTGCGCAAACATCATCGTAACCTTCGCGCCAATATTTAATCATCGTCGCAATAGAACTTGGCGGGTGTTGAAGGTCGGCATCCATTATAATTACCGCGTCGCCGTCGGCGTAGTCAATGCCCGCCATCATCGCCGATTCCTTTCCAAAATTCCGCGACAGGCTCAGATAAGTAACGTTATCATGCGCCGCTGAAAGTTCGCGCAGTTTATTCAAAGTCCCGTCGCGGCTACCGTCGTTGATAAAAATATAATTAAACTCGCAGTCGGGAATTTTTATAACGTGCTCCTGAACGGCGGGATAAAAAAGTTCGATAACCTCCTGTTCGTTGTAGCAGGGCACTATGATTGTTATTTTATTCATCAGATTTCCTCCGCGAAAATTATAGCAAAGATTTTTCGTTGATAAAAGGCGGGCAATGATATAAAATCTTAAAAATTTTTTGTGAGAGGTCTTAGCATGAAGAGAATTTTTTTGGAAGACGTTACAGGAAAAGAATTTAGGATAAGCGGACAAGACGCTCGGCATTTAGCGTATTCGTTGAGGGCAAAACGCGGCGACAGAATTACAGCGGTAGACGGTTCGGGCAACTGCGCGGTTCTTGAGTTGATTGACTTCGACAGAGAGACGATTAAAGCTCAGCGAATCGGAGAACTTCAAAAAGTTATTGTCGAGCGGAAAATTATTCTTGCCGATTGCTTGCCCAAACAAAATCGCTTTGAAACGATAATCGAAAAGGCGACGGAGTTGGGCGTCGATAAAATTCAGCCGCTCATTTCGGAAAGGACGATTGCCAGAGTCGGCGGAGCACGCGAACAAAATAAATTGGAACGCTGGCGGAAAATCGCTAAAGAAGCCGCCGAACAATGCGCCCGCGATAGCATTCCTGAAATTGGCGAAGTTCGCAAGCTGGACGAGTGGTTAAAAGAAATTTTCCCGCTTAATAAGAATTGGCTGTTTCTTTTCTGCTGGGAAGGCGAACAGGCTACGACCGTCCGCGAAGTTTTGAACGCGAACAGAAATTCAAATATTGTCGTGCTTATCGGACCGGAAGGCGGTTTCAGCGAATTGGAAGTGGCAACTATAAAAATTGCGGGCGGCATAAGCGCGAGTCTTGGCAAGCGAATTTTGAAAACGGATACCGCCGCGATTTCCGTATTGGCGATGATTAATTATGAGCGCATGTAAAGTTTTCTTTCAAACGCTGGGTTGCAAAGTCAATCAGTACGAATCGGAGGCAATGCAGAAACTCTTCACGGCGGCGGGTTATGAAGTCGCGGAAGAAATTTCTGCGGCTGATGTCGTCGTCATAAACACTTGCACGGTTACGGCGGTGAGTTCGCAAAAATCGCGGCAGATGATTCGTCGGGCGGCTAAAAAAAATTGCGTGTTGGTCGTCGTCGGCTGTTATGCCCAGAGCGAGCCGGAAGAAATTTCAAAGATTGACGGCGTGGATATTATAATCGGCACTAAAGACAGAGTTCGCATTGTCGAATTGGTTGAGGCGGCTATTAATCAACGGGAAAAGATTTTGCAGGTCGGCAACGTTAATGATATTCGCGACTTTGAAGAATTGCCGCACACACCGCACAGGACGCGAGCCTTTCTTAAGATTGAGGACGGTTGCAATAATTTTTGTTCATACTGCATAATCCCTTATGTTCGCGGGCGCGTGAGGAGTCGAAGTCTTGAGAGTATCCGCGCAGAATGTTTGGAGCTTAAGGCGGCGGGCTTTAAGGAGATTGTTTTGACGGGAATTCATATCGGAGCATACGGAAGGGAACAGGGGAAAGGGATAAGGGATAAGGGAATTTCTTTGATTGACGCGATTAAAACAGTCCTTGACGCGGCTAATCCGTTAAGACTTCGTTTAGGCTCGCTTGAATCCGCCGAGTTGACTGACGAATTGATTGAGCTGATTAAAAACGATAAGCGCATTTGCAATCATGTACATTTGCCGTTGCAAGCGGGCAGTGATGAAATTTTAAAGGCAATGCGCCGTCCTTATACGACAAAAAATTTTGCAACGTTGACTGCGCGGCTTGTTAAAGAAGTCCCCGAAATATCAATCGGCACTGATTTAATAGTCGGCTTTCCGGGCGAGACTGATAAACACTTCGACGAAACTTTAAGCTTTATTCAAAGTCAGCCGTTCAGTAAAATTCACGTGTTCCCTTATTCGGCGCGAACAGGGACGGTTGCCGCGACTTTGCCGAATCAAATTCCTCCGCAGATAAAAAAGTTCCGCGCAGGTCGAGCCTTAGAAATTTCACAAGCTAAATCCGAAAATTTTTATAAGCAATTCATTGGCAAGACGGTTGAGATAATCGCGGAAACTTCGACTGACGGAATTGTCGACGGCTTGACTAAAAATTATATTCGCGTCTACGTTCCCGATAAAAATATTCGGCTCGGCGAAGTCATAACGGTTAAGGTCGAAAAAATTTTTAAGGACGGAGTATGGGGAAATGAAAATCCTAGTCCCTAATCCCTTGTCCCTAATCTCTTTTTGTTGTACAATGCGCGAAATAAATTTGAAATTTCAGAGGGAGTGATTAGATGAGCAATGGAACAGGCAAGGTCAGTGATGATACTTGCGTATTCAATTTCGGCGTTGAGGAAAATCGAGCGCAGAGCGTCATCAAGAACGCTTACAGGGCAATGACCGAAAAGGGATATAATCCCGTGCACCAACTGGTTGGCTATCTTTTGAGCGGCGACCCCGCATATGTAACAAGTCATCTTGAGGCACGCAGTAAAATTCGCAAGGTCGAGCGCGACGAACTTTTAGAAGAACTCGTGCGAACATACCTTGCACATTTGGAGGGCAAAAGGTGAGGGCATTAGCTCTTGACATTGGCGACAAAACCATTGGCATTGCCGCGAGCGATTTACTGGGCATAACCGCGCAGGGCGTCGAGACTATTCGCCGAACGTCCGATAAAAACGATTTGAAACGACTCGGCGAACTCGTCGCGCAATTCGAGGCAACGACTTTCGTTATTGGACTTCCAAAAAATATGGACGGCTCCGAAGGCGAACGTTGCGAGCTGGTTAAAAAATTCGCGGCTAAAATCTGCGCGGCATTTCCCGAAGTCAAGCAAATTTTTTGGGACGAACGACTTAGCACAGTCGCGGCGGCGAAGAATTTAATCGCGGCGGATGTCAGTCGCAAGAAACGCAAGAAAGTTATTGACAAAATGGCGGCAGTTTACATTTTGCAAGGCTACTTGGATTCAATGAGTAACTAGGAGCGAGGAGCTAAGAACTAGTCCCTACCAGTTCCTAATAACTGGTTCCTAATAACTGGAGGTTTTAAAATGGCAGATAAACGCAATGAAGAAAATTTCGACGACGATATTTTGATTGAGATGACCGACGAAGAAGGCAACGTTTATTACTACGTTGAAGAAATGATTATCCCCGTCGGCGACGAAAATTTTGCGCTGTTGATTGAGGTTAAAGACGACGAGCACGAACACGAGGCGGGTTGCGATTGCGGTTGCGAGGACGACGACGTTATCATTGCCAAAATCGTCGTGAACGAAAACGGACAAGAAGAATACGTCGAGCCTACCGATGAGGAATTTGAGCGCGTTCAGGCGGCTTATGAAAAGCTTTTGGATGAGGAAGAATGAAAGAGCCGGACGACAAAAAAATTTCAACCGACAATGACGACGAAATAAAAATCCCTTCGCGACGCGCCAATAAAAAATCGTTTAAAGATTCTGTGCTGGAAAAATTCCGCGAGTCGTCTAAAGACTTGAAGGCGGAAATTTCTTGGAAATACGTCGCGAGCGTGGCGGGCGCGGTGTTCTTTTGCATAGTGGTTATCGGCGCGGTGTTGATTTTCGTAGATCCGTCAGTCGCGCACATTAATAAACCTACGCAGACTGAAACCGAGACTTCAAACGTCGGGGAGGAAAAAAGAATCAACGTTAAAATTCGCGAAGGACTTTCTACGGCGGAGATTGCCGAGCGATTAGCGGAAAAGGGCGTTATCGACAGCACGTTGAAATTCCGACTTTTGGCGCGAGTTTACGGCTATGACGACAAGCTCCGACCCGGCTCCTACACGTTTACTTTAGGCATGTCGAATGAAGAAGTTTTCGCGAAACTTTTAACGGGCGAGAAAAAGCTTGTTCATTTCACAATCCCTGAAGGTTTTGGCATTAAAGAAATTGCGGCGCGTCTTCAAAGTCTCGACCTTGCCGACAAAGACGATTTCATCAAGGCGGCAACTGATTTTGTGCCCTATGATTACATGAAAAAGCATAAAGACGTTTTCTACTCGGCGGAAGGTTTCCTTTTCCCCGACACTTACACGGTCGAGAGCGACGTTGAGATTATAGAAATTTTAAATCTCATGGCGAAGAACTTCGACAAGAAATTAACGCTGGAAATGCGTTCGCAAGCCGCGAAAATGGACTTATCGATTTACGATTTGATAACATTGGCGTCGTTGGTCGAGCGCGAAGTCCGTTTCCCTGAAGACCGTCCGATTGTCGCGCAGGTTTTCTTTAAGCGATTGAAATTGAACATGCCGTTGCAGACCGACGCGACGCTCCAATATTTAATGGACACGCCGAAGGAAGACTTGTCGATTGAGGACACGCAGATTGATTCGCCCTACAACACCTATCAACATTTAGGCTTGCCGCCGGGTCCGATAGCTAATCCGGGGCTTGCGTCGATTGAGGCAGTTCTTCACCCTGCCGACACCGATTATCTTTATTTCGTTGCCGACCGTAAAGGACATAATCACTACGCCAATACTTACGAGGAGCATTTGAATCTTGTCAATAAATATCGTTAAGCCCGAACTCTTAGCACCCGCAGGAAATTTTAAGAAGTTACAAGCCGCGCTTATTTATGGGGCGGACGCCGTTTATTTTGGCGGGAAGAATTTTAGCTTGCGGGCGTTCGGCGATAACTTTACTCGCGAAGAAATTTTGAAGGCAGTCGAATTTACTCACGGACTCGGCAAGAAAATTTATGCGGCGGTGAATATTTTCGCGCACAATGCCGACCTTGACGCTCTCGCCGATTATCTTAAATTTTTAGACCGCGCAGGCGTTGACGCAGTTTTAATTTCGGATTTGGGCGTTTTGACTTTGGCGAAGGAACTGACCGATTTAAAAATTCACATCAGCACACAAGCGAACGTCACGAATTGGCGGGCGGCGAAATTTTTTCATGAACTTGGCGCGGAGAGAATTGTTTTGGCACGAGAATTAACCTGCGCGGAGATTTTGGATATTAAGGAGAACTGCGCGGCAGAGTTAGAAATTTTTGTACATGGTGCAATGTGCATTTCTTATTCGGGGCGTTGTTGGCTGTCGAAATTTTTGACGGGGCGCGACGCAAATTTAGGCGCATGTACTCATTCTTGTCGCTGGAAATATAACTTGGTTGAAGAAAAACGAGCGGGCGAATTTTTCCCAATCGGAGAGGACGAACGCGGCTCCTACGTCATGAATTCAAAAGATTTATGCTTGCTCCCGTATCTTGACAAAGTGATTCAAAGCGGCGTTACTTCGCTGAAAATCGAAGGGCGCATGAAGAGCGTTAATTATGTGGCGGGCGTCGTGAAAGTTTATCGGGCGGCGATTGATTCATATTTCGACAATCCGAACGATTTTAAGACTCGCGACGAGTGGCTTGACGAGCTGAATAAAATTGCGCACCGACCGTATACGACGGGATTTTTTATGAGCGACGGCGAGCCGACCGAAATTTACGACACGTCAAAGCCGAGCCGTTCGACGGAATTTTTAGGCATAGTTCGCGAGTTTAATTTAGAGACGATGACGGCGACGATTGAACAGCGCGGAAAATTTGAAGTCGGCGACCGCGCAGAATTTTTTCAGCCGCATGGAGAAACTTTTTCGCAAGAAATAACTTCAATGCGCGACGCGGACGGACAAGAAATTTTATCTGCGCCGCACGCTCAACAGATTGTAAAAATTCGCGTCGATAAGCCCGTAGAAATTTGGTCATTAATTAGGAGTTGATGTTATGAGTTTCTGGAGAAATATTTTTGGCGGAGCTGACGAAGACGCTGAGGCGATTGAACCTGTCAACGTTGAAAATGCCGTTCGCAAGGCTGGGCGTGCCGAAGGTCGCGTTCAAGGCGTTGGCTTCAGATTTTTTGTTCAGAGCAACGCAAAGGCTATGGGCATAACGGGCTGGGTTAAAAATATGAGCGACGGTTCTGTTACAATGGAATTGCAGGGCGAGCCTGAAATTGTCGACCGCCTTATCGCCAAAATTCAAAAGGGCAACGACTGGATTCGAGTCACGAATTTTGAACTTGAAGATATGGCTGTCGTCGCCGGCGAAAACAAATTTGCTATCAGATATTGAGGGGAAATTATGGGTTTACTTACGAATAAATTTTGCAAGCAGGAAGAGCAACCCTTTAAACTCCCGCAAATGATTCGCAAGGCGGGAAAAGCTATCGGGCGCGTTCAAGGTGTCGGCTTTAGGGTTTTCGTCAGAAATTCTGCGCGGGAACTCGGCGCGACGGGCTGGGTTAAAAATATGGCGGACGGCTCCGTTACAATGGAACTTCAAGGTGAGCCGCTGATTATCGAACAACTTGTTGACAAAATAAAAACGGGCAGGGGGCGGATTAAAGTTACAAATTTTGAACTTACCGATTTGCCCGTTGCGGAGGGAGAGAAAAGTTTTGCAATCAGAAAATGACGGCTTAAACGTCAAGCGAATTTTGGTATTAAACGGCCCGAATTTAAATTTGCTGGGGACACGCGAGCCAGAAATTTACGGACGGACGACGCTCAATGACATAAACGAAATTCTGCGCGAACGTGCTGAAGAAGCGGGCGTTGACGAAATAAATTTTATACAGTCGAATTTTGAAGGCGAATTGGTCGAGGCTATTCAGAAAGCTCGCGGGCGTTACGATTTTATTTTGCTGAACGCGGGCGCATTGACCCACTACAGCATAGCCCTGCGCGACGCGATAGCCGCAGTTCCCGTGCCCGTGATTGAGTTGCATTTGTCGAATATTCATCGCCGCGAAGAATTCCGTCAAACGTCGGTTATTGCGCCAGTCGTTATGGGGCAAATTTGCGGATTCGGCGTCGACAGCTACATTGCCGCGCTTGACATTGCCATTCGCAAGTTGCAAAGGGGCTAATTTATAGCTATGAATTTTGATTTCGCGGAACGGCTGGCTAATCTTTACGACAAAATTTCCGAAGAAGAAGTCGACGCGCTTTTAATCACGAAGGCTCCGAACGTCAATTATTTCAGCGGCTTTGGCGGCGAAAGTACGGCGTTGCTTGTCGGTAAAAATTTCCGCAAGCTCATCACCGACGGCAGATATATTGAACAGGCTAAGCAAGAGGCGAAAAATTTCCTTGTCATCGAGCAAACCGAAGGGTTTTATAAAAAAATCGTCGCGGAGCTTAAAGAGACGGTCTGTAAAAAGGTCGGCATTGAAGGAATGGTTATGACGGTCGCCGAACATGATTATATCGTCAAGAATTTTGAGGGCGTCGAGTTAAAATCGGTCGTGCTTGATAAGATTCGACAGGTCAAGGACGAGGCTGAAATTTCTTGCATAAAAAAGGCTTGCGACATTGCCGATAGAGCTTTTGAAAAAATTTTGGAATTCATCAAGCCCGATGTCAGAGAGGTTGAAGTTGCCGCCGAGTTGGAATATTTTATGCGTAAATTCGGTTCCGAACGTGCCGCCTTTACTACGATAGTTGCGTCGGGTTGGCGTGGAAGTCTTCCGCACGGCACGGCGTCTGATAAAAAAATCTGCGCGGGTGAACTTGTCACTATAGATTTCGGCGCAGTTTTTAACGGCTATCATTCGGACATTACGCGGACAATTTGCGTCGGTAAGGCGTCTGACGAACAAAAGAAAATTTATAATGCCGTGCTTTCCGCGCAGATTTACGGCTTGGAAGTTATCACGGCGGGCAAGAGTGGCAAGGACATTGACGCGGCTGTCAGAAAAAAATTTGAGGACGCGGGCTATGGGAAAAATTTTGTTCACGGCTTAGGGCACGGCGTCGGCTTAGAAATTCACGAGGAACCGCGCCTTAGCAAGCTCAGCAAATGCGAAAGTCTCTTGCCGAATATGATTGTAACCGACGAGCCGGGACTTTACCTTGAAAATTTCGGCGGCGTCAGGATTGAAGATACAGTTTTGGTGACGAGCGGCGCAGCTCAGCCTTTGACGCATTCGCCCAAAACTTTAATTGAATTATAAATGGAGGTAATACCAATGATTTCAAGTACCGATTTTAGGACAGGATTAACGATTGAGATTGACGGCTCGGCTTGGCAGGTCGTCGAATTCCAACACGTCAAACCCGGTAAGGGCGCGGCGTTCGTTCGCACAAAGATTAAAAACGTCGAGACTGGCGCAGTCGTCGAACGCACTTTCAACCCCAATGAAAAAATGCCGCCCGCCCGCCTTGATACCGCCAAAATGCAATTCCTTTACGAAGCTGACGGGCAATATACGTTCATGGACGTTACGACTTACGAGCAAATCGAGCTTACTAAAGAGCAACTCGGCACCGCGCTCAATTATCTTATGGAAAATATGGAAGTCAACCTGCAGACCTTCAAGGGGCGCATTATCGGAATTAACTTGCCGAATTCGGTCGAGCTGAAAGTCACCGAATGCGAACCCGCCGTTAAAGGCAATACTGCTACGGGCGCGACTAAGAACGCCACTTTGGAAACGGGCTATGTTGTTCGTGTGCCGCTGTTTATCAACGAGGGCGACGTTTTGAGAATTGACACGCGCACTGGTAGTTATATCGAACGCGCATAATTAGGAACTAGGAATTAGGAACTGGGGATTAGGGATTTTTCCCTTGTCCCTATTTTTTTTCGGAGGAATATTTAATGGCTTCAAGCAAAGGACGAATTTATTCATTAGACATGTTGCGGGGCGTATTCGTAGCGACAATATTTTTCTTCGACGCGCCGCCCGCCAATATGTACCCGATACTAATGCACTCGCAATGGGAAGGCTTTACGTTGGCGGAATTCGGTTTCCCGCTGTTCGCGTTTATCATGGGCGTTTCAATGGCGATTTCGTTATCGAGGCGCAACCCGCCCTTAAAGCAACTCTTAAAGCGCGTCGCGATAATTTTTGCGCTGGGAATTTTTTTAGGAACGTTGCCGCATATTTTTTCCTTAATGCTCGTCGAAAACTTCACGCTGAAAAATTTCTTCGACGCCGCGATAGTTCACGGGCGATTGTTCGGCGTCTTTCAGCGGCTCGCCCTAACTTATCTGTTCGCAGTCTTAATCGTGCGGGCGGTCAAGAACGACATAAAAATTTTTGCGGCGGCGTTCGTATTATTGGCGTTATCATCGGCGGGCTATCATCTTTACGCGCCAGATAATCCCTTTGCCGTCGAACACAATATCAGCCGCGCAGTTGATTTTATTTTCCCCGGCGCGAATCATATTTATTTGCCGACTCATGACCCCGAAGGACTTTACGGCACAATTTCTGCTACGGCGTCGGTATTGTTCGGATATTTGGCGGGGAGAATTTTAATCGACAATGCTAATCTGCGCGACCGAATTTTTTTTATGAT
Organism: Selenomonadaceae bacterium; assembly: GCA_017549815.1. Lineage (GTDB taxonomy): Bacteria > Bacillota > Negativicutes > Selenomonadales > Selenomonadaceae > Quinella. The sequence continues at coordinate 24,550 of JAFYNH010000054.1, forward strand.
AGCGGTTGGCATAGTGCTTTTAATCGCGGGCGGCTTATGGAGTTTCGCCGACATTATCTGTAAAAATTTATGGACGACGCCTTACACGCTGATAAATGCGGGCGTTGATTTTGTATGGCTCGCAATTTTCATGAAGTTATTCGACGAACCGTTTCCCATGCGAAAAATTTATCAGCTGATGATAGCCTTCGGGCGCAACCCGCTGTTCTTTTTCTTTGCCAACAGCGTTATCGTCCTATTTTTATTTATCATGCCCATCGGCGACACCAATGTTTATTTCTGGCTCCACAGGCACACGACGGCAGGAATTATTTCGCCCGAATTCGGCACGACGCTATTTTGTTTGTTATGGACGATTCTTTGGTTCCCCGTCGCAGAGATTTTCCACAGATTTAAGCTCGTCATAAAAATTTAAGGGGGATTCTTCATGAAAAGGTTTGATTCGCTTGACGCCCTGCGCGGCTTGGCGATTTTAATAATGATATTCGTTGACGCGCCGCCCGTCTTAGAAAAAATTTATCCGATATTTGTCCACGCGCAATGGGAAGGATTAACTTTCGCAGATTTAGCGTTTCCGGGCTTTGTATTCACAATGGGGGCGTCGGCGGCAATTTCCATGTCAAAGCGTAGACCTTCGCGGCAAAAAATCTTGAAACGAGCGGCGATTTTATTCGCAATCGGAATTCTCTTTAACGAGTTGCCTTATATCTTCGCGTACTTTTTATGGGACAACTTCGCGGGCGCGGATTTTTATGAACGTGCAATAGCTCACATAAGAATTTTCGGGATACTTCAGCGATTGGCTCTGACTTACGCGCTCGGTATGTTTATCGTATTGACTTTGCGGAGCGAAATGAAAATTTTTTATACGGCGTTCCTGCTCCTGATTTTATCGTCAATCGGCTTTCACATTTACGCGCCCGATAATCCTTTCGCCGACGGAAATAACATAAGCCAAGCTATCGATTTTATCTTGCCGGGCGTCAATCACATTTGCGAGGCGACTCACGACCCCGAAGGGCTTTACGGAACTTTTGCTTGCACGGCGTCATTTTTATTCGGTTTCTTTGAAGGAAAAATTCTTCTTGAAAATTCGCGCACGAAAGAAAAAGTTATGGTTATCTGCGCGGCGGGCGTGATACTCTTAATCGCGGGCGGCATTTGGAGCAACTTCGACATTATCGCGAAAAGAATTTGGACGGCTCCCTTCGCGCTGATTACTTCGGGCATTGAAATTTTATTGTTCGCCGCGATAATCTACGCGCTCGACAGAATTCCTAAAGCTAAAAATTTTCTCCGTCCGCTCTGCGCTATCGGCATGAATCCGCTGTTCTTCTTCCTGATGTCGAATTTTATGTTGCTGTTCTTCAAGATTTTGCAAGTCGACGGCACGGGCGTTTATTTCTTGGCTTATGAAACCGTCTTTGAAAAGATTATAAGCCCCGAATTCGGCTCGACGATTTTCTGTTTAATCTGGACGCTGTCTTGGCTCCCGCTCGCTCAAATTCTGTACAATCGCAAAGTCGTAATAAAAATTTAAGGAGGCTTGGCAATGAATGACGCCGCAAAAAATTTCGCCAATGACTGGTACGAGACGGGCGACGAGAAAAGCGATACCCAAAAATTTTGGCTGACGTTCCTCCGCGATATTTTTGATGTCGAACGCCCCGAAAAACTTATCGACTTTGAAGTTCCCGTTCAAAATGGCTTTATCGACGCTTACCTTGCCAAAACCCGCGTCCTTATAGAACAAAAATCTTTTGGCGTCGACCTTGCTAAAAAAATTCTCCAGTCCGACGGTAAACTTTTAACGCCCTATGAACAGGCTCGCCGTTATGCAAAAAGTCTTCGCGAGCCGCCACGTTGGATTATTACCTGCAACTTTTCCGAGTTCAGAATTTATAAGCCCGACCGCGCAGACCCCGCCATTATCAAGCTCCGAGATTTGCGTTATCAATATCAGCGTCTCAGATTTTTAATCGACCCGACTGCTGACGACTCTCCGCCCGATGAAAAAATTTCCCGTGAGGCTCTCAACGTTATCGATAAAATTTACGACGCCTTTGCTAAAAATTATCAGCGCAATAAAATCACCGACTACGAAGACGCCCTTAATAAAATTTGTACGCGGCTCGTCTTTTGCTTATATGCCGGCGACGCTCACATTTTCGACGCCAATCAGTTTTTTGACTACCTGCATAAATTTTCGGACGACCAACGTAACGTTGCCCTCCAGAATCTGTTTAATGTTCTTAACACGCCCGATAATCTGCGCGGAAATATCAGCGACGACTTGAAAAATTTCCCTTACGTCAACGGCGGGCTTTTCGACGAAAAAATTTCTCTGCCCGAATATAATAAAACCGTCGGCAATCCTACAGCCGCTATCGGCACTTTCAACGCAAGAAAAAAATTCAGTTGGCACGAAATAAGCCCGCCCGTCTTCGGCGCAATGTTCGAGTCAACTTTTAGCAAGGAAAATCGTCAACGCGCCGGCGGCATGTTTTACACTTCCGTCGAAAATATTCATAAGGTTATCGACCCGTTGTTTATGGACGACCTCCGCGACGAATTTGAATTTATCAAGCGCAAGCAAATTAAGAATCGGGCGGCGGCTCTTCTTGCCTTGCAAGATAAAATCGCCAACCTCAAATTCCTCGACCCTGCCTGTGGTAGCGGCAACTTTTTAACCGAAACTTATCTAAGCCTCCGCCGCCTTGAAAATGAAATCCTTGAAGAACTTCGCCCGCTCGTTACTCTGCCCGATAATCCTATAAAAGTTTCTATCGCGCAGTTTTACGGCATTGAAATTAACGGGTTCGCCGTTGCCGTTGCGCAGACTGCCCTTTGGATTGCTGAAAATCAAATGCTCCAAGCTACTGAGGGCGCATTGGGTAAAAATCTTCAAGCCTTGCCGCTCAAAAATTTCTCCACGATTATTAAAGCCAATGCCCTACACATAGATTGGAAAGAAATTTTTCCAATTACGCATTGCGCATTACGCATTCCTAATTATGTTATCGGCAATCCGCCCTTTCGCGGCGCAAGAGAAAAATCCGCCGACCAAGCCGCCGATATTCAAAGAGTTTTCGACGGTTGGAAAAATGTCGGCAACCTCGATTACGTCACGTGCTGGCATAAAAAAGCCGCCGATTTAATGAAAGGTAATGCTGTCCGAGCCGCCTTTGTCTCGACCAATTCCGTTTGTCAAGGCGATAGCGTCGGCACTCTCTGGAAAAATCTTTTCGCGGCGGGCGTTCATATTGACTTCGCGCATAGAACCTTCAAATGGCTCAGCGACTCCGATAATCCCGCCCATGTTCATTGCGTCATTGTCGGTTTCAGCGTCGCGCCCAATGATAAGCCCAAATTTATTTTCGACGGTGACAAAGTTATCATAGCCGAAAATATCAACGCTTATCTTGTCGACGGCGAAGATATTTTTGTTGAGAGCCGCCCTAATCATCTCCAAAAGTTCGTTCCTAAGATGATTTATGGAAATATGCCTATTGATGACGGTAATTATTTATTTACTAAAGAAGAAATGGACGAATTTATTAAACGTGAGCCTGCCTCGCAGAAATATTTCCGTAGTTGGTATGGTGCAGATGAATTTATTAAAGGTAAGCGTCGCTATTGTCTTTATTTAGGAGATGTGCCGCTTGACGAGATAAAAACAATGCCATTAGTCGCTGAACGTGTGGAGGCTGTAAAAAATTATCGTTTATCAAGCAAACGTGAAGGCACTCGCAAGCTTGCAAATAAGCCGACACGCTTTCATTTTGAAAATTTTCCTCATGGAAACTATATTTTAGTACCGCGAGTAAGTTCTGAACGTCGAAAATATATTCCGATAGGCTTTATGGAGCCGAAAGCGATTGCAAGTGACGCAACATTAATAATTCCGAGCGCGACGCTTTATCATTTCGGCATTTTAACGAGTTCAATACATATGACGTGGGTTCGAGCGGTAGCAGGGCGGTTAGAAAGCCGTTACAGGTATTCAGCGACGGTAGTTTACAATAATTTTATTTGGTGCGAGGCGACGGCTAGACAGCGGCGATTGATAGAAAAGACGGCGCAAGAGATTTTGGAAGTTCGGGCGGATTTTTCTTCATTGACGTTTGCTGAATTGTATGACGAAAAAACTATGCCCGCCGAATTGCGATTGGCGCATAAGGCGAACGATTACGCGGTTGCATTGGCATATGGTTTAGAGAATATTTTAGAGGACGAGTCTAAGATTGTCGCCGAGCTGATGAAACTTTATAAAGAGGTTAGGGGAAAGGTTTCAGGGTAAAGGGGACAGTAGACAGTGGAAAATCCTTTGCCTCCGAATCCTAACCCCTTAATCCTTTTCGCGTCATTGACAAATTGGCAAGCTTATGATAAATTAACAACGTTGATTAAGACAACAATACACGAGAATAGTAGTTCCAACATGGTTTCACCGAAACGAAAACCCCCGCGCAGAATTGGGACGCTGTACGGGGGTTTCGTTTTGCCATAATCGCTGGGACTGCGATTAGCGGGCTGTTGAGTGGATAATCTGCCGGTTAGAACCAGCGTTTGCGGATGTAGTCAAGTATGAGTCCACCAACGACAGTTCCAACTATCTGAACTCCCAGATACACGAGAATATCCTCCATGATTTTTCACCTCCCTCCTAAAGTATCTATAACTACGAGCTTGGAGGTACGGCATTGAAGAAATTATATCAGAAAAAATTCATGCGTCAACGTTTTTGATATAACTAACTGCGCGGGGATTAGTTTTGCCGTTGACAAAAAATAAGAGCTGTAATAAATTAACAGTGTTGATTAAGATAACAACTGTGAGAGGATAGCAGTTCTAACACGTTTCAAAAACGAAGAACCCCACCGGAGTGATTAACCGTGCGGGGTTTCGTTTTATCGTTGACAAAAAATAAGAGCTATGATAAATTAATAACGTTGATTAAGGCAACAACTGCAGAAGAATAGTAGTTCCAACATGTTTTCACCAAAACGAAAACCCCGTCGGAGTGATGAACCGTGCGGGGTTTCGTTTTGCCATAATCGGTTGATGAGACCAATTAGCGGGCTGTCGAGTGGACAATCTGCCGGTTAGAACCAGCGTTCACGGATGTAGTCCAAGATGAGTCCGCCAACAACCGTTCCAACTACTTGAATGCCGAGATGCAGAAGAATATCCTCCATGTTTTCACCTCCCTCCTCAAGCGTCAAGTTACCGCCTGTGAGGTACGGCATTATAGAAATTATACCAGATAAAATTCAGCTTTTCAATAAGAGCGGTTTTTGTTTGGTTAATATAGACAGTAAAAAGTTTTTTGTTTATAATTTGGGCACATGGAAGTTGTAACTTTCTGAAAGTTGGAGGGGGCTTTTTAATGAAAGGCGGCAATAAACCAATTTACGTCATCGGACACAGAAATCCCGATACCGACTCGATTTGTTCGGCAATCGGCTATTCGCACCTTAAACGGGCATTGGGCTTTAATGCAGTGCCTGCGCGTTGCGGCAAAATCAATAACGAGACCAAATACGCGCTGGAATATTTTAAAGTGGATCAGCCGTTGTTGTTGACGGATTTGTATCCTCGCGTGAAAGACGTTGCGCTCGAATGCAAGACGGTTGTTAAGCAACACGATACACTCCGCCATTTGGGCGAAGTCATGCGCAAAACCGAATTGCAATCCGTGCCCGTCACTGATTCTAACGGCGATCTCGTCGGTATCGTCACTGTCAGCGACCTCGCCAAGAGATATTTCCTTGAACTTGGACTTCAAAGCCTTGTCGATTTGCGCGTTCGTTATCGCAACATTATTCAAGCGACAGAGGCTAAAGTTCTCGTTTCGGGCGACGAAAATGCACTTATTGAAGGCAATATCGTCATTGCGTCGGGTAGCGCGTTTTCTACGGTCAGTATCCTCAATAAAAATGATATTGTTATCGTTGGCGACAGAAGCGCGGAGACTTTGCATAAATTCATGGAGTGCGGAATCTCTTGCATTGTCGTAACGCAGAACAGCCGAATCGCGCCCGAAGTTTTAGAAGAGGCGGAGAAACGCGGCGTCTTTGTACTTTTAACTCCCTATGACGCCTACACAATCGGACGTTTGATTAATCAATGCGTGCCGATTCGCCGTATCATGAAGGAAAATCCCGTTTGTTTCCGTCCTATGGATTTGCTTAGCGATATTAAGGGCGTCATGGACGAACACCGCCACCGCAGTTATCCCGTCGTCGAGAATAACAAATTAGTCGGCTTAGTCAGCGCAGATGAAATTATGTTGCCCGAACGCGAAAAAGTTATCCTTGTCGACCACAACGAACGCGGACAGGCTATCGAGGGCATTGAAGACGCCAAAATTGTTGAGATTATCGACCACCACAGACTGGGCGGCGTTCAGACGAGCGAGCCGATTTATATTCATCAAGAGCCTGTCGGTTGCACTTGCACAATCGTCGCGAATATGCATTGGCAAAACGACGTTGAAATTCCGCCGTCAATCGCGGGACTTCTTTTAAGCGCGATTATTTCAGATACCGTCCTGTTCAAATCGCCGACCTGCACGCCCAAAGACAAGAAAACTGCCGAGCGTCTTGCCGAAATCGCAGGCGTCAATCTCAAGGAATACGGCTTGGCTATGTTGAGAGCGGGCGCGGGTATCGGCGACAAAACTCCCACCGAAATCGTCAAGAACGACCTCAAGGAATTCAAAATCGGCGATTACCGCGTCATTGTGTCGCAAATTTCAGTGATGGACACCAGAGAAGTACTCGACATTGAAGACCAATTAATCGAAGTTATGAAAGAAAACATTGAGCGCGAAGGTTTCGACCTTCAATGCATGATGTGCACTGATATACTTGAGGAAGCCACATATTTGCTCTACTGCGGAAGTCCCAAGACTCTGATCGGTGAAGCCTTTCACAAAGATGCTAGCGGAAATCATATTTTCTTGCCGGGAGTAATGAGTCGTAAAAAACAGATAATTCCGCCATTGAGTGAGGCGGTTAAACGCATTAAGCCGCAATAAAGAATTTTCAAGCGTATAAAAAATTTTCCCTCAACCTGCGCGGGCGAGGGATTTTTTTTATTTCTTGACGGAAAAGCTCTGCCTGTGCTAGAATTTGTTTGCTTAACAAAACAACTAGCAAAGTGTAGAGTTTTTCCATTTGCGAATTGTAGCACGCTCCGCGCTTTGCTGTCAAGAAAGGCGGCTTGATATTATGAAGGTGTTTGGCGTCGTTTATCTGATTTGGAACTTGATCAACGGTACGCGATACGTTGGGCAGACGACTAAAACGTTGAAAAGACGATTCGACGCTCACGCGGCATGCAATACTACTTTAATCGGCAAAGCGATTCAAGAGTACGGCAAGGAAAATTTTTACTGCGGAGTCATTGTGAGTTGTTATTCAAGAGCGGAGTTGGACGAGAAGGAAAAATATTTTATTGCCGCGCTCAAGAGTAAAGAACCTTACGGCTACAACCGCACAGACGGCGGCGAAGGATTTTCTGGTTATAAGCGTAAACCCGAAGATATTGCGAAAATTTCAGCGGCGAATACGGGAAAACGTCATACAGAAGAACATAAAGCCAAAATTGGCTTGGGGCAAAAGGGTATTCCAAAATCGCCAGAACATCGCGCAAAAATTAAAGCGGCACTCACTGGCAAACCAAAATCCCCCGAACATTGCAAAAAACTTTCTTTATCGCGTAAAGGAAAGAAACTTCCACCGGAAACCTGCGCTAAAAGATCGGCTTCAATGAGAGGTGAAAAAAATCCTAACTTTGGCAAGTCAGTGCCTAATGAACGACGTGCAAAAATTTCTGCCAAAGAACGCGGTTATAGTCCTTACAAAAATTTGATAGCTGAATTGGACGAACATCAATTTTCATATGCCGCACTTGCAAAACTCATGGGAATACGTTTCCAAAACATTTCTCGTAAAATACGCGGCGAACGCAATTTCACGGACGCGGACAAAATTAAGCTGGTCGAGATTTTTGGCAAGCCTGCCGAATATCTTCTTTATCGCGAAATCGACACAGAAATTAAAAAGAAAGACCGCAGAAATAGCCCGTTCAAAAATTTGCTGAACGAAATGGATAAACATCGCTTTACTTATAAAGATTTAGCTCAAAGTTTGGGCTTATGCTATATTTCTATTTATAAAAAAATGTGCGGCAAAAATTATTTCACGAATGCGGACAAAGTCAAGCTCGTTGAGATTTTTGGCAAATCCATTGATTATCTTCTTCAGCATGAAAACGGCGTAGAAATTAAGAAAGCACCTTGCAGACCCAGTCCATATAAAAATTTAATTTCCGAGCTGGATAAGCGGAATCTTTCTTATCGTGCACTCGAAAAACTTATGGGCGCGACAAAATCAACCATTGCTCGCAAAATGCGCGGCGAATACAATTTCAATGACGCGGATAAAGCCAAGCTCGTTGAAATCTTCGGGAAACCTATAGAATATCTGCTTGAACGTAGCGAAGGCTGAATAAAAATTTCTCCCTGCGTTAAAATCTGCGCGGGGATTTTTTGTGCTATAATAGCGGAAAAATTTTTTGGAGGAATTTTAAATGAGTATATTAGGAGCAGTAGCAGTACCGCACCCGCCGATAATTTTGCCAGAAATCGGACGCGGCGAGGAACAGAAAATTTCGGCGACGATAGCGGCTTATCAAGAAATAGCGCGTCGGATCGTGGAGCTTAACCCCGAAACGATAATAATCACCAGCCCGCATTCGATACTGTACGCGGATTATTTCCACATATCGCCGGGCGAAGCGGCAACGGGGAATATGGCGCAATTCAGAGCGGCGGAAGTTTCGTTGACGATAAATTACGACGTTGACTTTGCGCGGAAACTCACGACGGACGCGCAGGCGGAAAAATTCCCTGCAGGTACAATCGGCGAAAGAAACCCCGCGTTGGATCATGGCACGATGATTCCGTTAAGATTTTTAGAACAGGCGGGGCTTGACTTCGACAAAGTAAAATTTTTACGAATCGGATTGTCAGGGCTGACGGCGGAAGTACATTACAAATTCGGTCAGTTAATTGAACGAGTGGCTGAAGAACTCGGCAGGAAAATTTTCTTCGTGGCGAGCGGCGACCTTTCGCATAAGCTTGCGGGCAGTCATTACGGCACAGTTCCCGAAGGTGCGCAATTTGATTCGGAAGTCATGGAGAATTTGGGCGGCGCGGATTTTCTTAAGCTCTTGACGATGAATAATGTCATGTGCAATCGTGCGGCGGAATGTGGCTTGCGTTCATTCTGGATAATGGCGGGCGCGTTGGATAAAAAAGCCGTCCGCGCAGAGCGTCTTTCTTATGAAGGGACTTTCGGCGTCGGCTACGGCATTGTTTATTTCAACGTCGGCGAAGAGGATTCCAAGCGCGATTTCCTTAATCAGCTTTTTAAGTTCAAAAAGTACGAGTCGGAAAAGCGCAAGGCTACGGAGGATGCCTTTGTTAAGTTGGCGCGATATAGCTTGGAGACTTTCGTTAAGACGCATAAGCCCGCCGAGTTGCCTAAAGATTTGCCCGAAGAATTGATGAACCGCCGCGCAGGTGCCTTTGTAAGTCTGCATAAGGAAGGGAATTTGCGCGGTTGCATAGGAACGATAATGGCGACGCGGGACAACTTAGCGGAAGAAATTATTCAGAATGCAATCTCGGCGTGTTCTAAAGACCCGCGCTTTGACCCTGTGGAAATTGACGAGCTTGACGATATAGAATACAGCGTGGACGTTTTAGGCGAGCCAGAAAGAGCGTTCAGCGTCAAGGAATTGGACGTTAAGCGTTATGGCGTTATCGTTGAAAATGACGGGCGTCGCGGCTTACTTTTGCCCGACCTTGAGGGCGTCGATACTCCCGAACAGCAAATTTCCATTGCCAAACGCAAGGCGGGCATTCGTCCCGAAGAAAAAGTTACGCTGTGGAAGTTTGAAGTTATTCGCCACCACTAAAGAGGGCTTGAAATGAAAATATCAACTATATTAAAGATAGTAATCGTGTTCGCTGTTTTTTGGATGGTGTTTACGCACAGCCTGACATTGCC